>CAJYUW010000039.1 GCA_913778205.1 uncultured Curtobacterium sp.
ATCTTCAATCCAAAAGGAATTGTCTCCGACGATCACGGCCGAAACCGATCACGCACGGGGTCAATAAAATTGGCATTGACAATGTGCACGCTGTTGAGTTCTCAAGGACCAGACGCACTCCCCACTCGACCCCACGAAGAGGTTCCGCCAGAGAGGCTTTCATTTTTGGCTTGACCACCGGTGTGTCGTCGGACCAGAAGGCCCAGTGGCTCATCCCTCTCGGGAGAGAACCGGTGGAGTTGTCATCCTAGGCGTCGAAGCGATCCAGCGCAAGGCCGGTTCTGAACTTCAGTGGAGGATGGTCCCGCTTGAGGCCGGCAGGCTCTGGGCTCTCGCTCCAGCCGCTCCGCCGCACCTTTGGGGTGACGAGTAAGAACTCTACGTGCGGACTACGGGGAGCGCCAACCGGCCGCACTTCCCGGGCGTGTCGCGTTGTGCAACATGGGCTCCGGAACGCAGCGACGCCCGGCTCCCACAGGGGAACCGGGCGTCGACGAGCGAGGTCGATCAGGCGATCGTCACGCCGGCGAGGGTCTTCTTGCCACGACGGAGCACGACCACTCCCCCGGGCAGCGCCAGGTCGGACAAGCGGGCGGTGGCGTCCTCGGCTCGAGCGTTGTTCACGTACACGCCGCCCTGGTCGATCGCCCGACGCGCCTCCCCGAGGGACTTGACGAGCTCCGTCTCGACGAGGGCCTTCGCCACGTCGGCGTCGGCGGGCAGCGTGGTCGACCCCGGGAGCTCTGCGATCGCCGACCGGAGGGTGTGCTCGTCGAGCGTCGTGAGGTCCCCGTTGCCGAACAGTGCCGCGGCGGCGTCGATCGCGGCCTGCGTCGCCTCGACCCCGTGCACCACGGCGGTCACCTCGAACGCCAGGGTCCGCTGGGCCTCCCGCCGGAAGGGCTCGTCGGCGACGGCCTGTTCGAGCCGCTCGACCTCGGCCCGCGACAGGAACGTGAACTGCCGCAGCCGTTCGACCACGTCGGCGTCCGAGGTGTTGAGCCAGAACTGGTAGAACGCGTACGGCGACGTCATCTCCGGGTCGAGCCAGATCGCGTTGCCCTCGCTCTTGCCGAACTTCGTGCCGTCGGAGTTCACGATGAGCGGGGTCCCGAGCGCGTGCACCGTGGCACCCTCGGTTCGCCTGATCAGCTCCGTCCCCGAGGTCAGGTTGCCCCACTGGTCGGAGCCGCCGGTCTGCAGGGTGCACCCGTACTGCCGGAAGAGCTCGCGGTAGTCGAGACCCTGCAGGATCTGGTAGCTGAACTCGGTGTAGCTGATCCCCGCGTCGGAGTTCAGTCGCGCGGCGACGGCGTCCTTCTTGAGCATCGAGTTGACGCGGAAGTACTTGCCGATGTCACGCAGGAAGTCGATCGCCGACAGGGGCGCGGTCCAGTCGAGGTTGTTCACCAGGCGGACGCCGTTGTCGCCCTCCGGACTGAGGAACCGCGACACCTGTCCACGCAGCCGCTCGACCCAGTCGGCGACGGTCTCGGGGGTGTTCAGCGTGCGCTCTGCGGTCGGTCGCGGATCGCCGATGAGCCCGGTCGAGCCGCCCACCAACGCGAGGGGCTTGTGCCCGGCGAGCTGGATGCGCCGCAAGGTCAGCAGCTGCAGCAGGTTGCCGCAGTGCAGGGACGGCGCGGTCGGGTCGAAGCCGCAGTAGTACGTGATCGGCTCGCCGTCGAGGGCCTCCTTGAGTGCCGTCTCGTCGGTCGAGACGTGCACCAGACCACGCCAGCGCAGTTCGTCCCACACCGAGGCGAAGGTGGGGTCGTTCTGCTGGCGCGTCAGGACATCGAGCGCGGTATCACTGGACACCCGGCAATCGTAGCGGCCGCGAGGCGCGGCGCCGCTCCGTTAGTCGAGGGCACCCTTGTGTCGTCGGTACGTCGAGACCGTCGGGTCGCCCGTCAGCCAGAACCGCCAGGGGAAGCGCGCGCCGCCGGCGATGCCGCCGACGCCCGTGCGCGGCCCCCGCGAGATGTGCGGGACGCCCGTGGCGTCGGTCTCGGACAGGAGCTCCGCGACGACCGCAGCCGGCGGGGCGGCGGCGAGCCGTGCCTCCAGGCCGGGTGCCAGGGTGAGCACGAACGGGCCGGACCCGTCGAGGAGCGACGTGCCGTCGTCGGTGCCGAGCACGGCCCCGAGCGCCTCGCCGAGGTTGCCGGGGCCCCGGGCGAGCGCGACGTCGGCGGGACGGGTGCCACGGCGCGCACGGGCGGTGGCGATGCCCGCGACGACCTCGCCGGCGCGGAGGAGCGACCCGGCGGAGGTGCCCTCGGCACCGCTGACGACGTTGACGCACGTGTGGATGCCGTAGGAGCGGTAGGCGTAGAGCGTGCCGGGCGGCCCGAAGAGGTGCCGGTTGCGCTCGGTCATCCCCCGGTGCCCGTGCGAACCCGGGTCGCTCGGGCCGTGGTAGGCCTCGACCTCGGTGATGCGGATCGCGACGCCGCGGCCCGCGACCGTCGCACCGAGCAGGGCCGGCGCCGAGACCGGGGCCGGCTCCTGCAGCAGCCGCCGGAGCGCGTCGGTCACCGGGTGAAGGGCGCGCCCTCCGCCAGGACGCGGACGCGCTGGGTCATGGTGGTGAGCTGCTCGGCGACGCGCTCGGGAGCGGTCCCGCCGACACCCGCGCGGGAGGACACGCTGCCCTCGATCGTCAGGACCGAGCGGACCTCCGGGGTGAGGTGGCCGGAGACGGCGCGGTACTCCTCGTCGGTGGGGTCGTCGAGCTCGATGCCGCGTTCCTCACAGAACCGGACGAGTGCTCCGGAGACCTCGTGGGCGTCGCGGAAGGGGACGCCCTGGCGGACGAGCCACTCGGCCACGTCGGTCGCGAGCGAGAAGCCCTGCGGCGCGAGCTCGGCCATCCGGTCGGTGTCGAACGTCAGCGTCGCGATCATCCCGGTGAAGGCCGGGAGCAGGACCTCGAGCTGCTCGACGGAGTCGAAGACGGGTTCCTTGTCCTCCTGCAGGTCGCGGTTGTACGCGAGCGGCAGGGCCTTGAACGTGGCGAGCAGACCGGTCAGGTTGCCGAGGAGCCGCCCGGCCTTGCCCCGCGCGAGCTCCGCGATGTCGGGGTTCTTCTTCTGCGGCATGATGCTCGACCCCGTCGAGAACGCGTCGTGCAGCCGGACGAATCCGAACTCCTTCGTGTTCCAGAGGATCACCTCCTCTGCCAGACGGGAGACGTCGATGCCGATCTGCGCGAGGACGAACGCGAACTCCGCCACGACGTCACGGCCGGCAGTCGCGTCGATCGAGTTGTCCGCGGGCCGGTCGAACCCGAGCTCGGTCGCGATCGCCGTCGGGTCGAGGCCGAGCGAGCTGCCGGCGAGGGCGCCGGCGCCGTAGGGGCTGACGCTCGCGCGGGCGGCCCAGTCGCGGAGGCGTTCGAGGTCGCGGACGAGCGGCCAGGCGTGCGCGAGCAGGTGGTGCGCGAGGAGCACCGGCTGTGCGTGCTGCAGGTGGGTCCGGCCGGGCATGATCGCGCCCGGGTGCTCGTTCGCCTGCTGGCTGAGCGCGTCCACGAGGTCGATCACGAGGTGCCCGATGCGCCGACCGTGGTCGAGCATGTGCATGCGGCCGAGCGTGGCGATCTGGTCGTTGCGGCTCCGACCGGCGCGGAGCTTCCCGCCGAGTTCCGGCCCGAGGTCGGCGATGAGCAGCCGTTCGAGGGCGCCGTGGACGTCCTCGTCGGAGTCGTCCGGCTGCAGCTCGCCGGTCGCGTGCGCGTCCGCGAGACGGTCGAGGCCGGCGAGCATGCGCTCCAGCTCGTCCTCGGTCAGGTAACCGGCGCGCTGCAGTGCCCGGGCGTGGGCGCGGGACCCGGCGATGTCGTAGGGGGCGAGCTGCCAGTCGAAGTGCGTCGACTTCGACAGGGCGGCGAGCTCGGCGCTCGGACCGTCCGCGAAGCGGCCGCCCCAGAGGGCGCCGGTGTTGGTGGCGTCGGTCTTGGCGTGCGGGGTCGCGTCGGTCATGTCGTCCTGCTGGTGGTGTCGGCGGGTGGTGCGGGGTGCTGCGCGTGTGTCGGGGGGTGGTCGGAGAGCTGCGCGTGCGTCCCCGTGGACGCAGGCGGCGAGGCGGAGGCGGGTCGCGCCTCCAGACCGGTGTGGCGGGACCGACCGGTCCCGGTGGGGCGGCGGGACCGACCGGCCCCGGTGGGGCGGCGGGACCGACCGGCCCCGCCGCACCGGGGCGGCTAGTTGGCGGCGTCGCGGCGTGCCGAGATCTTGCTCGGCAGCGACCACAGTTCGATGAAGCCCTTCGAGAGGGACTGGTCGAACGTGTCGCCGGTGTCGTACGTCGCGAGGTCGAAGTCGTAGAGGCTCTGTTCCGACTTGCGACCCGTGACCGTCGCCCGACCACCGTGCAGCTGCAGGCGGATGTCGCCCGACACGTGCTGCTGCGTGTGGTCGATGAAGGCGTCGAGGCTGCGCTTGAGACCGCCGAACCAGAGGCCGTCGTAGACCAGGTCGGCCCACTCCGACTCGATGCCGCGCTTGTAGCGGTTCACGTCGCGCTCGAGGGTGAGGCTCTCGAGCTCCTCGTGCGCGGCGATGAGGGCCATCGCGGCCGGGGCCTCGTAGACCTCGCGCGACTTGATGCCGACGAGGCGGTCCTCGACGACGTCGATGCGGCCGACGCCGTGCTTGCCGGCGAGGGCGTTGAGCTCCTGCACGATGCGGAGGACGCTGAAGCGCTGGCCGTCGATCGCGACCGGGACGCCCTGCTCGAAGGTGATCGTCACCTCGTCGGCGTCACGCGGGACCGTCGGGTCCTGCGTGTACGAGTAGAGGTCCTCGATCGGGGCGTTCCACGGGTCCTCGAGGAAGCCGGTCTCGACCGCGCGGCCCCAGACGTTCTGGTCCACCGAGTACGGCGACTTCTTCGACTGCTCGATCGGCAGGTTGTGCTCGTTCGCGTAGACGATCGCCTTGTCGCGGGTGAGCGCGAGGTCGCGGACCGGGGCGACGCTCGTCAGGTCGGGGGCGATCGCGGCGACGGCGGCCTCGAAGCGGACCTGGTCGTTGCCCTTGCCCGTGCAGCCGTGCGCGACGCTGTCGGCGCCGAGCTGCTTCGCGGTGAGGGCGAGGTGCTTCGCGATGAGCGGGCGGCTCAGCGCGGACACGAGCGGGTAGCGCTTCTGGTAGAGCGCGTTCGCCTTGAGGGCGGGCACGAGGTAGTCGTCGGCGAACTCGTCCTTCGCGTCGACGACGACCGACTCCACGGCGCCGCAGTCGAGCGCGCGCTGACGGATGGCGTCCATGTCCTCGCCGCCCTGGCCGACGTCGACCGCCAGCGCGACGACGTCCTTGCCGGTGGCGTCCTTGAGCCAGCCGATGCCGACGGAGGTGTCGAGTCCTCCGGAGTACGCCAGTACGACGCGGTCTGCCATGTGGTTTCTCCTTGGGGGTGGGGGTGTCAGTTGGTGGTGGCCAGAGCCGTGGCCTCGGCCGGTTCGGCTGCGTTCGCTGCCAGGAGCCAGGCGAGGAGCGCCTTCTGCGCGTGCAGACGGTTCTCCGCCTCGTCCCAGATGATGCTGCGCGGGCCGTCGATGACCTCGGCCGTGACCTCGAAGCCACGGTCGGCGGGCAGGCAGTGCATGAAGACGGCGTCGTCGGCGGCGTGCGCCATCAGCTCGTCGTCCACGCGGTACCCGGCGAAGGTGTCGAGTCGCGCCTGCTTCTCGTCCTCCTTGCCCATCGAGACCCAGGTGTCGGTGACGACGACGTCCGCGCCGGCGACGGCTGCGACCGGGTCGGTGACGACGAGGACCGAGCCGCCCGTGACGGCAGCGCGCTCCTCGGCGTCGGT
Organism: uncultured Curtobacterium sp.; assembly: GCA_913778205.1. Lineage (GTDB taxonomy): Bacteria > Actinomycetota > Actinomycetes > Actinomycetales > Microbacteriaceae > Curtobacterium. The sequence continues at coordinate 5,824 of CAJYUW010000039.1, forward strand.
CACGACCGACGCAGCCGGCGCGAACGACTCCGGCGCTGCCACGCGGACGTGCATGCCCGCGGTCGCGCCGGCGAGCAGGTACGACTGCGCCATGTTGCTCGCACCGTCACCGATGAACGCCACGGTCTGGCCCGCGAGCGCGCCGCGGTGCTCGCGGATCGTGAGGAGGTCGGCGAGCAGCTGGCAGGGGTGGAAGTCGTCGGACAGGGCGTTCACGACGGGGACGCGCGTGCCGGCGGCCATCTCCTCGAGCCCGGACTGCGCGTAGGTGCGCCAGACGATCGCCGACACCATGCGCTCGAGCACGCGCGCGGTGTCCGACGGGGTCTCCTTGCCGCCGAGCTGGCTGTTCGCGGTCGTGATGACGAGCGGGCTGCCGCCGAGGTCGGAGATGCCGACGTGGAAGGACACCCGGGTCCGGGTGGACGACTTGTCGAAGATCACCGCGACGGACTGCGGCCCCGCGAGGGGCTTCGCGGCCCAGCGGTCGGCCTTCATCTGCGCGGCGAGGTCGAGGATCGCGGACTGCTCGGCCTGGCTGAGGTCGTCGTCGCGGAGGAAGTGGCGGGTCATGCGTTCGGCTCCTGCTCGGCGGCGACGGCCGCGAGGCTCTCGGCGAGGATCGACACGAACTCGTCGATCTCGGCGTCGGACACGATGAGCGGCGGCGCGATGCGCAGGCTCGACTCGTTCGGGGCGTTGATGATCAGACCGCGGTCGAGCGCGGCCTGGTTGACGGCGGGTCCCACGGGGCCGGTCAGCCCGACGCCGATGAGCAGCCCGCTGCCACGGACCTCCTGGACGAGCGGCGAACCGATCGATGCGATGCCGGCTCGGAGGCGCTCACCCTTCGCCACCGCTCCGGCGACGAGGTCGGCGCGCTCGATCTCCTCGAGCACGGCGTTCGCGACGCGGGTGCCGAGCGGGTTGCCACCGAAGGTCGAGCCGTGCTGTCCGGCGGAGAACAGGTCGGACGCCCAGCCGAACGTGACGAGGGCGCCGATCGGGAACCCGCCGGCGATGCCCTTGGCGATCGTGATGGCGTCCGGGGTGAAACCGTGGCCCTGGTAGGTGAACCAGTTGCCGGTCCGCCCCACCCCGGTCTGGATCTCGTCGAGGACGAGCAGCGCGCCGTGCTCCTGGGTCAGCCGACGGGCGGCGAGCAGGAAGCCCTCCGGCAGGTCGACGACGCCGGCCTCGCCCTTGATCGGCTCGAGGATGAGCGCTGCGACGTGGTCGTCGAACGCGGACTCCAGGGCCTCGACCGTGGAGTCGACGTGCTCGACCCCGGGGACCATCGGCAGGAAGTCCTCCTGGAGCGCGGGCTTGCCGGTCAGCGCCAGTGCGCCCATCGTCCGGCCGTGGAACCCCTGCTTCAGCGCGAGGATCCGGGTCTTGCTCCCGTCCGCGCCCCGGTTCAGGCGAGCGAGCTTGAACGCGGCCTCGTTCGCCTCGGCCCCGGAGTTGCCGAAGTACACCCGGCCGGCCTCGCCCGCACCGGTGATGCGCTTGAGCCGCTCGGCGAGTTCGAGCTGCGGCGGCGTCGCGAAGTAGTTCGAGACGTGCACGAGCTTGGCCGCCTGGTCGGCGACGGCCTCGACGAGCGCGGGGTGTGCGTGCCCGAGGGAGTTCACGGCGATGCCGGCGAGGAAGTCGAGGTACTCGTTGCCGTCGACGTCCCACACCCGGCAGCCCTGGCCGCGCTCGAGCATGATCTTCGGCGGGGTCAGGGATCGCATGAGCGACGCCCCGAACCGGTCGTTCCAGGTCTGGGTCTGCGTCTCGGTGCTCACTGCTCGTGCCCCTTCTCGGTCGTGGCTTCGTGCTTGCCGGCGGTCGTGCGGCCCGCCGCGTCGGTCGCGGCGGACACGGCGACGCGTCGGCCGATCTCGGCGTGGGTCATCTGGTTCTCGGTACGTCGGCTCGGGTCCGGGATCACCTCGGTGCCCGCGCCGCGGAGGGTGAAGACCTCGAGGAGGATCGAGTGCGGGATGCGACCGTCGATGATCGTCGCGCCACCGACCCCGCCGACCACGGCGTCGAGGCACGCGGTCATCTTCGGGATCATCCCCGACTCGAGCGAGGGCAGGAGCTCCCGGAGTTCCTCGACGGCGATGAGGTCGACGATGGAGTCGCGGTCCGGCCAGTTCCGGTAGAGCCCGGGGACGTCCGTGAGCATCATGAGCTTCGCCGCCTTGAGCGCGATCGCGAGGGCTCCGGCCGCGGCGTCGGCGTTCACGTTGAGCGCCTGGTCGGGGTGGGCGTCGTCGATCGCGATGCTCGACACGACCGGGATGCGGCCGGCCTCGATCGCGGCGAGGACACCGGACGGGTCGACGTGCGTGATGTCGCCGACGTGCCCGAGGTCGAAGTGCTCGCCGTCGACGACGACGCCCTTCTTCTCGCCGGTGAACAGGGAGCCGCCGTCGCCGAAGACCCCGACCGCGAGACCGTCGCCGTGCTCGTTCATCAGCTCGACGATCTCGCGGTTCACCTCGCCGGCCAGAACGTCGCGGACGACGGTGATCGCCTCGGTCGTGGTGACGCGGTAGCCGCCCCGGAACTCGGACTCGATGCCCTGCTCCTTGAGCGCCGCCGAGATCTGCGGACCGCCGCCGTGGACGACGACCGGGTGCAGACCGGCGTACCGGAGGTACACCATGTCCTCGGCGAACGCCCGCTTGAGGTCCTCGTTGATCATCGCGTTGCCGCCGAACTTGACGACGACGACCTTGCCCGAGAACCGCTTCAGCCAGGGCAGGGACTCGATGAGCGTCGCGGCCTTGACGGCGGCGAGCTCGTGCTCTTCTTCCTTGGTCAGGTCGTGGTCGCTCATCAGCTGGAGTACGCGCTGTTCTCGTGGACGTAGTCGTGCGTGAGGTCGTTCGTCAGGATCGTCGCCGCGAACGGCCCGACCCCGAGGTCGATGAGCACGTGGGTCTCACGGCCGGTCAGGTCGACGGTGTCGCTCGGCTCGTCCGGAGCGCCCGCGTGGCACACCCGGACACCGTTCATGCTCACGTCGACCGCGTACGGGTCGAACTCGGCGTCGGTGGTGCCGATCGCCGCGAGCACCCGGCCCCAGTTCGGATCGTTGCCGAAGACGGCCGCCTTGAACAGGTTGTTCCGCGCGACGCTCCGGCCGACGGTCACGGCATCGTCCTCGCTCACGGCACCGACGACCTCGATCGCGATGTCGTGGCTGGCGCCCTCGGCGTCCTGCTGGAGCTGCTTCGCGAGGTCGGCGCAGACGGCGGTCAGGGCTTCCTGGAAGTCGCCGACCTCTGGTGTGACACCGCTGGCCCCGGAGGACATCAGCACGACCGTGTCGTTCGTCGACATGCAGCCGTCGGAGTCGACCCGGTCGAAGGTGACCCGCGTGGCCGCGCGGAGTGCCTGGTCGAGCTCGTCGGACGAGAGCAGCGCGTCGGTCGTGATCACCACGAGCATCGTCGCCAGGCCCGGCGCGAGCATCCCCGCGCCCTTGGCCATGCCGCCGACCGTCCAGCCGTCCTCGGTCACGACCGACTGCTTCGGCTTCGTGTCGGTCGTCATGATCGCGGTCGCGGCATCGAGGCCGGCCGTCGGGGACAGCGCGGCGGATGCGAGCCCGACCCCCGAGAGCACCTTGTCGCGGAAGGTCTGGTCGCCCACGCCGATGAGGCCGGTCGAGCAGACGACCACGTCGCCGGCGCCGATGCCGAGTTCCCCGGCGACGGCCTCGGCGGTCAGGTGGGTGGTCTGGAAGCCGAACGGCCCGGTGAAGCAGTTCGCGCCGCCCGAGTTGAGCACGACCGCCCGCGCGATGCCGTCCCCGACGACCTGCTTCGACCAGGTGACGGGGTGCGCCTGCGCGCGGTTGCTCGTGAAGACGGCGGCGACCGCCGCCTCCGGGCCGTCGTTGACGACGAGGGCCACGTCGGGCTTGCCGCTCGCCTTGAGTCCGGCGGTGACGCCGGCGGCGCGGAACCCCGCGGCCGCGGTGACCCCCTGTCCGGTCGACCCGGCCGGGAGGCCCGCCCCGGCTCCGTCGTGATGGCCCACGTCGTGCTGGCCCACGTCGTGCTGGCCCGCGTCGTGCTGGCCCGCGTCGTGCTGGTCTGGGTTGGTCACGGTGCGACTCCGTCCACGCTCAGGCCGAGGGTCTCGGGGAAGCCCAGGGCGATGTTGGTGGACTGGACCGCTGCCCCGGCGGTGCCCTTCGCGAGGTTGTCGAGCGCGCTGATCGCGACCACCCGACCGGCGGCCTCGTCGACTGCGATGCCGACCAGGCACGTGTTCGCACCGATCGTGTCCGCGACCCGGGGGAACTCGCCCTCGGGCAGCAGGTGCACGAAGGGCTCGTCGGCGTACGCCTGCTCCCACGCGAGCCGGACGTCGCGCGCGCTGACGCCCGGCGCCAGCTTCGCGGTCGTCGTGGCGAGGATCCCACGCGACATCGGGACGAGGACCGGCGTGAAGGAGATGGTGACGTCCGAGGCGCCGGCGACCTGCAGGTTCTGCTGGATCTCCGGGATGTGCCGGTGCTTCCCGCCGAGGCCGTACGCACTGGCGGAGCCCATGATCTCGGACGCGAGGTAGGTGTTCGCGAGCTTCTTGCCGGCGCCGCTCGGTCCGACGCTCAGGACGGCGACGATGTCGTCCGATTCGACCAGCCCCGCCTGGATGCCCGGCTGGATGCCGAGCGTGACCGCCGTGACGTTGCACCCGGGCACCGCGATCCGCTTCGTGCCGGACAGTGCCGAACGCTGCCGCCCCTGGGTCGCGATGTCGTCCTCGTCGCGCCACTCGTCGGCCGAGCCGGGCTTCGGGGCCGCGTGCAGGAGCTCGGGCATTCCGTAGGTCCAGGCACCGAACCAGTCGCCGCCGTAGAAGGCCTCCCACGCTGCCGGGTCCGTGAGCCGGTGGTCGGCGCCGCAGTCCACGACGAGCGTGTCGTCGTCGAGTTCGGCGGTGATCGCCCCGGACTGCCCGTGCGGCAGCGCGAGGAACACCACGTCGTGTCCGCGGAGGTTCTCCGCCGTCGTCTCCGCGAGCGTCAGGTGGGCCAGCGACCGCAGGTGTGGCTGGGTGGCGATGAGCGGCTGTCCGGCGTTCGAGAACGCCGTCACCGTCCTGACGTCGAACTCGGGATGGGCGGAGAGCACGCGCAGGAGCTCACCGCCCGCGTAGCCGGAGGCTCCCGCCACGGCGACGGATACGGACATGGGATTCCACCTTTGGGTCGGACTGGTCGTCGAGAGAGTCGGAGGCGGCGGCCCCGGGCGGTGATCCTGTGGATCAGTCGCGCAGGGTCGCCCCGAATCGCTCGCCGGCACGTCGGACAGCGCCGTCACGGGCCTCGGAGGCCTCGGCAGCGGTCAGCGTGCGGTCCGTGGCACGGAAGCGCAGCGCGAACGTCAGGGACTTCTGTCCCTCGCTCACGCCGGTGCCCCGGTAGTCGTCCACGAGGCGAGCATACTCCAACAGCTCACCTGCACCAGAGCGGACGACGTCGAGGACGTCGCCCGCGGGGACGTCCGCGTCCACGACCAGGGACAGGTCCTGCGTCGCGGCCGGGTACGACTCGATCGGTCCGACCGAGACGGCTTCGGGTGCGAGCGAGACGAGGGCGTCGAGGTCGAGTTCCACCACGGCGACCACGCGCGGCAGGACGGCGGCATCGCTGAGTTCCGGGAGCAGTTCGCCCGCGACGCCGACGACCGAGTCGCCGACGAGCAGCGACGCAGCACGCCCGGGGTGCAGCGACGGGTGCGTCGTCTGCCGCACCGTCAGCTCGACGCCGACGGCCCAGGCCACCTGGCGCGCGGCATCGAGTGCGTCCGCGATGCCGTACGGCTCTGCGGCGACACCGGGCTGCTTCACGACCCGGTGACCGGTGAGGAGCGCGGACACGTGGAAGGGCTGTGCCGGGAGGGACGCGTCGAGCGCTGCGAGGGTCGCGCGGTCCGGGAGCGCGGCACCGGCGGGGACGTCGGCGGTGCCGAGCTCGTGCCCGTCCGTCGGCAGGAACACCCGGGACGTCTCGTACACCGCGACGTCGACGAGCCCGCGCGACACGTTCCGCCGTGCGACGTCCACGAGCGCGGGCAGGCCGCTGCGACGCAGTCGGTTCTGCTCGCTGTCCAGGGCGTTCGCGAGGACGACGCTCGGTCCGCCGTCGCCGTCGATGCCCGGGTAGGCGTCCTGCGTCGCGGCGGAGACGAACGGGGCGGTGACGACCTCGACCAGGCCGGCGGCGGCGAGGGCGTTCGCCACGCGGCGACGAGCCTGCTGATGGCCGGTGAGTCCGCGTCCGGGCGGGGCGACGGGGAGGACGCTCGGGATCCGGCCGTAGCCGACGATCCGTGCGATCTCCTCGACCAGCGTGGTGTCGTCGCCGAGGTCCGGTCGCCAGGTGGGCGGGGTGACCGACAGGAGCTCGCCGTCGACCTCGACCGTGGCGCCGATCGCGCGGAGCGTGTCGATGACCTCGGCGTCGGTGTACTCGACGCCGATCAGCTCGGCGGGGCGGCCGATCCGCATCGCGACGGTCGGGCGGGGCGTGGTGTCGACGAGGGTCGAGCCGAGCGGGTCGGCCGTGCCCCCGGCGAGCTCGACGAGGAGCTCGACAGCGCGGTTCGCCGCGGCCTCGGACACGAGCGGGTCGACGCCGCGCTCGAACCGCCGCGACGCCTCGCTCGGGAGCTTGTGCCGACGCGCGGTGCGGGCGATCGAGACCTGGTCGAACACAGCCGCCTCGATGAGGACGTCGGTGGTCGAGTCGGAGATCTCCGTCCGCGCGCCGCCCATGACGCCGGCGAGGCCGACCGGGCCGTCGCCGTCGGTGATGACGAGGTCCTCCGGGTCGAGCGTGCGCGTGACGTCGTCGAGCGTGACGAGGGTCTCCCCCGCCGCCGCGCGTCGGACACCGAGGCCGCCGACGACCTTCGCGAGGTCGTAGCCGTGCAGGGGCTGTCCGAGCTCGAACATCACGTAGTTGGTCACGTCGACGGGGAGCGAGATCGACCGGACACCCGCCAGCGACAGCCGCGACACCATCCAGGCCGGTGTCTTCACGGTCGGGTCGATGCCTCGGACGACCCGGGTGACGAAGGTCGTCGCACCCTGGCGACCGCGGATCGGCGCCTGGTCGTCGATCGTGACCGGGAAGCCCTCGGCGGTGCGGGGCGTCACCCGGTCGACCGGGTCGTGGAACGAGGCACCGGTGGCGTGCGCGTACTCGCGGGCGACGCCGCGCATGCTCATCGCGTAGCCGCGGTCGGGCGTGACGTTGATCTCGACCGCGGCGTCGTCGAGGCCGAGGAGCGCGATGGCGTCCGCGCCGACCTCGGGCTCCATGCCGAGGTCGGCGAAGCGCAGGATGCCGTCGTGCTCGTCGCCGAGTCCGAGTTCGCGGGCGGAGGCGATCATGCCGTCCGACACGTGGCCGTACGTCTTGCGCGCGGCGATCGGGAACGGCCCGGGCAGGACCGCGCCGGGCAGCGTCACGACGACGAGGTCGCCCGCGACGAAGTTGTGCGCACCGCAGACGATGCCGCGGGGCTCGGGCTCGCCGACGTCCACCTGGCACCAGTTGATCGTCTTGCCGTTCTTCTGCGGCTCCGGCTCGAGCGACAGCACCCGGCCGACCACGATCGGGCCGGTCAGGTCGTAGGTGTGCACGGCCTCCTCCTCGAAGCCCACCGACACGAGCGCCGCGTGGACGTGCTCGAGGGTGGCGTCTTCGGGGAGGTCGACCGACTCACCGAGCCAACGGAGTGGGACGCGCATCAGACCACCGTTCCGAACTGCTGCGAGAAGCGGATGTCGCCCTCGAGGAAGTCACGCATGTCGTTCAGGCCGTTGCGGAACTGCAGCGTCCGCTCGATGCCCATGCCGAACGCGAAGCCCTGGTACTCGTCCGGGTCGATGCCGGCGGCGCGCAGGACGTTCGGGTTGACCATGCCGCAGCCACCCCACTCGACCCACCGCGCGCCACCCTTGGCGTTCGGCTGCCACACGTCCATCTCGGCGCTCGGCTCGGTGAACGGGAAGTAGTTCGGGCGGAGCCGGATCTGGGCCTCGGCGCCGAACATCTGCCGGGCGAAGTGCTCGAGGGTGCCGCGAAGGTGCGCCATCGTCAGGCCCTTGTCGATCGCGATGCCCTCGACCTGGGTGAAGACCGGCAGGTGCGTGGCGTCGAGCTCGTCGGCACGGTAGACCCGCCCCGGGGCGATGACGTACAGCGGCAGCTCGCGCGAGAGCAGGGAGCGGACCTGCACGGGCGACGTGTGCGTGCGCATGAGCAGGTGCCGGTCGACCGGCTCGACGAACACCGTGTCGGCCATCGCACGGGCCGGGTGGTCCTGGTCGAAGTTCAGGGCGTCGAAGTTGAACCACTCGTGCTCGAGCTCGGGGCCCTCCGCGACCTCCCACCCCATGCCGACGAAGATGTCCGCGACCGCGTCGTTGAGGAGCGACAGCGGGTGGCGCGAGCCGGGACTGCGACGTGACGGCAGGGCGGTGACGTCGACGCGCTCGGACTCGAGCCGGGCGCGCTCCTCGGCCTCGGCCAGGACGGACTCCTGCTCGGCGACCGCCTGGTTCACGCGACCGCGGGCCTGACCCACGAGCTTGCCCGCGGCGGCCTTCTGCTCCGGCGGCACGCTGCGCATCGACGCGTTCATCCGCGCCAACGGCGACTGCTCGCCGGTGTGCTCGGCCCTGGCCTGCTTCAGCTCGGCGACGGTCGTCGTGGCCCGGACGGCCGCGAGGGCGGCGTCCACGGCGGCGCTGACGGCCGGTTCGCTGATCTCGAGGTGTTCTGACACGAGGCCCAAGCCTACCGGCCGATGGGATACCGCCGTCCTGTACTCGTCGGACGGTGGAGGAGCGCCGGGGGTCAGCGGGCTGTGGAGGAGGAGCCCGCAGCCCGCTGCGCGAACGCGCTCTCGTACAGGCACACCGAGGCCGCCGTCGCGAGGTTCATCGACTCGGCCTGCCCGTAGATCGGCACCTTCACCGCGCGGTCGACGAGCGCGAGGTCCTCGTCGGTCAGCCCGCGGGCCTCGTTGCCGAAGACCCACGCGGTCGGCCCGTCGAGCATCCCGTCCGCCCGGACCTCCGGGAGGTCGTCGCCCGACACGTCCGCCGCCAGCACCGTGTAACCGAGCGCCTTCGCCCGTCCGACCGCGTCGGCGAGCGTCACGCCCACCGAGACCGGCACGTGGAACAGCGAACCCGTGGTCGAGCGGACGACCTTCGGGTTGTACGGGTCCACCGAGCGCCCGGTGAGCACGACGGCGTCGGCGCCGGCGGAGTCGGCGGCCCGGATGATCGTGCCGGCGTTGCCGGGATCACGCACCTGCTCGAGGATCGCGACCAGCCCGGGGAGTGGAGCATCCGTGACGGACGCGTCCCGCGCCTCCAGGCCGTCCGACGGGACGACGGAGGCCGGATCCGGGAAGACCGACCGCACCGACGTCGGGAACTGCTGGCAGACCGCGACGACGCCCTGCGGCGTGACGGTGTCGGCCATGGTGTCGAGCACCTGCTCCGTCACGAACCACGTGTCGACCGGTGCGTCGTCGAGCGCGTACCGCGCTGCCGCGGTCGGCGTGACGTACAGCTCGCGGAGGAGCTCCGGGCGGTACTCGAGCGCCTCGCGCACGGCCTGCGGCCCCTCGAGCAGGAACAGCCCGGTGTCTGCGCGGACGTCCTTCTTGGCGAGTGCGGCCACGGCACGGACGCGGCCGGCCTTCGGGTTCTCGAGGAGATCGCTCACGGGCACCAGTCTAGGAACGCAGGAAGCCCCCGCTCCGCGGACGGAACGGGGGCTTCGTGGTGCAGCTGGCGTGACTACGCGGCCTTCGGGGCCGAGGTGTCGGCCGGCAGGGCCTTCTTGGCGGTCTCGACGAGGGCCGCGAACGTGTCCGGGTTGTTCACCGCGAGGTCCGCGAGGATGCGCCGGTCGACCTCGACGCCGGCCAGGTTCAGACCCTGGATGAGGCGGTTGTAGGTCAGGCCGTTCGCACGCGACGCAGCGTTGATGCGCTGGATCCAGAGGCGACGGAACTCGCCCTTCTTGGCGTGACGGTCGCGGTACGCGTAGACGAGGGAGTGGGTGACCTGCTCCTTGGCCTTGCGGTACAGACGCGAACGCTGACCGCGGTAGCCCTCGGCGCGCTCGAGAACGACGCGGCGCTTCTTGGCGGCGTTGACCGCCCTCTTTACTCGTGCCATTGATCTATTCCTTTACGTTCCGCCGGCTCAGTGGCCGAGAAGCTTCTTGACGTTCTTCGCGTCGGCCTTCGCGAGGACCTGGTCCTCGTTGAGGCGGGCCTTGCGCTTGGCGCTCTTGACCTCGAGGTTGTGACGCATACCGGCCTGCTGCTTCATGATCTTGCCGCTGCCGGTGACCTTGAAGCGCTTCTTCGACCCGGAGTGGGTCTTCTGCTTGGGCATGGAGGTGCCTTTCCGTGGGATGGGGTGGGGGGCCGCGCCGTCGCGGCTGGGAGGACCGGGGTCCTACTCGGCCGGTGCGGCCTGCTGCGCGCCGGCGGCGGAGGAGTCCTCGCCGTTCTTCGCAGCGTGCTCCGACGCACGACGCTCGGCCTTCTGCGCAGCACGCTTGGCGTTCTGCTCGCCCTTGACGTCGGACTTGTTCTTCAGCGGAGCGATGATCATCGTCATGTTGCGGCCGTCCTGGGTCGGACGCGACTCGACGACGCCGAACTCGGCGATCTCCTCGGCGAAGCGCTGGAGGAGTCGGACACCCTGCTCCGGACGCGACTGCTCGCGGCCGCGGAAGAGGATCATCGCCTTCACCTTGTCGCCACCGAGGAGGAAGCCCTCGGCGCGCTTGCGCTTGGTCTCGTAGTCGTGCTTGTCGATCTTCAGGCGGAAGCGGACCTCCTTGAGGTCCGTGTTCACCTGGTTGCGACGAGCCTCCTTGGCCTTCTGCGCAGCCTCGTACTTGAACTTGCCGTAGTCCATGATCTTGGCCACGGGCGGCTTCGAGTTCGGGGCGACCTCGACCAGATCCAGTTCGGCTTCTTGCGCGAGACGCAGGGCCATGGCGATCGGGACAACGCCGACCTGCTCACCCTGGGGGCCGACGAGTCGGACCTCGGGAACGCGGATTCGGTCGTTGGTACGGGGATCGGGAATGCGGAGCTCCTTCAATCAAGTGGATGGCCGTCCGGGGCTGCTGCCCTGGACGCCGGCACGAGAGAGGAGATCTGACGCACGGATCGGAACCCGGTGCACCCGCCCGACGTCACCCCGACCGGGGCGACCTGCCGTGCTCGTGGTGCGTGAGCCCGGCGGAGCGATGGGGACCCGGTAGCCTGGTGGTGCACAGCCGCGGGTGGGAGAGACTCCTCTTTCGCAAGACACCGTTCGAGCCCCCGAGGGCGCACGGACAGCATCTGCCGCGACAGAGTCTAGCAGAGGAGCACCGTGACCGACACCCCGCCGAACGAGCCCACCGCAGCCGACGAGGCGCGTGACATCGCGGAGGTGCCGGCGGTCGAGCTCATCAACACCGTCGCGGTGCACCTGCTCAGCGCAGCGGCCGTGAAGGTCGGGCTCGCCGACGACCCGCAGGAGCAGACGGACCTCGACGAGGCCCGGAAGCTCATCACCGCGCTCGCCGGGCTGGTCACGGCCGCCGCGACCGAGATCGGCGACCACCACGCCCGCCCGCTGCGCGACGGGCTCCGGTCGGTGCAGCTGGCGTTCCGTGAGGCCTCTTCGATCCCGGATGCTCCGGGCAAGGGCCCTGGCGAGAAGTACACCGGTCCCGTCAACTGACGCGCGGGTCGCGGAGGCGACCGCTGGACGGACGGGAGGCCCGTGGCGGCGCCGCCACGGGCCTCCCGTCCGTCCGGTCCCGCGTCAGCCGGCGCTGCGCGCGGCGAGCCGCGCGACCGCCGCGAGCGGGATGCCCACCCAGTCCGGGCGGTTCCGGGTCTCGTAGACGACCTCGTACACGGCCTTGTCGAGCTCGAAGGCGTCGAGGACCTCGCGGTGCGCGCCGAGGTCGCCCCCGATGCCGCGCTCGTACCCGGCGAGGAACGCCGCCCGGGCCTCGACGGCCCACCCGCCCGTGTCGACCGGGTCCGCGTCGTGCGCGAGCGCTCCCGCGACGTAGTCGAACGACCGCAGCATCCCGGCGACGTCGCGCAGCGGGACATCCGGGACGGACCGCTCGGCGAGGGGGCGGAGCGGCTCGCCCTCGAAGTCGAGGAACACCCATCCGCGCTCGCCCGGGACGGCGAGCACCTGCCCGAGGTGCAGGTCGCCGTGCACGCGCTGGAGGTCCGGCCACGACGCCCCGGCCGCCCGCGCGTAGACGGCACGGATCGCGTCGGCGTGCTCGGCGACCGCGGGGGCCTCCCGTTCGGCGGCGGCGAGCCGGGCGTGCATCGTCGTGAGCGCGTCGCGTCGGAGCTCCTCGGTCGCGGGCGTCGTGGGCATGACCGCGGCGAGGGTCCGGTGCACCTCGGCGAGCGCCGTGCCCAGCCGCGTGGCGTCGGCGGCGAAGGGCGTCCCCGCGCGGGCGTCGTCGAGCGCGACCCGCCAGGCGTCGCGGGTGCCGGCGAGGAACTCCTGCGCGACGGCGAGGTGGCCGGTGGCTGTGCCGTCCGGTCGGCCGGGGTCGGGCCAGGTGCCCCGGAGCGCGCCGTACACCGCGGGCACCCGCGTGCTGCCGGCCGCCGAGAGCGCGAGCTGCGTGGTGACGTCCGGGTTGTCGCCGTGGTGCAGGACACGGAAGACCTTGACGATCACCTGGGCACCGGACTCCGTGTCGCAGATCACCGAGGTGTTCGACTGCTCGCCGGACAGCACGCGCGCAGCGGTCACGGTGCCGATCGGGCGGAGCGACTCCGGGCCGGCGTCGATCCGCGCGGCGAGGCCCCGGACCCACCCGAGGTCGGCGGGCGCGTCGGTGAGGGTGCCGTCACGGACGACGACGGGCGCCTGGTAGAGCACGGCGCCGGTCGCGGTCTCGTCCAGGACCAGTCGGGTGTCGTCGTCGGTGGACAGCGTGCGGAGCGTCGGGCCCCCGCTCCCCTTCGCGGCGTACCAGCGCTGTGCGGCGATCCACGGTGCGAGGTCGTGGTCGGTGGGAGCGTCCCTCATGCCGCGGAGGCTACGCGCCCGGCGCTGGGGAGGTGGGGGACGGCCCGGAGCACACCGACGTCGGCACGGCGCACGCGGCGCGCGCCCATGGATCTTTACAACGATGTAGCGACGGTCCAGCATGGAGGCATGAGCACGCTCGCCGGCAACGACGCCGCCCCCTCGCCCCTGCCCGTCGCGACCGAGCAGGACGGCACGTACCCCCGACCCCAGCTCCTCCGTCCGTCGTGGGCGGACCTCGACGGCACGTGGTCGTTCCGGAACGACGGCGACGACGCCGCGTGGCGCGCGGGCTTCCCGGGAGCGCGGGACATCACCGTGCCCTTCCCGCCCGAGTCCGTCGCGTCCGGCATCGACGAGCCCGGCTTCCACCCCGTCGTCTGGTACTCCCGGACGATCACGTCGGCCGACCTCGCGGCCGCCGGGCACTCGGCCGCGCGGCCCCGCCTGGTGCTGCACTTCGGCGCGGTCGACCACCGCGCGCGGGTCTGGATCGACGGGCGCTTCGTGGGCGAGCACGAGGGCGGGCACACCCCCTTCGCCTTCGACGTGACCGAGGAGCTCGCGGGCGACCCGGACGCCGAGCACACCCTCGTCGTCCGCGCCGAGGACGACCCGCTCGACCTCACGCAGCCCCGTGGCAAGCAGGACTGGCACGAGGAGCCGCACGCCATCTGGTACCGCCGGACGACGGGCATCTGGCAGACGGTGTGGCTCGAGGCCGTGCCGACGGTGTCGATCGCGGCCGTGCGGTGGACGAACGTCGACCACGCGACCGTCCGGCTGACCGTCCGGCTCGCGGGCACCCGGCCGGGCGGTGAGCGACTGCGCGTCGAGGCGTGGTGGGCCGCGGGCGACGAACACCTCGCGACGATCGAGTCGACGCTCGGTGACGTCACCAGGTCGGGCGCGATCGACACCGAGGTCGACGTCGTCCTGCCGATCGTCCGCCAGACGAACGGCCAGGCCGAGGACGAGCTCGTCTGGACGCCGGAGACCCCGCGGCTGATCGACGCGACCGTCAGCCTTCTCGACGCGGGCGGCGCGACGACCGACGCGGTCGCGAGCTACTTCGGCCTCCGCACGGTCGCCGTCGGCCAGGGCGCGTTCCTGCTCAACGGGCACTCGTACGACGTCCGGAGCGTCCTCAACCAGGGCTACTGGCCGGACTCGCACCTCGCCGCCCCCTCCCGCGAGGCGCTCCGCCGCGAGGTCGAGCTCATCAAGGAGCTCGGCTTCACCGCTGCGCGCAACCACCAGAAGGTCGAGGACCCGCGGTTCCTCTGGTGGGCGGACAAGCTCGGGCTGCTCGTCTGGGGCGAGATGCCCGGGGCGTACGCGTTCTCGCCCACCGCGGTGCAGCGGCTCGTTCGGGAGTGGATGGACGCCGTCGAGCGCGACGCCTCGCACCCGTCGGTCGTCACCTGGGTGCCCGCGAACGAGAGCTGGGGCGTGCAGCACATCGCCGACGACCCGGCGCAGCAGGCCTACGCGCGAGCCCTCGCGGACGTCGCCCGGGCCCTCGACCCGACCCGCCCGGTGATCTCGAACGACGGCTGGGAGCACCCCGCGTCGGACATCCTCTCGGTCCACGACTACGAGGGCGACGGCGCCGTGCTCGCCCGGACCTACGCCGACGACGCGGCCCGTGCCGCCCTCCTGCGCGGGATGGGGCCGGCCGACCGGCAGATCCTCGTCGGTGGTGCGGTCGACGAGGGGCAGCCCGTGATGCTCACCGAGTTCGGCGGCGTGGACTACCAGCCCGACGTCCGACGCGAGGACGGGTGGGGCTACACCTCGGCCTCGGACGGCGACGACTGGATCGCGCGGATCACCGGCCTGTACGACGCGATCCGGGCGAGCACGTTCCTCGCGGGCTCCTGCTACACCCAGCTCACCGACACCATGCAGGAGACGAACGGCCTGCTGAACGCCGACCGGACGCCGAAGGTGCCGATCGAACGGATCCGGCGCGCGGTCACGGGTCGCTGAGGCGGCGGGCAGCGACCGGCGGGCCGCGACCGGCGGGCCGCGACCGGCGGGTGGCGACCGTCGCGTGGCGCCCGGCGGACCGCTTCGGCCGCGTCGACCGCGAGCCGGTCGCCGCCGCGCGGCGTGCGAGGATCGAGCGGTGACCGACCTCGCGGAGCCGACCCGCGCCTCCCGGCTGCGGTCCGCCCTGGAGGCGCGTCACAGCGGGTGGTCCGTGCCACTGACCGTGTGGCTGGCGTCACGTGCGTTCAGCACGCTGCTGCTCGGTTCGCTGTACGCGGTCGCGACCGCGGCGGGGTGGCCGTTCGCCTCGTACCGACGCGACCCGTCGTTCTTCACGTTCTCCGGCTCGTGGGACGCCTCGTTCTACCGGACCATCGCCGAACGGGGCTACCCGACGACGATCCCGGTGGACGAGGCCGGGCACGTGCTGCCGAACGCGTGGGCGTTCCTGCCGGTGTTCCCCTGGCTCGCCCGCGTGGTCATGCCGGTCGTCGGCGGGTCGTTCTGGATCGCCGGCGTCCTCGTCGCGATCCTGGCCGGCGCCGGGGCCTGCGTGGTGCTGTACCGGCTCGTGCGGGCGGTCCGCGACGACCGGGCGGCACGGTGGGCGACCGCCCTCGTCGCGTTCGGCCCGACCGGATTCCTGTTCCAGGTCGCGTACGCGGAGAGCCTGTTCCTGCTGCTCCTCTTCGCCGCGCTGCTCGCGCTCGTGCGTCGGCGGTACCGGTGGATCGCGCCGCTCGGCGTCGTCGCGGCGTTCACGAAGCCGGGTGTTCTGGCGCTCGCGGTGGCGCTCGCGGTGCACCTCGTCGTGCGGTGGGTGCGGGACGGCCCACGGTTCCGGTGGCGGGACCGCGCGGTGGTGATCGTCTCGGGGATGCTCGTCGCGGCCGCGGGTCTCGCCTGGCCCGTGGTCGCCTCCGCGGTGACCGGGCGGCCGGGCGCGTACCTCGACACCGAGCTCTCGTGGTGGGTGGGGTTCGTCGGACGGCAGCCGTTCGTGCCGCTCACACCGTGGTTCACGATGGCGCGGACGTGGCTCGGGCCGGCCGGGATCGTGCTCGTCGTCGCGGTGCTCGCGAGCGCGGGGTGGTTCTGGAGCCGACGGTCCGTCCGCGCCCTCGGTACGGACGTGTGGTCGTTCTCGGCGGCGTACGCGCTGTACCTCGTCGCGGTGTTCCTGCCGCAGCAGTCACTCCCCCGACTGCTCATGCCGACCGCGCCGCTGCTCGGGTCGGACGCGTTCGTTCGGACCCGGCGTCGGGCCGTCGCGTGGCTCGTGGTCGGGATGTGCCTGCAGCCCGTCGCCGTCGTGCTGCTCTGGTTCCTCGGGTACCCGTAGGGCGGTGCGCGGCTACGCGTCGAAGGTGTGGAACCAGGCCGTGCCGCCGGGGTGCTGCACCGTGATCATCTCGTCGAGGTCGCGGTAGGGGCCGTCCTGGTTGTGGCTCGCCGACTTGATGCGGACGGTGCCGTCCGGCTCGGTGAAGACCTCGGACACGATCGTGGTGTGGTCCGGCGAGTCGTTGTCGTTCCAGTCGTAGAAGACGATGTCGCCCACCCGCACCTTGTCCCGCTCGTCGAGCGACCGCCTGGTCAGCCCGAACTCGGCGCCGTGCTCGGTCAGCCACGGGTCCATCGCGGGGCAGTACGTCCACGTGGCCGAGTGGGCGGCGCCGGCGTCGCGGCTGTACCAGTCGTCGCGCTGCTCCCACCCGCGCGCGATCAGGGTCTGGCTGACGTAGTTCGCACAGTCGCCGCCGATCGGGTTCATGGTGCCGTACTCCGCGAGGTTGTAGTCCTTCCAGTACCGCATCGCGTAGGCGAGCTGCCGGTCGACCGCGGTGAGCGCCACGTAGGCGAGCGAGGTCGTCGCGACCGCCGTGGTCGGGTCGGGCGTCGGAGCCGTGGTCGGCGTCGGGGACGGCGCCGACGAGTCCTGCGTCGCCCCGGACTGCCCGTCGTTGGCGTTGCTGCCGTTGCCGTCAGAGGACTGGTTCGCGGACGGGGACGGCTCGACGGCCTCGGCGAAGAGTGCGACGTCCGCGTCGCCGGCCGTGTACATCGCCTGGTGCGGGGCCGTGAAGGTCACCGTGGTCGCGGTCGCGTGGACGTCCCGGGCGGCGATGCCCCCGACCGTCACGCCGCGGACCGCCCCGAGCCCCGCGCCGTGCACGGTCACCGTGACACCGCCGGCGAGCGGGACCTGCGCGGGCTCGAGCCGCGAGGCGGTCGGCTCCGTCGCGGGCGCCGCCGACCCCGAGTCCGTCGACCGCCCGGTGTCCGATCCCTTCGTCCCGCCGCCCGAGGAGCACGCGGCGACCGCGAGGCCGACGCCGGCGACCCCGGCGAGGGAGAACAGGGTGCGGCGCGTGTACGAGGGAGTCATGGCACGACCAGGGTAGGCGACACCCCCGACCCGCGGCCCGGTGCCTCGCGTGCTGCACGGGGATCCGGCAGGATCGTCGACGTACGCCCCGAACGAGAGGATCCCTCCGGATGCCCGAGAGCCACGACTTCTTCGTCGCCGCCGACCCCGTCGCCGCCGGCGCCCACACCCGCGAGGCCCTCCTCCGCGAGGGCTACACGGTGGACGACGCCGACCGGGGCGGACTGCGCGCGACCCGCGGCAGCCTCGGACTCACGCTCCTCATCGGCGCGATGGCGAACGCCCGGACCTTCCACACCCGCCTCGACGTGCAGGTGATGGTGGCCCCCGACGGGCAGACCGTCGTCCGGCTGCTCCGTGGGTCGGGGCGCGCGATGGTGAAGGGCGGTGCGCTCGGGATGGCCAGGGGCAACCAGGCGTTCGAGGAGGCGGCCAACGCGATCCACGGCGTGCTCGCACAGGCCGGGGTCCTGACGGCGAGCGTGCCCGGCTGACGTCGTGCACCATCGCGCGCGGCGCGCCCCGGACGACCGCGGCAACGACGAAGGGCCACCCGATCGGGTGGCCCTTCGTGTACCTGGTGGAGCTAAGGGGATTCGAACCCCTGACCTTCTCATTGCGAACGAGACGCGCTACCAACTGCGCCATAGCCCCAAGGACTCGTCAACCCTAGCACCAGGGCGCTCGGGAACAGAAATCCGCGGCGCGGGTCCGGGCGTGCCGCGGGGCGTGTCAGACCGCTCGACGACGACGCATGATCGCGTCGAGGTCGGCCTGCCGGTAGCCGCCCTCGTCGATGACGCCCATCCCGGCCCACCTGCTCGGCGGCGCGGACGCGGCGGGCGGCTCCCCCGCGGGTGCGTCGGTCCCGGGCGCGACGGCGTCGGCCGCAGTGGTCCCGGGTGCAGCGGACTCGGGTGACGCCGGCGCGCGGAGTCCGAGCCGCTCGGCGAGCCGACCCTGGTCGTGCGCGGACAGCGACGCGGCAGCCTCCTCGACGTCCGGCCGCATGCGGGACACGGTCGCGAGCGACGGGTCGGTCGCACCGGCGCGGACGGCCGCGGCCTCGGCGTCCGCCTCGGCCTTCGCCTGCGCGACACGTTCCCGCAGCCGTGCGGCGAGCGCCGAGGACGACTCGGGCGCGGCCTTCGGTGCCGCCGGGCGCGCCACGTAGAGCGGCTTCGGCACGGCGTTCGGGGTCCAGCTCCGGTCGCGAGCCGGGTCCGTGGGGGCCTGGTCGGACAGCGGCGGCGCCGGGTCGGTCCAGGCGGTGGCCGGCCGGGAGGCGCGGGTCGTGTCCGCCGCGGCCGCTGCGGCACGCGCCTTCCGTGCCCGGGCGACCTGGTGCAGCTGCGCGAGGACGGCCGCCGATCCCCCTACGGCCAGGAGCCCGGCGACGGCGACGAGCCAGAGCTGCGGCGCGGTGACGAGGACCACGACGGCGACGACGAGCCCGACCGTGCCGAGGAGGGTGGCGCCGAGCCGGGACCGACGCATGCGCATGGCCGTCAGGGCCGGCACGTTCGCGGCGCGTTCGAGCACGGGGGCCTGCTCCGCGAGCCGACGGGTGATCTCCCGCTGCCGGGCGGCTTCGTGCGCACGGACGATCGCGGTGCGCTTCGCCTCCTCGCTCCGTGCGACGCGCTGCGCCTCGGCCAGGGACTTCGCGTTCATCTCGACGCGGACCTCCTCCGGCAGCTCGGCGGTCTGCGCGAGGATCCGGAGGGTCTGCTGGAGCCGGATCGCGTTGCGCTCGGTCGCGAGGTACTGGCGCCGAGCGGCCCACGACGGCATGAGGTAGACGAGCCAGAGCACCGCCGCCAGGAGCAGCACGATGCCGCCGCCCCAGGAGCCGATACCTGCCATGCGCCAACGGTAGGGGCGCGGCCGACCGTGGCCGGTGATTGCCGGACGCGTGTTGCGCGTGTCGCACGGGAATCAGCGGGGGCCGAGCCGTGCCTCCCGGCCGGGCCGCCGCGCGGTCAGGGACGCGGCGTCGTGTGGATCGGCACGGCGGCCTCGTCGCGGGCCGCGAGCGGCACGCTGCCGACACCGGCCGGCACCCGTCCCTGGACCCATCGCTCGAGGACGCCCTCCCGGACCTCCTCGGCGACGAGGGCGAAGCAGAAGTGGTCGCGCCAGTCGCCGTTGATGTGGATGTACCGGCGGCGCAGGCCCTCGTAGCGGAAGCCGAGCTTCTCGACCACGCGGAGGCTCGGGGCGTTCTCGGGACGGATGCAGATCTCGATGCGGTGCACGCCGACGTTGCGGAAGCAGTGGTCGACGGCCAGCGCGACGCTGATCGGCGTCACGTTGTGCCCGGCCGCGTCCTCGACCACCCAGTACCCGATCGACGCGCTCGCGAGCGAGCCGTAGGTGATGCCGGAGACGTTCAGCTGCCCGACGAACCGGCCGTCGAGCTCCATAGCGAACGGCAGCCCGAGCCCGGCGCGGGCGTTCGCCTGCAGCGCGCGGATGCTCCCGCGGACGTCCGTCGACGCGTACCCGGAGGGGTTCGTCGCCTCCCACGTGCGCAACCAGCCGCGGTTCGACGCGAGGGCGACGTCGAGGTCGCGGGTGTCCCGGAGCCGGAGCGGCCGGATGGTGACCCGGCCGTGGGACAGGGTCGGGATCGTCGTCATCGGTGGTTCCTCCGGAAGCGACGAACGGGTCCGGGGGGACACTCCCCCGGACCCGTTCGGCGACGGGTTCGGCTATTCGCCCGCGTTGAACTCCTTGAGCCAGGACTTGAGGTCCGGGCCGAGGTCGTCACGGTCCGAGGCGAGCTGCACGATCGCCTTGATGTAGTCGAGTTTGTCACCGGTGTCGTACCGGCGTCCACGGAACACGACGCCGTACACGCCGCCCGTCCACTCCTCGGCGCCGGCCATCTTCATCAGGGCGTCGGTCAGCTGGATCTCGCCGCCCTTGCCGGGCTCCTGCTTCTCGAGGACGTCGAAGACCTCGGGGCGGATCACGTAGCGGCCGATAATGGCGAGGTTCGAGGGGGCTTCGCCCTGCGGGGGCTTCTCGACGAGGCCGGTGATCTTGACGACGTCGTCGACGTCGGTCTCCTCGACCGTGGCGATGCCGTACATGTGCGTCTGCGAGGCCGGGACCTCGAGCAGCGCGACGACGGTGGCGTTCTTCTCGCCCTGGACCTCGATCATGCGCTTGAGCAGCGGGTCGCGGGCGTCGATGATGTCGTCGCCGAGGAGCACCGCGAAGGGCTCGCGGCCGACGTGCATCTTCGCGCGGAGCACGGCGTGGCCGAGGCCGAGCGGGTCGCCCTGGCGGACGTAGTGCATGTCGGCGAGGTCCGTGGACTGGTTCACCTTCTGCAGCTTCTCGTGGTCGCCCTTCTTCTTCAGGGTCTCCTCGAGCTCGGACACGTGGTCGAAGTGGTTCTCGAGCGCGTTCTTGTTGCGGCCCGTGATCATCAGGACGTCGGTCAGCCCGGCGCCGACGGCCTCCTCCACGACGTACTGGATGGCCGGCTTGTCGACGACCGGCAGCATCTCCTTCGGCATGGCCTTGGTGGCGGGGAGGAAGCGCGTGCCCAGCCCGGCGGCGGGGATCACGGCCTTCGAAATCTGGAAGCCCATGCCTGTGAACGTACCGGATGACCCCTGGACGGGGCATGTCGTCCCTGTGGAGGACACGGCTTCGCGCGGGTCCCGGCGGGAAGCCGCAACCGGCGCCTCGGTAGACTCCCGGGCATGATCCCCGACCGAGGCGTCGAGAAGCGTGCGTTGCGGGCCGAGCTCCGGCAGCGGCGGCGCACCAGGACCACCAGCGAACGCGAGACCGACACGGCCGGCCTGACCGGGACGCTGCAGCGGTTCGTCGAGGAACGCCAGGTCGAGTCCCTCGCGCTGTACCTCTCCGCCCCCGACGAACCCGACGTCCGGCCGTTCCTCGACTGGGCGCACGCCAGGGGCATCCGGGTCCTGCTGCCGATCACCCGCGAGGACGGGCTGCTCGACTGGGCGGTCGGCGACGGCGAGAGCGAGCGCGAGGGGCTGTCCGGGATGCCCGAGGTCGTCGGCGAGGTGCTCTCACCGCTCGCGCTCGGCGACGTCGACGCGATCCTCACCCCGGCCGCCGCGGTCGGGCACGACGGGGTCCGGATGGGCTGGGGTCGCGGGTACTACGACAAGACCCTCGGGTCCATGGCGAACCGCCCGCCCGTCTATGCTGTGATCTTCGACGCGGAGTACCTCGACGAGGTCCCGCGCGAGGCCCACGACGAACCCGTCGACGGCATCATCACGCCGTCGCGCATCATCACCTTCCGGAGCTAGCGTGCCCACCTACTCGTACCGGTGCACCGAGTGCGACAACGCCTTCGACATCAAGCAGTCCTTCTCGGACGCGGCCCTCACCGAGTGCCCCGTCTGCGGCGGCGCGCTGCGCAAGGTCTTCTCCCCGGTGGGCGTCACGTTCAACGGCGGTGGCTTCTACCGGACGGACTCGCGGGCGAAGCCGGCCAGCGGATCATCGACGGGCGGCGGCTCGTCGACGGGCGGCGGCTCGTCGTCGAGCGCACCGGCGAAGACCGGGTCGGGGAAGCCGACCGCGCCCAGCGCCTCCTGACCTCCGGGCCGCCGTCTCGGTACGGTGGGGGCCTCCCGACCGGAAGGAGGCCCGCGTGAAGGGCTTCAAGGAGTTCCTGCTCCGTGGCAACGTGATCGACCTGGCCGTGGCGGTCGTCATCGGTGCGGCGTTCACCGCGATCGTCACCGTGATCGTCAGCGCGCTCATCAACCCGCTCATCGGTGCGGTGTTCAACGCATCCTCGCTCGACCACGCCCTCGTCCTGGAGATCCCGACGACCGGGAAGGACCCCGCGGCACTCAAGTTCGGTGCGGTGATCGGCGCAGTGATCAACTTCGTCATCGTCGCGGCGGTCGTGTACTTCGCGCTCGTCCTGCCGGTGAACCACCTCAAGAAGGTCGCGTTCGACCGGGTCAAGAAGAACGAGGAGCAGACCCCGCAGGACGTCCCGCCGACCGACGTCGAGGTGCTGCTCGAGATCCGCGACCTGCTGCGCTCCCGGAACGGCGGCGCGCTGCCGGCCGGTGGCGGTGCGCACGTCGCGCCGTCCGACCTCCCCGAGGGCCCGGGCATCGGGGGGACGACGAAGCTCTGACGGCGCGCTCGCGGAGCACCGCACCGCGCCGCACAACCAAAGTCCGTCCGAACCACCATTGCGCGTGGTTCGGGCGGACTTTGGTTGTGCGCAGATGAACGGCACCGAGGGCGCGAAAACGCCCGGCCCCCCGCGGCGCACCCGCCGCGCAGCGCTCAGGCCGCGACGGTACCGACCGCGCGACGCTTGCGCACCATCGCCACGGCGTACTGCACCCCGGCGACGACGTGGCCGGCGGTGCCGAGGTACACGAACACGAGCGCCACGACCCGGACCCACGGTGCGTTCGCGTCGACGGTGTGCACGGCGGAGAAGAGCAGCACGGGAAGGCCGACGAAGAGCAGCGCCGAGCGGATCTTGCCCGTCCAGGTGACGTCGAGGTCCGGGTTGCCCCGGAAGAGCACGGAGGACATCACCGCGAGCACGAGGTCGACCCCCACCACCACGATGACGACGAAGAGCGGCAGCAGTCCGGTGAGCACGAGGGACAGCACGATCGCGATGATGGCCAGGCGGTCGGCGACGGGGTCGACGGCCTTGCCGAGCTTCGAGCCCTGGTCGAACCGGCGTGCGACGAAGCCGTCCGCCCAGTCGCTCACGCCGATGACCACGAGCACGACGAGTGCCCACCCCGGGTGACCGACGACGACGAGCCATACGAACACCGGGATGAGCAGGAGGCGGACCAGCGAGATCAGGTTCGGCCAGGTCTGCCAGTCGGGGCGCTCCCGCACGGTGTCACTCATCGGAGGACAGGCTACCGCTCACCAGTGCGGCGGGATGTCCCGCCGGAGGCGGTCGTCGTTCTCGCCGTCGCGGTGTCGCGGCGGTTCCGACGGCGCGGCCGGGTCGTAGCCCGGCACCGGCTGGGTGGTGACGCGCCTGCGGCGGCGGGGCGTGCCTCCCGGCTGGTCGCCGGCGTCGTCAGCGGATGCGGGAGGACGGACGGGAGGCACGGCCGGCGTCGCGTCGTCGGCCCGCGTCCACGACCCCACCAGCTGGTCCGTCCCCGAGGTCACCGGACCGGCGGCGCGGGACGCGCGCCGGGACCGGCTCATCGGCGCGCGGGGATCGGGGGGATGGAGATCTCCTGGGTGGCGCCGCGGTCGACGCCGAGCACCGCGGCCACCGTGTTCGCGACGCGGTCCGGGTCCGAGAAGAGCTGGAACGCGTGCACGCGCACGTAGTGCCAGCCGAGCCGACGGAGCACCTCGGGGCGGAGTCGGAGCGACTCGCGCAGCGATCCCTTCACGAGCGACGCGTCGGTCTCGATCGTGACGCAGACCCCGCCGTGCGCCGCGACGAGCCCGAGCTTGCCGCGGTGCCCGAGCGCGACCGGGATCCCGCGCATCTCGAGTCGGCGTGCCAGGTCAACGAGCAGCGGGTCGGAGTCGTCCGGCACGTACTCGGCACTCGTGCGGGCACGGACCTCGGCGAGGATCTCCGCGAGCGCGACCGTGCCGTGGCCCATCCGCTCGGCCTCGATGTCCGACGGCTGGAAGCACGTGACGATGACCATCGAGCGGCGGGCGCGGGTCATGGCGACGGCGAGCAGGCGTTCCCCGCCGGGCTTGCCGAGCGGACCGAAGTCGCGGAGCACCCGGCCGTGCGGCGTGCGGCCGTAGCCGATCGAGAAGACGACGCGGTCGCGGCTCTGGGCCACGGACTGCTCGAGGGTGGCGACGATGAACGGCTCGGCGCGGTCCCCGATGACGAACTCGGTGAGGTCCTTGTGTCCCTGCGCAGCCGTGAGCACGGCCTGCTCGACGCGGACGGCGTGCTTCGCGGACGCCGTGATGACCATGAGCGACTCGGTGGGGCGGGTGCGGGCGTGCTCCATGACGAGCCGGACGACCCGGTCCACCTCGGCGTCGACGCTCTCCACCGCACCGGAGTCGGGGTCCGGCACGGCCTTGCCGTCGCTGACGTAGTCGAGCGCGATCGACCCGTGCCCGAGGAACGACCCGGCCCAGGGCAGCGACTCGATCTTGCCGCCGTAGAAGCGGCGGTTGACGAGCTCCGCGAGGTCCTCGCCGCCGGCGCGGTACGAGCGGGTGAGCGACAGCGTCGGCAGGAGCGTCGAGAGCTTCGCGAGCGCGGAGTCGGCGTGGAACGCGTCGAGGGTCTGCTCGTCGACCTGCAGCGCACGGTGGTCCGGGTCGACCGCGATGCGGAACGGCGAGGGCGTCTGCGTCACCGGGTCGCCGAACACGACGGTCTGCCGGGCGCGACGGACGGCGCCGACGGTCTCCGCGATCGTGACGGCGCCGGCGTCGACGAGGATCACCGTGTCGAACGGCATCGTGTCCGCGATCTGCGACACCTCGTACGGGCTCGCGAGCCAGACGGGCGCGATCGCACGCGACAGGTGCGGTGCGGAGTCCTGCAGCAGGCGCGAGGTGATCGCGCCGTCCTTGAGCTGGGTGCGCAGCGCCGCAGCCTCGTCCGGCCAGTCGACGAGCCCGACCTTCCAGTTCTCGGCGAGCTGCCACGCGAGGCCCTGGGAGACGCCGGCCGCGTGCGCGTCGTCGACGAGCCGGAAGTCGGCCTCGACCCGGTCGAGCATGTCGGTGTCGGCGCCGAGCAGCGCCCGGTCGGACTCGAGCATCGACTCGAGGGCGGACTGCCACCACGCGAGCTCGAGCTCGGCCGGCACCTGCGTGTCCGGGACGTGCCGGTTCGCGAGGTCGGTGATGAGCGGCTCGAGCTGCAGGTCGCGCAGCGTCTGCATGAGCTCGGTGCGCTCCTGCAGGTTGTGCAGGACGTCGGAGTCCTCGGCCAGCCGGGCGATCGTCGGGACGAGCTGGTCGACGGGCAGGTTCGCGAGCTGGTCCTCGCGCGCGGTGCGGCCGAGCGGCTCGTCGAGACGGGCGAGGTCCTCGACGACGTTCGAGAACAGCACCTGGACGTCCGCGATGCCCGTGGGCACCTCGGGGTTCACCCCGGCCGCGACGTACCGCTGCCAGAGGACGCGCTGCTGCTGCACGCGGGTCAGCGCCTCGTGCAGGTCGGACACGTGCACGCCCGGACGGACGTACTCGCGCGCGAGCTTCTTCAGGCGCCGGCGGTTCGTCGACGACATCGGCGCACCCTCGCCACGGGGGGCGGTGGCGGCCACGAGCTCGGAGACGGAGCGGTCGAAGACGACGGGCAGGAAGCGGTCGAGGGTGTCCCGGATCTCGGTGAGCAGGCGGAGGTAGATCCCGAGCTCGTTGATCGTCGTGAACTGGCGCATGTGCGTCGACGCCACGAGGTCGTGCGCGCGGCGGAGGAGCGTGGGCAGCCCGTCGGCGTCGAGGTCCTTCGCGGTCTTGTGCGCCCGCTGCGCGCCGTCGCTCGTGGCGAACTTCGCGCCGTACCAGGGCGAATCGTCCGGCCCGTACCGGAACTCACCGAGGTTCGCCGCACTGACCATCGTCTCGGCGACGCGCGACCGCCCCTCGACCATCGAGGCGACCGACGAGTGCGACAGCCGGGCCGTGGTCGACGGCGGGACGGGCAGCAGCGAGAGGCGCGACAGCTCGACGAGGCAGTCGAGGACGGACACGCCGAACGACGGCTCCACCCGGGTCAGGGCACCGCGGTAGTCGATGAGCACCTTGCGGAGCCGGACCAGGGCGTCGTCGACCTCGCGGAGGTTGGGGCGCTTCGCCTTCTCGTTGCGCGCGATCGCCCGGACGACATCGCGGCGGAGGGTCGACGGCGTGACCGCGACCCCCGGGAGGTGCACCTCGCCGAAGCGGGCGGCGATCCCGCGGAGGGTCGCACGGCGCGGGCTCACCACGAGGACGCGCTTGTTCGCCGCGACGAGCCCGCCGAGCGCGTTGACGATGGTCTGCGTGCCGCCGGTACCGGGCAGGGTCTTCACGACGATCGAGTTGCCGGCCGCGATCTGGGCGATCACGTTCTCCTGCTCGTCGTCGGCGTCGAGGAGCAGCGTGTCGGTCTCGGGGCTGCGCGCGTCCGAGGGGGTCTGCTCGACCGGACGGTAGGACTGCTCGACCTGCCACTTGGCGCTCGGGTTGCCGGCGAGCGCGTCGAGGACCGGGTGGGAGAGGTCGCCGGTGTCCTCGACCATCCCGGTCGCGACCTCGGCGAAGGTCGACACGACGAGCCGAGCGTGCACCGAGAAGCCGGGGATGTGCGCGGTGAGGCCACGGAGCCGGTCGATCACGGGGTTCGGGGTGAACGAGCCGTCCTGCTGCGCGAGGGCGACGAACGACTGTGCGTCGAGGATGACCCCGTACTGCTCGTGCAGGGCGTCGGCGAGGCCGGGGTTGAGGACCGGCTCCCCGAGGAGACGGACCTCGAAGTCGCGGCCGTGTCGACGGATCGCCAGCGGACGGAGCAGCACCGGTCCGCGGAAGTGCTCGTCACCGTGCTGCCAGTCGGCCATGCCGATGCCGAGCTCGACCGCGTCGATGCCGCGCACGGTCGCGAGCTCGGTGCCCTTCGCCTCGACGTGCGCCGCCGCGATGCGGGCGGCGCGGAGCGCCACCTCGTCGCGGATGAGGCTCGACAGGAGCGTGGTCTTCCCGGTGATGAACTGCGCCAGGCCACCGGGGTGCGTCGTCGAGAGCTCGATGCGCGCACGCGGGTGGTCGGAGAAGTGGGTGAGGGGGCTCGGCCCGCCGACGCCGGTCAGCTGCTTCCGCCAGGCGTCCCACGACGGCTCGGCGGCGTTGCCGGCCTGGAGGCGCGGATCACCCAGGCTGATCGCCTGCGGGCTCGTGAGCTGCAGTTCGGGGCGCAGGGTGCGGTCCGGCTCGCTGGGCTCGCCCCGGTCAGTGGGGTCCCCCCGGTCGGCCGGCTCGCGCCGGTCGGCGGGCCCCTGCTCGTCGTCCTGCGGGCGCGCGTCGGCGCCCTCGACGGGGACGTCGTCGTTCACGTCGTCCCCACCGTCGGTCACCCTGTCCGCTCGCCACACATCCGACACTGTAGGCGGAACCGGACCCACCCTCCTGCAATGAACCGGAGGTTTCCGGATTCGTCGCCCGTGACACGCGGGGTGGAGGTCACGGTGTGGTACCAACGTGGACATGGCCATCGACGACCGAACCGCTCCGACCGCACCGCACCCGTCCCGTCGGCGGGCGGTGGCTCCGGACATCTCCCGGTCGTGGCTCCTCGTCTCCGGCAACCACGCCGACCGCTTCGACCGGGCCCAGCGGTCGCGCGCGGACCAGATCATCCTCGACATCGAGGACGCCGTCGACCCGGCCGCGAAGCCCGGAGCACGCTCGACGGTCGCGGCGTGGCTGGCCGGCGGCGGTGAGGCCTGGGTGCGCATCAACGACGTCACCACGGACTTCTGGGCGGACGACGTCGAGGAGCTCCGCGGCCTCCCGGGGTTGCAGGGCGTGATGCTCGCGAAGACCGAGTCGCCGGCGCAGGTCACCGACACGTGGCACCGGCTCGGCGGACAGACCCCGGTGATCGCCCTCGTCGAGTCGGCGCTCGGCATCGAGGAGGCGACCTCGATCGCGCGGGCGCAGGGCGCGTTCCGACTGGCGTTCGGGTCCGGCGACTACCGGCGGGACACCGGCACGAGCGCGGACACGCTCGCGATGGCGTACCCGCGCTCGCGACTCGTCGTGGCCTCCCGCGTGGGCGGGCTCCCGGGACCGATCGACGGCCCCACCGTCGGCTCCGCGCACGCGATCCTCCGCGAGCAGTCGCAGGTCGCTGTGTCGCTCGGCCTGACGGGCAAGCTCTGCCTCGACACCGAGCAGCTCCCGGTGATCAACGAGGTCATCTCGCCGACCCCGACGGACGTCGCGTGGGCGCAGGACTTCCTCGACGACTTCGAGGCCCGCGGGCGCGTCATCCGTGACGGGTCGGACCTGCCGCGCCTCGGCCGGGCGCAGAAGATCCAGAAGCTCGCCCGGGCGTTCGGCGTCGAGCCGCGGTAGGACTGGTGCCGTGACCTGGTCGAACGTGCCCGGTGGGCGCCCCACCCCGTCCCCATCCGAGCAGCAGCGCGCCGCCGCGTGGGAGCGGGGCGGCACGACACTCTTCCCGGCAGGCCGGATCGCCGATCGCGTCTCGACGGTCCTCCTGCTCGTCTTCGGCGCCGTGATGACCGTCGTCGCCGCGGTCGTCGGCGTCATCGCCGTGGTCTCGGCGACCGCGACGTGCGACGCCGCGGCCGGCTGCTCCCCCGGCCGCTACCTCGGCGGCGCCGCGATCGCCGTCGGCGGCGCGTTCCTGGTCGGCGTCGTCACTGTGGTCCTCGCGATCGGCGCGTGGCTGCGACGCCGGACCTCGTGGTGGATCGCGGCCGTGGGCTTCGTCCTCGCGGTGGCCTGCATCACCCTCGGCGGGGTCGTGTTCGCGCAGGCCGCCGATGCCGGGTCCACCTCCTCGTCCGTCGGGACCGCCTGACGGAACCGCGCGTGCCCGCGGACCCACACCGCGCCTCCGGGCGGCCCGTCCTGGCCGCCTGACGGAACCGCGCGTGCCCGCGGACCCGCACCGCGCCTCCAGGCCGGGATCCGCGTGCCGGGCGTAGCGTCCGCGGCATGGTGACGACACGACGGACCACCGCTGCGGTGGTCGGCGGCGGACCCGCCGGTGTGGTCCTCGGGCTGTTGCTCGCCCGGGCGGGTGTCGCGGTCGAGGCGGTCGAGCGGCACGACGACTTCAACCGCGACTTCCGCGGTGACACCGTGCACGCCTCCACGATCCGGCTGCTCGACGAGCTCGGCCTCGGCGACGCCTTCCGCGCGCTCCCGCAGTCGCGGCTCGACGACCTCTCGCTCCCGATGCCCGACGGGTCCCGCCTGCTGCTCGGCGACTTCTCACGCCTCACCCCGCCGTACGACCACGTCGCGATGGTGCCGCAGTGGGATTTCCTCGACCTGCTCGCCACCGCGGCGCGCGCCGAGCCGTCCTTCACGATGACGACGGGGACCGCCGCGACGGGGGTGATCGTCGAGAACGGCGTCGTCACGGGCGTGCACCTCGCACCGCGGGACGGCCGCGGCGAGCGCGCCGAGCTTCGGGCGGACGTGGTCGTCGCGTGCGACGGCCGTGGTTCGACGGTCCGCGACGCCGCGGGGCTCCGTCCGGTGGCCTCGCCCGTGCCGTTCGACACCTGGTGGTTCCGACTGCCCCGACGCGAGGACGACCAGGCGAGTGCGCTCGTGCCGGCGTTCGCGGACGGCGACGTCCTGCTGTCGTTCCCCCGGCCGGAGTACCACCAGGTCGCGTACTTCGCGCCGAAGGGCTCCGACGCGCGGCTCCGCGCCGAGGGCGTCGCGGCGTTCCGCGCGCGGGTCGCCCGCCTGCGCCCGGACTTCGCCGACCGCGTCGACGCGATCGCCTCGATGGACGACGTGCACGTGCTCGACGTCAGGATGGACCGCCTCCGTCGCTGGTGGCGGCCCGGCTTGCTCTGCATCGGTGACGCCGCGCACGCGATGTCGCCGGCGGGCGGTGTCGGCATCAACCTCGCCGTGCAGGACGCCGTGGCGGCGGCGACGGTGCTCGGTCCGGCGCTCACGGCGGGCCGGGTCGGTGCCGGTCTGGATCGGGACCTCGCTCGTGTGCAGCGTCGCCGGACGCCGCCGACCGTGGTCGTGCAGGCGGCACAGGCGGTGCTGCACCGGGTGGTGTTCGAGCGGGCGTTCGACGGGCGCCTCGCGGACGGGCCGCCGCTGCTGCCCGTGCTCCTCGCCCGCTTCGTGCCACCGGCGCGCGGGCTGTACGCGCGCGGGGTGGCGTTCGGCCCGCTGCCGGAGCACGCGCCGGGATGGGCGCGGCGGTAGCCGCAGGACCGGGCGCATGCTCGGGTCCGCTGCGGAACGACGCGTCCGCTGTCGTGCGACGACGGGCGCGTCGTTCCGCAGCGACGCGATCCGGACGGGAGGCCCGTGGCGGTGCCGCACCGCGCCTCCCGTCCGTCCGTGGTCGCGCCGGGTACACCGCGCGCCGCGCGGGGCACGCTCCGCTCGGTCAGTCGGAGCCGAGGACCACGATCGCCGACGTCGTGGTCGTCGTGTCCGGTCCCGGTCGTCCGTCGGAGCGTCCCGGCTCGGGCTGATCGGGCTGCTCGGGCTGATCGGGATGCTCGGGCCGACGCCGCCCCGCGTCCGTCGCCGTCACGACGCACTCGTCAGGTCGTAGAGCGTGACCCCGTCGACGGTCGTCGCCGCGAAGTGCGAGGTGACCCACGAGGTGATCTGCTCCGCCGCGTCACTGCCGGAACTGCTGCCCCCGCCGTCACCGGAACCGGCGATGAACCAGTGCACCTCGCCCGCCGCCACGAGCGCCTCGAACCGTGCGAGGGTCGGCGCGGGGTCGGTGCCGTTGTAGCCACCGATCGCCATCACCGGGTCACCGGTCGCC
Organism: uncultured Curtobacterium sp.; assembly: GCA_913778205.1. GTDB lineage: Bacteria > Actinomycetota > Actinomycetes > Actinomycetales > Microbacteriaceae > Curtobacterium. Next base: position 36,837 of record CAJYUW010000039.1, read on the forward strand.
AGCTGGTAGGTGGCGGCGCTGTTCGACCCGACCGTCGCTGCCGCCCAGGTGAATGTGTCGGCATCGTCGGAGAGCGCCGCGACGACCTCGTCGGGGACGTCGGTGGACCCGCCGTTGAGCGACGCTCCGCCGCGGCCACCGGTCGGCCCGCCGGCGCCACCGGTCGCACCGCCGGTCCCGGTCGGTGCCTGCCTGCCCTCCGCCGACGTCCCGCCATCGGTCGGGCCGCCCTGATCACCAGAGCTGCCCGCCTGCCCTGCGGTGCCGCCGTTCGCCTGGCCGCCGGGGCCGCCCGGGCTCCCTGCTCCGCCCGGCCGACCCTGGCCCACCGCGCCGCCCGGGCCGCCCTGGCCCGCTCCGCTGACCTGTGGACCGGCCGACGGCAGGGCACCGGTGTGCGCGACCGTCGTGGTCTGCACCGAGAAGGCCGCCGGTCCGAGCAGCGCCGCGACGAGCACGGCCGCGACCGTCACACCGGACAGGAGCCGAGGCCCCGGCGGCAGGAGCACGAGCACCGCGCCGACGAGCGTCGCGGCGAGGACCACCCACCGGATCCACGGCTGCCACGACGATGCCTCGGACAGGAGCACGAAGGCCCAGGCGCCCGAGAGCCCGACGACGGCAGCAGCCACGATGCGCCAGGCCAGCACTGTCCGGCGCTGCCGGAGGAGGCCCGCCCCGATGCCGACGAGGCCACCGATGTACGGGGCGAGGGCGACCGTGTAGTACGGGTGGAAGATCCCGCCCATGAAGCTGAACACCAGGCCCGTGACGAGCAGCGAACCACCGAACACGAGGATCGTCGCGAGGCGGGGGTCCGTGCGGCGGCGGACCCCGACCGCGACGAGGGCCACGACGAGGAGGACGAGAGCGGTCGGCAGCAGCCACGTGATCTGCGTGGCGAACTCGGACCCGAACAGCCGCGTCAGGCCGGTCGCACCCCAGGACCCTGCGCCCGTCGTCCCGCCCGGCACGACGCTGCCGGTCTCGTCGCCGGTGACCCGGCCCAGGCCGTTGTAGCCGAAGGTGAGCTCGAGGAAGCTGTTCGTCTGGGAGCCACCGACGTAGGGGCGCGACGACGCCGGGACGAGCTCCACGATCGCCACCCACCAGCCTGCCGACACGACCACCGCGACGGCCGCGGCGAGCAGGTGCCCGATGCGCCGCAGCAGCGGACGCTGCGAGGCGACGAGGTAGACCCCGACCAGCGGGGGCAGGACGAGGAAGGCCTGCAACTGCTTCGTCAGGAACCCCAGACCGACCAGCGCCCCGGCCCACACGACCCACCGCATCCGCCCGGACTCGACGCCGCGGAGCGTCAGCGCGATCGCCCCCACGGTGAGGAGCACGAGCAGCGCATCGGGGTTGTCGTAGCGGAACATCAGGGTCGCCACGGGCGTCGTCGCCAGGACCGCACCGGCGGTGAGCGCCGCCCCGGCGGAGAACCGACGACGGACGATCCGGTACAGGATCGCCACAGACGCGACCCCCATCAGCGCCTCCGGCACCAGGATCGACCACGAGTTCAGGCCGAACAGCCGCACCGAGACCCCGATCACCCACAGGAACGCCGGGGGCTTGTCCACCGTGATGGCGTTGGCCGCGTCGGAGGAGCCGTAGAAGAACGCCTCCCAGCTCTGGCTCCCCGCCTGCACCGCAGCCGAGTAGAACGCGTTCGCCCACCCGTTGACGGCGAGGTCCACGACGTAGAGGACACCGGTCGCGAGCAGGAGCCCGAGGAACGCCGGACGCTCCCACGCCGCGGTGTCCGCGCGACCTCGGACGAGTCGGAGGAGGCCGGACCGGACCGCCGAGCCGGGGAGCGCGCCCGCTGACGCGAGCGGAGATCGAGTGGTCATGTCCCCAGGCTGCGGAGGGAGGTTGCACGGACTCGATGTCCCGCCTGTGGTTGCCGTAAGCGGTGTCGTCGTGCGGGTGACGCTGGGCGCCGGCCCGCCGTCGCGGAGCATGCTGGGCCGATGAAGCAACGAGTCATCGGAGACGTGTCCGTCAGCGCGATCGGCCTCGGCGGCATGCCGATGTCGATCGAGGGCCGACCGGATGAGCGTCAGTCCGTCGCCACCGTCCACGCCGCGCTCGAGGCCGGGGTCACCCTCATCGACACCGCCGACGCGTACCACCTCGCCGGCCACGACGAGGTGGGACACAACGAGTCGCTGATCGCCCGGGCCGTCCGGGAGTTCCGCGGCGCGACGGACGACGTCCTCATCGCGACGAAGGGCGGCCACCTCCGTCCGGAGGCCGGGCCGTGGGCGCAGAACGGCCACCCCGAGTACCTCAAGGAGGCGGCGCGGGCGTCTGCCGCGCGGCTCGGGGTCGAGGCGATCGGCCTGTACCAGTTCCACCGCCCCGACCCGGCCGTCCCGTACGCGGAGTCGGTCGGCGCCCTCGCGGAGCTCCTGGACGAGGGCGTGATCCGCATGGCCGGCATCTCGAACGCGGACCCGGACCAGATCCGCACGGCGAACGAGGTCCTCGGCGGCCGACTGGTCTCGGTGCAGAACCAGTACTCCCCGCGCTTCCGGTCGAGCGAGCCCGAACTGGAGCTCTGCGACGAACTCGGCATCGCCTTCCTGCCGTGGAGCCCGCTCGGCGGGATCACGAACGCCGCCGACCTCGGCACCGCGTACGAGGACTTCGCCGCCGTCGCCCGCGACCACGGTGTCTCCCCGCAGGTCGTGGCGCTCGCGTGGGAGCTGGCGAAGAGCGACGTCGTGGTGCCGATCCCGGGCGCCTCCCGGCCCCAGTCGATCCTCGACTCCGTGACGGCGGCGACCGTGAAGCTGCGCCCCGAGGAGGTCGCGCGGCTCGACGCCGCACAGCCTGCGGCGTGACCAGGACCGGCCGCACGGCCCGCGGCCCGACGAGGATCGGCCGCACGGCCCGCGGCCCGACCCGGGCCGGCCGCGCGGCCCGCGGCCCGCGGCCTGACCCGGACCGGCCGACGGGGCAGGCTGCTCGCCGTCGGCCGGTCGTGCCTCAGCCCGCGGGACAGTCCGTCGAGATCGCCTTGAGGCTGTCCTGCACCTCGGTCTCCGACTGCTTCGCGGCGTCCGACGTCGCGCTGCCCGTGCTCCGCAACGCGTCCGCGTAGCCCTCGGCTGCCTTCGTGAAGGTCGTGAAGTCGGCCTTGACCTGCTCGTTGCCGACCTTCGGCAGGGCTGCCTCGAGTCGTGCGGTGAAGTCGTCGACGAGCTCGGCGCGGGCCTTCGGGTCGGCGGGGGCCGACGACGACGACTGCTCCGCGATGAACGACTTCAGTGCGTCCTCCACCTGCTTGCACGCCTCGGCCTTGGTCTGCGCCGGCGCGGCCTGCGTCGGCGTCGCACTCGCCTTCGCGGACGCCCCCGTGCCAGCGGCTCCCGCGGTGTCGTCGCCGGTGCCGGAGCACCCGGCGAGGAGTGCTGTCGCCAGGACGGCGGTCGTGATGGTCAGGTACTGCTTGCGCATGGTGGTGCGCCCCCCTTCGATCGCCGCACGCCCCCGTGGGTGCGGGCCGCGTCCGAGCGTACCGGCGGGAGCTCGGGGCGGTCGGACGCGGGGATCGCGCCACCGTGTCCTCCCCACCACCGGGGCCGCCACGGGGACGCTCGGCACGGCCACGGCTCGCCGGCCGCTCCGACAGCCCGGCGCCGTCGCTCAGTGGCCGCTGCGCAGCGGTGCGGCAGACCGGAGGAGCCCGTCGACGAGCGCGTCGATCCGGGCGTCCGCGATCGCGAGGTCCCGCTCACCGCGCTGTCGTGCCACGGACTGCCCGTCGCGCTCCAGCACGCTGGTCCACGGGGTCGGGCGGACGTCGAGGCCGACGGACTGGTGGTAGTCGCAGTACTTGAACGCCGCTTCGGTCGCGGCCGGCGACTTGAGCGAGACGAGGGTCGCGGGCGTCCGCAGGGCGTGTGCGAGGATCACGCCGTGCATGCCGGAGCTCATCACGTGCTCGGCTGCACCGAGCTCGGCGAGCATGTCCGCCGGCGCCAGGGTCGCCGGGAGGAGTCGCACCCCGGTCGAGCGGATCGCGGAGATCGTCCGACGCTCCCCGGCGGTCATGTGCGACGTGAAGTGCGTGACGAGCACCGTTCCTCGCCGACGTGCACGGGGCAGACCGGGACGCAGCGATCGGACGAGCAGTCCGGGGTCGCCGATCTGGGTGGAGTCCGGCAGCCCGAGCGCCGCTCGCGCCAGCGGTCCGCGGATCGCGAGCACGCGGTCGCGGATCGCCGCCGCGCGTTCTGCGGGGACGTCCGGCGTGTGCAGGCCGGTCCCCCAGATCCGGCCGACGCCGCCGCGGGTGAGGTAGGGCACGATCGCGCTCCCGATGGCGACGACGTCCTCGCGACCGAGGGGCGCCCAGCGGACGCGCCGACCGAGGGCTTCGGTGAGGACGAGCTCCGAGAGCTCGTCCCCGTGGTTCGTGAAGGCTCGCCCACGCCCGACTGCGAGCCGGGACCACGCGGGGGCGTGGTCCCGCAGTTCATGTGCGAGCGTGCGGAGATCCCGACGGGGAGACCACCAGAAGGCCTTGATCGGAGTCGTCATGTGTCCTCACTTCCATGCACGGTCGAAATAAGAATATCACATGCTAGCAGCACCGCCCCGGGGCACGCGCGTACCGTCGACGGCATGCGAGCGATCACCCACGACGACGGCACCCTGACCCTGCGCGACCTGCCGGACCCCGTGCCCGGGCCCGGCGAGGTCCTCGTCGAGGTCGCCGCCGCCGGCGTCAACAACGCGGACCGGCAGCAGGTCGCGGGGAACTACCCGCCGCCCGCCGGAGCCTCGCCGGTCCTCGGTCTCGAGGTCTCGGGCATCGTCCGGGCGCTCGGTGCCGACATCTCCGGGTGGTCGGTCGGCGACCGCGTGTGCGCGCTGCTCGCCGGCGGCGGGTACGCGTCGCTCGTGGCCGTTCCAGCCACGCAGGTCCTGCCGGTGCCGGACGCGCTCGACCTGGTGTCCGCGGCCGCGCTCCCCGAGGCCGCGTGCACGGTGTACTCGAACGTCGGGATGCTCGCCGGGCTCCGGCCGGGCCAGACCCTCCTCGTCCACGGTGGCACGGGCGGGATGGGGTCGCACGCCGTCGTCTGGGCGAAGGCCCTCGGCGCGACCGTCATCACGACGAGCGGCGGCGCACGCAAGGTCCAGGCCTCCCGGGACCTCGGCGCCGACCTCGCGATCGACCACCGCTCCGAGGACTTCGTCGCCGCCGTCCACGACTTCACCGACGGACGCGGCGTGGACGTCGTGCTCGACGTGGTCGGGGCGGACTACCTCGGAACGAACCTCGCGGCGCTCGCACCGAACGGGCACATCGCCGTGATCTCGACGACGAGCGGCCCCCGGGGCGAACTCGACCTCGGCGCGATGATGGCGAAGCGGGCGACGATCAGCGCGACGACCCTGCGGGCGCGACCGCTCGACGAGAAGGCCGCGATCGTCGCCGCGGTGCGCGAGCACGTCTGGCCGTTCGTCGAGGACGGCAGGGTGCGCCCGGTGGTGGACTCGGTGCTGCCGCTCGCCGAGGCCGGTGAGGCGCACCGCCGGATGGCCGACGGCGAGCTGATCGGGAAGGTCCTGCTGACGCCGTAGCGCGCGGGGCAGGTCGCGCCCGCGCCGCTCCGCGTCCCGCACAACCGAAGTCGTCCCGAACCATGCATTCCCGTGGTTCGGGACGACTTCGGTTGTGCAGCGTCCGTCGGCGCCGGGTCCGGACGCGTCAGGCGTGCACGCGGGCGAGGAACTCGACGAGCGCGGGGTGCTGCGGGTGGTCGAGCACGGCTGCGGGGGCGCCCTGCTCGACGACCTCGCCCCGGTGCAGGAACACGATCCGGTCCGCCACGTTCCGGGCGAAGTGCATCTCGTGCGTGGTCATCAGGATCGTGGAGCCCTGTCGCTTGAGCTCCGTGACGAGGTCGAGCACCTCGCCGACGAGCATCGGGTCGAGCGCGCTCGTCACCTCGTCGAGCAGGAGCAGCTCGGGGTCGGTCGCGATCGCCCGGACGATCGCGACCCGCTGCTGCTGCCCACCGGAGAGGCGGTCCGGGTACGCACCGGCGAACTCCCCCAGGCCGACACGCTCGAGCAACCGCCGCGCGGTGGTCTCCGCCGTCGCCCGGTCGACGCCGTGCACCCGCCGCGAAGCGAGCGTGACGTTGGCGAGCACGCTCATGTGCGGGAACAGGTTGAACTGCTGGAACACGACACCGATCCGCGCACGGGTGGCGTCGACGTCGATCCGCGGGTCCGCGATGTCGGTGCCCTGCAGCAGGACCTCGCCGTCGTCGATGCCCTCGAGGAGGTTCACCGTCTTGAGCAGCGTCGACTTGCCGGAACCGGACGCCCCGATGACGCAGATCACCTCGTGCCGGTGCACGGTCAGGTCGATGCCGCGCAGGACCTCGTGTTCGCCGAAGGCCTTGCGCAGGCCGCGCAGTTCCAGGACGGGAGCCGACGTCGGCGGCTCGCGCCGTGCCTCCTGGCCGTCGACCGGACGGGAGGCACGACCCGCGCCCGCCTCGTTGCCTTCGCTCACACCGTGCCTCCGATCTGTTCGCGTCGCTGCTGTCGCCGCGCGATCGCGTCGGTGACGCGGATCAGCGGCAGGCTGATGACCACGAAGAGCAGTCCCGCGACGAAGTAGGGCGTGAAGTTGTAGCTCTCGGCCTGCGCGATCTGCGCCGACCGGACCGCGTCCACCGCGCCGAGGATCGACACGAGGCCGACGTCCTTCTGCATGGACACGAAGTCGTTCATGAGTGCGGGCGTGACCTTGCGGATCGCCTGCGGCAGCACGACGAGGCGCAGGGTCTTCGCGTGCGAGAGGCCGAGCGAGCGAGCGGCGAGCCGCTGGGACGGGTGGACCGCCTCCATGCCGGCGCGGAGCACCTCGGCGATGTACGACGAGTAGGTCAGGACGATCGCGATGGTGCCCCAGAACTCGGCGGGCAGGCGCGGGAAGACGCCGAGCCCCGGGATCCCGTACCCGACGAGGTACAGCACGATGATGAGGGGCAGGCCGCGGAAGAGATCGGTGTAGCCGGTCGCGAGCATCCGCAGCGGGAAGAACACCGGGCTGCGCAGCCCCCGCACAACGGCGAGGAGCGTGCCGAACACCGCGACGCCGATGGCGCTGAAGAACAGGATCCGGATGTTGAGCCACAGGCCGGCGAGGATCGCGGGGAACGAGTCGACGGCTGTCTGCGGATCGAAGAACGACTGCTGGACAGCAGCCCACCCGGGGGTGTTGACGACGCCGAAGTACACGACCGCGGCCACCACGAGGGTCGAGACCACCGACACGACGATCGAGCGGTGTCCGCGCTGCCGTCGGTACAGCCGACGCTCGAGCTCCACCTGGCTCGGCGCGGGTGCGGCCACCGGGGTGCCGGCGCCTCCGGGGACGGTCACGCGCGCTACTTCAGGACCGGGGTGCCGGTCTCCGAGGAGAGCCACTTCGTCTGCAGGCCCTGCAGCGTGCCGTCGGCCTCGAGCGCGGCGAGCGCCTTGTCGACCTTGCTCGTGAGCGCGGAGCCCTTCGGCAGCACGAACCCGAACTGATCGCCGGAGCCGTCGGCGGGGAACTGGGCGGACACCACGCCCTTGCCGTCGAGCTGCGCGCCGGACATGTAGAACGCGGTCGGGAGGTCGGTGACGATGGCGTCGATCTGCCCGGACTTCAGGGCCAGCACCGCGTCGTCGTTCGAGTTGAACACCTGCGGGGTGACGCCGAGGACGTCCTTCACGCTCTGGATGCTCGTCGAGCCCGTCGCGACCCCGATCGCGTCCTGCTTGAGGGCACTGATCGTCGTGTCACCGGCGGCCTTGGACGACTTCGTCGTGACGACGGCCTGGGTGGTCGTGTAGTACGCGGTCGACATGTCGACGGCCTTCTTGCGCTTGGCGTCGATGGAGAACTGCTGGATGTTCAGGTCCCAGTCCTTCTGGCCGGGGGCGATGGCGCTGTCGAACGTGCTGCGCTTCCAGACGACGTCGGACTTCGCGTAGCCCATCTCCTTCGCGACCGCGTAGGCGACGGCGGCCTCGAACCCCTTGCCCGAGCTCGGCTTGTTGTCCTCGACCCACGGCGAGTACGCCGGCTGGCCGGTCGCGATCGTGAGCTTGCCGTCCGTGACGGTCCCCGAGGCGCTCCCGCTGCCGGTCGAGCACGCGCTCAGGGCGAGGGCGGCGACCGCGGCGGTGGCGACGGCGAGGGTGAGACGGAGGGAACGGGTCACTGGCGGGCCTTCGCTCTTCGGGGGTGGGGGCGGGTCGATCGTACGCGGTACTGGTACACCAGCGCGAGCCAGAGGGACGCTCACCGTCACGGACGGGGGTCGGCGCGCGAGCGCGACCCCGGCACGGTGGTCGCGGGGTGACCCTGGCGCGGTGGTCGCTGGGGCGACCCCGGCGCGGTGGCCGCGGGGGCGTCCCCGGCGCGCGCTACTCCGCCAGCGTGAAGTCGTCGAACGAGAAGCCCGGCGACACGAGGCAGCTGAGCAGCACCTCGCCGTCCTGCGGGATCGTCCGCTGCCACACGCCACCGCGCACGAACGCCTGCGCGTCGTTCACCCGGTGCCGTCCGGCGTCGGGTCCGAGCGTGATCGTCGCGCCGGGCACCGGTTCGTCGCCGTCGCCGCCGAGCTGGAGGTCGACGGTGTCCGGGCCGTGCCACATCCAGATCTCGTCGTTCGTCACCCGGTGCCAGGCCGAGGCCTCGCCGGGCGGCAGGAGGAAGTGGATGAGCGTCGCCGCGGGTCGCTCGCCGGCCGGCGTCCGGACGGTCGCGGGGGACGTCCAGGTGCGGACGTACCAGCCGCCCTCGGGGTGCGGCTCCATGCCGAGCGCGGCGGCCCGCTTCGGGACGTCGAGCCACTCGATGAGCTCCCCCGTCACGGTGCGTCGGGCGGCCGTGCCGGGTCGGGGTGCGGTGTCGGTCATGCGGGTTCCTCCATCGGTGCGGGCGACGGGTCTCCCCCGTCGTGTGGTGGGCGCGTCACCCCGTGGGTCGGGGCGGGTCGGACGGCGGACGCGGGCACCGTCCCCCGGGGCGCGACCTCGGCCCCGTCGAGCACCCGGACCTGCCCGCGGACGACCGTGGCGACGGCCCGGCCGGCACCGTCCTCCACGAGTTCGGCGAGCGCGTCGGGCACGGTCCGCGCGTCGACGTCGAACACCGCCAGGTCCGCACGCGCGCCGACCGCGAGGTGGCCGATGCGGTCCGGGCCGACCGCGAGTCCCATGGCGTGCGCGCCGCCGAGGGTCGCCGCGGCGAGGAGTCGTTCGTGCAGGTCGTGCCCGCGGTAGCCCTGGGCGCGGGCGATCCGGTGCAGCGCGGTCACGTCGGCCATGAGGTCGAGGGACGGCGACGAGGACAGCGAGTCCGTGCCGATCGCGATCGGGCTGCCCTCCCGGAGGTAGTCCGCGACCGGTGGCGGGTCGAGCCCGATGACCGCGTTCGACCGTGGGCAGAGCGCGACCGCGGTCCCGCGGGCCCGGAGGAGCGCCCGGTCGGCCGCGGTCGTGTAGACGCCGTGCGCGACGTGGCAGTCCGGGCCGAGCACGCCGAGTCGGTCGACGAAGGAGGTCGCGCTCGCGCCGAACCCGAGGGCGCGCATGGCGCGGAACGAGGGCACGTTCGCGAGGTGCCAGTCCGCGCCGTGCCCCACGCCCACCACGCCGTCGAGTCCGGGGACCGGCTCGATCGCGGTCCGCTCGCCCTCGAACGCGGCCTCGCCGAGGTGCAGGTGCAGGCGGAGTCCGCGCTGCCGGACGATGTCGGGCAGTTCGAGGAGCGGCGCGACGTCGAGCGAGTACGGCGCGTGCGGCGAGAGGCCGGCGCCGGGCGAGGTGGGGATGCGGGCGAGCTCGTCGAGCACCTGGTCGCGTCCGCGCTCCTGCCAGGCCGCGTTCTCCCAGTCCATCACCTCCCAGTAGGCGATGCCGCCGAGCCCGAGGTCCTCGAGCGCGGTCGCCGCCTCGATGTCGGTGACGACGTCGGCGATGCTCGTCACGCCGGCGACGAGCGAGGCGCGTGCCCCGTCCGCGGCCTCGGCACGCCAGTCGTGCGGCTGCGCGTACTCGACGTTGAACGCGGCGGCCCAGTCCTCGAAACCGTCGTACTGCCGCCGACCGACACCGGCCATGCCGGTGTACTGCAGGTGCGTGTGCGCGTTCACGAGTCCGGGGAGCAGAGCACCGGGCCAGCGCCGCTCGGTGAACGGCAGGCCCGCGGCCGCGAGCTGGTCGACGACCCACGAGCGGTCGCCGACGTGCAGGATGCGGCCGTCGCGCACCGCGACCGCGCCGTCCGCGATCGGCGGTGCGGTCATCGGCACGACGACGCGTGCCGCGTGGACGACGACGCTCACGACGGGTCCCCGAACCGGTGCGTCCGGACGTCGGGCTCGCGGTCCGCCGGGTGCTCGCCGATCCGGCCGGGAGGCACGGGCCGGGTCCCGAACGCGGCGAGCGCCGCGCGGGCGGTCGCGTCGTCCACCTCGGGGTCGATCGGCACGACCGCCCGGTCGAGCTCGTCCCCGCGCTCGAGCAGCATCCGGACCGCCCCCAGCTGCGCGGCGAACGAGAGGTCCATGATCTCCACGGGGTTGCCCTCGGCGGCCGTGACGTTGATGCAGCCGCCGCGGTCGAGCACGACGACGTGGTGGCCGTCGGGGAACGTGAACCGCTCGACGTCGGGCCCCTCGGACGCCGCGACGGCCCCGGCGGCGAGGGCGTCGTCCACCGCGACCTCCTGCTCCACCCCGCCCGCGACGGACACGACCGCCCCGGCGGCCGTCGCGCGGAGGACCGCGAGCGAGACGGTGTCGCGGACCCCGGTGGCGCTGACGACGAGGTCGGCGTCCCGCACGGCGTCGCCGAGCGGCAGGACCACGTGGCCGGCGAAGGCGGCCTGGAGCGCCCGGACCGGGTCGGTCTCGGCGACCACGACGACGAAGCCGAGGGCCCGGAGGACCGTCGCGACCCCCTCGCCGACCGGACCGAACCCGGCGACGACCGCCGTGCCTCCCGGACGGACCCGGTGCGCGTCCGACGGGAGCCGCTCGACCAGGTCGAGCGTCGCGAACACCGTGGACTGGCCGGTGCCGTGCCGGTTGTCGAAGAAGGTCTTGGTGCGGGCGTCGTTCACGGCCACGACCGGGATGCCGAGCGCGCCCCGGTCGGCCATGACCCGGAGCGGCCGGAGCCCGCTGGTCGTCTCCTCCGCGGCGCCGAGCATCACCGGCAGGAGGTCCGGCCGGTCCTGGTGCAGCAGCCGGATGACGTGCGAGCCGTCGTCGAGGAGGATCTGCGGCGCGGTGTCGAGCATCGCGAGCGCGAGGGCGCGCTGCTCGGGCAGGGAGACGCCCGCACGGGCGAAGACCGCGAGTCCGGCGGCGCGCAGGACGTCCGCCACGGCGTCGTCGGTCTCGTCGGCGTGGGCGTATACGACGACCTCGGCACCGGCGTCCCGGAGCAGCAGCGCGAGCACGGCGGTCTTCGGTTCGAGCACCATCGCGACGGCCACCCGCGTGCCACGGAGGAGCCCGCCGTCGCCGAGGCCGGCGGCGACCTCCCGGGACACCGGCATCCACCGACGGACCCAGCGGATCCGCGCCGCGGCGGCCGGGTCGGTCTCGGGGTCGCGACCGGTCGAGACGAGGAAGACGTCGTCCGACAGCGCGGGGACCCCGAGCACGCCCGGGCGCACCGGTGCGACGGGCCCGAACGCGTCCTCGTCCACCGCGGGCAGGTACCGCCCGGCGTCCACCACGACGAGGGGTGCGCCGCGGGGCCGGTCGGCCTCGCGTTCGATCGCGGGCGTGGTCTCGGACGGGTCCCCGAGGCACCACAGGTGGTCGACGGGTTCCCGGTCGGCGGCAGCACGGGCGCCGAGACCGGTGAGCAGCGCGTGCAGCGCAGCGGCGTCCTCGTGTTGGCCGCCGACGGTGCGGAACCGCCGGCCGGCGACGAGGAGGTTCGTGGCGGCGGCGAAGCGTCGGACCGCGGCGGAGACCCACACGGCCCGGTCGGGATCGGGTCGCTGCGGCATGGGGACATCGTAGGGCGCGTGGTCGTCCGTCCGGTGCCGGTGCGCGGGCGCTCAGTGGGCGTGCGGCGGCGGGGTGCGCTCCCAGTCCGACGGGCCGACGGCCTCGGCGTCGCGCAGCCACGGCGGTCGTGGGTCGGTCGACCACCGGCCCGGCACGACTCCGGCGCCGGCTCCAGCTCCGACGTCGGCTCCGGCGAGGGCGCGGGCGCGGGCGCGGGCGCGGTCCTCGCGGCGGTGGCGGACGAGCACGCTCACCAGGACGGCGACGCCGATCGCGGTGACGACGGCGAGCCCCACGACGTACAGCGTCGTCGACAGGGTCGCCACGGCAGCCGGCACCGACGGTCCCTGCGCGGCCGAGAGGGGTGTGCCGGTGAAGACGAAGGCGAGGAGCGTCGCGACGGTCGAGTCGCTGTCCCACAACCCGTGCAGGAGCGACACCCCGACGTACGCCGCGACGATCGCCCACGACCAGCGGAGCCTGACGCCGCCCCTGGCCGCTCCGAAGAGCACGGCTCCGAGGATCGCGGTCCAGAGCACGTGGCCCACCGGGGACAGGACCGCCCGGACGACCTCGGTCTGCAGCAGCGACACCAGGTCGATGCCGCGCGCCGTGATCGCCGCGTTGAAGGCGTACCCGGCCGACTCGAACGCGGCGAACCCCGCTCCCACGGTGGCGCCGAGGAGTGCCCCCTGCCGCGCGGTCTTCGGTCGGACGCGCCAGGCGACGACCACGAGCAGGACCCCCTTGACGAACTCCTCGACGAACCCGACCACGACGGAGAGGAGGGCGTCCTGCCGGAGGTTCGCCTCGAGCAGCGACGCGCCGAGCACACCGAGGATGCCACCGACGAAGAACGCCGTGACGAGCTGCATCGTGCTGATCGTGCCGGTCACCCGCTCGATGACGAAGAGCACGACGGTGAACGGGACGAGGAAGCTGCCGAGCAGGATGATCGTCGGGACGAGGTTCGTGTTCTGCGTCAGCACGGTGACGACGATCGTGACGACCCACAGCAGGAAGCCGGACAGCAGCGTCTTCCACCACCAGCCGTGGCGGTGGTGCGGGTGGACCGCGTCGAGGGGAAGGCTCATGGACCGATCGTGCTCCGTCCGATCCCGTGGGTGTCCGGGAATGCACGGCGGGCGTCGAGCGTCGTACCCCGCATGGCTGAGACGACCTTCGACAAGGTGACCATGTTCGGCGCGGACTGGTGCCGCGACTGCCGGCGCAGCAAAGCGCTGCTCGACGGACTCGGGATCGACTACGACTACGTGGACGTCGAGGCGGACCTGTCCGCCGCGGACCGCGCCGAGGCGATCAGCGGCCGGAAGAACATCCCCGTCGTCGTGCTCCCGGACGGCAAGCACTTCGTGGAGCCGTCCGACGCCGAGCTGCGGGGCGAGCTGGAGGCCGCCGGCCTGGTCTGACCGACGTCCCGGGCCGTTCCTGGGAGCGTGCCGAGCAAGCGGGGCGTTGTGTCTGGTGCTGGTCGTGCTCGGTGCCCGCCGAGCAGGCCGACCCCACAAGGAGGCACACCGTGCTCGGTCTCATCATCAGTCTGATCGTCATCGGACTCATCGCCGGCGCCGTCGCGCGCCTGCTCATCCCCGGCAAGCAGGACATCGGCATCCTGATGACCATCGTCCTCGGGATCGTCGGGTCGTTCGTCGGCGGTTTCCTCGGCTACCTGATCTTCAACCACGACGCCAACGGCGGGTTCTTCCAGCCCGCCGGCATCATCGGGTCGATCATCGGTGCCGTCATCGTGTTGTTCATCTACACCCGCGTCGCCGGACGCGGCGCCCGCACCCGGTAGGGACGCTGCGCCCGCACCCGCTCTGGGCGCGACGCGCGCCCCGCTCGAGGCGCAACGGACGGACGGGAGGCACGGTGCGCGTCGGACGCGCACCGTGCCTCCCGTCCGTCCACCGTCCACCTCACCGGGCGGCCAGCCGCCCCATCTCCGTCACCACGTCGCGGAGGCGCGCGGCGAGCTCGGGACGCGTCGCCGGTGCCCAGCGGTGCGTCGCCTCGACCACCGCAGCCATGACGAGGGTCACCGCCGTCCGCGCGGTGTCCGCGTCGGCCCGCTCGGCCGCCACCTCGGCGACCCGGGTGCGCGTCTCCGTCATCCGCTTCAGCACGGTCGGGACCCCCTCCGGCCGCGCCCGGACGAGCCGCTGCATGCCCCGGCGGTCCTCGGGGAGCACGACCGTCCGCGCGACGAGGTCGCAGCAGTCCGCGACGAGCGAGTCCGTCCCGGCGAGGAACGCCGCCCGGGCGTCCTCCGGGACGGTCGACGGGCCGAGTCCGAGCGCGGCGTCGCCCTTCGACGGGAAGTAGTTGAAGAAGGTCCGCGTCGAGACGCCCGCGGCGGTGCAGATCTCCTCGACGGTGACGCCGCTCAGCCCGCGTGCGGTGACGAGGTCGAGCGCCGCGCCGTGGATGGCGGCTCGGGTCTGCTGCTTCTTCCGCTCACGGAGGCCGCACTCGGCGGCGCTCGGTCCGGAGCCGTCCGCGGTGGTGCGGACGGCTCCGGTCGGGTCAGGCGTCCGAACGGTCGCGCTGGACACTGATCGACCCGGTGGCCGGTGCCGTGGGCGAGCCCGTGGTGTCGGCGGCGCGGACCGCCTGCGCCCCGAGGTCGTCGGCGGATCCCGCGGTGTCGGCCTGCTCCTGCAGTGCGGAGCTCTTCCGGAGCGGCGGCGCCTTGAAGAACCAGCTGAGCACGAACGCGAGCAGGATCACGGCGAACCCGACCCAGTAGACGGTCACGGCCGAGGCGTTGAACCCGGACATGAACGGTCGCGTCAGCGCCGGGTCCGCGCCGTTGAGGTACGACGTGTCGCTCGTCTCCGAGCTGCTGCTCGAGCTGCTCGACGACGCCTGGTCCTCGATCGTGCTCGACAGCTTCGGGGTGAGTTGGCCGACCCAGTACGAGCGCTGCGAGGCGTCCGCCCAGTCGACGGAGACGGTGCCGTCCTGCACGCTGGCGTGCGCCTTCTCCGCGACGGCGGTGAGGGCCTGCTGCTCTGCGGCCGGCGTGGCGGCGGCGATCTGCTGGTCGATCACCGTCTGTGCTGCGGCTGCCGGCACGGCGCCGGAGGCGACCTGCTGCTGGACGGCTGCCGTCACCTGCTTCGTCACCGCGGCACCCGCGGCACGCTCGGCCTCGGCCGCAGCGCTGTCGAGCTGCTGCTGCACGTTCTGCTGCACCGGTTCGACGATCGGCTTCCAGATCTGGTCCATCACGCCCTGGTTGGCCCTCGCCGAGGCGACGGTCGGGTCCAGCGCGGCGTCGAGCGCGGACGACAGGTTCGACCGGTCCGCCGTGGCGTGGAGGATGTTCGTCGGCATGATCGAGAACAGCACCGACAGCAGGACCGCCGTGCCGAGCGTGCCGCCGATCTGGCGGAAGAACGTCGCCGACGAGGTCGCAACGCCCATGTCGCGCGGCTGCACCGAGTTCTGCGACGCCAGGGTGATGCTCTGCATGAGCTGGCCGAGTCCGAGCCCGATGAGGAACATGCCGATCATCAGGAACCAGAGCGGCTTGTCGATCGTCATGAACGTCAGCACGATGTAGCCGAGCGACACGAGCGCGGTCCCGATGACCGGGAAGATCCGGTACCGGCCGGTCCGGGCGACGATCTGACCGGACGCGATCGACGCGATCATGAGCCCGCCGATCATCGGCAGGGTCGCGAAGCCGGACTCGGTCGGGGTGAGGCCGGTCACGATCTGGAGGTACAGCGGGATGGTGAGCATCGCGCCGAACATCGCGAACCCGACGAGGAAGCCCAGGCCGGTCGCCATCGAGAACGTCCCCGACCGGAAGAGCCCCAGCGGGATGATCGCGTCGTCCCCCATGAGCGACTCGATGACGAGGAAAGCGACGAGCCCGAGCGCACCGACCACGTAGCAGGCGATGGCGGCCGTGGAGCCCCAGCCCCACGTGCGGCCCTGCTCTGCGACGAGCAGCAGCGGCACGAGCGTCACGATGACCGAGGTCGCGCCCCACCAGTCGATGCGCGGCTTGGCCTTGGCGTCACCGAACTTCGGCAGGTGCAGGAACGCGATGACCATGATGAGGGCGCCGATGCCGATCGGGACGTTCACGAGGAAGACCCAGCGCCACCCGGTGATCCAGAGGATCTGGTCGGCGCCGGAGAACAGACCGCCGATCAGCGGACCGATCACGGAGGAGATGCCGAACACCGCGAGGAAGTACCCCTGGTACTTCGCGCGCTCGCGCGGGGCGAGGATGTCACCCATGATCGCGAGCGGCAGCGACATGAGCGCACCCGCACCGATGCCCTGCACCGCGCGGAAGGCGGCCAGCATGATCATCGACGTCGACAGCGTGGACAACAGCGACCCGACGATGAACACCGCGATGCCGAAGATGTAGAGCGGGCGGCGGCCGAAGACGTCGGACAGCTTGCCGTAGATCGGGGTCGTGATCGTCGAGGCGATGAGGTACGCGGTCGTGACCCAGGCCTGCTGGTCGAGGCCGTGCAGGTCGTCGCCGATCGTGCGGATCGCCGTGCCGACGATCGTCTGGTCGAGCGAGGACAGGAACATGCCCGCCATCAGGCCGTAGATGACGAGGAGGATCTGGCGGTGCGACATGATCGGCTTCGCCGGCGCGATCGCCGGTGACGCCGGTCGCGCGCGCTGCACCTCGACGGGTGCGGTGGCAGTGGACATCGAGTTCCCAACTCTCAAACTTGCCGACTCCGCAACTTTACAGCAGTGGCATCTTTGCTTGCAATGCATGTTTGCCATCGTGCACTTTCGGTGTACGACCTCTCAGGTAGGGTCACCGGATGGGGCGGACGAGCTGGGACGAGTTGCCGACGGGGCTCCGGGCACGGATCGCGGACGCCCTCGGCGGGCCGGTGGTGCGGGCCGCGTCCCAGGCCTCCGGCTGGTCCCCCGGCAGCGCCGACCGGGTCACCACGGCCGACGGTCGGCGCGCCTTCGTGAAGAGCGTCGCGCGGTCCCGGAACGGCGACAGCCACGCGATGCACCGGCGCGAGGCCCGGGTCATGGCCGCGATCCCGCCGGAGGTGCAGGCTCCCCGACTGGTCGCCGCGATCGACGAGGAGCACGACGACGACGCGTGGGTCGCCGTCGTCCTGGCCGACGTCGACGGGCGACACCCCGGCCTCGACGACCGCGACACCGTGGCCGTCCTCGACGCGCTCGACACCCTGCCCGTCGCGACCGGAGCCCTCGCCGCCCTCCCACGCATGGCCGACGAGCTCCGGGACGAGTTCGCCGCCTGGGACCGGATGCTCGCCGTCGGCCTCGCACCCGACCTCCCCGAGGACGTCGTCGCCGCGGCGGACCGGCTCGCGGCGACGGCCCGTGGCGCGCACCTGCTGGTCGACGGCGAGCACCTCGTCCACGCCGACTGTCGGGCCGACAACCTGCTCGTGGACCACGACGGCACGGTCTGGGTCGTCGACTGGCCCTGGGCCGGCGTCGGCGCGCACTGGCTCGACCCGCTCACCTACCTGCTCGACACCATCGTGCGCGGCGGGGGCGAGGACGTCGACGCCCACCTGGCGACGCACCCCGTGTTCGCCGGACTGGACGGGGCGGCCGCCGAGGCCGTCCTCGCCGGGCTCGCCGGGCTGTTCCTCGAGAAGGCCGCGCAGCCGGCGCCGCCTGCCATGCCGACGATCCGAGCGTTCCAGCGGCGCGAGGGTGTCGTCGCGGCCCGCTGGGTGCTGCGGCGCTGGGCGGCGCGGGCACGCTGACCGCCGGGGAGCGGCGCGGGCGACCCGTCCGCCCCGAGCGTGCACCGCGTACGCACGGCTCGGGCACACCGCCCGGGCGGCTCGGGCACACCGCCCGGGCGGCTCGAGCGCACTGCTCGCGTGGCTCGCGCACCGCGTGAGCATGGCTCGCGCACCCCGTGAGCACGGCTCGTGCCCGCCGCGTCGAGGGGGACGCGGCGCTCAGACTCGCCGGGTCGTCGGGCGTACCGTGCACGCCATGACCGGAGAGCACGCACACCACCGTCCCGAGGACGACGCCGCGCGCCTCGGGCTCGTCGTCATCGGAGAGGCTGCCGCCCTGCACGCAGGGGACGACACCTCGCTCGACGCGAGCGAGCAGAACATCCGCGACACCGTCGACGACCTCGTCGACGAGCCGCTGACCGAGCGTCAGGAGGAGGTCGTCGAGCGGCTCGCCGCGGCCGGCGGCACCCTGACCGCGGGGTTGAGCGGCGCACTCGCGGCCACCACCGACCGGAGCGTCGACGACGTCCTCGGCGGTGCCGCACGGAGCGTGGTGTGGCAACAGCGGCTGTCGCAGGAGCGCGACGACGCGGGCCACCAGGAGTCTGGGGACCGGCACGACGGCGGGCGCGCCGAGGGCTGATCTCCGCCGCGCCCACCCGCCGGACGGCTACGCCGGTTCGGCGTCCACCGCCTCCTGTTCGCGGGCGACGGCTCGCGCGGCCGCGTGCCCCGTGGTGGTGCTCTTCACGATGTCGCTCAGCGTGAACCCGGCGGTGGTGCCGAGGAGCGCGTCGACCTCGCTGAACTGGCTCACCACGCTCTTGGAGAGCGATCCCGCGCCGTCCGAGGAGACCACGGTGAGCTTGTCGATGTTGCCCATGGGTGCCGCGAGCTCGCGGGCGATGCTCGGCAGCGTCTCGATGGCCTTGACCCGGAGGACCGCCTCGGAGTGCTGGGCGAGCGCGTCGGCTTGCGCCTTGGTCGCGTCCGCCTCGGCCTGACCCTTGGCACGGATCGCGTCGGCGGCGGCCTCGCCCTCGGCACGGGAGGCGTCCGCCGCGAGCTTGCGCGCCTCGGCCTCGGCCTGCGCCTCGGCGGCGACCGCCTCGGCGGAGATGCGTCGCGCCTCGGCCTGCGCACGAGCCGTCTCGACCTGGGCACCGGCCGCGGCCTCGGCCTCGAGCCGCGTCTTGCGGGCGTTCGCCTCGGCCACGGCCGTGACCTCGGACTCGAGTTCCGCGCGTCGGAGCTCGGCCCGCTTCTGCGCGGTGAGCTGCTCCTGCTCCACGACGCCCTGCGCCGCACGCGCGTGGGCGAGCGGCCCGGCCGCAGCGGCCTCGGCAGAGGCTCGGTCCGCGTCGAGCTGGAGCGCCGCACGTCGGATCGCGAGGGCGTTCTCGGCCTCGGCGATGGCCTGGTCGGCACGCGCCCGGGCCTCGCGCGCTTCGCGGTCGGCCTGGGCCTCGGCGTTCTCTGCCTCGAGGCGGACACGGGCCCGCTCGGCACGGCCGAGGTCGCTGATGTACTCGTTGCGGTCCGAGATGCCCTTGATCTCGAACGAGTCGACGTCGAGTCCCTGGCTGTGCAGGGCGTCCTTCGCGACGTCGAGCACCGCGACCGTGAGCTGGTCGCGGTTGCGGATGATCGTGGAGACGTCGGTCGCACCGATCGACGCGCGGAGCGACCCCGACAGGACCTCGCGCGCGAAGTCGTCGATCTTCTTCTCCTGCCCGAGGAACCGCTGTGCGGCAGCCCGGATGGAGGCGTCGGTCTCGCCGACCTTGACGAGCGCCACCGCCTCGACGTCGATCGTGACGCCCCGGGAGTCCTGGGCGTTGACGTTGATGTCGATCGCCCGCGAGCTCAGCGACAGCTTCGCGACCCGCTCGAAGAACGGCCGCACGAGCACCCCGGCGCCGAGCACGACCTTGATGCCGGACTCGACCGTCTCGGTGCCGTCGGCGTTCTTGACCTTGCGCGACCGCTTGCCGGTGATGATGAGCGCTTCGTCTGCACCAGCGTTGCGGTAGACGAGCTTGGCGTAGACGAGCGCGACCACCGCGAGGACGATGACGCCGACGATGATCAGCGGGACCGCTCCGAGTGCGAACAGGACTTCCATGACTCCCCCTCCGGAACCGTCCGGCACGTGCCGTACCGGGATTCCGCATGTGTTGTTCTGACGCGATCACCCTAGCGGGCTGCACCGACGGACGGCGCGGCCCGCTCGGTGGCGACGCGGAGCGTGCCGCGGTGCTCGCCGGCCGCGACGACGGACGGGAGGCACGGTGCCGTCCCGCACCGTGCCTCCCGTCCGTCGGTGGTCGCGTCTACCGCGCGTCGACGGTGGCACGCCACCAGTCGTCGAAGGGGGTCGCCGGCACGGCGCGCTTGTGCGCCGTCGCCCGGTACCGCGACTCGATCGCCTCGGCGACCTCGTCCGGGACGTCGTGCCCCTGCAGGTAGGCGTCGATCTCGGCGTAGGTGAGCCCGAGGTTCGCCTCGTCGGTCTGCCCGGGCAGGTCGTCGAGCAGGTCCGCGGTGGGGGCCTTCTCGTACAGCCGTGCCGGAGCGCCGAGGTGTTCGAGTACCTGGCGGCCCTGGCTCTTCGTCAGCCCGGTCAGCGGGGTGAGGTCCACGCCGCCGTCGCCGTACTTGGTGAAGAACCCGGTGACGGCCTCGGCCGCGTGGTCGGTGCCCACGACGAGGAGCCCGCGCTGCCCGGCGACCGCGTACTGGGCGACCATGCGCATCCGCGCCTTGACGTTGCCCTTGACGAAGTCGCTCAGCTCGACGCCCGAGGCCGTGGTGTCCTGCACGACGCCGTCGACACCGTGCTCGATGTTCACCGTGATGCCGGGCTCGGCACCGATGAACTGCAGGGCGAGCTGGGCGTCGTCCTCGTCGGCCTGCACGCGGTAGGGCATGCGCACGGTGGTGAAGGTGGCGTCGTGGCCGTCGGCACGGAGGGACTCGACGGCGAGCTGCGTGAGCTTGCCGGCGAGGGTGGAGTCCTGCCCGCCACTGATCGCGAGGAGGTAGCCCTTCGCGCCGGTGGTCAGCAGGTAGTCGCGCAGGAACCCGACCCGGCGGTCGATCTCCTGCTGCGGGTCGATGGTGGGCTGGACGTCGAGGTCCGCCGCGATCTGGGCTTGGAGTTCACGCACGAGCCCAGTATCCCCCCGACCGGCCCTCAACGGACAGGTGTCGTCCGGGCCGGGCGGATGGTGTTGTCGTGGTCGACGCCGATCGCGCATGTGCACACGACGGAGAGGGTCTCCGCGGGGGCGTGCGTCAGGCGGAACCGCTCGACGTGCGGCGGACCGACGTGGCGGTCGAGTGGGTGGGTGTCGTGGTCGTGCACGGTGCTCCTCGTCGGTCGGACGGCGATGCCGGTGCGGTGGTGACCCGATCACCACCGCACCGGCGTGGGACGCGGCGACCCGAACACGCCGCCTCCCGGGGGGACGGGGGCACCGGCTTCCCTGACCGGCGCCCCCGCGGGTCGGACGTCGACTACGCGGTGCGGCGCAGGCGTCGTGCGACGAGCGTGCCGCCACCGGCGGCGAGGAGGAGCCCGGCGATCAGCATGATCGGCAGGAGCTCGGCACCGGTGTAGGCGAGCGCGCCGCCACCGCCGTTGCCACCCTGACCGGCGCCGGCACCGGGGCCGTCACCGCCCGTGCCACCGGGGGTCCCCGGGGTCGCCGGGTCGGTGGGGTCGGTCGGGTCGGTCGGGTCGACCGGGGCCGCGGCGAGCACGAAGGTCACCGAGTCGGGGTCGCTCACGAGGGTGCCGACGGTCTCGACCGCGACGGCCTCGTGGTCGCCCACGGCGACGTCGGGGAACGTCACGGTCCACGTGCCGTCCTCGTCGGTGACCGTGGACTGCGTGCCGTCCTCGTCGCCGTCGAGGACGACGTCGACGTCGGAGCCGGGCTCCGCCGTGCCGGAGACCGGCACGTCGGTGGTGTCGTCCGCGGTCGGGACCGTGGTCTCGGTGCCGTCCTCGGGGTCGGTGATGACGATCCCGGCGTAGGCGTCGGCCTGGACGGTCGCGGTGGCGATGTCCACCGTCGCGGCGTCGACCGCGGGGAGCAGCTCGATGCGGACGGCGCGGACCGTGGTGGCACCGGTGGCGTCACCGTCGGGGTCGCTGAACGCCGGGGCGGTCTGCGAGTTGATCGTGATCGCGACGAGCTGGTCGAGGCCGTCGAGCAGCGGGTCGAGCGCCGTGACGACGTCCTCGAGCGCGGCCACGAGCGTCGCGGTGGTGTCCGCGAGGAACTCGTCGGTCACGATGCCGCCGACCGCGGTGGTCAGCGCGGGCAGGAGCGCCGTGTCGACGACGCCCTCGAGACCGGCGGTCAGGCCGAGCGTGTCGAGGAGCTCGAGCGCCCCGGTCCCGGCGATGGTGACGTCGGGCTCGGTCGTCGAGGTGCCCAGCAGCTCGCCGAGGGTGGCGTCGACGGAGATGTCGAGCCCGCCGGTCGCGATTAGGACGGTCGCGTCGGTGCTGACGTCCACGGTCACGGTGGCGGCGTCGAGCGCGTCCTGGACGGCGTCACCCAGGAGCGTCGGCACCCGGTTCGTCAGGATGTCGGCGATCGAGGCCTCGATCTGGGCGTTGACGGTGTCGCTGGCGAGCAGCTGCGTGTTCGGCGCGAGCTCGTTGAGCGTGTAGAGGTCGGCCAGGTCGATCGAGATCGTGCCGGTCGACAGGTCGATCGTGACCGCGCCGGAGGTGATCGGCGCCTCGGTGACCGAGGAGACCGCCTGCCCGAGGTCGACGTTCGCCGTGACGGTGGCGGTGGTGTCGCCGACGGTGATGTCGGGGACGATGTCCAGCGCCGTCGCGAGGTCGTCGACGACCGCACCGGTCAGGCCGGCGCTCACGCCGTCGGCGCTCAGGGCGGTCTCGAGGGTGGTGCTCGACGCGTCGAGCGCTCCGTTCAGCTGCCCGACGAGGGCGGCGACCGCCGGGCTCACCACGGACACGTCCGCGCTGGCCACCTGGTAGTCGGTGGTGACGTCCGCGCCGGCGAAGGTGCGGGTCGCCTCGGCCCGGGCGGAGAGCGCACCGAGGTCGACCGATGCCTCGCTGACGACGCCGTCGAGGTCGACGCCGTCGAGCAGCGGCGTGAGGTCGACGCTCGCGCCGTCGCTGCCCGGCTCGCCGACCTGGATCGCACCGTCGCCGGACACCGCTCCGGCGGCCGCGACGGCTCCGGTGGTGGACGTGGAGGAGTACTGCCCGGCGACGCCGACGTCGACGAGGCCGTTCGCACCGAGGAGCTGGATGCCGTTCGGCGCGGTGACGCCGATCGAGTTGAGCAGCGTCAGGTCGAGCGGGTTCGACCCGCCGGCAGGGGCACCGCCGGGCGCGGTCGCGCCGTACGATCCCGCGAGCGCCGCGACCGTGTCGAGGTCGACGACGCCGCTGCCCGCGAGCAGCCGCCCCTCGGCCTGGGTGGCGTCCGATGCGGCGGCGTTCGCGGGGAGCGCCGCACCGCCGATGATGACCGCGGCCACGGTGGCCGTGGCGCCCGCGCGCAGCGCGAAGCGTGTTGCTGTGGATGGCATTGTGCCTCTTCCTCCGACGGATCCCTCCGCCGCTGATCCATCCCGGGGTGGTTGGTGCCGGGATCCGACGAGACCGCTGGTGGGGCGGTCCCGGAGTCACGTGTGCGCGTCGAGCTGCGCGCGGACGGGCTACCGGAAGGCGTCACCTCCGTCGGCGGGGACGGGCCCCGGGCGTCCGGCGCTCACGACGGACCGCGCGCGGTGCGTGGTCGCGGAGTCGTTCCGATCCATCCCTGGCCCCCCTCGGGTGTGCACGGCTTCGCCGTCGTGCTGAGGACTGAACACGGGTGGTTGGTCCGCGTTCCTGAACAACCTACAAGGTCGCGACCGGAACCTGGCGATACCCCCGTTCGGGTGACAGTGCTCGCGTCCACTCCGCTCGGACGGCACGGCCGGTCGCCGCGACCGCGGGTCACGGGTCGGACGGGAGGCCCGTGGCGAGGCCGACACGGGCCTCCCGCCCGCACGTGGTCGCGTCGGGCGCGGGGCGCCGCGCAGTCAGCGCACCGACGGCAGGGTCACGACCGCGACGCCGGCCGCCGACGCGACCTTCCGGACCCGCTGGTCGAGCTCCTCACCGTGCAGGTGCTTCGGGAACCCGAACACGACACGGTAGGCGGGCACGTCGACCCACACCGGCGCGCCCGGGTCGCCGGCGAGGACCCGGATCGCGTCCACACGGCCGAAGGCGTACCGGCCGACCGCCTTGGCGTCACCGCTCTCGACGGACACGATCGCGGCTCGGGGGATGCCGATCAGGAGCGTGGGGGTCGATCCGCCGGAGTAGAGACCGATGCCGTTCCCGTCGGCGACGAGCGTCCCGTAGCCGCGTCGGGGCCCCGACTCACGGGGCAGGCCGAGGGCGCCCGCCGCCCGGTCGATCTGCTTGCCGAGGTCACGGCTGACGCGCACCGGGACGAGGTGGGCGCCCGGGTGCCGGGCGGCGAGGGCCTGCTCACGACGCCGCGTGTGCGCGTGGTACGCGAGGTTGACGACCTCGACGATCACGAACGCGAGTGCAGCGAACCCGAGGAGGCTCAGGACGATGCCCTCGGTGCTCATCCCCTCCTGGTGCTCGCGGTACGCGAGCAGCCCGAAGCGCAGCACCAGGTACCCGACCAGCACGACGAGTCCGATCGCGCCCCCGCGGCGTCGTCCGTTGTTCCCCATCGCGCCAGACCAGGGCCGCCGCCGGGTGGGCCAGCCCTTGCTGCGCGCTCCCTCAGCCGCGGCGGACGCGGAGCCCGTCGAGCAGGACCCGCACCATCGGGTTCGGGGTCCCGTCGGCGGCAGGAGCCCGGTGGCTGAGGTCGCCGATCGCCTGCAGGAGCTCCACCGCGTCGACGTCGGTGCGGACCTCACCCGTGGCGATCGCCGCGTCGAGGAGCTCGCGCACCACGTGCCCGAGGCGGTCGACGAAGTACCCGGGCAGCGCGTCGGACGCCGGACGCCGCGACCAGGTCGTGCTCGCCACGAAGTTCCACGGCCCGGTGGACGACGACGTCAGCCACCGAGGAGCCTCGCGCCGGTGGATCGTGGAGGCCGTCGAGCGGTCGCTCCGGAACCTCCGCACCGACTACATCGCCCTCTACCAGCTGCACCGCCCCGACCCGGCGACCGACATCGACGAGACCCTGTCGGCGCTCACCGACCTCGTCCGACAGGGCGAGGTCCGCGCCATCGGCAGCTCGTCGATGCGCGGCTCCGAGATCGTCGAGGCGCAGTGGGTGTCCGAGCGTCGCGGGTTCGAGCGGTTCCGCACCGAGCAGCCGAACTACTCGATCCTCGATCGGGAGATCGAGCGCGAGGTCCTGCCCGTCGCCCAGCGGTACGGCATGGGGACGCTCGTCTACAGCCCGCTCGCGGGCGGATCGTCGACCGGGCGGTACCGCGCCGGGCAGGCGAACGACGAGTTCCGGGCGAGCACCGGCATGCGGCACTTCCGCGACGACCGTCGACTGGCCGCGATCGAGCAGCTGATAGCGCTCACCGACGAGATGGTGCCCCTGGAGGGACTCGAACCCCCAACCGTTTCCTTAGGACGGAACTGCTCTTCCATTGAGCTACAGAGGCTGGCTGGACCACTCTAGCGGGCGCCACCAGGTGTTGGACGGGAGGCGCGGTGCCAGCTGGCACCGCGCCTCCCGTCCGTCTGCTGCGACCGCAGCGCCGCTACGCGGCGACCAGGTACTCGTCCCAGTCCGCCTGCGGACGCTCGATGCCCCGCACCACCCAGGACGCACCGTGCGGCGCCTTCGGGCGGAAGCGGAGGCGCCAGCCCATCTCCTGCGGGGTGCGGTCCCCCTTGGTGTTGTTGCACGCGAGGCAGCACGCGACGAGGTTCTCCCACGAGTCCTGCCCGCCGCGGGACTTCGGCTGGACGTGGTCGATCGTGGTGGCGTGCCGGTCGCAGTAGGCGCAGCGGTTGCCGTCGCGGCGGAGGACGCCTCGGCGGGAGACGGGCACGAGTCTGGAGCGCGGGATGCGCACGTACCGGGTGAGGATGATGACGGACGGACGGTCGTAGGTCGACGTCGACCCGGTCACCGGGTGGTCGAGGTCGGCGGCGACGATGGCGGCCTTCTGGTTCATGACCAGCACGAGGGCCCGTCGGAACGAGATCACCGCGAGGGGCTCGTAACCGGCGTTGAGGACGAGAGTGCGCATGGGTTCCCTTCCGACGTGCCTGGACGGCTTCCAGGCGGTGCGGGTGCGCCGGACCAGGGCGTCGCGCAGGTGACCGTCGCTCGCGCGCACGGCCCCGGAACCACGAAGAGCACCACCCGGATGGGCAGTGCTCTCGTCATGACGGGGCGTGCTCGTGCACGCAGGCGGTGGTCGACCATGTGTCGACGTGCGCGCGCCGACCCATGGTGCGGGTCGTGCGGAACGCTGACATGAGGTCTCCCTGCTCGCAGCCGAAGGGCCGGTGCAGCGCCAGGATACGTCGGAAACCGGCCCCGCACGAGGGTGCGCGGGCCGGTTCCGGCGATGTTCACGGGTTCGACGCGTGCGCGTCGGCCGGAGGAGGTGTCCGGGTCAGATCCCGAAGCGGACGATGTGGTAGTCGCTCGTCCAGATCGGGCGGATCGACACGGAGCCACCGGGCTTCGGGGCGTCCATGATCATGCCGTTGCCCATGTAGAACCCGTCGTGCGCCTCGTTGTTGAAGATGACGACGTCGCCGGGCTGTGCCTCGGACTCGGGGATCGTGGTGCCGGCCTGGTCCTGCAGCGGGACGGAGTGGGCGAGGTTGATGCCGTACTGCGCGTAGACGAACATGACGTAGCCCGAGCAGTCGAAGCCGGACGGGTCGGCGCCGCCGAACACGTACGGGGTGCCGATGTACTGCTTCGCGGTCGCCACGACGGCGGGCAGCGAGAAGGGGGTGTTCTCGGCCGTCGAGGTCGCGACGTAGTCGGCGGCGCTCGGGCCCGAGTACGAGGCGTACTGCGAGGCGGTCGCGGCCCGGGCCTTCTCGGTCGCCGCGGCCCGCTTCGCGGCTGCGGCGGCGGCCTGGGCCTCGGCCTTCCGGGCGGCCTCGGCGTCGAGTGTGGACTGCGCGGTCGCGCCGTACCCGTCGCGGCTGGTGCCGGCGAGGGCGACGGCGTCCGAGACGGAGAAGTTCTGCTCGCCCGCGGTGCGGAGTTGGCGCTGGGCCGCGGCCTGGGCGTCCGCCGGCTGCTGCGTCGACGCGAACGCTGCCGGGACCGCCATGGTGCCGAACATGCCGGCGGCGACAGTCAGCACGAGCGGCGCGAGGAAGCGGCGCTTGCGGGCCGAGGCGCTGGCCTTCGCGCGCTCGGCACGCTCGGCGGCCTGCGCGGCACGGCGACCGCCGGCGAGGGGCGCGGTCTTGACCGACTGCGGGGCCGCGGCGCGGGCGGCACGCCGGGCCACGGAGGCGGGGGGAACGGGGGCGATGGGGGCGTCGGCGGTGTTCGTCGGGTTCGCGGTCTGGTCGTCCGCGGCGGAACCGTTCAGCGTCAAGGGTGGGATCTCCGGCGTCTCGTCACCACGACCGGGGCACCGCGGCGAGCTGGGGACTCGTCTGCCCGTGGATCGTGGAACCCCATCCGTTCGTCATCGTCTCCGATCGAGGCAGGAGACGGGTTCGAGACGTCCTGCCACGGGTTCCCGGGTTCGGTGTCGGCCCGGGGACTCGTCGAGTGTACGTGCCCGTCGTTACCTTGTCGAGATGAAACCGCCGTTGTGTAACGAATCGGTAAAGGGGGCGGCTCGTCAGTCCTCGCCGCGCTCGATGTACACGTGCTGCGCGACCTCGCCGGGCAGCTCGATGCCGGAGTCCTCGCCGTCGACACGCACCGCCACGTAGGCCCCCGCACGTTGCACGCTCGCGACCCGACCCGGCATGACCCCGGCCGTCCGGAGCTGGTGGAGGAGTTCGGGCTCGAACTGCACCGGTTCGCCGAGGCGTCGGACCGTGCCCCGCACGACGGCGTCGGTGCCCTCGGTCGCGGCGACGATGTTCTGCACGCCGTCCAGGAACCCCGCCGCCGCGGGCCCGCCGATCTCGGCCAGACCGGGGATCGGGTTGCCGTACGGCGACTCGGTCGGGTTGCCGAGCATCTCGAGCAGTCGGACCTCCACCTGCTCGCTCATCACGTGCTCCCACCGGCAGGCCTCGTCGTGGACGAACGCCCAGTCCAGGCCGATGACGTCGGCGAGCAGCCGCTCGGCGAGACGGTGCTTGCGCATGACGTGGGTCGCACGGGAGCGGCCCTCGGTCGTGAGTTCGAGGTGACGGTCACCGGACACGACGACGAGGCCGTCACGCTCCATGCGGGCGATCGTCTGCGACACCGTGGGACCGGAGTGCCCGAGCCGTTCCGAGATGCGCGCGCGCAGCGGGACGATCGCCTCTTCCTCGAGGTCGAGGATCGTGCGCAGGTACATCTCCGTGGTGTCGACGAGATCGGTCACGGTCCACCTCTCCAGTCTCGGGTCCGGCGCGCCCACCCTACTTGTTCGCGGTGACACGGTAGGACCAACACTTGCAAGGTGCAAGGAATGGCCTGGGATACCGCGCCGGTAGGATCGGTCCATGGCAGACATCGTCATCCCCGCCGACCTCCTCCCGACCGACGGACGCTTCGGGTGCGGTCCGTCCAAGATCCGTGGCGCGCAGCTCGAGTCCCTCGTGACGCGCGGGGCGACGATCCTCGGCACCTCCCACCGGCAGAAGCCCGTCAAGGACCTCGTGCACAGCGTCCGGCAGGGCATCGCCGACCTCTTCCAGGTGCCCGACGGCTACGAGGTCGTCCTCGGCAACGGCGGTTCGACCGCGTTCTGGGACGCCGCGGCCTTCGGGCTGATCGAGCGCCGGGCGGAGAACCTCTCCTTCGGCGAGTTCGGCTCGAAGTTCGCGAAGGCCGCGGCCGCCCCGTGGCTCGAGGCCCCGCACGTCCTCGAGGCACCCGGCGGCTCCCGCTCGACGCTCGAGCCCGTCGCGGGCGTCGACGTCTACGCCTACCCGCACAACGAGACCTCGACCGGCGTCATGGCCCCGGTCGTCCGCGCCGAGGGCGACGCCGGCGCGCTCACCGTGGTGGACGCCACGAGCGCTGCCGGTGGCGCCGCGTTCGACGTGTCCGCGACCGACGTCTACTACTTCGCCCCGCAGAAGAACTTCGCCTCGGACGGCGGGCTGTGGCTCGCACTGTTCTCCCCGGCCGCGATCGAGCGCGTCGAGCGGATCGCGGCGAGCGACCGGTACGTCCCGGAGTTCCTGTCGCTCAAGAACGCGGTCGACAACTCCCGGCTCGACCAGACCCTCAACACCCCGGCGCTCGCGACGCTCCTGCTCCTCGACGACCAGGTCCGCTGGATCAACGAGTCCGGTGGCATCGCCTGGGCCGACGCGCGGACGAAGCAGTCCTCCGGCACGATCTACGACTGGGCGGAGTCGGTGGACTACGCCACCCCGTTCGTCACCGACCCCGCGCACCGGTCGCAGGTCGTCGCCACGATCGACCTCGACGACGCGATCGACGCCGGGGCCGTGGCGGCGACGCTGCGCGCGAACGGCATCGTCGACACCGAGCCGTACCGGAAGCTCGGCCGCAACCAGCTCCGCATCGCGACCTTCACGGCGATCGAGCCGGACGACGTCGCCCAGTTGGTCCGGGCGATCGACTTCGTGGTGGGCGAGTTGTCGCGCTGACAGGCGACCGGCAACGGACGGGCGCGCCCCGCTCAGCGGCAGCGCGAAGCGTTGCGCGGGGCGCGCCGACCGAGCCCGCGAGGGAGGCGCGGTGCCAGCCGGCACCGCGCCTCCCGTCCGTTGCCGGTCGCGTCGCGGACGACGCTCGTCCCGTCAGGACCGGTGGTGGTCCGGATCGACCTCGCTCGCGTCGAGACGGTCGACCTCGAGGTCGTCATCCGGGTCGACGGGGCGGACGCGCTGCGCGCGTCGTCGCCGTGCGCGGGGCGGCGCGACGGGCTCCGGCTCCGGCTCCGGCTCCGAGTCGTCCTCGTCGTCGGCGTCCGGTGCGTCGTCGAGCTCGTCGACGTCGACGCCGTCGATGTCGTCGTCGTCCGACTCGCTCAGGTCGTCCTCGTCCGCGTCGAAGTCGTCGTCGTCATCGGACTCGTCGTCGTCGGACTCGTCGTCGTCCGGGTCGTCGTAGTCGGCGTCCTCGTCGTCGGCATCCTCGTCATCGTCGTCGTCGTCCGCGTCGTCGTCGGCGCCGTCCTCGCCCTCCTGGGCGGCGCGGTACTCCGCGAGGCGCTCGGACCACGGGACCCACTCGGGCGCGACGAGCGAGCCGTCGCCGGGCATGAGCTCGACCTCGAGCACGGTCGGCTCGTCGTCGCCGATCCTCGCGACCGACACCGTCCAGCGCCAGCCGGGGTAGCCGGGCATGCGGTTCGCGAAGCGCAGCGAGACGACGTCGTCGCCCTCGTCCACCGCGTCGACGAAGCCCCCGACGGTCGCGTCCGGCGTGACCTCGAGCAGTGCGGTGCGCGCCAGGCGCTCGTACTCGTGCGTGGGCATCAGGCGTCCAACTGGTCCGCGACGTGGCGGAGGATCGCGGCGAGGCGTTCGCCGTTCTTCGGGTAGCGACCGTGGCGGAGGTCACCGCTGATGCGGTCGAGCTCCTTCACGAGGTCCTCGACGATCACGGCCATGTCGTCGGCCGAGCGGCGGGACATCTTCGCGAGCGAGGGCTGCGGGTCGAGGAGTCGCACGGACAGCGCCTGCGACCCCTTCTTGCCCTGGACCACGCCGTACTCGAGTCGCGAGCCGGCCTTCACCGTGGTGACGCCGTCCGGCAGCGAGGACGCGTGCAGGAAGACCTGGTCACCGTCGTCGCCGGTGATGAACCCGAACCCCTTCTGGTCGTCGTAGAACTTGACCTTGCCGGTGGGCATGCGTGGACTCCTCGTGGTCGTGGAACGGCCGTGGTGCGTCGGATATCCTGGGTCGATGGCCAAGCCGACCCGTCCCGCCGGGAACCCTCGCGGATCCGCGCAGCCCCCGGTGACGTTCAATCGTACCGAACGCGTGCTCGCGTTCATGGTCGGCGGCATCATCGTCTTCGGCCTGCTGTGCTTCGTCGCCATGATCATCGTGTGGCTGACGGCCCCGGACGCCACCGGCACGATGCCGTGGCCGGTCGTCCTGGCGATCCCGCTGTACGGCTTCCCCATCGGCATGGTCCTGCTGTTCGTCCTCCTCGGCGTCGTCTGGACCCGTCGGGCCCGCGAGAACCGGACCTCTCGCTGAGGACCGGGCACCGGCGACGAGCGGACGGACGATGACGACCACCGCCGACCTCGCGGCCCGGCTCCGGGCGATGCCCGACGACGCGCTCGAGCGGCTCGTCGTCGCCCGACGCCTGCCGGCGGCGGTGCTCGCCGAGAGCGGCCCGCAGCACGCCGCGGACTTCTTCGACCTGGCCGAGGCGCTCCGCGCCGACGACGCGGTCGACGCGGCGATCGAGCACCTGCCCCGCGCCGCCCTCCTCGCACTGCGCGACGGCGCCGGTCCGGACGCGGCCGGACCGACGGACGCGCTCGGGCCGGCGATCGCGCTCGGCCTGGCCGACGCGGGCGGCGGCGTCGACGACGCGGTGTCCGCCCGCCTGGCCGCCCACCCCGACCTGGTGGACGGCGCTGACCGGCCGGGAGGCACGGCACCCGTCCGCCCCGCTGCCCCCGTCGACGACGACACGGCACGGGCGACCGGCGCCGAGCACGCCTTCACGACCATGACGGTGCTCGCCGAACTGCTCCGTGCCGTCCGGGCCGGCGAGGTCCGCGAGCTGGTCAAGGGCGGGATCGGCGCCCCGCTCGCGCGGACGCTCGGCGAGCGGCTCGCCGTCGACCCGGACGTCGTCCCGGACCGGCTCGCGCTCCTCCGCCGCACGGGACTGGCGGCGCTCGACGCCGGGACGTGGCACGTCACCCGGGCCGGGGACGCCTGGCTGACCGCGTCCTGGCCGGACCGGTGGACCACGGTCACGACCGCGTGGCGGGACGCGCTCGACCCCGCCGTGCGCGAGGTCCTCGGGCTCGCCGGTGCCGACTGGCACGACCTCGTCGCGGTCGGACGGTGGGCGTACCCGGCCGGCGCACGCTGGCTGGACGCCGAGCTCCTGACCGTCGCCGGCACCGGGTCCGCGCTCGGACTCGCGGTCGACGGTGCCCTCACCACGACGGGGGCCGCACTGCTCGGGGGCGCCGCGGACGCCACCGACCGGGCCGCGGCAGACCTCCCGGACACCGTCCCCGGCGTCTACCTGCAGCACGACCTCACCGTCATCGCACCGGGCCCGCTCGCTCCGGCCGACGACGCCGAACTCCGCGCCGTCGCCACGCTCGAGGCGCCCGGCCTCGCCGCGCGGTACCGGGTCTCCGAGGAGTCGCTCGGACGCGCCGTCCGCTCCGGCCTCGGTCGGGATGCGGTGCTCGCGCTCCTCGAACGGCTGTCGGTGACCGGGGTGCCGCAGCCCCTCGCCTACCTCGTGGACCAGGTCGCTGAACGGGACGGCAGCATCGTCGTCGACCTCGGGGTCGGCGGGGTCGGTTCGGTGGTCAGGGGGACCGCCGACCAGCTCGACCTCATCGGCGTCGACGCCGAGCTGCGCCAGATGTCCTGGGACCGCACCGACCTCACCACGCTGACCACCCGGTACCCGGCGCCGGCCGTGCACGCGGCGCTGCGCGACGCGCGGTACCCGGCCGTGCTGACGACCGCAGCCCAGGCGACGGTGGAGGCCGCGCCTCCCGTCCGCCGCGCAGCGACCCGTGACCCGCACGCGGCGGCCCGCGCCCTCGTGCAGCGCCTGCGGCTGACGACCGAGCGCGCGGACGGCGAGCCGGAGCAGGAGTGGCTCGGGCGGCAGATCGACCTCGCGGTGCGCGGCCGGACACCGATCACCCTCACGGTGCGCATGCCGGACGGCTCGGAGCGTCCGTTCTCGATCGTGCCGACCTCCGTGGCGGCCGGACGCGTCCGCGGCAAGGACACCGGTGCGGACGTCGAGCGCACCCTCCCGCTCTCCCTCGTCGTCGCTGTGGAGAGCGACGCCTGATCCACAGCCCGGGCCGCGCGCAGGCGGAACGCCTAGGCTCATCCGTCATGAACGGACCGCTGATCGTGCAGAGCGACCGCACGGTGTTGCTCGAGGTGGCGCACCCCGACGCCGAGGACGCGCGCCACGAGCTCGCGGTCTTCGCGGAGCTCGAGCGCGCGCCGGAGCACGTGCACACCTACCGGATCACCCGTCTCGGCCTGTGGAACGCCCGCGCCGCCGGGCACGACGCCGAGTCCATGATCGACACGCTCGAGCGGTTCGCGAAGTTCCCCGTGCCGCAGAGCGTGACGGTCGACGTCCGGGACACCGTGTCGCGGTACGGCCGACTCGTCATCCGGCGCGAGGAACGTCCCGACGCACCCGCCGTCGCGAACTCCCCGGCGGAGGAGCTCGAACGACAGCCGGTGCTCCTCCTGACGGCGACGGACCCGACGGTCCTGGCGGAGGTCACGCGGTCGAAGCGCATCAAGCCGCTGCTCGGCGACCAGCGGTCCGCGAACGAGATCGCACTGCAGCCGTGGGCACGGGGCCAGGTCAAGCAGGAGCTCGTGAAGCTCGGCTGGCCGGCCGAGGACCTCGCGGGCTACACCCCGGGACAGCCGCACGCGATCGACCTCGAGACCGCCGACTGGCACCTCCGGCCGTACCAGGAGCAGGCCGTCGACACCTTCTTCGCGCAGGGGTCCGGGGTCGTCGTGCTGCCGTGCGGTGCCGGCAAGACCCTCGTCGGCGCGGGAGCGATGGCGACCGTCAAGGCGACGACGCTGATCCTCGTCACGAACACGGTCTCGGCCCGGCAGTGGCGGGACGAGCTGCTGCGGCGGACGACCCTGACCGAGGACGAGATCGGCGAGTACTCGGGCTCCGTGAAGGAGATCCGCCCGGTCACGATCGCCACCTACCAGATCCTCACCGCGCGGCGGAAGGGCGAGTACACGCACCTGTCCCTGCTCGACGCGCTCGACTGGGGGCTCATCGTCTACGACGAGGTCCACCTGCTGCCGGCCCCCGTGTTCAAGCTCACCGCGGACCTGCAGGCGCGGCGCCGCCTCGGCCTCACCGCGACCCTGGTGCGCGAGGACGGCCGCGAGGGCGACGTGTTCTCCCTGATCGGGCCGAAGCGCTACGACGCCCCGTGGAAGGAGATCGAGGCCCAGGGCTACATCTCCCCCGCGTCCTGCTACGAGGTCCGCATCGACCTGCCGCACGGCGACCGCCTCGAGTACGCGGCGTCCGGCGACGACGAGCGCTACCGACTCGCGGCGACGACGCCCGCGAAGACCCCGGTGGTGCGCGAGCTCATCGAGAAGCACCGCGGCGAGCAGATCCTCGTCATCGGGCAGTACATCGACCAGCTCGACGCCCTGGCCGAGTCGCTGGACGCCGCCGAGATCACGGGCGCGACGCCGGTCGACGAGCGCGAGCGGCTGTTCCAGGCGTTCCGCACCGGCGAGATCGATGTCCTGGTCGTGTCGAAGGTCGCCAACTTCTCGGTCGACCTGCCCGACGCCACGGTCGCGATCCAGGTGTCCGGGTCGTTCGGCTCCCGACAGGAGGAGGCGCAGCGGCTCGGCCGGCTCCTCCGCCCGAACAAGGACGGCCTGCCGGCGTCGTTCTACACGCTCGTCACGCGGGACACGGTCGACCAGGACTTCGCGCAGAACCGGCAGCGGTTCCTCGCGGAGCAGGGGTACTCGTACACGATCCTCGACGCCGACCAGGTGGCCGCTGCCGCGTAGACGCGGCGGCGCGGAGCGGCGCCGGTGCGGAGCGGCGCCGGTGCGGAGCGGCGCCGGTGCGGGTCGGCTCCGGCGCGGAGCCGTTGCGTCAGGCGACCGGGAGGCGGCCGGGAGGCTCGGTTCCAGGCCTCCCCGCGCCTCCAGGCCGCCCCGTGCTCACGCACGCACCGCTCACAGGAAAGCCACAAGGAACGGTCAGAAGATGGGCGCATGAGCGATGGCCCCAAGATCCTGATCGTCGATGACGAGCCGAACATCCGCGACCTGCTGACGACCTCCCTGCGCTTCGCCGGTTTCGCCGTGCGTGCGGTGGGCAACGGCGCACAGGCCATCTCCGCCGTGCTCGAGGAGGAGCCCGACCTCATCATCCTCGACGTCATGCTCCCCGACATGAACGGCTTCGGCGTGACCAAGCGCCTCCGCTCCTCGGGCTACACGTCGCCGATCCTGTTCCTCACGGCCAAGGACGACACCGAGGACAAGATCACCGGGCTGACCGTCGGCGGCGACGACTACGTCACCAAGCCGTTCTCGCTCGACGAGATCGTCGCACGCATCAAGGCGATCCTGCGTCGCACGATGAACGACGAAGAGGACGCCATCATCCGCGCGGGTGAGCTCACGATGGACCAGGACACCCACGAGGTCACGATCGGCGACGCGCAGATCGAGCTGTCGCCGACCGAGTTCAAGCTGCTCCGCTACCTCATGCTCAACCCGAACCGGGTGCTCTCCAAGGCGCAGATCCTCGACCACGTGTGGGAGTACGACTTCAACGGCGACGCGGGCATCGTCGAGTCGTACATCTCCTACCTCCGTCGCAAGCTCGACCAGTACTCGGCCGAGCCGGTCATCCAGACCAAGCGCGGCTTCGGGTACATGCTCAAGGCGGCCAAGGCCTCCTAGCGGGTCCGTCGACACGGCGGGTTCTTCACGGCGGCCGTCCGGTTTCACCGGGCGGCCGCTGTCTATGGTTGGGACAACATGCACACGCGGATGAGTCGCTGGTGGGACGGTATCTCCCTCCGCACCAAGATCACGGGGATCACCGTGCTGTTGGTGGCGCTCGGCCTGCTCGTCGCCGGACTCGGCACGATGACCGTGTTGTCCACGTACCTCCTCACGCAGCTCGACGACACCGTCAAGCAGACGACCGAGCAGCTCGAGGGTCAGAACATCAGCGACGGCAAGCAGTACTGCGAGCTCTCGATCGTGCTGTCGCAGCGTGCCTACGTCGCCGCGTACAACGCCGACGGCGACCAGATCTGCCAGACGAAGAACACCAGCCGGCCGGACATCCGGATGCTCGACTTCGCGCAGGCGTCGCAGAGCACCCAGCGGTTCTCGCTCTACGACAGCTCGCACGACCACGAGTGGCGCGCCCAGGTCATCCCCGCGGCGCTGCAGAACCGGGCGGACGGCACCACCGAGACCGGCTACGTGCTCGTCGCGGTCTCGAGCGCCGACAACGACCAGACGATCTT
Organism: uncultured Curtobacterium sp.; assembly: GCA_913778205.1. Classification (GTDB taxonomy): domain Bacteria; phylum Actinomycetota; class Actinomycetes; order Actinomycetales; family Microbacteriaceae; genus Curtobacterium. The sequence continues at coordinate 73,033 of CAJYUW010000039.1, forward strand.
CCGGTTCACGGTGATCTTCCTGTTCTTCGGCATCTCGGTGATCCTGCTCGGCGCGATGCTGACCCGGCTCCTCGTGACGGCCACCTTCGACCCCCTGCGCGACGTCGAGGACACCGCGGCACGGTTCGCCGCCGGTGACTTCAACCAGCGGCTCGAGGCCGACACCCCGAACACCGAGGTCGGACGCCTCAACCGGTCCCTCAACTCCATGCTCGAACGGATCGACAGCGCGTTCGAGGACCGCGAGCGCACGATCGACCAGATGCGTCGGTTCGTCGGTGACGCCTCGCACGAGCTCCGCACCCCGCTCGTCTCGCTCCGGGGCTACGCCGAGCTGTACCGCATGGGCGCGCTCCGGAAGGAAGAGGACGTCGCCCAGGCGATGGAGCGCATCGAGAAGGAGGCCCAGCGCATGGGGCTCCTCGTGCAGGACCTCCTGCAGCTCGCACGGATCGACGAGTCGAAGCCGCTCGAGCTCGGGCCGGTGGACCTCGTCGCGATCGCCCGCGACTCCGCGCTCGACACGATGGCGTCGAACCCCGACCGAGAGATCCAGGTGCTCGTCGAGGACAGCCTCACCGGCGAGAGCGTGCCGCAGGCGGTCCGACCGATGATGTCGCAGACCGGCGAGGTCCCGGCGTCCCCCGCGTCCGCGTCCGCGAACACGACGGGACCCATCGCGTTCTCCCGCCAGACGATCGCCCGACTGCGTGCCCGCCGCAACCGCGCGATGAACCTCGAAGCCGCACCGACCGACGAGACGACGCCGCTGCCCACCGTCGTGCTGCCGAAGCGCCCGCCGATCGTCCTGGCCGAGGAGAACAAGATCCGGCAGGTCGTGACCAACCTCATGGGCAACGCGATGCGGTTCACCCCGACCGACGATCCCATCGAGATCGGCATCGGCGTCGACGAGGACCGCGGGATGGCGAACATCGACGTCATCGACCACGGCGAGGGCATCCCCCCGCAGCTCCGCGACAAGATCTTCCAGCGGTTCTGGCGTGCCGACACCTCTCGGGCGCGGGACACCGGCGGCTCCGGTCTCGGGCTCGCGATCGTGTCGGGCATCGTGCAGGCGCACCGCGGGTCGGTCGAGGTGTTCGACACCGAGGGTGGCGGCGCGACCTTCCGGGTGTGGCTGCCCCTGCTTCCCCGCGACTACACGCCCCCGACGCCCGAGGCGGCTCCCGCGCCCTGACGCGCAGCGCGCCCGTACGGTTGGGTGCCGGTGCCGGTGCCGGTGCCGGTGCCGGCCGCCCCCTCCCCCCTACGGCCCCCGCCCGAGGTTCCAAAGTTTCGGCATCCGGCGCCCGCCACGCGCCGCCCGTGGAACCTCGATGACCCGCGAGCGGCAAGTTCTGGAACCGCCACGACACCGTCGGCTCGACTACCTCCTCGCGGAGCCGGACTCCAGACGACGTTGCACGAATGCTTGGCGCAACCGCTCGAAGAGCACCGCTGGCCGCGCAGCGTCAGCCGATGTCGCGTGGATCAGGATCCAGTCGTTCACGACGAAGCCGTTGGAGCGCCGCCGGTCGTGCTGGAACGTCGAGCGGTCACGGTGGTGGTCCCCGTCGTACTCGAGCCCGATCCGCTGCTCGGGCCAGGCGAGGTCCACCCTCCCGAGGAACACGCCGCGGTGGTCGAAGACCTCGACGTTCACGGACGGCTCGGCGAAGCCGGCATCGACGACCGCGATGCGGAGGCGGCTCTCCATCGGGGACTCGGCACCGGAACGGACACGAGCAAGAGCAGCTCGCGCCAGGTCAGCGCCTCGAACGCCCGGGGTGATCGCCGCAGCCAAGTCGTCGATGGTCGCGAGACCCGCAGGACCGACGAAGTAGTCCCCGAGGACGACCAACTCGACGATCGTGCACATGGTCGCGCACTCGAACCAGCACCGCGCGGGCGGACTCAGTCTGATGCCGCGGACGGTTCGGAGATCGAGCCCGTCGATCCGGGTGCGATGCGGAGCGACCTGGGGACGCCGCATGATCGGGGCGGAGCCGATCGAGGTGACATGAACCGGCCCATCGTCGAAGCGGCTCGGCACCGGAGCGCCCCAGAGCCGAGCTGCGTCGGTGTGGCTGATGAACTGGTCGTCGCGCAACACGAGCGCGATGGCTTCGACCACCGTGACCGGACAGTCGGAACGGGCCCGCACGCCGTGGACCGGAGCCGCGAGGTCTCGACGCGTGAGCCGGGCGCGGGACACCCCGTCCGCCACGGCTTCTCGGACTCGGAATGCCCGCTCCGGCCACTGCTGATCGGGGTCGTCGTCTCGTCGCACCACGCAACGATCTCCGACGCGACGCTCGAGGTGCGTGTTGTGGGACCGGACTGTGGACAACTCACGCCAGCCCGCGCCTCCAGTACGACCAGTGGCTCATCGAGGTGGTTCCACGACTTACCGCGGTGGCAGCGCCGAGGTTCCGAGGAAAGCGCGATCAGCTGGCCGGATGCCGAAATTTTGGAACCTGGTCACGAACAGGCCCCGCCCGACCAGCACGCACGCGCAACCAGCAACGCACGCCCCACCCCGCCCCCGCACACGCGGAAGGGCCCCCGCACGCGCAGCGTGCGAGGGCCCTTCCGGAAGCCGGGCCTAGAAGTCCATGCCACCCGTGGGGTCGCCGGCCGGCATGGCCGGGGCCTTCTCGGGCTTGTCGGCGACGACGGCCTCGGTCGTGAGGAACAGACCGGCGATCGACGCAGCGTTCTGCAGCGCCGAGCGCGTGACCTTGGCCGGGTCGATGATGCCCGCGGCGACCAGGTCGACGTACTCGCCGGTGGCGGCGTTGAGGCCGTGACCCGACTCGAGCTCGCGGACCTTGGCGGCGACGACGCCCGGCTCGAGACCGGCGTTCAGCGCGATCTGCTTGAGCGGCGCGTCGATGGCCACGCGGACGATGTTCGCACCGGTCGCCTCGTCACCCTCGAGGGCGAGCGAGTCGAGCGCGACGGACGCCTGGATGAGGGCGACGCCACCACCGGCGACGATGCCCTCCTCGACGGCGGCCTTCGCGTTGCGGACGGCGTCCTCGATGCGGTGCTTGCGCTCCTTGAGCTCGACCTCGGTCGCGGCACCGGCCTTGATGACCGCCACGCCGCCGGCGAGCTTCGCGAGACGCTCCTGGAGCTTCTCGCGGTCGTAGTCAGAGTCGGTCGCCTCGATCTCGGAGCGGATCTGACGGACTCGGCCCGCGATCTGCTCCTCGTCGCCGGCACCCTCGACGATGGTCGTCTCGTCCTTGGTGATGATGACCTTGCGGGCCTTGCCGAGCAGGTCGAGCGTCGCGTTCTCGAGCTTGAGGCCGACCTCTTCCGAGATGACCTGGCCGCCGGTGAGGATCGCGATGTCCTGCAGCATGGCCTTGCGGCGGTCGCCGAAGCCCGGGGCCTTGACGGCGACGGACTTGAAGATGCCGCGGATCTTGTTCACGACGAGGGTCGCGAGGGCTTCCCCGTCGACGTCCTCGGCGATGATGAGGAGCTGCTTGCCCGCCTGGATCACCTTGTCGACGACCGGCAGCAGGTCCTTGATGTTCGAGATCTTCGAGTTGACGATGAGGATGTACGGGTCCTCGAAGACGGCCTCCTGGCGCTCCGGGTCCGTCACGAAGTACTGCGACAGGTAGCCCTTGTCGAAGCGCATGCCCTCGGTGAGCTCGAGCTCGGTGCCGAAGGTGTTCGACTCCTCGACGGTGACGACGCCTTCCTTGCCGACCTTGTCGATCGCCTCGGCGATGAGCTCACCGATGGTGGTGTCGGCGGCCGAGATCGACGCGGTCGCGGCGATCTGGTCCTTGGTCTCGATGTCCTTCGCGTTCGCGAGGAGCTGGTCGGAGACGGCGGCGACGGCCTTCTCGATGCCGCGCTTGAGCGACACGGGGTCGGCACCGGCGGCGACGTTGCGGAGGCCCTCGCGGACGAGCGCCTGGGCGAGGACGGTCGCGGTGGTGGTGCCGTCACCGGCGACGTCGTCGGTCTTCTTGGCGACCTCCTTGACGAGCTCGGCGCCGATCTTCTCGTACGGGTCGTCGAGCTCGATCTCCTTGGCGATGGAGACACCGTCGTTCGTGATCGTGGGGGCGCCCCACTTCTTCTCGAGGACGACGTTGCGGCCGCGCGGGCCGAGCGTCACCTTCACGGCGTCGGCCAGGGTGTTCAGGCCGCGCTCGAGGCCACGACGGGCCTCCTCGTCGAAAGCAATGATCTTAGCCATGTGAGTTTCTCGTCCCTCCCGGACGTCGTCATGGGGGTCGTGCTGGCACTCCGCGTGCGCGAGTGCCAACGCCGATTCTGGCACTCGACGGGTGCGAGTGCAACACAGCCGGGAGGCACGGGTCGACTTCGCGCGTCGGGTCCCGTTGCGAGCGCCCGCACCCGCGGACCCGTGCGCGGCGCACGCACGGCACGCGCGCCCGTGGACGACGAACGCGCCGCCCCCGAGGGGACGGCGCGCGAGTGGTGTGGTTCCGTGGATCAGGCGGGGCGGACGGCCTCCGCCTGCGGACCCTTCGCGCCGGTGCCGACGTCGAACGTGACCGCCTGCCCCTCCTCGAGGACCTTGTAGCCCGACATGTCGATGGCCGAGTAGTGCACGAACACGTCCTGGCCTCCCCCATCGACGGTGATGAAGCCGAAGCCCTTCTCGGCGTTGAACCACTTGACCGTTCCGTTGGCCATGATTGTTGCTCCCTGCGGTGGTGCTGCTGCGATCGACGGCGTCGTCGGTGCGACACCTCGCAGTGACTCTTGCGCACGGAGGTCGATCCGACAAGGGGTGTGACGTCGTTTCACGTCCATTCCGTGCAATCGCAACGAGCCGGAAACACGTTCGTCACGAAGGCGCCCGGAATGCACCCGGGAATGCGCGTCAACCGGTGTAGTCGGACCCCAGGACGACGCTGACGTCGGCATTCGGGAACGCGGCGGACTGCTGGACGGCCGTCGTCCCGAGCGACTTCGCAATGCCCTGCGCCACCGACGCCGAGGCCGCCGATCGGTAGTAGACGACAGTCTGGGTGGTGCCCGTCGTGCCGGCGTCGCCCGTCGAGGCGATCTTCCACCCCGCTCCGGCGAGCGCCGTGCTCGCCCGGCCCGCGAGTCCTGTGGTCGTCGTGCCGTTCAGCACGACCACGGTCGTCGTGCCCTGCTGCGCCGGGGTCGCGGCGGCCCCCGAGTCCGTCCCCGAGCCCGTGCTGGAACCCGAACCGGTGGACGGCGACGCCGACGGGGAGGAGGTCGCCGGTGCGGAGGCGGAGGCGGAGGCGGACGGCGTCGGGGTCGATGCCCCGCCGGAGTCGTTGCCGTCCGACAGGCCGGTCGTGAGCAGCCCGAGCGCGAGCACCCCGATGCCGACCAGGACGCCCGTCGCGAGCGCGGCCCAGGCGAAGACCAGCCAGCCGCGACCCCGACGCTGCGGTCCGCGGTGCGCTCCGACCCGCGGACCCTCGGTGACGTCGTCGAACCGGTCTCGGGGGAATCTCTCGGTCATCGGTCCTCTTCGCGGGGTTCGGATGCGGCTCCCGGGAGCGCGAAGGTGCGCCCCGCCCGCGCCGTGACGCGGGCGTGCCGGAGTCGTTGCAGTCGGGCGACGAGCTGCGGGTCGTACGCGAGCGCCGCCGGGGAGTCGATCACCCGGTCCAGGACCTGGTAGTAGCGCGCCGGCGACATGTCGAACTCGACCCGGATCTCCGCTTCCTTCGAACGGTCGTGCCGTGCCCGGTCGTGCTCGAAGGCGAGCACGTGCAGGTCGAGCTCGCTGAGCGCGTCTGCGGGGCTGGTGGTCACGGTGGTCCGATCACGGGCGGGTGGGCACGGGTCTCGCACATCGTAGGGGTGCCGTGTCGCCGGACCCTGGCACGGTGCTGGACTGTCGCGAACCCGGCTCACAGGTCCGCCGTGCCCGTTCAGCTCCCCGGGTCCCGCAACCACCGGGTGCGCGCGCCGAAGGGGTCCGAGACGGCGCACGCGACCCCGTCGAGCGAGGCGGTCGCGAAGGCGTCGGGATCGGCGGCGTCGACGTCGGCGGGCAGCGTCGCCGCGACGCCGGAGAGGATCCCGGTCCGCTCGAGCGCGATCCAGTGCACGCCGCGGGCAGCGAGGCGATCGACGACCCGTTGCCGGTCCGCACCCGGGACGTAGACGAGGGTCCCCGTCGTCAGGACGACGGGCTCGCAGTCGTCCGGCAGCTGGTCGAGTGCGCGGTCCAGGTCGCCCGGCAGTCTCCCGCGCAGTCGGACGGGAGGCACGGCGAGCGCCGCCGACGCCGCGTCGCGCATCAGGGCGACGCGGTCCGTCGCCTCGGGGGGCACCGCCTCGACCAGGCGGTCGAACGAGCCGGGCTCGGCCAGGTCGATCGGGTTCGGGTCGAGCGTCACCCGGGCGCCGACGACGATCGGCTCCGCTGCCGGTGCCGGCACGGACCCGGTGGCCGTGGCGGTGAGGTGCACGGCTGGCGAGCCGACCGCGGTGTGCATCCGCACGCGCTCGGGCCGCACCCCCGGACGGACACCGCGCCCCGTCCGGTCGGGGCGCACAGTCCGCTGCGGGGCGCGCTCGGGACCGTCCGCGTCCACGTCCACGTCCACGTCCACGTCCACGCCGACGAGGTAGTCGAGCGTCACGCGGTCCGGGATCGTGCAGAGCCCGGCCGCGGCCCCCGCGTCCACGATCCCCAGCGGGCGGTGCGCCCGCGCGGCGAGTGCCGCGAAGAGCGGGACGACCGGCGCGAGGCGCTGCGGGTCGTTCGCCTGCACCGTGGCGGACGTCAGGCGCGCGGCCAGGGCGAGCCGTGCCTCCCGGCCGAGGGCGCGGAGCGCGTCCGGATCCGACGGGTCGGCGCCGAGCCGCCGGGCCACGGCGAAGACCAGCTCGGGCTGTCGACGCTGTTCCGGGACCGCGTCGAGGAGCGCGACGAGCCCGTCGTCGAGCGAGAGTGCCCACGCGGCGTAGGACGGCGAGACGGCCTCGATCCGCTCGGCGTACGCGCGGTAGCGGTCGCGCGTCCTCACGCCCGGTGCATCCCGACGTGCCGGATGCCGGCCTCGACGTAGGGCTCGCCGAACCGGACGAAGCCGTGCTGCTCGTACAGCCCGGCGACGTACTCCTGGGCGTGCAGGACGAACGGCTCGTGCCCGTGCTCGGCGAGGACCGCGGCGACCAGCCGGGCGGCGATGCCCTGTCCGCGGTGCCGCGGGTCCGTCGCGACCCGGCCGATCACCCAGGCGGGGGCGGCGGCGCCGGCGGGGTGCGCCTCGTCCGGTGCCGGTCGGACCAGGCGGAGGTACCCGACCGCCTCGGTGTCGGTTCCGAACCACCAGTGCTCGGTGTCCGCGTGGCGGTCGCGGCCGTCGAAGTCCTCGGCCGTGACGCGCTGCTCGAGGGCGAAGACGCGGTTCCGGAGCACGACGATGCCGTACAGTTCGTCCGTCGTCAGGCGGTCCCAGCGAGCACAGCGCACGGAATGTTCGGACATCGGCGCGAGTTTACTGGAGGTGGCCGTCCACCAGCGGCCGGAAGCAGGAGGAAGCAATGGCATACAACGTCGACAAGTCCGACGCCCAGTGGCGCGAGGAGCTCTCCCCGGACCAGTACGCCGTCCTGCGTCAGGCCGGCACGGAGCGCCCGTGGACGGGTGAGCTGCTGGACGAGGAGCGCGCCGGCGTCTACACGTGCGCGGCGTGCGGTGCGGAGCTGTTCAAGAGCGGCACGAAGTTCGACTCGGGCTGCGGCTGGCCGTCGTTCTACGAGTCGGTGGACCCCGAGGCGGTGCAGCTCATCGAGGACAACTCCCTGGGTATGCAGCGCACCGAGGTCCGCTGCGCGAACTGCGGGTCCCACCTGGGCCACGTGTTCCCCGACGGTTTCGGGACCCCGACGGGCGACCGCTACTGCATGAACTCGATCTCGCTGAACTTCTCGGCGACCGAGTGAGTCCGGACGCGTCCCGCTAGAGTGGGCGCGTCAGCCGGCATGGCGCAATTGGTAGCGCACCGTACTTGTAATACGGGGGTTGCGGGTTCGAGTCCCGCTGCCGGCCCTTGATGCAGGAAGCATGCCCGACATATCATGTTGCACATGCCTCCTCGTCGTTCCGTCGGTGTCGACCTCGTCCGGGTCCTCGGCATCGTCGCCGTCGTGGCCGGGCACGTCTGGACCACCGAGCTCTCGAGACTGCTCGTCTTCCCCTGGCACGTGCCGTTGTTCTTCTTCCTCACGGGGTGGTTCTGGACGAGCGGTCGCGCCGTCGGGTCGGAAGTCCGAGGGCGGTGGCGGACGCTGCTCCGCCCATACGCGACGTGGTTCGTCCTCATCAGCCTCGCCTGGTACCCGTCCACGCTCGCTGCCGGCGGGGCGAGCGACGTCGTCGACCTGCTCCGACCGTTCCTCGGCGGTCAGTACGTGGGCCGCCCGTACTCGGCGTTCTGGTTCGTGACGGCCCTCGCCGTCGCAGCCGTCGCGCTGCGGCTGCTCGAGCGCTTCCCGCCCTGGGCGCCGTGGGCAGTCGCCCTCGCTGCCGTCGGTGTGGCGACCGTCAGCCCGGGCGTCCTCCGGCTCCCTCCGGCCAGCGCCGGCACCGCGCTGGCCTGCTTGCTCTTCGTCCTCGCCGGCTCGGTCGCGCGGCGATGGCTCCCGCGCCTGCCGTCGCCCGGGGCGCTCGGGGCCGCACTGCTCCTCGTGGGCGCCGCCAGCACCGCGCTCGGGAGCGCACCCCTCGACCTCAAGCAGGCCGACTTCGGGACGCCCGTGGTGAGCGCTGCGACGGCTGTGGTGCTGTGCAGTGGTCTCACGCTCGTCGGACTCGCCCTCGACGACGTCGTCCCGCACCGCCTCGGCGCCGTCGTCTCGCGGCTGGCAGGGTGCGGGATCGCCGTGGTGCTGCTGCACGCAGCCGTGATCTGGGTCGCCGAACCGTTCGTGCAGGCTCCGTGGGTCTTCGTCCTGTCGGTGACGCTCCCCTGGACCGCGGCGCTGTTGCTCGAACACACCCGCGCTGCCCCCTGGCTCCTCGGTGTCCGGACACCGGCCAGCACGGGCGGCCGTCCGACGACGGCACCGAACGAACCCGTTCTCACCCGGTGAGACGGGCCTGTTCGCGAGCACTGGATTGCACGGGGGCCTGGGCAAGACGGAGGCCCGGGCGTGATCGCCCGGGCCTCCGGCGTACGTGGAACACGGATCAGGGGGTGTTCCTCATCGCTCGACGCGGTAACCAGCCGGTCGTGGGACGAATATGACACCGCCCGGGAGTCGGCGTCCACACGTCGGGGCCGATCAAGCGGCTTTCCGCATGGACGTCGCAGCCGCCGGTCAGCGGCCTCCCGAGATCCGCCGTTCACGCTGCGCCACGCCTGCGGTTCCGTACGGGTAGTCGTCGATCCGCGGGGCGCTCGCCTCGGTGAGCGTCCGGAGCTCGGACGCGTCGAGCACGAGATCGGCTGCGCCGAGGTTGTCCTCGAGCTGCGCCACCGTCCGCGCGCCGAGGATGACGCTCGTGACGGCGGGCTGGGCGAGGAGCCAGGCGAGGGCGACCTGCGACTTCGACGCCCCGTGGGCGTCGGCCACGGCAGCCACCGCATCGAGCACGGCCCAGGTGCGCTCGTCGCCGTTCCGGGCCTCCCAGGCCTCCATGCCGCGCTGCGGGTTCTCGCCGAGGCGGGTCGCGCCGGTGGGGGCCTCGTCGCGCTGGTACTTGCCGGAGAGCCAGCCGCCGGCGAGCGGGGACCACGGCAGCAGGCCGATGCCGGCGTCGAGGCAGGCGGGGACGACCTCGTGCTCGATGTCGCGCACGAGCAGGTTGTACTGCGGCTGCAGCGTCACGGGCGGTGCCCAGCCGTGCGCCTTCGCCTCGTACACGGCCTTGGTGACCTGGTAGCCGAGGTAGTTCGAGAACCCGTAGGACCCGATCTTGCCGGCCGAGACGGCGTCGTCGAGGAACCGGAGGGTCTCGTCGATCGGCGTAAGGGCGTCCCAGGCGTGCATCTGGTACAGGTCGATCGTCTCGACGCCGAGCCGCTCGAGGGAGGCGTCGAGCGCGCGCGCGAGGTGCCGTCGGGAGAGGCCGAGGTCGTTCGGCCCGTCGCCCTGCGGGAAGCGACCCTTGGTGGCGAGGACGACCTGCCGGGCCTCGGTCGGGTGGGCCGCGAGCCAGCGGCCGATGATCCGCTCGGACTCGTTGCCGGAGTAGACGTCCGCCGTGTCGACGAGGGTGCCGCCGGCCGCGACGAACGCGTCGAGCATCTGGTGGGAGGTGTGTTCGTCGGCTTCGCTGCCGAACGTCATGGTGCCGAGGGTCAGCGTCGACACCGATGTCCCGCTGTTGCCGAGGAGTCTGTAGTCCATGGCCCGGACGGTACGCCCGGGCCCCTCCTGCAGCGAGGACCTGCGAGTACCTGTCAGCGCCCGCTGGACAGGGTGCGGGCGGTCAACCCTGCAGGAACGCGATCGCGCGCTGCCGGAACTCCCGCGAAGTCGGGGCGTTGAAGTGGTTCCGCCCGGGGATCTCGAAGAACGTCGCGTCCGGTGCGGCCGACGCGAGCCGCTGCGCACTGTCCTTGATGCCGTCCTCGCTGCCAGCCGCCATGAGCAGCGGTTGGGCGGGCGCGTTGTCGGGAGTCGGCTCGACGCTGTCCCGCATCCCCTCGACCATCGCCACGAGCGCACGGAGGTCGTTCCCCGCGACGCCCGACGCCATCGTGAGGTACCCGTTCGTCACGCGGTCCTCGATCGGGGTGCCGTCTGCGAGGTACGCCTTCGCCTGGTCCACCGCGACGCGGCGCATCGGGTCGGCGTCCGGGATCCCACCGAACACGGCGCGGGTCACCCGGTCCGGGAGCTGCTCGGCGGTGTGCCAGCCGACGCGCGCGCCGAGCGAGTACCCGAGGTAGGCGACGTCGTCGAGCAGGTACGTGTCGATGACGCTGACGACGTCGGCGACGAGGAGCTCCATCGAGTACGCGGACGGGTCGTGCGGCTTCGCGGAGGCGCCGTGCCCGCGCTGGTCGATCGCGACGACGCGGTACCCGGCGCGGACCAGGTCGCGCGTCCAGCCCGCGGCGTGCCAGTTGAGCAGTGCCCCGGACGCGAACCCGTGGACGGCCACGACGACCGGGGCGTCCGGGTCACCGAAGTCGTACGTGGCGATGGGGAGGCCGTCCGGGGACATCACGGCTCGTGGACGGGGCGCTTCGGGGACGAGTGACATGGCGACCCCAGGCTAGCGGGGCACTGTGGTCGGCATGGACGGGTACGGAGCGGACCAGATCCGCGCGGCGGAGCGGCCGCACCTCGACGCGGGCGAACCCCTCATGAAGCGTGCGGCCGAGGGGCTGGCCCGGGTCGTCGCGGAGCTCCTCGACGACCCCGCCGTCCGCCCGGGGGACGGACCGGGTTCCGTCCTGCTGCTGGTCGGGAGCGGCGACAACGGCGGCGACGCCCTGTTCGCGGGTGCGCGCCTGGCGTCGGCCGGGAGGCGCGTGGCGGTCCTCCGGGTCGGCGCACGCGTGCACGAGGCGGGCCTGGCAGCGGCGCTGGACGCCGGTGCGCGCCTCCTGGACGGTCCGGCCGACCGCCGCGCGACCACCGCCGCGGGCGCGGCGGACATCCTGCGGGCGGCGGGCCCCGGCGAGCGCGAGCGGCTCGCGGCCGTCGCCGCGGCGGCGGCCCTCGACGCCGACCTCGTGCTCGACGGGATCCTCGGGATCGGGGCCGCGGGCCCGCTGCGGTCGCCGGCGCGGGAGGTCGTCGGCGCGCTGCGGGAGCTCGCCCGCGACCAGCAGGCGCCGTTCGTCGTCGCGGTCGACGTGCCGAGCGGCATCGACGTCGACACCGGCGGCGTCGCGGACGACCACGTGTTGCACGCGGACGTCACGGTGACGTTCGGCGGCGTCAAGGCCGGTCTGCTCGTCGGACCGGCCGCGACCCTGGCCGGGCGCATCGAGCTCGTCGACGTCGGGATCGGTGCGGACCTCGCCGCCGTGGAGCCGCTCGTCCGGACCTGACGTCCCGCCCTCTCGGACGGTGACGCGGTGGCCGCCGCGTCCGTACATTCGGGTCATGACGTTCAACGACGACTCGCGGCTCTCCGGCGGCAAGGTCAAGCGTCGCGGACGCACGGCCGCGGTCGGCGGCGGAGCAGTCGGCCTCGGCGCGATCGTGGTGTTCCTCGTCGCGCAGTTCACCGGCTTCGACCTGTCCGGCGTCCTCGGCGGCAGTGACCTCACGACGATCCAGCAGGGCGGCGACACCGTGGACGCGGCGCCGGAGTGCCGCACGGGACGGGACGCGAACGCGTCGGTGGACTGCCGGATGGAGGGCGCGGCGGAGTCCCTCGACGCCTACTGGTCGGCGGAGTCGGCGCGCATCGGGATCGACTACACGACGCCCACGTTCTACCTCTTCGACGGGTCGACGGGCACCGGGTGCGGGACGGCGTCGGCGGCGACCGGGCCCTTCTACTGCCCGCCGGACCGCGCCCTCTACGTCGACACGTCCTTCTACGACGAGCTGCAGTCCCGGTACGGGTCGTCGGGTGGTCCGTTGGCGCAGATGTACGTCGTCGCGCACGAGTGGGGCCACCACGTGCAGCAGCTCCAGGGCACGTTCGCGGACACGGACCGGTCCGGCACCGGAGCCGCGTCCGGGAGCGTCCGTGTCGAGCTCCAGGCGGACTGCTACGCGGGCGCCTGGGTCGGCAACGCCGCGACGACGAAGGACGCGGACGGCCGGACGTTCTTCGAGCCGATCACGCGATCCCAGATCGACGACGCGCTCTCCGCCGCGAGCGCGGTCGGGGACGACAGCATCCAACGCCGGTCGACGGGCTCCGTCGACCCGGACTCGTTCACACACGGGTCGAGCGAGCAGCGGCAGCGCTGGTTCCTGCAGGGCTTCCAGCGGGGTGCGACGTCGTGCGACACCTTCAGCGTCCCGGGGTCGTCCCTGTAGTCCGATCCGGCGGGACCCGCTCGCCCGGCGCCGGCGGACGGCGTGACGTCCGGCGCGACGCGACGCGACGCGACGCGACACGACACGACGCGACGCGACGACGCGACGGCGTGACGAGAGGCGACGCGACGACGCGACGCGACGGCGCGACGAGAGGCGACGCGACGGCGTGACGAGAGGCGACGCGACGACGCGACGCGACGACGCGACGCGACGACGCGACGCGACGACGCGACGAGGGGCGACGCGACGACCGTCAGTCGGCGGCGGCGGTCGCCGAGGGCGACGACGACGGGCTGCGCGACGACGAGCCCGACGGCGTCGGGGTGGGCGTCGAGTCGGTCGACCCGGCGGCGCTCAGGACGAACGTCCGGAAGTCGTCGTTCGTGATCGGGGCCGTGAGCTGGTACTGCTGCCCGTTCACGAGCACGAGCGGCGTGCCGGGGAACGACGAGAGCGAGCTGCCCGGGATGTTCCCGTCGGTGACGTCGTTGGTCCGTTCGGTCACCCAGCGGGCGTAGGTCTGGTCGGCGATGCAGTCCGCGATCCCCTGCCGGTCCCGGACACCGTCGACGCTGCGGACGACGTCGACGAGGTCGGCGTCGCTCAGCCCGGCCGTGCCCTCCTCCGGCTGCTCGGCGAAGAGCGCCTTGTTGACAGCGAAGAACTGGTCGGGCGAGCGGTCCGCGACGCAGGCTGCGGCGTTCGCGGCCCGGAGCGAGTACTTCGTGCCCTGCGAGCGGTTCGCGAGGATCGCGATCGGGTGGATGTCGACCGTGGCCGCCCCCGAGTCGACGAGGCTCTGGATGTACTCCCCGTTGACCTGCTCGAACCGGCCGCACGTCGGGCAGAGGTAGTCGACGTAGGTCGTGATGTGGACCGTCCCCGCACCGTCCGACGCCGAGGCCGAGGGGGTCGCGCCGCCCGTCTGCGCACGGAGTCCCTCGCCGATCGTGATGCCGCCCTGCGACATGTTCGACGGTCCGGGGCCCGCGGGCTGGGCCGACTGCACGAGCACGAGCGTCACGACCGTCGCCGCGGCGAGGAGCACCACACCGATGCCGATCTGGATGCCGAGGCGGGCACCGCGCTGACGACGCTTCTGCTGGGTCCGGTGCTTCTGTGCACGCTGCCTGGCGGCCTCGCGACGTCCGTTCCGTGCGGCGGCTGCCCGCTCGGCGCGAGCGTCACCCTCGGGGCGGTTGGTCATCGGTGTGTCGTCCTCCTGGTCGGGTGTCCGCGCGCACCGTGCCCCCACTCGGCGGACGGACCCGGCGATTGTAGTGGCCCGCTCTGGGAACCACCCAACCAGCCGGGAAGCACTGGCGCTCCGCGGGGAAGTCGTGTTGTATGAGCACCGGTGGTCGACGGCGACCATCCGGGGCCCCCACGGGCAACCGCTTCACTACGGATCGTCCGGCACGTACCTGCCGGTGAAGGAAGGATCGAACGCTCATGGCGTCCGTCACCTACGACAAGGCCACCCGTCTCTACCCCGGCGGAACCCGCCCCGCGGTCGACGCACTCGACCTGGACATCGCCGACGGCGAATTCCTCGTCCTCGTCGGCCCCTCGGGCTGCGGCAAGTCCACCTCGCTCCGCATGCTCGCGGGTCTCGAGGAGGTCAACTCCGGCGCGATCCGCATCGGCGAGCGCGACGTCACGGACGTCCCGCCGAAGGACCGCGACATCGCGATGGTCTTCCAGAACTACGCGCTCTACCCGCACATGACCGTCGCCGAGAACATGGGCTTCGCGCTCAAGATCGCCGGCGTCGGCAAGGAGGAGCGTGCGCAGCGCGTGCAGGAGGCCGCCAAGCTCCTCGACCTCGAGCAGTACCTCGGTCGCAAGCCGAAGGCCCTCTCGGGTGGTCAGCGTCAGCGTGTCGCGATGGGCCGCGCCATCGTCCGTCAGCCGCAGGTGTTCCTCATGGACGAGCCGCTGTCGAACCTCGACGCGAAGCTCCGCGTCCAGACCCGTACCCAGATCGCCTCGCTGCAGCGTCGTCTCGGCGTCACCACCGTCTACGTCACGCACGACCAGACCGAGGCGCTCACCATGGGCGACCGCATCGCGGTGCTCAAGGACGGCATCCTGCAGCAGGTCGGCACGCCGCGTGACCTGTACGAGAAGCCGAACAACGTGTTCGTCGCGGGCTTCATCGGCTCGCCGGCCATGAACCTCCTGCCGGCGGACGTCGTCGAGGGCGGCATCAAGTTCGGCACGCTGAACCACGCCATCGACCGCGACACCCTGTCGAACGCGCGCGCCGGACAGATCACCGTCGGCATCCGCCCCGAGGACGTCGTCGTGTCGACCTCGGGCGAGGGCCTGCCGGTCACGGTCGACGTCGTCGAGGAGCTCGGCGCCGACGGCTACCTCTACGGTCACGCCGACGTGAACGGCCAGCGCACCGACATCGTCGCGCGCGTCGACGGTCGTTCGCACCCCTCGATCGGTGACACGATCGTCATCTCGCCGAAGCAGGGCCACGTGCACGCCTTCGACACCGAGTCGGGCGAGCGCCTCGACGACAAGGCCGTCGTCAGCGCGTAACGCCGGAACAGCCGAACAGGAGGCGCGGTGCCGGCTGGCACCGCGCCTCCCGTCCGTCCCGGTGACGGTCCGCAGACCGCCACCCACCCGCCCGCCGCGCCACGCGTCCGAGCACCGAAGGAACCCACCGTGCCCGACTCGATGTCCATCACCGCCGCCACCGTCGACCCCGGGCTGCTCGACCTCCCGTGGGACCGACCGCTCGAGGACTGGCCGGACGACGTCATCGTCGCCCTCCCGAAGGGCATCTCGCGGCACCTGGTCCGGTTCGTGCACCTGAGCGGCTACGTCGCCGCGGTGAAGGAGACCGGGGAAGAGGTCGCGCGCGCCGAGTACGAGATGCTCCGGACCCTCCAGCGCATGGACGTGCCGTGCGTCGACCCCGTCGCCGTGATCACGAACCGCGTCGACGCCGACGGCGAGCCCCTGCACCCGGTGCTCGTCACGCGGCACCTGCGCTTCTCGCTCCCCTACCGCGCGCTGTACTCGCAGACGCTCCGCCCGGAGACCGCGACCCGCCTCGTCGACGCCCTCGCCCTGCTGCTCGTCCGGCTGCACGTCATCGGCTTCTACTGGGGCGACGTGTCGCTCTCGAACACGCTCTTCCGCCGCGACGCCGGCGCGTTCGCGGCCTACCTCGTCGACGCCGAGACCGGCAAGCTCTACCCGGGCGGCCTCTCGAACGGGCAGCGCGAGAACGACCTCGAGGTGGCACGGGTGAACATCGCCGGGGAGCTGCTCGACCTCGAGGCCGGCGGCCGGCTCGACGAGAACGCCGACCCCGTGGACGTCTCGAACCGGATCGTTGCGCAGTACCGGACGCTCTGGAAGGAGCTCACCGGCACCGAGCAGTTCGACATCCGGGAGCGCTGGCGCATCAACGACCGCGTCGAGCGGCTCAACGCGCTCGGCTTCGACATCGAGGAGCTCTCGATCCTCACGACCGAGGGCGGGTCGCAGGTGCGGATCCAACCGAAGGTCGTCGACGCCGGGCACCACCAGCGGCGACTGCTGCGGCTGACGGGGCTCGACGCCGGCGAGAACCAGGCCCGCCGACTGCTCAACGACCTCGATGCCTACCGGGCGCGCAACGGCCGCGAGGCCCTCGACGAGGAGATGGTCGCGCACGAGTGGGTGTCGCGGGTGTTCGAGCCCGTGGTCCGGTCGATCCCGCGCGACCTCCGCGGACGGCTCGAACCGGCGGAGGTCTTCCACGAACTGCTCGAGCACCGCTGGTTCATGTCGCAGGCCGAGGAACGCTCGGTCTCGCTGCCCGAGGCCACGACCGCGTACATCAACGACGTGCTGCGCCACCGCCGCGACGAGCGCCTGCTGATCAACCCGCCGACGGCGTCGGTGCCGGTCCCGATGGACCTGGACGACCACGTCGACGAGGCGGACGACGTCGAGGACTGGCGCGCCGGCGTCTGACGACCGGGCGCACGGAGGTCCCGGCGACCGGTCGGGGCGCCACGGTTCCGGGATCTCGGCATCTGAGCACCGTCCGGTCTCGTCCACGGAACCTCGGCGGCACCGGCGCGGCGAGTCGTGGAACCTCGGGCGCACGGGCTGGCCGCTCGCGCACCACGGGGTCGCGCAGGTGGGTCGTCAACCCGACGGCCTGGAGGCCCGGTGCCGGTCCGTGGGACCGGCACCGGGCCTCCAGGCCGGTGACGTGAGCGCGGGGCGCTACGCGGCGCGACGGCGCCGGGCGACCTCCCACAGGGTGACGCTCGCCGCGATGCCCGCGTTGAGCGACTCGGTCGCCGAGGAGATCGGGATGGACACGATCGCGTCGCAGGTCTCGGTGACCAGGCGCGAGAGGCCCTTGCCCTCCGAGCCGACGACGATCACGATCGGGCGGTCGGCGAGCTCGAGGCCGTCGAGCTCCACGTCGCCGTCGCCGTCCAGGCCGAGCACGAACAGCCCCATCGACTTGAGCGACTTCAGCGTCTGCGTGAGGTTCGGTGCCATGGCGACGGGCGTCCGGGCAGCGGCGCCGGCGGACGTCTTCCACGCACTCGCGGTGACACCGACGGAACGGCGCTGCGGGACGATGACGCCGTGCCCGCCGAACGCCGCCGTCGAGCGGATGATCGCGCCGAGGTTGCGCGGGTCGGTGATGCCGTCGAGCGCGACCATCAGCGGGACCTCGTCCTTGGCGAACGCGCGCTCGACGATGTCCTCGGACACGGCGTACTCGTACGCGGGGACCTTCAGCGCGACGCCCTGGTGGACGCTGTCGTGCCCGGTGATGCGGTCGAGCTCGGGACGCATGAGCTCGATGATCGGGACGCCACGGTGGTTGGCGAGCGCCAGGATCTCCTTCACGCGGTCGTCGACCTCGATGCGGGACGCGATGTAGAGCGTCGTCGACGGGGTCTTGGTGCGCAGCGCCTCGAGGACGGAGTTGCGGCCGGTGACCAGCTCGGAGTCGTCGCTCTTGCGCTGCGGCGGACGCCCGGTGCGCTGCTGCGGCGAGCTCGACGCGCCGTGGCGTCCGCGGGCCGCCTCGAGCCGCTCCTTGGCGGCCTTCCGCTTGCCGGCCGGGTGGTACGGACGGTCCTCGGCCTTCGGCGTGGGCTTGCGGCCCTCGAGCGCCTGGGCGCCCTGACCGCCGGAGCCGACCTGCTTGTTGCCCTTGCGGCCAGACCGGACGGCGCCCGGACGGCCCTTCTTGCTCCCGGAAACGTTCTTCATGCTCAGCTCCTGTTCGGCACGGCCGTGGTCAGGCGATGCTCCAGCGTGTACCCGCTGCGGTGTCCTCGATGGTGATGCCCGCGGCGGCGAGGTCGTCACGCACGCGGTCGGCCGTCGCGAAGTCCCGTGCGGCCCGGGCGTCGGCGCGCTCCTGCACGAGGCGTTCGACGAGGGCTGCGAGCGGGGCGGCCGAGGGGTCCTGACCGGCGCTCGACCAGTGGGCCGCTCGCGGGTCGATGCCGAGCACCTCCACCATCGCGGCCACCTGATGGTACGCGAGACCGAGCGCTTCCGCATCGTCGGCGTCGAGGGCGGCGTTCCCGGTGCGGACCGTCTCGTGCAGCACGGCGAGCGCCTGCGGCACCGAGAGGTCGTCGTCCATCGCGGCGGCGAAGGCCTCCGGGACGCCGGGCGCATCCTGCGACCGGACGCCCTCGAGCCGACCCGCGGCCCGGTCGAGGAAGCCGACGATCCGGTCGTACGCGGCCTCGGCCTCCGCGAGGGACCCGTCGTGGTGGTCGATCGCCGACCGGTAGTGCGCGGCGCCGAGGAAGTACCGGACGACCTCGGGCCGTGCGGCACCGAGGAAGTCCGCCGCGAAGATCGAGTTGCCGAGCGACTTCGACATCTTCTGCCCGTCGACCGTGACGAGGCCGTTGTGCAGCCAGTACGACGCGAACGGGTCCCCCGCGGCGGTCGACTGCGCCAACTCGTTCTCGTGGTGCGGGAACCGGAGGTCCAGGCCGCCGCCGTGGATGTCGAACGCCGGGCCGAGGTACCGACGGCTCATGGCCGAGCACTCGATGTGCCAGCCCGGTCGTCCCGGACCCCACGGGCTGTCCCACACCGCGGTGTCGGGCTCGCCGTCCTTCCGGCCTTTCCAGAGGGCGAAGTCCTTCGGGTCGCGCTTGCCGCGCGGATCGGCGTCCGAAGCCTCGACCATGTCCTCGCGACGCTGCCGGGTGAGCGCGCCGTACGACTCCCAGCTGCCGGTGTCGAAGTAGACGTCGCCGGAGCCGTCCTGCGCGGCGTAGGCGTGCCCGCGCTCGATGAGCCGCGCGATCATGTCGTGCATCTGCGGCACGCTCGCGGTCGCGCGCGGCTCGTACGTCGGTGGGAGGATGCCGAGCGCACGGTACGCGGCGGTGAACTCGAGCTCGACGCGGTAGGCGCGGGCGAACCACTCCTCGTCGGTGCCGGCGGCGAGGTCGAGCACCTTGTCGTCGATGTCCGTCACGTTGCGCACGAGGGTCACCTGGTGGCCCCGGTGGGTCAGCCAGCGACGCCAGATGTCGTAGACGAGGGCCGAACGGAGGTGCCCGATGTGCGGCGACGACTGCACGGTCGGCCCGCACACGTAGATGCTCACGTGTCCGTCGACCAGCGGCACGAGGTCGACGACGGCGGCGGCGCGGGAGTCGTACAGGCGAACGGTCACGACACCAGCCTAGGACGTCGGGCCGGCCGGACGACGGACGTCAGGCCGGCCGGACGACGGACGTCAGGCCCGTCGCACGACGGCAGTGGCGATCGCGGCGAGGCCCTCCCCGCGGCCGGTGAACCCGAGGCCGTCGGTCGTGGTGCCGGAGACCGCGACGGGCGCCCCCACGACGGCGGCGAGCGCGTCCTGCATCTCCGCGCGCCGGGCACCGATGCGCGGGCGGTTGCCGACCACCTGCACCGTCACCGACTCGGGCACCAGACCGGCCTCGGCGAGCAGTCCGACCGCGCCCCGGACGAAGACGTCACCCGTCGCGCCGGCGTACCGCGGGTCGGCGGTGCCGAAGCGGCCGCCGATGTCGCCGAGGCCACCGGCGGAGAGCAGGGCGTCGCACACCGCGTGCGCCACGGCGTCGCCGTCGCTGTGCCCGGAGAGCCCTGGCTCGCCCGGGAAGTCGAGCAGACCGACACGGCACGCGGACGCGTCGTCGAAGGCGTGGACGTCGACGCCGAGGCCGATCCGGACACCGATCCGGTCCGAGCCCTCGCGCGACCGGACGAGCGCCTCGGCGCGGCCCAGGTCCCACGCGGTCGTGATCTTGAACGCGTCGGCGTCGCCCGGCACCGACCGGACCGTGCGGCCCGCGGCCTGGAACACCCCGGCGTCGTCCGTCTCCGACCGCTCCGAGACGGCGTACGCGTGGCGGAGCGCGGCGAGCGGGAACCCCTGCGGCGTCTGGACGCCGACGAGCGCGGAACGGTCGACGGTCTCGCGCACGACGTCGCCCTCCACGCGCTTGACCGTGTCCACGACCGGCAGGGCCGGGACCACGCCGTCGCCCGTCGTCTCGACGGCCGCGAACACGCGCTCGAACTGGGCGGCCGGGGTCAGGCACCGGGCCGCGTCGTGCACGAGCACGACGTCGACCGAGTCGGGCAGCGCTGCCAACCCGGCCTGGACCGACGCGTGGCGATCCGTGCCTCCCGGGACGACCGCGGTGTACCCGACGGCCGCGCCGGCGACCGACGCGACCAGCGCTCGACACTCGTCGAGGAGCGCCGCGGGCGCGACCACGACGACCAGGGTCGGCGCCGCGAGCGTGACGAGCGGTTCGAGCGCCCGCGCGAGCATCAGTCGTCCGGCGACCGGGACGAAGGCCTTGGCGGTCCCGATGCCGAGCCGCGTGCCGGAACCCGCCGCGACGACGACGACCGCCCTGCTCACCCCGGAGGGGAGCAGAGCGGTCGCGGTGGTGTCCAGTGCTTCGGACGCGCTAGGAGGCGAGGACCTCGTCGAGGACGGTCGATGCCTTGTCCTCGTCGGTCTTCTCGGCCAGCGCGAGCTCGGAGATCAGGATCTGCCGGGCCTTCGCGAGCATGCGCTTCTCGCCGGCGGAGAGCCCGCGGTCCTGGTCGCGGCGCCAGAGGTCGCGGACGACCTCGGAGACCTTGATGACGTCGCCGGAGGCGAGCTTCTCGAGGTTCGCCTTGTACCGGCGGGACCAGTTGGTGGGTTCCTCGGTGAACGGTGCGCGGAGGACCTCGAACACCTTGTCGAGCCCTTCCTTGCCGATCACGTCGCGCACACCGACCAGGTCGACGTTGTCCGCCGGCACCTCGATCGTCAGGTCACCCTGCGTCACGCGCAGCTTCAGGTAAACCTTCTCCTCGCCCTTGATGACGCGCGTCTTGACTTCTGAGATGGTTGCCGCCCCGTGATGGGGGTAGACCACGGTCTCGCCGACCTCGAATTGCATGTATCAGGCTCCGTTCCGAGACACCCAGTTTACCACAAGGGGTGTTCGGGTAAGGGGGCCTGGGCACTCACGCTCCCCGGCGATCGCTAGGATGGGGTCGGACCGTCCGGTCCCCAAACGTGATCTTCCGGAGGAATCTCTTGCGAGCTCGGGTACTCGTGTCCGTCGCCGTTGCGGCAACCATCGCGCTCGGCGCCACCGGGTGCGAGTTCGTCTCGCCGGTCGCGACCTCGGAGATCCAGCAGGTCACCGACGGCGTGAACGCCCGCACCGGCTCGGTCGACATCCGCAACGCCCTGCTCATCTCGGACGACGGCGAGGGCGCCCGCTTCATCGGCACGTTCGTCAACAACTCGGACTCGGACGACGTCACGCTCTCGATCGAGGTCGGCGGCGACACCAAGACGATCGACCTCCCGGCGAGCTCGCGCGTCGACCTCGCCGCGCCCGGCTCGTCCTCGACCCCGACGGCGACCCAGGGCGCCGAGACCAACGGCGAGGGCACGCAGGGCTCGACACCGGCGGCCGGCAGCGACGTCGTCTTCGACCAGGCATCCGTGACGCCCGGCTCGCTCGTCAAGGTCTACTTCTCGTACTCCGGCGCCGAGGGCGTCTCCCTGAACGTCCCGGTCCTGACCACCGCGCAGGGGGAGTACGCGACCCTCGCGCCGACCTCGGCGCCGAGCGAGACGTCGGAGCCCTCCGACTCCGCGACGTCGCGCTCCGGTGGCGAGCCCTCCGGCGACGCGACGACCGAGGCCCCGATCAACCCGTAGGGCGCAGCCGAGCCGTAGGGCGCGGCCGACCACGAGCGCGCAGCGCCCGTCGCGCGGCGACCGCCTGGAGGCGCGGTGCCGGTCCCTGGGACCGCACCGCGCCTCCAGTGCGTTGCGACCTGCCGCGGGGCGGGCGCGAGCGGTGCGCGGGGCAGGGGCGCGCAGCCCGCGTGACTCGACCCGCTACGCCTCGATGCGGTAGCCGAGCCCGCGGACGGTGACGAGGACCTCGGGAGCGCTCGGCACCCGCTCGATCTTCGACCGGAGGCGCTTGATGTGCACGTCGAGGGTCTTCGTGTCGCCGAAGTAGTCCGAACCCCACACGCGGTCGATGAGCTGCCCGCGGGTGAGCACGCGTCCGGCGTTGCGGAGGAGCAGCTCGAGCAGCTCGAACTCCTTGAGCGGCATCGGCGTCTCGGAGCCGTCGACCGACACCGTGTGCCGTTCCACGTCCATCCGGATGCCGCCGACCTGCAGGATGCCGGAGTCACCGGGGTCGTCCTCGGTCCGACGGCGGAGCACCGCCCGGATCCGCGCGAGGAGCTCCCGGGTCGAGTAGGGCTTCGTCACGTAGTCGTCCGCGCCGAGCTCGAGCCCGACCACGATGTCCACCTCGGAGTCCTTCGCCGTCAACATGATGATCGGCGCGTTCGACCGGGTGCGGATCTGCCGGCAGACCTCGGTGCCGGAGAGCCCCGGCAGCATGAGGTCGAGCAGCACGAGGTCGGGGTTCTCGGCGTCGAACTTCGACAGCGCGGTCACGCCGTCGGCAGCGACGGAGGTCTCGTACCCCTCACGCTGCAGCAGGAACTCCAGGGGCTCGCTCAGGGCCGGCTCGTCGTCGACGATGAGGATCTTGGTCACGATGGCTGCTCTTCCAGTTGCTCTTCGAGTGCGGTGGTCAGGTCGGTGTCCGCCTCGGGCAGGCGGATGGTGAAGGTCGAACCCTTGCCGGGCTGCGACCAGACGCGCACGTCGCCGCCGTGGTTGCCGACGACGTGCTTGACGATGGCGAGGCCGAGGCCGGTGCCGCCGGTCGCGCGTGAGCGTGCGGGGTCGACCCGGTAGAAGCGCTCGAACACGCGGTCGAGGTCGGCCTCGGGGATGCCGACGCCCTGGTCGGTGACGGCGATCTCGACGAAGCCCTTCGCGCTCCGGACGCCGACGCCGACGCGGGTGTGGTCGGGCGAGTACTTCACCGCGTTGGCGATGAGGTTCGACACGGCGACCTGCAGCAGGCCCGGGTCCCCCATCACCCGCAGCTTCGACTTCTTCGCGCGGACGATCTCGATGTCGCGCGCGCGGGCGACGATGTCGTTGGCGTCGACGGCGGCCTGCACGATGCGGTCGATCGAGGTCTCCTCACTGGACTCGAGCGCGTCGACGGACTGCAGTCGCGACAGCTCGATGATGTCCTTCGTGAGGGCGCCGAGCCGCTCGGACTCGGTGATGAGCTGGGCGGCGAACTTCCGCACGTGCTCGGGGTCGTCCGCGGCGGCGACGAGGGTCTCGGACAGCAGGCCGATGGCGCCGATCGGGGTCTTCAGCTCGTGGGAGATGTTCGCCACGAAGTCCCGCCGGACCTCGTCGATGCGCCGGCTCTCGGTGAGGTCGTCGGCCGTGACGAGCACGTACCGGTTGCCGAGTTGCGCCGCCCGGAAGCTCAGGTAGCCGATCAGCTCCCCGTGCCGGCCGCGCGGCAGCTCCATGTCCTCGGAGCCCATCTCGCCGCTCGCGCGCACCCGGTCCACCAGGTCGCGCAACTCCCGGTGCACGAGCCGCCGACGCACGACGAGTCCGACCGTGAGGGCCTGCGGCGACGCGGCGACGACGGTGTTCGAGGGGTCGACGACCACGGCGGGGTTGTGCATGGTGGCGATCACCGCGGCCACGCCGTCCGGGAGCGTCCGCTCCGCGACGTCGGCTGCCCGAGCCGTGCGCTCGGCGGTGATGATCAGCACCACGACGCCCGCGCCGAACACTCCGCCGAGGAGCATCGACAGTGGCACGAGCCACGCGTTGTCCATGCCGTCAGTGTAGGGATGGTCACGCCTGGTTCGGGCCCCGTTCACCGCCGTCCGGCCCGGTTCCGGCCCGGACCACGGCAACGTTCAACCGCAGGTCACCATCCGTTCACCTGGGCTGACGAAACTCGTCCGGTACCGCAGAGAGAGGCACATCCCCCATGCGCGAAGTCTTCCAGCAGGAACTCCAGGACGTCCAGGAGCGACTGACCGAGATCGCCGGGCTCGTCGAGTCCGCCATCACCCGCGCCACCCAGGCGTTCAGCGAGTCCGACGTCGCGCTGGCCGAGGAGGTCATCGCCGACGACGCCAAGATCGACGAGGCCGCGAACGAACTCGACGAGGTCGCGATCGACATCCTCGCCCGCCAGGCTCCCGTGGCCCGCGACCTCCGCGTCGTGGTCACGGCGCTCCGGGTGAGCTCCTCGCTCGAGCGCATGGGCGACATGGCCGAGCACATCGCACAGCTCGCCCGGCAGCGCTTCCCGGAGAAGGTCGTGCCGAAGGGCCTCCGCGGCACGTTCAAGAAGATGGGCGCGCACGACGTCGCGATGGCGCAGAAGCTCACGCGCCTCCTCGCCACCGAGGACATCGCGCTTTCCGCCGAGATCCGCGACGAGGACGACGCCGTCGACGAGCTGCACGCGAGCGTGTTCGACTTCGTGCTCGGCGAGACCTGGAAGGGCAACCCGGTCGACACGGTCGACGCGACCCTCGCCTCGCGCTACCACGAGCGGTTCGCCGACCACGCGGTGTCGATCGCGAAGAAGGTCGAGTACCTCGCGACCGGCGACTGGACGGGCGCCGCGTCCGTCACGACCTCGCCCGCCTGATCGGCGGTTTTGCGGTCCTTGCACTCTGACGGGAGGATCGTGGCATGGCTCAGGTCGCGATCGTCGTCAACGGGATGCCCGGTTCGGGCAAGAGCACGGTGGGCGCCGCCCTCGCGGAGGTCCTCGGCTGCCCCTTCCTGTCGAAGGACCGGATCACGGAGCCGCTCGCGGACATCGCCGGACCGATGATCGCCCCGCGCGACCTCGGCGCGATCGCCATGGACACGATGTGGTCGATGGCGCGGGCCGTCGAGAACGGGGTCGTCCTCGACGCCGTCTGGCTCCCGTCCCGTGACCGCGACCTCCTGGAGGCGGGGCTCGCCTCCGCCGGGTCGCCCCGCGTCGTCGAGGTGTGGTGCGACGTCGACCGTGCGACCGCCGAGGAGCGGCTGCGGGAGCGCTACGAGCCGGGCACGCTGCCGGTCCGGCACGAGGTGCACGGCGACCTCGCCGGGGTGCTCGGGTTCTGGGACGAGCACGAGGGCGCGGCGGGGCCCGTCGCGCTCCCGGGCGTCCCGGTCGTGCGGGTCGCGACCGCGGCGCCGTACGACGTCGGTGCCCTCGTGCAGGAGATCGCGTCGCACTTCGTCTGACGGGCGCAGGTCCGGGCTCGCCCTCGCCCGCCCGCAACACGAAAGCGACAGTCCGCCGCGGATCTCCGGCGGCGGACTGTCGCTTTCGTGGTCTGGCCGGGTGCTACTTCTTCGCGCCCTGGGCAGCCACGGCGGCGGCGCCCGCTGCCGCGGCCTCGGGGTCGAGGTAGTACGCGGGCCCGGTCGGACGGAAGTCGTCGTCGAGCTCGTAGACGAGCGGGATGCCCGTCGGGATGTTGAGCCCGGCGATGTCGTCGTCCGAGATGCCGTCGAGGTGCTTCACGAGCGCCCGCAGCGAATTGCCGTGCGCGGTGACGAGGACGGTCTTGCCCGCGGCGAGGTCCTTCGTGATGTCGGACTCCCAGTACGGCAGCAGGCGGTCGATCACCAGCTTGAGCGACTCCGTGCGCGGCAGCTGGTCGCCGAGGTCGGCGTAGCGACGGTCGCCGGCCTGCGACCACTCGGCGTCGTCCGCGATCGGGGGCGGCGGGACGTCGAACGACCGGCGCCACTCCATGAACTGCTGCTCCCCGTACTGCTCGAGCGTCTGCGCCTTGTCCTTGCCCTGCAGGTCGCCGTAGTGCCGCTCGTTGAGGCGCCAGTCGCGCTTGACCGGCAGCCAGGCGAGGTCGGCCTCGAGCAGGGCGATGTCCGCGGTCTGGATCGCACGGGTCAGGAGCGACGTGTAGAGGACGTCCGGGACGATGCCCGACTCGGCGATGAGCTCGCCGGCGCGCTTCGCCTCCTTCTCGCCCAGCTCGCTGAGTCGGACGTCGACCCAGCCGGTGAACAGGTTCTTCTGGTTCCAGTCACTGTTGCCGTGACGGAGCAGGACGAGCGTGGAGGTCATGCGCCCGAGTCTACCGAGCGGGTGCGCCTCGCTACCCTGGGGCCATGCCCATCGGGAACGTGACGCGCGGAACGACCGGGGTCAACCGGCTCCGTCGCGTCGACCGGTGGATCGCCACGCTTCCGGTCCTCCGCCGGACGGACGACCCGCTCGTGGCCGACGTCGGCTACGGCGCCCGCCCGACGACGACGCTCGAGATGCGCGACCGACTCGCCCGCGTCCGACCGGACGTCGAGGTCACGGGCATCGAGATCGAGCCCGACCGGGTGGCGCTCGCGAACGCCGGCACGCGGGACGGGGTGACGTTCCGGCTCGGCGGGTTCGAGACCCCGACGCCGGATGGTCGGCGTCCGGCCGTGATCCGCGCGTTCAACGTGCTCCGGCAGTACGACGAGTCCGCCGTGGTCGACGCGTGGCGGATCATGCAGGACCGGCTCCAGCCGGGCGGTGCGCTCGTCGAGGGCACCTGCAACGAGGTCGGCCGGGTGGCCTCGTGGGTGACGCTCGACGACGTCGCGCCGCGGACCTTCACGGTGTCGTTGCGGTTGGCCGGGCTCGACGTGCCCTCGGTCGTGGCCGAACGCCTGCCGAAGGCGCTCATCCACCGCAACGTCCCGGGCGAACGGGTGCACGCGTTCCTCCGCGACCTCGACCTGGCCTGGGCGGTGGCCGCGCCGCTCGGCACGTACGGGCCCCGGCAGCGCTGGATCGCGGCCGTCGGCGGCATGCGGGACCGCGGTTGGCCGGTGCTCCACGGGGCGGGCCGCTGGCGCCTCGGCGAGCTCAGCCTCCCGTGGGCGTCCGTCGCCCCGTCCGACGGCTGAGGCGTCCACGGGCCGACGCGACGTCGCTGACGGGTGGCTCGAACCGGTCCGCACAACCAAAGGCATCCCGAACCGGGGCTTCCCGTGGTTCGGCGCGCCTTTGGTTGTGCGCAGGCCGACGACCACCGCGGGCGGACGGACGGGACGGAACGCGGGCCGACGCAGCTACGAGCGGCGGACGGCTCCGAGTCGGGGCAGGCGCGGCACGTTCGCCGTCGCGCCGGCACCCGGGGGCACGATCACCTGCTGCGCCGCGGTCACGACCACGTCGTCGGCGTGCAGCGTCAGCGTCGCCTCGGGGTCGAGGGAGCGCTTCACGACCGCGAGCCCGATCGGCCCGGCCTCGTGGTGGACGGCCGAGGCGGCGAGCCGTCCGACCTCCTTCCCGTCGAGCAGCACGGGCGTGCCGGGTGCGGGGAGCACCGCGTCCGACCCGTCGAGGTGCAGCAGCACGACCCGACGCGGCGGGTGCCCGAGGTTGTGGACCTTCGCGACCGTCTCCTGCCCGCGGTAGCAGCCCTTCGACAGGTGCACGGCGGAACGGAGCCAGTCGAGCTCGTGCGGGATCGTCCGCTCGTCCACGTCCGACAGCGACGGGCGCCAGGCGGCGATGCGGAGGGCCTCGTGGGCGAGGAGTCCCGCCGCGGCCACGTCCGACGCCGCGATCGCCGCCGCGGTACCGGGGGCGACCACGGCGATCCGGAGGGTCCAGTCGGACGCGGGGTGGGCCTCCAGGTCGGCGTAGCCCCATCCGCCGGGCGCGACCTCGGACCACGGGTCGACCCACTCGACCGCTGCGTCGGCCGGGGCGAGCGCCCCGGCGAAGCGGCCGAGCGTCGTGAAGTCGGCCGAACGGTCGGCGACCTCGACGCGGAGCATGAAGCGCATCGAGTCGAGCCACGACGCGAGCGGCGCGGCGTCCTCGGGTTCGGTGAGGAGCCAGGTCGTCCCGCCGTCGTCGACGACGCGGGCGGCGTGCTCGACCCGACCCGACGCGTCGAGCACGAGCGTCTCGGTCGAGACGCCCGGCTCGAGGCCGAGGAGGAGCTGCGAGGTGATCGAGTTGAGCCACGAGAGCCGGTCGGGCCCCGTGACCGTCACGACGCCGAGGCCCAGCTCGACGACCGCGCGGCCGCGTCCGAGCAGCCGCTGCTCACCGAGCGGGTTGCCGTAGTGGGCCGCGACGCCGCGGTCCCCCGCGACGAACCCCGGACGCGACGCGAACGGCGACGCCATCAGTCGACCTTCGCGAGCTGCCCCGAGGCGTGCGAGGTGAGCTCCCGGCCGAGGGCCGCGATGTCCCAGGCCCAGAAGAGCTTGCCCTCGACCAGGCCGTACAGGCGCGTGGCCGCGGTGTAGTCCTTCGCGTTGGGCGAGCGCATCACCGCGTCGGTCGCGAGGTCGATGCGGCCCTTGCGCACGCGACCGACGTAGAGCTCGTTCACGCCGGTCGGGTGCACGATCGCCGCCTCGACGTCGAAGCCGTCCGTCGCGTTGCGCAGGGTCTCGACGCTCTGCGTCGTGCCGAACGGGGCCGGCCCGTCGCCGAGCAGCATCGCCGGACCGCGGTCGCCGGGCTCGTGCGGTCGGTCGAGCCGCCAGTAGCCCATCTCGGCAGCGAGCGGGGTGTGCTCGTCGTCGAGCAGCCACGTCGTCGACGAGTAGTTGAGGTAGGGCAGGCCGTCGTGGCTGAAGCTCACGCGCTGACCGAAGTCGTACTTCCGTGGCTCGCCCTCGTCGCCGACGGGGTACTCGACGACGCCGGTCCCCTCCCACACACCGACGAGCCAGGAGAGCGGGACGAGCTCGGGTGCGAGGCCCTCGGGCAGTTCGATCAACGCTGACCCTTGAACAGCTTCACGATCACGGTCACCGAGACGAACGCGATCGCGAGCGACGCCAGACCGAGGAGGCCCACGTAGAACAGCTCGAGCGGAAGCAGCGAATCCATGCCCCGAGTCTACGCGGACCGGCTCAACGCGCCAGGAGCACCACCGCGGTGACGAGCACGACGACGAACGCCCCCGACGACGCGATGCTGATCCGTTCGACGAGGCCGTCCTTCGTCGCGGTGATGAGCTGGAGGACGAAGCTCACGAGCACGCAGAGCACGAACACGAGGAGCAGCCAGGCGAAGGCGTCCTTCTGCGCGAGCACGATGACGAGGACGGCACCGACGACGGCGAGCAGCCACACGGGGAGCACGGACGTCAGCTTGAGGCGACGCTGGTCGGCGGGCGGCACGGGCTCGGTCACGCGCCCCATCATGGCAGGCCCACCGCGGACCGTCCGCCCGGACGGATGAGCGCTTCGCGGGCATCACTAGGATGTCTGCACGACGTCCCCCACGCCCTGGAGGTCCTGTGGCCCAGCTCCTGGTACTCACCTCCGCCGCGCCCGGCGACGTCCTGCCGAGCCTCGGACTGCTGAGCCACCGGATCCGCCACGTCCCCGCCGACGCCGCGCAACTCGTCAACGCACCCCAGAGCGACCTCGTCTTCGTCGATGCCCGGGTCGACCTCGTCGGCGCCAAGGCGCTGTGCAAGATCCTCGTGTCGAGCGGATCGCCGACGCCGATCGTGCTCGTGGTCACGGAGGGCGGCCTCACCGCGGTGAACAGCGAGTGGAACGTCGACGACGTCGTGCTCGAGTCCGCGGGTCCCGCCGAGGTCGACGCCCGCATCCGGCTCGCGAACGGGCGTGCCGCGAAGCAGCCGGCCAGCACGAAGATCCAGGCGTCCGGCGTCGTCATCGACGAGGCCAGCTACTCCGCGAAGGTCCGCGGCCGGCCGCTCGACCTCACGTTCAAGGAGTTCGAGCTCCTCCGCTTCTTCGCGACGCACCCGTCCCGCGTGTTCACCCGGGAGCAGCTGCTCAGCGAGGTGTGGGGCTACGACTACTTCGGCGGCACCCGTACCGTCGACGTGCACGTGCGGCGGCTCCGCGCGAAGCTCGGCGACCTCGAGTCCCTCATCGGCACCGTCCGGAACGTCGGGTACCGCTTCAACGTCTACGAGGACGAGGCCGATCGGCTGGCCGGCCAGTGACGATCGCGCTCGACGCCTTCGCGGTCGTGGGCGAGCCGCGGCCGTTCTCCGACCAGACGCTGGTGGACGTCCGAGCCGGGCGCGCGACGGTGCTCGGCGACGAGCGCGGGGTCGCCGTCGTGCGCGACGGCGAGCTCGAGGTGGCGGTCGCCCTGGAGGCCCGTGGCCGCGGCCTCGGGACCGCCCTCGTCGAGCAGGCGCTCGCCCTGGGCGACGGGGCGCCCGACGCATCGTCGCGTGCTCCGCGGCTCGCGTGGGCGCACGGGGACCACCCGGCGGCACGGGCGCTCGCGGCTCGCTTCGGGTGGACGGCCGTCCGCACGCTCCTGCAGCTCCGGGCGCCGGTGCCGTCGGTCGCGCCGGACGTCGCGCTGCCGGACGGCTGCACGCTCACGCCGTTCCGCGCCGGGGACCCGGAGGACGAGCAGGCCTGGCTCGAGCTGAACGCCGCCGCCTTCGCCCACCACCCCGAGCAGGGCCGGATGACGCTCGACGACCTCCGCGCACGGGAAGCCGACCCGTGGTTCTCCGGTGACGACCTGCTGCTGCTCCGTGATGCGAGCGGTCGGCTTGCCGGGTCCTGCTGGCTCAAGGTCGAGGACGGCACGGGCGAGTTCTACGCCGTGGCCGTCCGGCCCGACCTGCAGGGCAGGGGCCTCGGCGGCGTCCTCATGCGGGCCGGCTGGGATCGTCTCGTCGGCCGGGGTCTCGACGCGGCGGCGCTCTACGTCGAGGGCGACAACGAGCCCGCGCTGGCGCTCTACCGGCGGTCCGGGTTCACGCAGCACGCGGTCGACGTCCAGTACGCGGCGCCGGAGTCCGGCCGGTAACATGGTGCGGTCGGCGAGGGGCCGACCACATCGGAGTCGGGGGAGCGGTGGCGCAGTACGGTCAAGGGGAGCCGCTCGGTGCGTCCTACCGCCTCGTCGAGCTCGTCGGCAGCGGCGCGACGGGTGAGGTCTGGCGCGTCGACCACACCACCACCGGCGAGCGGTTCGCAGCGAAGCTCCTCCGCGCGGAGCTCGCCGCCGACCCGGAGATCGTCGAACGGTTCGTCCGGGAACGTTCGGTGCTCCTCGCCCTGCAGCACCCGTCGATCGTGCGTGTGCGTGACCTGGTCGTCGAGGGCGACCGGCTCGCCATCGTCATGGACCTGGTCGACGGCGGCTCGGTCCGCGACCTGCTCGAGGCTTCGGGCACACTGGCCCCGCGCGACGCAGTCCTCCTGACCGCCGAGACGCTCGACGCCCTGGCGGCGGCACACGAGCGGGATGTCGCCCACCGGGACGTGAAGCCCGACAACGTCCTGCTCGCCGAACCCTTCGTGTCCGGCGCGACCGGCGACGTCCGGGTCACGGACTTCGGCATCGCGAGTGCCGTCGGCGAGCGGGACCGCAAGACCACCGGTCTGCTCGGGACGCCGCAGTACATGGCGCCGGAGTCGATCAGCCACGGGCGCTCCGGTCCGGCCGCCGACGTCTACGGCGCCGGCGTCATGCTCTACGAGCTCCTCGCCGGGCGCACCCCGTTCGCGGGCACCGGCACGGACTTCGCGGTCGTGTACCGGCACGTGACCTCCACCCCGCCGCGGATCGACGTCCCCGACGCCCTCTGGTCGCAGCTCGAACGGTTCCTCGCGAAGGACCCTGCCGCACGACCGACGGCGGCCGAGGGATCCGTGGCGCTCCGTCGCCTGGCGCGCTCGCTCGCGGACACGCCGGCCCTCGCCCCGGTCGGGGACCCGGACGCCTTCGACGAGGTTGCCCGCCCCGCGACGGTCGTGCGCGGGTCACTCTCCGCCGACACCGGGTCGTCCGTGGCCTCCGGACCAGCGGAGGACAGCGCCGGGCCGGCACCGGAGCTCGGCACCGCGTCCTCGAGCACGGTCATCCGGCCGATGGCACGGCCGGCAGCGCTCCCCCGGCCAGCGCCCGGGACACCGTCGTCTGGTCGGCTGCGCCGCCCGGAGTGGCTCACCAACCGGGCGTTGACGTTCGCGGCCCTCGGGGTCGTCCTGGTCGCCGCACTCGTCGTCGGCGGCGTCGTGTGGCTGCCCGACGCCCTCCGGAAGTCGCCGGGACAGCAGACGACGGTGCAGGCAGCGAGCGCCTACCAGCGGGACCGGCCGCTGCCGACCGGCCTCACGACGACACGCACGGCCACGATCGACCCGGATTCGGGCGCGGTCGACCTCACGATCACGTACGCCGCCCAGGGGGCCACGCTGTCCGGCCCCCTGCTCGAGGTCCTGCCGGGCGTGGGCAAGGGCGCGGCGTGCCCGACCGTCCGGTGGCAGGACGGCACGGTGACGGCAGCGCGGAACCAGCCGTCGCTGACCGGCGTCGACACCGCGTGCTCGTGGACGTTGACCGGCCCGCGGATCGACGCCGGCGCGGACGTCACCGTCGAGGCCCGCGTCCGGGTCGCCTCCGTGACCGACGGCGCCGCGCTGCAGCAGTGGCTGGACGACGCCGGCGCAGCGACGACCACCGCGGTGACCGACCAGTCCGTCACCGGTACCGCGTTCCCGGTGCAGCGCCTGCAGGGCGTCGAGGTCCGGACGCCGGACCGCACCGTCAGCCAGACGACGCTGCCGGTCACCGTGATCCCGGTCTGGCCGAACGGTGCGGACGAGCTCAACCCGCTCTACCGGAGCCCTGCGTCCGGGGCGCCGTCGCAGATGCTCCGGGACGTCGCCGGCGGCGAGTCCGGGGTGCGGTTCTCGGACGGCTGTTCCGGGGCGCTGGCCGTGTCCTCGGACGGTCTCGTCGTCACCGCACTGTCCGTCGCGCCGTCCTGCACGGTCCGGGCCACCGTCGGCGCCTTCACCGACCTCGAGAGCGCACCCTTCAGCATCACGACGCGGGACTGACGGGCCCGGCGGCACCGGGCGGATCCGCCACGCGCCTCCAGGCCCGCACGGCGGAGTCGGTCAGGAGTCGGCGGTGGCGGTCTGCACGAGTCGGACCCGTCCGCCGGAAGCGGCGTAGCCGCGCCCGACCGTCATCGCGACCGGCGAGCGGCGCGGCACCTGCACGCCGAGCAGCTCGCCGTCGTAGTCGACGTCCGGCTGGAGCAGGATGCCGCACCGCGACTTCCGCAGCGCCTTCGTCCAGTGGCTGTAGAGCCCACGGATGTCCACCGAGCGTCCGGCCGCCACGACGCACAGCCCCGGGCGCTCGGACGCGACGAGCCCGGCCAGGGCCTGGTCCGCGTCCTCGAACCGTTCCGCGTCGTCGACGAGCAGCAGCACGGGGCCACGTTCCAGCCGGAGCGCAGCGATCAGCGTCGGGACCTCGTCCGCGCCGACGGCGACCCGGTCGAGGTCCGCCGACGCCAGCGGCGACCGTCGATCGCAGACACCCCACACAGCGGGGCGCGTCCCCTCGGTGGACCGTGCGGTCGCGGCGATCGCGAGCAGGACCGACGACTTGCCCGAGCGGGCAGGGCCCGCCACCAGGACGTGCTCGCCGTCGTAGACCTCGAGCGTCGCGGTGCCGAGGTCGTCCTCGGCGATGCCGACCGGGATGCGCCAGGGGTCCGTGTCGAAGCTCGCAGTTCCGGACAGGCCCGCCACCGACACGGCGACCGGGAGCCTCCCGACGGCGCTCGGCTTCCGCGGCGCGCCCGACCAGCGTTCGGCGATCCCGGCCACGGCGTCCGCGAGCGGCAGGTCCGGTGTGGCGACGTGCGACTGCAGCCGGGCGGTCGAGTCGACGAACCGGCCCGGCACCGCGGGCGGGGCGTCCTTCGGGCGGACGCCGATCGACGAGTAGTCGTACGGGTCGGCGAGCCGGAAGAGCCACTTCTGGGTGGTGACCTCGTCCATCGCACTCGGTACCGCCTTGGCGCGCGTGGTCGACACCGCGAACGAGATGCCGAGGGCGGGCCCCTCGGCGTAGACGCGGTACAGGGCGTCGAGCAGCTGCTGTCCCTCGAAGTCCTGGTACTCGTCTCGCAGCGCGGCCAGTCCGTCGAGCAGTACGACCGCGCGCCGACCGCCCGGCGACGCCCGTCGGCGTTCCAGGTCGACGCGCAGGTGCCGGAGGAACCGCGCCTGCAGCTCTCCCGCACCCGGACCGGACCCGACGTACGCCGTGGTGTGCGGCAGGTGCTGCAGCGGACCGAGGTCGCCGGCGCCCATGTCGAGCACGAGGAGGTCGAGGTCGGCGGGGTCCGTCGACTCGGCGAGCTGGAGGGCGATCGCCGCGAGGGCGGTGCTCGTCCCGCTGCCCGGGATGCCCATGAGCATGAGGTTCCCCTGCTCGGTGTCCCACCCGGTCGTGACCTGACGCTGGTGGTCCGGGTCGTCGGCGAGGGCGATGGGCACGACGCCGGACCGGACCTCGGCGGCGTCGAGTGCGGTCCGGTCGACGCGGTCGCCGAGGGCCTCCGGCCAGATCGGTCGCGGGGTCGCGTGGCCGGCGTCGGCGTTCGCCTGACGGATCGCGTCGATCAGCCGGTCGAGGTCCGTCTCGTCGGAGGCGGACGGAGCGGGTGCCGGTGCGGGCGCCGGGACGCCGAACACGTCTGTCGGACGGACAGCCACCACCTCCTGCGCTCCGGCCTGTCGCGCGAGCCCGGTCACCAGGGCGGTCTGCACGGGTGTGATGTCGTCCTGCCCGAGCTTGACGTAGGCGCGGCCGGTCTGCTGTCGGCTGATCGCCGAGGCGGAGGGGACACCGATCACGTTGACGGAGTCCTCACGGCTCTGGACCCGGAGGGCGACGCGCATGTTGGTGTTCGCGAGGATGTCCTCGCTGACGACGCCGGCCGGCCGCTGGGTGGCGAGGATCATGTGCACGCCCAGGGTGCGGCCGACCGCGGCGATGCTCACGAGCGAGGTCAGGACGTCCGGGAAGTCCTTGGCGAGCATGGCGAACTCGTCCACGACGAGCAGGAGCCTGGGCATCGGTTCCGCGGGCCGGGTCGCGAGGTAGGCGTCGAGGTTGTCGATGTCCGCTCCGGCTTGGGCGAAGACGCGTTGCCGGCGCTCCAGTTCGGCCTCGAGCGCGCGCAGCGCACGGTCCGCGAGCTGCTCGTCCAGGTTGCTGATCGTCCCGATCGTGTGGGGCAGTCGCTCGCACGCGGCGAAGGCGGCGCCGCCCTTGAAGTCGACGAGCAGGAAGTTCAGCTCGGTCGGAGCGTTGCGGGCAGCGAGGCCGGCGACGAGCGACCGCAAGAACTCGCTCTTGCCGGACCCGGTCGTCCCGCCGACGAGGCCGTGCGGCCCGTCGCGCACGAGGTCGATCTCGAGCGGACCGGACTCCGACGAGCCGACCGGCGTGGAGACGCCGGTCCGGGCGTCCCACGCGGCCCGCACCGCAGCGGGGCCGTCGATGCGCACGAGGTCCGGGAACCGGACGAGCGACGGCAGCGACGCACCGGGCACCGTCAGCTCCGGGTCGTCGAAGTGGGCGACGTC
The DNA here is from genome assembly GCA_913778205.1 of uncultured Curtobacterium sp. Lineage (GTDB taxonomy): Bacteria > Actinomycetota > Actinomycetes > Actinomycetales > Microbacteriaceae > Curtobacterium. The sequence continues at coordinate 108,815 of CAJYUW010000039.1, forward strand.
CCGCGCGCACCGTTCCGCCGTCGCGACGGAGAGGCCGGCCAGCACGACGTCCTCGACCCGGGTGCGGTCCTCCGGGCGGTACACCGTGGCAGCAGCATCCGGGCCGACGGTGATGATCGTGGTGCACGCTGCGGGGAGCTGCTGCTCGCTCGAGGCGATCACGATCCCGCTCACCCGGCGCGGCCGCTCCCCCGGACGCAGCGACCGTCCCGGTACGGAGCGGCCCTGCCCGAGCAGCGCACGTGCCGGCGCGTCCCGCCCCTCGGTGAGGACCTCGGAGTCGACGACCACGAGCAGGTTCGGCGTCGGAAGGTCGTCGACGGTGTCCCGGAGTCCGCGGAGCATCGCGGCGCTCTGGTCCCGCTGCGCCGACATCCACCGTTCGCCCGTGCTGCTGCCGGCGACGCGGGTGTGCGGCAGCCAGGACGCCCACGCCCAGTCGCCATCGCGCCCGCGGTCGCAGAACACGCCGACGGTCAGGTCGGCCGGGCCGCAGTGCACCGCCGCCTGCGCGAGGAGGCCGCGGGCGAGGGCGAGCGCGCCGTCCCGGTCACCGACGATGCCGACCACGCCGGCGTCGGAGAGGTCGGCCACGACCGGCGCCGCGGTCAGCCGGCTGTCCTCGATCGCCGCCTTCGCCTCGTCCTCGAGCTTCGTCTGGCTGCTGCGCCGGTCGACCTCGGGACGCCAGGGTGCGTCGCCGGTGCCGGCGTGCAGTGCGAGGAAGTCGTCGTCGTCGGAGCGGCGCTGCCAGAGCGTCGTGGTCGGCAGGGCGGCACGGCGGACCACGGTGGCCGGGTCCGGGACGAGTTCCTGCCGGCGACCGGCCTCGACGGCGGCCGCCGCCGCGATCTCGTCACGGAAGGCGTCCACGGCACCGGCGAAGCGTGCGTCCTCCTCCTTGAGGTTCTTCGCGCGGCGGTGCTTCTGCTCGAACCACATGCCGATGGCCGTCACGGGGCTGAGGAGCGCGAACAGGGCGAATCGGGCGTCGCCGAGCAGCAGCACCATCGCTCCCGCCAGCACGAGCGGCGCGGCGACGGTGATCCAGCTGAACTTCGACGCCGGAGCGACGTCCTTCCTCGACGGTGGGACGACGGTTTCCTGCTCGGTGTTCCGACCGGGGCGCGGCGGACGGTTGAACGGTGCGGTGGCGGCCGGGGTCAGGTTCGGTAGCGCACCGGCCGCCGGCACCGTCGTCTCCTGCAGGTCGGCCCGCACGAGCAGCACGGCACCGCCGACGATCACGCTCGTCGTCCCGGTCACCAGGACGCCCTGGTCGTCGAGGCGGGTGCCCGCGACGATGGTGCCGTTCGTCGACCCGGCGTCGCGGATCCGGACGCCGTTCTCCTCGATCTCGAGCGTGCAGTGCTCCCACGACGCACTCTCGGTGGGCAGCACGAGGTCTGCCTGCGGTGCCCGGCCCACGACGAGTCGGCGGGACCGGGGCAGCGGGAGCACCCGGCCGACGTCGAGGCCGCCGGCCAGGGTGACCGTCCACCCGCCGACGGTGCGCGGGCGTTCCTCCGGGGTCCGGGCGATCCGCGACCCCTCGAGCAGCGTGAGGTCGCGCAAGGGCGTGTCCGCGCTCGTGGTGTGCGCATCCACCGCGAGGGTCTCGCCGGGCTCGAGGACGGGACCGATCGCGGACTCGACGAGCTGCCCGAGGGTCGACGTCTCCGCCCACCCGTCGACCTCGACCGCTTCGACCCGTTCGTCGAGCTCGATGACGATCCGCATGTGCGGTCCCTCCCGTGGTGCCTAGTGCTCCGTCGTGTCCGCGAACCAGACGAGCGATGCCGTCGACGACCCGGCGGGCCGGAGCCCGAGCGCCTGAGCGGACGCCGCCAGCACGGTGGCGTCGGACCCGAGCGCCTGCTGGTCGCCGAAGTCGAGCGAGGGGCCCGCGACGCCGTCGTCCGCGCCGATCGAGGTCTTCGCGAGCGCATCGGTCACGGCGGACGGCGATGCGCTCCGGGCGGTCCCGACGGCGTGCACGAGGGCCACCACCGCATCGTGGCTCCGCGAGTCCGCACCCGACGCGACGGCCGAGAAGGCCTGGTCCCCGGTGAGGTTCCTCGCGTCGGGGTCCTTCGCCACGATCCGGACGGCCCCGAGGAACGCGGACATCGCGCGTCCGGCGGGGTCCGACTGCAGTGCGGTCGCGTCGTCGGTCGTGACGCCTGCCGTGCGGAACGTCCCCGAGAGGCTGCCGCCCGCCGTGCTGAGCGCCGCCCCGAAGGCCGGACTCGTGGCGTCCGGTGTGAGCACGACCGGCACGGTGACGTCGGCTGCCTGCAGGGCGGCGACGAAGGCCCCCTGCCGCGCGGCACTGCCACTCACGACCACCGCGTCGGAGTCGACCGCCGGGGTGTCCTGGGCGCCGGCGTCGTCGGCGTCCGGCTGCACGGCGCCCGTGCGCTGCGCGACCGTCCGGGCCAGCTCCGTGACCTCCGTCGAACCCGCGGTGAGCACGTGCGCGACCCGGAGTCCGGCCGGGGCCCCGCCGCCGAGGTCGACGAGCAGCGGGGAGTCGGCGTTCCCGAGCGCACGCTGCATCGCCGCGGTGACCGACGTCGGGGCGGGGGCGGTCGACCAGGAGTCCTCGGTGTGCTCCGCGTACGGCAGCACGACGGGCACGCCGGCGTCGGCCGCGGCGGTCGCAGCGGCGGTGACGTGCCCACCCGACGACGCGACGACGATGCCCGCGACACCGTCCCGCACGAGTTCCGCGACCGCCTGCTGCGCTCCCGCCGTCGAACCGCCGTCGTTCCGCGTCACGAGCTGGACGTCCGTGCCGCCCAGTGCCAGTCGCCGCTGCGCGACCACGGCACCCTGCGCGGCCTGGTTCCACTCCGATCCCTCACTGTCGCCCAGGGTCACGACGACGCCGATCTTCGTGCCCTCCGGCACGTGCGCCACCGAGATCGGGACGGGGACCGTGGCCGGCACGGCCTCGGCCGGTGCCGCACCGAGCGTCCGGACCAGCAGGACGACGGCGACCACGGCGACGACGACGACCGCGATGCCCGCGATCAGGAGCCGACGTCGGCCGCCGTGCCGCGCCTCCAGGTCGTCACCGGCCACCTGTGCGTCGTCGGTCATCGCGCGTCTCCGATGTGGAAGGTGTACAGCGTCGTCGACGTGGCGCTCGACGGCACGTCGAGCGCGAACGCCGGCAGCTTCGTGGCCGCCTCCAGCGAGGCCCGCAGCTGTTGCTGCTGGAGCAGGATGCCGGCGACGTCCTCGGCACGGACGTTGGCGTACCCGGCAGCGTTCTGCGACGCGAGGGCGAGTTGGTAGTCGGCGGAGTCGGACTTCGCGGCGCTCGTCGCCATCGCACCGAGGATGCCGGAACCGTTCACCGTGCGGTCGCCGAGGTCGAGCATCACCCGGTTGAGGTCGCCCGTCAGCAGGGTGCGTGCACCCTCGACGTCGCGCGTCGACGCGCTCGTCGACGCGTCGATCCGCTGCAGGCTCGACGCCGTCTGCTGATCCACCGCACCGGCGAGTTCGCCGCTCTCCTGCTGCAGCGAACCCTTCTGCCCGTCGATGGTGTCCTTCGAGTCCTTCGTCACCTCGGTCGAGGTGGAGCGGAGCCCGCTGATCGACGTGTCGAAGGCCTTGACCACGGCGTCGCGGCTGCCGGCGGCGGTGTCGCTGACCTGACGGACCTGCTGGTCGATGAGTGCGGTGACCTCCTTCGAGGAGTCGTCGCTCGCCTGCGCGAACGCCTGCTTGACAGCGTCCTGCAACTGCTCCTGCTGGTCGCTCACGGCGGCCAGCTGGGTGTGGACCGTGCCGGCGGAGCCGGTCGCGTCGGCGACGAGCCGCCCGAGCGCTGCGACGGCGCCGTCCACCGAGCCGTCGTCGGCGCGGACGGCGTTCCGCACGTCCGAGACGGCCGTCGAGACTGCGTCGAGGTGCCCGTCGAGCGTCGTCACAGCGCCACCGATGCCGGTGGAGCTCGCGGGGTCGGTGTCGTCGATGACGTCCTGCCACTGCTGCGCCTGGTCGGTCAGCCGTTCGTCCATCGGCGTCGTGAACAACCCGCCGGGGCGGAGCGTCGTGCCGTCCGGAACGCCGACGCACGGCCTGGCCGTGAGGTAGCCGCGCAGCGCTGCGGCGTCGTCCGGATCGAGTTCCCCCGCAGCGGCGAGCGTGCAGAGCTGGTCCGCCACGGCGCTGTTCTGCGCCTGCATCGACGTGCTCAGGAAGCCGTCGCCGGCGGTGCCGACCTGCTGCTTCGCCGCCGAGGCCTGACGTGAGACCGTGCGCAGTGATTCACGCAGCGGCGACACGTCGTTCCTCGCCTGCGTCACCGCGGCGTCGAGCACACCGAGCGTCCGCGCGACCTCACCGTCGTCGTCGCTGCCGAGGTCGTCGAGCGCCGTCGTGAGCTCGCCCAGGGTGTCGTTCAACGCGTCCGACTGCTCGATGGCCTTGTCGGCGAGCTTCGGGTCCAGCTGGTCGGCGAGTGCCTGGCCCTTCGCGACGAGCCCGACGAGCGACGCGGACACGGCCGACGACGACGCGAAGAGTGCGCACGTCAGCGAGTCGCGGTTCCCCGGTACCGCGCACGTCGTCACGTCCGGGTCGGCCGGACCGACCGCCGACGCCAGTTGCGCACTGACCTGCTGCTTGCACGCCTCGCTGGCGTCCGCGTAGCCGTCGAGCTGCGCCGACACCCGGAGCAGGTTGCCGTACAGGCTCGAGCTCGTGCCCGCGGGCTCCGGCGCGGCAGCGCACCCGGCCCCGTCGAGCGTCACGGCCGGCACGGTCGCCGTGGTGTCACCGAGCAGCGAGTCGAGGCTCGACGTGGTCTGCTGGAGCTGCTGGAGAACCGTGGACTGCGTTGCCATCGCGGTCGCGCCCAGGTCGGACCGGAGCGAGCCGAGCTCACCGGCGAGCGACTGCATCGTGCTCGACAGCGCCGCACTGCTCTCCTTCAGCCGCTCGGCCGTCCGGACGCCGAGTGTCTGCGACGTCGACTCCAGGTTCGTGCGCACCTCGGTGATGGTCCCGCCGGCGCGTGCCAGGACCTCGTTGACCTGTGCGATGAGGTCGATCGTGCGTCGCTGCAGCGCCAGCTCCGAGTCGTCGGCGGAACCGAACGCCCCGCCGAGCACGCCGCTCGTCGTCAGGTCGGTGGTGATGCCGGGCTGCGCCGCGATGTCGATCGACGGCGCGGAGAACTCCTTGACGTCTGCCACGAGGTGCAGCGTGCTGCTCGCCCCCGACCTCGGCGGCGCGAGCAGTCGGCCCCACTGCACGACCGCGTCGCCGTCCGCGTTCGTGCTCACGACGCCGTCCGTCGCGGTGCCGTCGGCGTCCGCGCTGTCCGTCACGATCGCGTCGGCCTTCGTCCCCGACAGCACCGTCGAGGCCGCGACGCTGAACGGTGCGCCGACCAGGGCCGGGGTGGTCCGTGACGACCCCGCCACGTCGTACGTGAGGTTCTGCGACCGCACGGTCAGGTTCTCGATCGTCAGGTCGATCTCGACCCGGCCCGAGTAGCCGTCGAGGTCGGCCAGGTCACTGCCCGTCCCCTTCGACGTCGTGTACTGCGTCGTCACACGGAGCGGCAGATCACCAGCCGCTTTCGACGGGTCGTGGTCCGTCGTCGCCGACGAAGAGCCCTTGCCGGAGACGGAGATCGCGGTGTCCTGGATCGACCGGACCGAGCCGTCGGCGGCGAGGCGGGTGTCGACGGTCTGCAGGATGCGCGACGGGTCGGCGACCGGCTTGTCCCGCCCGGTGCAGCCTGCCAGGACGAGGATGAGCGTCCCTGTGACGGCGACGGCCGCCAGGAAAGCTCCGGTGTTCCCGGCGCGCTTGGTCATCACGTTCTTTCCCCCCCAAGAGAATCGACGAACACATCGATGCTAGTTGTCAGACGGCGGTGGGTCCGCCCGGAACGGCTGGTGAGGCCGCCCCCGTTCGGGCCACACCGCCCGACTAACATACAAGATAGATCATCTGTAGGGTCGACGGGTGCTCATTGATTACTCACCGCCCGACCGGAGGACATCAAGCGGCTGGGCCCCTCGATGAACCGCATGGGCGGCATCGACATCAAGCTGCACGGGCGGTTCAGCGTCGTCCCGGTGATCTCGATCGACATCGGGTACGCGGACCTGTGCGGATGGCTCGAGCGGTACGCCCCGGCGCAGTGGAGCGAGTTCGTGCGGGCCTACGGTAATTGACCGGGCAGGATCGACCGATGGACCACAGGGGGAACCAATCGACCGGACTCACGAAGCGGCAACGGGATCGCAGAGCGACTCGGTACCTCACCGCCGGGGTCGCCCTCATTACAGTCGCCGTCAGCATCTTCGTGCACCGCCACGTACTCAGCAGCCATCCGTTGGAGTTCTGGCTACCGACTGTGGCAGGTCTGACGTACGGGTCCGTTCTGTGGTTCCTCGGCTCTCGCCGGGACTCGAAGTGGCTCTCGAACCTGACGATGGCCGGCTGGCTCGTCGTCTTCTGGGCACTCCTCGGCACCAAGGTCATGTCGGGGCCCGCGTGGTACATGGCCGTGATCACCGGGGCGCTCACCGTCACCGCGGCAGTCCCGCGGACGCCAGCGCCGTCAGCTATAGGGAAGGTCCACTCGTCGGACATCCAGCCGTGGACCGGGTCGGGTCTGACCGCCGGGTTCGTCGAGCATGACTGCCGTCGCCACTCGATGCCGGCCGTGTCCGTGACCACGCAGTCAACGACGACCAAATTCCTCGTTACCGAGCTCGCCAGCCACTTCGACCGGGAAACGGGCATCGCCGAGTCCGTCCACGGGCAGCCGCTCATGTTCCTCACCAGGGTCGGAGTCGCGTCGCCGGACTCGATCGTCGGAGAAGCCACCGTCGGCGTACCGGAGGGAACACTCGTCCTCCTGCCTGCTGCACGGGATGACACGCGGATCGCGGTGGTTCTTCACCGAGGAAGACGCTGGAGCGTTCGAGCACTGGGTGCGCACACTTCCGGAGGGCTGATAGGAGGCCGCGTTATGCATGCCCGAATCATTCGTCCTCGCCCTCCTCGTGGGCGACCTGCCGTCCGCTGCTACTGGTCGCCGCGCAGCAACTCGTTCGGGAGTCAGCCACGCGATACACACGTACCGCGCGGTCAGATGATGAGGCGGTTGCCCTCAGGAACCTCGCGGCTTGCTGACGTCGTACTCCTGCGGACCGAGCCTCATCCACGGTACATGCGCCCTGACCCAGAACGACCCGCCGCCGACGGTGAATGCGTACGGCCCAGGGGCACCGTTGTAGCGGCGTGCGAAAGCCTCGTGGTTATCGAACGAGATCGTTCTCGAATAGGTCATACGACCGCAATCAGACGTGTCGAACCCGACGCCCGCGTAGGATGCGCCAATGCCTTTTGACGACCGGCTCGACAGGGTGACCGCTTCAGCAGACGTGACCGTGCAGGTGACTCGCTCACGGTGCGCGCCGTCATATGCGTTCAGCACGAACAGGCCCGGGAACATCGCGAGCGTCATGAGGTAGAACGCCACGATCCCGAGCATCGATATGGCGTTGCGGACTGGCCTTGTCTTGGTCTGATGAGTGAGCCTGGCGAAGAATTGCTGATGCTTGACCCAGGGCTCGCCGCCGTTCCGATCGAACCAACCACTCAGCACTTCGTAGTGCCTGTGAAACCGGTTTGACTGGAAGCCGCGTCGTCCGCGAGGGGTTGAAGCGCTGATGACGTCGTTGCCTTTGCCTGACGCCCGGAAATGGGCGAGTTCGCCAGCACGAATGGTATTCGTGCGCCCGAGGTTGATGGTTGCTTCGATGCGGTCGGGGAACACCTTCACGCGCGTGCGGATCGTACTCACAGAAAGCACTACTCCAAGCACCCCGAAGAACAGCAGGAGCGCGCTGGGACAGATGCGGGTGAACCAGGCACCGCCGAAGACATCGTTCGTGCACGCCAGCCACACGCCTGCAGTGACTACCCCAGCTGACAGCAGCATCCAGGCCAGCGGAGCCACCCTGTTCCCGTGAATCAGCACCGGTCTCGCTTCCGCATTGACCACACGAGCCTTCACGCGCTCCTCACCACTCCTTGTACAGCTGTCCTGCCCAGGACCGGGTTCCCAATGACTACTCGCGCTCGTCGTCGGACGCGAGCGACTCGACCATGGACCACTTCAAAACACTCCGCAGGCCACTTGAACCCGTACCTTACCGAGAATCGGTATTCGCCTCCCGGTGACACCGGGCTTGCAAGCGCTGCCATATTCAATCGGTCCCACAGCACCCTGGAAGGAGGTCCAGCCGCAGTCCGAGGAATACGACCCGCAGATGTAAGCCACCGACCCCCTTCGTGGACCGTGAGGACGCAAGGTCACCTTTGGTTAACACAACGCCCGATGAGACTTCCACGATGATCTTGGTCCTGCGCCATGAACAGCGGACGACCGATCTCATCCCCCTTTTTCGCTTCCTGACTGTCCCGCAACACCCGAGGTCCGCAGCTCGTCGGTGTTCAAAGCCGCACACCAGGAGGTACACGCGAACCTCGAGCCCTTCTTACGGCGCTCATGACACCCGCGATCACACCGACCGACGTGTCATTCTGGTACAGGCTAGGGCTGGTTGCCGAGAGCGTACGAATCGACGATGACGGGGGCCGAAGAGCACGGAGCAACTCCCGCCATTTGTAGAAAGCCGCATCGATGCGGAACTGCACTTCACCCGCCGTACTCAGTCGACGAGCTCCCCGCAATCCCTTGTCCCGATTTCGACCTGGTCGAGAAGCGTTCCAACGCCTCGCGACGAGGTAACACCACCCGTTGACGCCTTTGCAGTCCGGACGTCGCACGTTATTTCGATCGGGTGCGCTCTGTCATACGCCTCGAATGCTTCACCTCCCCCGACGATGCCGATCGTCACGATGGCCGCCAGGCCGAGTGCGGAAAAGACGACCGAATTCCCCCTCCTTCACTTCTTGCGAACTTCGACGGCACCCTCAGTCTTCTGGTCCACGTGTCGCCCCTCCTCGGCTCATCCGGCCGCGTGTGTGGGGACCGAGTACTTCGGACCTTGCGCGCCGGACAGCGTTCCCTAAAGGAAGAAGAAAGTATTGCCGACGACAGCGAGGCGCACGACGACGGCGAACACTCGGCCGCCGGCTGAGGACACCGGAATACCTGCCTCGTACGGTGCACCGTTGCGCTGCGCTGGGCGACGGTGCGTTGCGCACGCCCATCAGCCTCTCCCAACGCTCCGCTTTGGTGCGCTCCGACGCGCCCGCCATGGGAACTCCTTGCGAGCGAGCACGCTTCCCGCGAGTGCGGAGAGTATCCACGCGTACTGCAACTCGCCGAAGTCACCCTGCGCCGCAGAAAGGTACCAGAGAACCACAAATATCCCGACGAAGCCGCCTAAGGCAACTCCTCGATAGCCCGCCCCGAACCATGAAGTCGAGAACCCGTAGGCCAAGGCAATGATAGCGACGATGCAATAGGTCCCTAGCGGAATGGCGAACCTGCCGAGCGTCACCCAACCGCCGAGAACCAGTCCAGCGAGTGCGACGAGCGTGTACAGCGTGACCATGAACTGCCGGTCCCAGCGCCCTGCCGAAGCCGTCCACACCTCCGTTCGGGATCAGTTGATGTCTAGATGCCACGCCCATCGGTGGGAGTGCTACCCATGTGCTTGGACCGAAGTCGACGGGAAGATGTCACCGTTGATCATGGCAGTGATGGACGGACGGTCAAGACGTCGCCACCGCGCCATGTCCCCGCGATCCCTTCAACCCTCTTGTTCGAGAGGAACGCTTCAACGATCTTCAGCGCCGATCCGACGTTCAGCGTGAGACCCCGGGCAACGGGAGCAAAAACATTGCCCATAGCGATCTCGACCACGTCCGATTCGTCAACCTTCCCGCCGAGGGGAAGCTCCCAGCGCTCGTCGTCGGTCACATCCTCGGTTCTGAACACGATGAGGTCTCGTCTGGCATCACCGCAGATGTTGATCTGACGATCCCGGTCGGTCACGATGACCAATGTCCGCTCACGGCCGTCGAGGGCTCGAATCTTCGCCTCGACCTGAGTGGCAGTCGGCGCATTCTGCACGTACCGCCGACCGCGGATCCACCACTGGAGCGCTGGTCCAGAAAGCTGGTCACGACCGGGGAGCCCTCTGTCGACGTACCGCCTGGCGAGTGCCCCAAGAGTCCAGCCAGCGATAAGGGCCATGAACCAGGTCGGGATCGAGAGCTGCGCCCCCACGAGCAGGAACTTGGTCGCGAGAGGCCCTCCGAAGAACGCCACCGCAAGGCCGACCATTGCCCACCCTGACCCGAGGAATCCCAGGAGCCCGGCTACGGCGATGCCGAGCAGGACGTTTGCCAGAACGACCGGAAACGTCAGCTGTTGCAAACCGAAAAAGAGCGCGACCGCGATCGTGAATGCAATCAACACCACGTTGCCGACGACGCCTGCTCGACTCAGGGGGCGATAAACGCGCACTCGACTGCTCAATTCACCATCCAAACACGTCACTCACGTAGTCGTGGATGGCGTCTCCTCCAGCACCGACTGCAGCACCGATTGCTGCCCCACCCCGAAGGGCGACCGCGTTTCGCCCGCTTCCGGTCAGTCCCTCCCAAGTTTGGGTCTGAGTATAGGGAACCTTGCGCAGCGCGTCGAAGTTGGTCTGGGTGTACTTCTCGCCGAAGGAGAGGTGCGGCGCAGCTGCGCCCGACGCAGTGCTCCAGATGACGTCGTTCCATGACATGTCTTCGCCAGAGATCCAGTGATCGAGGGTCGTACCGGCGGTGCTCCCCACCGATCCCACCGCCGACGTGCCCAGCTTCGAGACCAGCGACTCCACCGGGCGTCCCAAGTGCTCTGCGATGCTTCCTCCGGCTGGACCCGCCAGGCCGCTGACCGATCCAGCCAGGAAACCGCCTCCAGCTGATCCGAGCAGGCCGCGCGCCGTGATCGGTTTGTTCGACGTCACGCTCGTGACGACATTCGAGGCGACGCCGAAGCCCGAGCCGGCCGCGCCGTTCACTGCCATGTTCGTTGCGAGTGATTTGACGACCCTGGTCGTGGGGGCAGCGACGTTCTCGGCTACACGGAGCGCCTGTCCGCCGTACTTCGCCGCTTTGAACAGCGATCCCGCACCACCCGGTATCGCGCCGAGCGCAGTGGCGCCGGCCGCTTGCGCCCAGTTCACCTTGCCGGTGGTCGCCTTCTGCGAGATCACGTCAATGCCGCCGCTGATGAGCATCATCCCGGCCGGTCCGCCGACGCCTGTGAACATCAGGATGCCCCCGCCCACGATCGCGACTCCGCCAGCGACATACTCCCAGTTGTCCTTCCACCAGCCGCCGTCGAACACCCCTTGATGCGCATCCCGGTACGCCTTCAGATCAGCATCGGTCGCCGGCTTGAGTCCCAGCGGGTCCACCGCGTGCAACGGATCGTTCCCCGCGTACGAGTACGGGTTCCCCGACCACCCCGCCCCGAGCACGGGCGCGAGCGGATCGACGGACAGGAACCCCCGGGCGGCCGGGTCGTACACCCGCGCCCCGAGCCACTCGAGCCCGCCGATCGAGACACCACCGGTCGCGGTGAGTCCCACGCCCGCCGGCAGGCCCGCACCGGTCACCCCGGCTAGCACCGCCCACGGGTCCGCTGGATCGGTCGCCCGCGCGTCTCGCCACCTCTGCGTCGCCCACTCCGACCCGACGGCGGTGACGCCCCCGGGCAGGTCGAGGACACTCGTCCCACCGATCGACACGAGCGAGGGGACAGCTGCGGCGGTGTCCCACCACGCATCCACGTCATCGACGGCCGCGAGCTCGCCGAGCGCATCCGCCCAGACATCGATCCGACCGGTCTCGGCGTAGGCGGCATCACGGGTGACGACACCCGCCAGGTACCCGAGCGCCGACCACGTGTACTCGGTCGTGGAACCGTCAGGTCCGGTGCGGCGGACACGGCGACCGAGACCGTCGTGCACGTACTCCGTCCGCTGGCCGTCCCGCTCCGACGCGACGAGCTGCCCGGCGACGTCGTACTCGTACGTGGTCGCCACGCCTCCGATGGTCTCGGAGACCAGTCGGCCGGCGGTGTCGTAGGCCCAAGTGGACTCACCGGCCCGGACGAGCTGCCCGGCGTCGTCGTAGTCGTACTCGACCCGGCCGTCGGCACCGGTGATCGTGACGATCCGGCCGCTGCCGTCGTGCTCGATCCGCGTCGCGGACGCGCCCTCGACGGTCGTCGTGGTGTGTGCCACGAGGACACCGCCCTCGTAGGACCACGCCTGCACGAGGTCCCCGGTCGCCGACTGGACGATGCGCCCGCCAGCGTCGTACGCGAAAGTACCGGCCCCGAGCCCGTCGCGCTCGACCGCGGTCACTCGTCCGGCAGCGTCGCGCCGGAACACGGTGCGGGTGCCGTCCGGGTCGATGCGTGCCGTGCGGTTGCCGTCGGCGTCGTACTCCCATCCGATCGAGGCCTGGCCGCGGCTGCGGCGGACCAGGAGCCCCCGGCGGTCGTGGTGGAGTTCATGCTCGACGCTGCGCCCGGCTCCGCGGGTGTGGTCGGTGACGACGAGGTTCCGTCCGAGCGTGTCTCGTCGCAGCTCGAACTGGACGGCGCCGTCGACGGCGATCTCCTGCTGGCGACCAGCCGCGTCGTACGTCCACGAGGTGGTGCGGCCGTCCGGATCGGTCTGTCCTGTCTGGCGGCCGGCTGCGTCGTAGGTGGCGGTGGTGGTCCGGCCGAGCGGGTCGGTCACGCTGGTGACCCGGTCGGCGTCGTCGTACGTCCGGACGGTGACGCCACCGGCCGGGTCGGTGACGTTGGTGAGCCGCCCTCGCTCGTCGTAGCTGAAGGTGGTGACCCCACCGAGACCGTTGACGGTCTCGATGAGCTGCCCAGCGGGGTCGTAGCGGAACCGACGACGGCCGTACCGTGCATCGTGAACCGAGACGAGCCTCCCGGCAGCGTCGTACCGGAACCGGCTGGTGCCGGAAGCCGACGTCGTCTGCGTGACCACGCGCCCGACCGCGTCGTACTCGAGCCGCTCGATCTCGCCAGTGGGCAGCGTCCGCGTCACGACGCGCGAATCCGTGTTGTACTCGAGCGTGGTGCGCGCGCCGGAGGGGTCGGTCGCCGCCGACGGGCGGCCGCAGACGTCGTACTCGTACGTCGTCCGCGCCCCGGACGGCGTGACGAGCGTCACGACGCGGCCACCGAGGTCGCGCTCGATCCGCGTCAGCCCGCCTTCGCCGTCGACGAGTTCCACGGGTCGGCCCGCAGCGTCGTAGGTGATCAGCTCAGAGCCGGTGTCGTCGCTGGTCGACTCGACCGGCCGTCCGTACGCGTCGAAGCGCACGGTGACGGCGTCGAACGCGTCGCGCAGCGACGCGACGCCGGTCTGCGCGTCCTCCGCGAAGTCCTGCCGGACACCGGTCGGGTCGACGACGGCCGACAGGCGGCCGTTCACGTCGTACTCGCGTCGCCACATCGCGCCGGTGGGGTCGGTGACGGCCTGGAGGCGCGACAACGCGTCGTGCGCGAACGTCCAGTCCGCGCCGCCCGGCGTCTCGAGCCGCGCCAGGTTGGCCTGGTCGTCGTACGTCTGCGTCGTGGTCCGACCCAGCGGATCGGTGATGGTGTGCAGCTCGCCGTTCGGCGCGTAGGTGTACTCGGTGCGGGCGCCGAGCGGATCGATGACCGCGCTGATGCGACCGCCCACCGTGTGCTCGAACTGCCACACCGCACCGTCTGCGTCCTGGCGGGACACGAGCAGGCCAGCGCCGTCGTAGCGGTACTCGGTCCGGGCACCGGTCGGGCTGATCGCGGCGGTCGGGCGCCCGGCTCCGTCCCGCTCGATCCGTGCCGTGGCACCGAGGGCGTTCGTCGTCGCGACCAGCTCACCGAAGGAGTCGTACGCCAGGTCGACGCGGACCCCGGTGGGGTCGACCACACGACGCAGCCGACCCGCTTCCCAGGTCATCTCCGTCCGGCCGCCGACCGGGTCGATCACGACCGAGGGGTCGCGGTCGTCGCCGACGTATTCGTACGCGACCACGGCACCGGCATCGGTGATGACGGTCGTGACGCGGTCCTGCTCGTCGTAGCCGTAGGTGAAGTCCCCACCCGACGGCGTCACGGTGCGGATCTTGCGACCGCGCTCGTCGTACGCGTGGACGGTGATCGAACGGTCGCGCTCGGTGGCCGACACCAGGTTGCCGTGGGCGTCGTAGCTCATCGACTGTCGCTGGTCGTCGGAGTCGATGACGCCGACGAGCCGGCCCTTCGCATCGGCGATGTACGTGTCCGACCGGGAGCCGTCCGGGTCGGACACGACCGTCACCCGGCCGGGCAGGTAGGCGAACCGCACCGTGCGGCCGTGCGGACTGACCTGTTCAGTCACCCGCCGAGCCTCGTCGTAGGTGTTCTCGACCTCGATGACACCCGCCGCACTCGTGACGGTCACGACGAGGTCGTCGTCGTTCCAGCCGTACCGCCGGGTCCCACCGTCGTCGGTGACGGTGACCAGACGTCCACGGTCGTCGTAGCCGTACTCCACGCGGCGTCCGTCAGAGCCCCGGACGACCGCGACGCGCTCGCCCACGTACTCGACGTCGACCGAGCGACCACGCTCGTGCACCAGGCGCGTGATCAGGTCGTGGTCGTCCCGCAGGACATTGACCGCCGTGCCCGGTCCGCTCGCCGATCCGGTCCAGCTGCCCGAACGGGTGAAGGTGATGCGGCCGCCGTCGTTGTCGCTGACGACCAGTGCGTCGCCCTCGGCCACGAGCCACCGGTTCTCGCCGACGCCGCGCGCCCAGCCCTCACCGTCGCGGGGGAACCGGATCTGCCGGCCGTCCGCGCCGACGAAGGACGCGCCCTCGTCGTCGAGCTCGAGCCGGGTCTCGAACACGGACGCCCAGCCCGGACCGAACAGCCCGACGTGCTCGTCGAGGGAGTTGTACATGCGGGTGACCTGCAACGAGGCCGATGCACCCGCGAAGCCGAGGTCGAGCTCGGGTTCGAGGAAGTTGCCCGTCGTCGTGTTGACCGGGTCCATCGAGAAGCCCGTGGTCGGCTGCGCACCGTACGCGGTCGGCGGGTCGAACTGGACCTCGGACCGGGTCGCTGCGACCCCCGCGGCCTGCAGCGCCGCGGCGAGCGCCGAGTCCGACACCGTGGAGACGTTCCCGTCGCCACCGGCTGCGGCGAAGGCGTCGGCGATCGTGTTCGCCCACGTGACGTCCGTGGCGTTCGCGGCCAACCACTTCTCGAATGCCGCAACGAGGCCCTCGGCGTCGATGCGCCCCCACGAGCAGCGTGCAGCGAAGTCGGCGAGGGCACCTCGCAACGAGCCGGGCTTCCCCTCGAGCGCTTGGTTCAACGAGGTCGAACCCGTGGCGAACGAGCGCAGGTCGGACGGTCGTGCTGACGAGGTGCCCCCGCCGGCACCGCCGCCACCGGGGCTCGGGGTCTGCCGGGGGGTCGATGGTGCCGATGCTGGCTCGAACGTGGGCGCGTCCTCGTGGTGGACCGGCGGTGGGGTCGGCGGGCCGGTGAACTGATCGCCCACCCACTCGAAGAAGTTCCGGTCGGCGTGTTCCGCGTCCCAATCGCGTGCCTTCTTGCGACGGGCGTTCTCACGCTCGGCCGCCGCCCGCATCTTCCCGACCCACCCCGCGACCGTGCGGAGGTTCGTCGCGATGTGCCCGCCGTCCGACTCGGCGGTCGTCGCGTTGGTCGTGAACAGCTCCGAGAAGTGGCCGCGGAACTCCGTGGAGGCCGTGTGCACGTAGGTCCGGCGGCTCCCTGCCTGGCCGTCGATCGACTCGGCCGACCCGTTCAGCGCCCGGACCAGCGCTTCGGCGGTCCCGTCGTCGAACTCGACCGGTTCGTTGCCGTGCAGGTCACCCATGGTTCATCCCCCGAAGTCGTGCTGGTCGTGCTGGTCGCCGCCCGCTGGAACGCGAGCAGCGGCGCGATCCGTCAGGACCGCGAAAGCCCGGGCCGTCGCGCTGGGCGGCCCGGGCAGGTCGAGTGACGTCTACGCGCCGCCACCCGCGGTGAAGATGTCCTGCGAGATCTTGTCGAGCTGGGTGCGGAGCTGCTCGAGCTCCGACTTCGCCTTGTCCAGCGCAGCCTTGGTCTCCGGCCAGGTCGAACCGCGGAACGTCGACGCGAGCGGACCGTCCCAGACGTTCGAGTCGGACAGGATGCGGCCCTGGGCGTCGAGCTGCGAGATCTGGTCGGTGAACCCGCCGTTCACGATCGACTGGATCTGACGGATGGCGCTCTTCGCCTGCTCGGTGGAAAGCACACGCGACATGGTGAACCTCTTTCGTTTCGTAGCTGCACCCCCGTGCAGTGGAATTCCCCCCGGAGGCTCTGACGCGACCCACCATACCCAGATCCCGACGCAGATGTCACCGTTCTCATATCGTGACGATTCCTTGCCTCGTTCGGGGGGGGCGCGGGCTGGCTCCTCCACCGGGAGGCCGTTCACCCCGCGTTTCCACAGCGGTTGCCTGACGCCCTCCGGCTGCAGGGACCGGGTGGCAGGATGTCGGCATGGACACCGAACCGCAGCTCGACGGCGAATCCGTCGCACCGGACCTCGACGACTTCGACGAGGTCGTCGAGGTGGAGCACGAGTCGCTGCCCTCGGACCGCTACTTCGACCGCGAGCTCAGCTGGCTCCGGTTCAACCAGCGCGTGCTCGAGCTCGGCGAGGACCGCACCCAGCCGCTCCTGGAGCGTGCGAACTTCCTGGCGATCTTCGCGTCGAACCTCGACGAGTTCTTCATGGTCCGGGTCGCGGGCCTGAAGCGCCGCATCGACACCGGCATCGCGGTGCCGACCAACGTCGGTCGTGCCCCGAGCGACGTCCTGCGCGACATCGCCCGCAAGGCGCACGAACTGCAGGACCGGCATGCGCACGCGTTCATGGACTCGCTCAAGCCGGACCTCGACGCCGCGGGCATCCACATCGAGCACTGGTCCGACCTCGACGAGGCCGACCGACTGCGGATGCGCGAGTACTTCAACGAGCAGATCTTCCCGGTGCTCATGCCGCTCGCGGTCGACCCGGCGCACCCGTTCCCGTACATCTCGGGGCTGTCACTCAACCTCGCCGTCCGGGTGCGCAACCCGAAGTCGCAGCGGCAGGAGTTCGCGCGCCTCAAGGTGCCGCAGAACTTCTCGCGGTTCATCGCGCTCCCCGACGACGGCTCCGGGCGGCAGCGGTACATCCCGCTCGAGGACCTCATCGCCAACCACCTCGACGACCTGTTCCCCGGGATGGAGGTCCTCGAGCACCACGTGTTCCGGGTCACCAGGAACGAGGACGTCGAGATCGAGGAGGACGAGGCCGAGAACCTCATCCAGGCCCTCGAACGCGAGCTCCTCCGTCGCCGCTTCGGCCCGCCGATCCGGCTCGAGATCACCGAGGACATGGACCCGGTGACGCTCGACCTGCTCGTCCGCGAGCTCGACATCACGGAGCAAGAGGTCTACCGCCTGCCGTCGCCGCTCGACCTCGGCGGGCTGTTCGAGATCGCCAAGATCGGTCGGCCGGACCTGCACTACCCGAAGCACGTGCCGACGACCCCCGTGCAGTTCCAGCCGGGCGAGCCGAACACGAAGCCGGACCTCTTCCGCGCGATCAAGTCCAGGGACGTCCTCGTGCACCACCCGTACGAGTCCTTCGCGACGAGCGTCCAGGCGTTCCTCGAACAGGCCGCGGCGGACCCGAACGTGCTCGCGATCAAGCAGACGCTCTACCGCACGTCGGGTGACAGCCCCATCGTCGAGGCCCTCATCGACGCCGCGGCCGCGGGCAAGCAGGTCCTCGCGCTGGTCGAGATCAAGGCGCGCTTCGACGAGCAGAACAACATCACGTGGGCCCGCAAGCTCGAGAAGGCCGGCGTGCACGTGGTGTACGGCCTCGTCGGGCTGAAGACGCACTCGAAGCTCGTCCTCGTCATCCGGCAGGAGGGCGGGACGCTCAAGCACTACAGCCACATCGGCACGGGCAACTACAACCCGAAGACCTCGCGGATCTACGAGGACATGGGCCTCTTCACCGCCGACGACACGGTGGGCAAGGACCTCACGCGTCTGTTCAACGAGCTGTCCGGGTACGCGATCGAGAAGAAGTTCAAGCGCCTCCTCGTCGCGCCGCTGCACCTCCGGAAGGGCCTGGTGAAGCGCATCCAGGCCGAGGCGGACAACGCGCGCGCCGGCAAGCCGTCCGGCATCCGCATCAAGGTGAACTCGATGGTGGACGAGCAGGTCATCGACGCGCTCTACCTCGCGAGCCAGGCCGGCGTGCCGATCGACGTGTGGGTGCGCGGCATCTGCTCGCTCAAGCCCGGCATGGAGGGCGTCAGCGAGACCATCCGTGTGCGCAGCGTGGTCGGCCGGTACCTCGAGCACTCGCGGGCGTTCGCGTTCCACAACGACGGCGACCCGATCGTCTTCATCGGTTCCGCGGACATGATGCACCGCAACCTCGACCGGCGCGTCGAGGCCCTCGTGCGGTTGTCCGAGCCGCAGCACGTCGCCGAGGTGCAGGAGATGTTCGACCTCGCGATGGCCGACGAGACGAGCTCCTGGCACCTCGAGTCGGACGGCGAGTGGACGCGCCACTCCACCGACGACGACGGTCAGCCGCTGCAGGACGTGCAGAATGTCCTCATGCGCATGATCTCGGCCAGGAAGCGCTCCACTCGGTGAGCGGCGGTCCCATCGGTCCCGTCGTCGCCGCCGGAGCCGTCGTCTGGCGTGAGCACGACGGCGAGCCCCTGGTCCTGCTCATCCACCGCGGGCACCACAACGACGTCTCGTTCCCGAAGGGCAAGGTCGACCCGGGCGAGAGCGTGCCGACGACCGCCGTGCGCGAGATCGACGAGGAGACCGGGTACCGGGTCCACCTCGGCGCTCCGCTCGGCACGGCCGAGTACGTGCTGCCGAACGGCCGGGACAAGGTCGTGCACTACTGGTCCGCGCGGGTGTCGAACAAGGAGTTCGAGCGTGCCGGCGGCTTCCGCCCGAACGACGAGGTCGCGTCGGTGGAGTGGGTGTCGATCGACGACGCCCGCGGCCGCCTGACCTACGACCGCGACGTCGAGGTGCTCGACCGCTTCGCCGACCGCGCCGCCGCCGGCGAGCACAAGACGTTCGCCCTCATCGCGCTCCGGCACGCGAAGACCGTCCCCGGATCGGACTGGGACGGTCCGGACGCCACCCGCCCGCTCCTGCCGGTCGGCCGGACGCAGGCGAGGGCCGTGGCCGCTCCGGTCGCGGCGTTCGGTCCGAAGAAGATCGTGTCGAGCTCGGCGGCCAGGTGCCTCGCGACCGTCGAACCCCTGTCCGCACGGACGAAGGTCGGCGTGCAGTCGACCCCGGACATCAGCCAGGACGCCCACGAGCGGGGCGCTGCGAACGTCAAGGGCGTCGTGCTGCGGCGTATCGACAAGGCGAAGTCGACGGTCCTCTGCTCGCACGGCCCCGTCCTGCCGGACATCATCGCCCGGATCGCAGGAGCGACGGCGGACGGCAGCCGGCACTTCGACCTGCGCCGCGCAGCGATGCTCTCCGTCGGGGACTTCGCGGTGATGCACATCGCGGGCGGCAAGCTCGTCGCCGTCGAGACGCACCGCAACACCGTCGCGTCGTAGCCCTCGGCCAGCGCCTTCCCAGGCCGACCGGCCCGTCGCCGGAGGCCGCACGGCGGCGGTGATCCGCGCCTCCAGGCCGTCCGATCGAGCATGCGAATGCATGCGCCCCGTCCGGGCACGGTGTCCCGATCCTGCACCCCGACAGCGGTGCGCGTCCGCGCGCCGCGAGCGGGGCAAGGCCTCGTTCACCTCCCGTTCACCCCGGCGCACCTCCCGGGTCACCTCGCGTCCCTACAGTCGCTCCCGGGTCAGCACCGGCCCACGGGACCGGCAGCGGTCCCACCTGCACTGACATTCCCGAAGGGACCCCTGTGAACATCAAGCGAATCGGCACGGTCGCGGCGATCGCGGTCGTCGGCGCCGTCGCGCTGTCCTCCTGCGCCTCGAACGAAGGCGGCGCGGGCGCTGGAGCCTCCGCCTCGTCGAGCTCGGGCACGGACTACTCGAAGCTCTCCGGCACGCTGACCGGCTCGGGCTCCTCCGCGCAGCAGACCGCACAGGCCACGTGGACCGCCGGGTTCCAGAACGTCGCCTCGGGCGTCACGGTCAACTACTCGCCCGACGGCTCGGGCGCCGGCCGCAAGAACTTCATCTCGGGTGCCGCGGACTTCGCCGGCTCGGACGCCGCCCTCTCGGACGAGGAGCTCTCGGGCTCGTTCGCCGCGTGCGCCGCGGACTCGAAGGCCATCGACATCCCGGTCTACATCTCCCCGATCGCGATCGCGTACAAGGTCGACGGCGTGAAGGACCTCACCCTCGACGCGAAGACCATCGCTGGGATCTTCTCCGGCAAGATCACGAAGTGGAACGCCTCGGAGATCAAGGACCTGAACAAGGACGCCTCGCTCCCCGACGCGAACATCACGGTCGTGCACCGCTCGGACGACTCGGGCACCACCGAGAACTTCTCGGAGTACCTCGACGCGAACGCGAAGGACGTCTGGGGCAAGGAGCCGAGCCAGACCTTCCCGTACCAGGTCGGTGACGCCGCCGCGAAGACCTCGGGTGTCGCGTCCTCGATGGCCAGCGCCTCGAACGCCATCACCTACATCGACGACTCGGGTGCGGGTTCGCTCGACAAGGCCAAGCTCATGGTCGGCGACAAGGCGACCGAGATCTCGGCCGAGGGTGCCGCCACCGTCGTCGCGGACTCCAAGACGGTCTCGGGCCGCGCGGACAACGACCTCGCGATCGACATCAACCGCACCGACACCGCGGACAACGCGTGGCCGCTGGTCCTCGTCTCCTACGCCATCGCGTGCCAGGAGTACAAGGACTCGGCCAAGGGTGAGCTCGTGAAGGGCTACCTCGACTACGTCGTGTCGAAGGACGCGCAGGACGCCGCCGCGAAGGAGGCCAAGTCGGCCGCCCTCTCGAGCGACCTCTCGGAGAAGGCCGCCAAGGCCGTCGCCTCCATCAAGTAACGCCCTCTGAGCGCCCGGACGCCGGTCCCACCCACATCGACCGGTGTCCGGGCACTCGCCCGTCACGGCACCACCTCCCCACCTCCCCCGTTCCCCCACCGCGGGTGAACCTCGCCCCAGGAGTCCCATGACGACCGCACCGGCCCGCGAAGGGGCCACCGTCATCCCGAAGCCCAAGGCCGTCGTCCGCGTCGGCGACCGCGTCTTCTCCGCCGCCTCGGTCATCTCCGGCAGCCTCATCCTCTTCGTCCTCGTGCTCGTCGCGGCGTTCCTCGTCTGGCAGAGCATCCCCGCGCTCGTCGCGAAGGCGGGCACGCTGCCGAACGGGTCGGCCAACTTCTGGGACTACGTCGGTCCGCTCGTCTTCGGCACGGTCTGGTCGGCGCTCATCGCGCTCGTGATCGCGGTGCCGCTCGCGCTCGGCATCGCCCTCTTCATCTCCCACTACGCACCGCGGCGGCTCGCCCCGGTGCTCGGCTACGTCATCGACCTGCTCGCCGCGGTCCCGTCGGTCGTCTACGGCCTCTGGGGCATCGTGGTCCTGGCGCCGTTCGTGAAGCCGTTCTACGCGTTCCTCAACACCTACCTCGGCTGGATCCCGCTGTTCTCCGGTCAGGTGACCGGTACCGGCCGAACGATCCTCACGGCGTCGATCGTCCTCGCGGTGATGGCCATCCCGATCATGACCGCCGTGATGCGCGAGATCTTCCTGCAGGCACCGACCCTCAACGAGGAGGCGGCGCTCGCCCTCGGCGCGACCCGGTGGGAGATGATCCGCCTGTCGGTCCTGCCGTTCGCCAAGTCGGGCATCGTGTCGGCGATCATGCTCGGTCTCGGGCGTGCACTCGGCGAGACGATGGCCGTCGCGCTCGTGCTCTCGGTGTCGACGAACGTCACCTTCCAGGTGCTCACCTCGCTCAACCCGTCGACCATCGCCGCGAACATCGCGCTGCAGTTCGCCGAGGCCTCCGGCACCGCGCTGAACGCCCTCGTCGCGTCCGGCCTGGTCCTCTTCGTCATCACCCTGGTCATCAACATGCTCGCGCGGTACATCGTCCGCAAGCGAGTGAGCTGAGAGGTACGGCCCGATGTCCCTCGCCCTCCGTCAGTCCGGCATGGCCGGCAACGTCTACGCCAACGGCAAGCTGCACAAGTCGGTGCCGTGGCTGCTCCTCATCGGCTCCTGGGTCGTGCTCATCGCGGTGTTCGCGCTGCTCAACGCCGGCGGGGCCGTCAAGGACTTCAACGTCGTCGCCGCGCTCTTCCTCGGCACCGTCCTGTTCGACGTCCTCATCGTCGTCGTGTCGCGCATCGTCGAGGGCGGGCGCAAGGCCGTCGACCGCCTGGTGACGTCGCTCGTCGTCACCGCGTTCGTGATCGCCGTCCTGCCGCTCGTCTCGCTCCTCTGGACCGTCCTCGCCGACGGACTCGCCCGTTTCGACGCGCAGTTCTTCTCGTACTCGATGCGCGGCGTCATCTCCGAGGGCGGCGGCGCGGTCCACGCCCTCGTCGGCACGCTCGAGATCACGCTGTTCGCGGCGCTCATCTCGGTCCCGATCGGTCTGCTGACCTCGATCTACCTCGTGGAGTACGGCAAGGGCGCGCTCGCGAAGGGCATCACGTTCTTCGTCGACGTCATGACGGGCATCCCGTCGATCGTCGCCGGCCTCTTCGCCTACTCGCTGTTCGCGCTCTTCCTCGGCCCCGGCGCCCGCTTCGGCCTCGTCGGGTCGATCGCGCTGAGCGTGCTGATGATCCCGATCGTCGTGCGCTCGACGGAGGAGGTCCTGAAGATCGTGCCGATGGAGCTCCGCGAGGCCTCGTACGCGCTCGGCGTGCCGAAGTGGCTGACGATCGTGAAGGTCGTGCTGCCGACGTCGCTCGCCGGCATCACCACGGGTGTCATGCTCTCGATCGCCCGCGTCATCGGCGAGACCGCGCCGCTGCTCGTGACCGCCGGGTTCACCGCGTCGATGAACTACGACCTGTTCGGCAACCCGATGATGACCCTCCCCGTGTTCGCGTACACCCAGTACTCGCAGCAGGGCGCCAACCCGGTGCCGTTCGTCGACCGGGCCTGGACCGCGGCGCTGCTCCTCATCCTCATCGTGATGGCGCTCAACCTGCTCGCGCGCTTCATCACCCGCCTCTTCGCCCCCAAGCTCCCGCGCTGATCCCGCTCCACCCAGCGTCCAGCGCCACCACCCATCCGGAAGGTCCACAGTGTCCAAGCGCATCGAGGTCGACGGCCTCAACGTCTACTACTCGAAGTTCAAGGCCGTCGAGGGCGTCGACATCACGATCGAGCCCCGCACGGTCACCGCGTTCATCGGCCCGTCCGGCTGCGGCAAGTCGACGTTCCTCCGCACCCTGAACCGCATGCACGAGGTCATCCCCGGCGCCTGGGTCGAGGGTTCGGTCAAGGTCGACGGCGACGACCTCTACGGCGCGGGCGTCGACCCGGTGCTCGTCCGCCGTCAGGTCGGCATGGTGTTCCAGCGTCCGAACCCGTTCCCCACGATGTCGATCAAGGACAACGTGCTCGCGGGCGTGAAGCTCAACAACAAGCGCATCTCGAAGTCCGAGGCCGACGACATCGTCGAGCGCTCCCTCCAGGGCGCGAACCTCTGGAACGAGGTCAAGGACCGCCTCGACAAGCCCGGCATGGGCCTGTCGGGTGGACAGCAGCAGCGTCTGTGCATCGCGCGCGCGATCGCCGTGCAGCCGGACGTGCTCCTCATGGACGAGCCGTGCTCGGCGCTCGACCCGATCTCGACCCTCGCCATCGAGGACCTCATCGAGGAGCTGAAGAAGGACTACACGATCGTCATCGTGACCCACAACATGCAGCAGGCTTCGCGGGTGTCCGACAAGACGGCGTTCTTCAACATCGCCGGCACCGGGCACCCGGGCAAGCTCATCGAGTACGACGACACCGCGACGATCTTCTCGAACCCGTCGGTGCAGGCCACCGAGGACTACGTCTCGGGCCGCTTCGGGTGATCGGCTGACCCGGTCGCGCACCGTTCGCACCCTGCACGCTCGGCCCCGTCGGACCTCGGTCCGGCGGGGCCGAGCGTCATCTCGGCCGAACCCGCGTCCGCAGCGGAGTGCGGTGCGGTCACGACGGACGGCCGGGAGGCACGGGTCGGCTCCGTCTCGTCGGCGTCGGTCCTGGGGTGGTCGGCCCGGCGTCCGGGGTGCGTCGCGGTGCGACACCACCGCTGTCGCACGACAACGGCCCGGTCGCCCGTTGCACAGGCCGCCCGTTGCACACGCACACGCACGACATCGCCGTCGTCGTACGACAGCGGCCCGGTCGTACGACAACGACCGAGCCGTCCGACACCAGCGACCGACTGCCCTCCCGCCGGGAACCCCCGCGCGCGGCGGTCCCGTCAACGCCTACGCGTCGAGGGCGACCGCCGCGATCGGAGTCGTGGTCGGCTGCTTCGAGCCCCCGGCCGGCTCGACCGTGATGCCCACGGTCACGCCGTCGCGGACCTTGCCGGTCAAGACCGCGGAGTGGACCCCGTCGGCGTACTGGTCCATCAGTCCCGCGGCCGTGATCGCGCCGCCGGCAGACTTCGAATCGATGTACCAGAGCTCGTACGTCTTGCCCTTCGGTGCCGCGTCGACCCCGTCGAGGATGACAGCCGACTTCCCGACCTCGTTCGACCAGACGACCGTCGCCGTCCCGCCACCCTGCACGGGCGTCGAGCTGCGCTGGAAGTCGGACGCCGCGTAGATCCCGTCGAGGACGCCCGAGGCCTGCGAGGTCCCCGGCTGCGACTCGCCGTCCGGGCTCATCACTCCGCCGACGGTGAGCCCGACGCCGAGGAAGACCACCGCGACGGCGGCAGCGGCGGACAGGGCGGCCGCCGGACGCTGGAACCACCGGCGGCGAGCCGCGCTCTCCGCCCGGCCGGACCCGCCGACGGCGGTGGGCGACGGGACGGAGGCGGGTCGTGCCTCCAGGCCGGCGTCCGGAGCACCAGCGCCAGAGGTCGGAGCCGCCGGGGCCGCGACCTGCGGCGTGTGCTGGATCTGTGCCAGCAGCGACGCCTTGAGCGACGCGGGCGGTTCGATCGGGTCGGTCGAGTACGCGAGCTGCAGCGCGGTCTCGCGCAGCGAGTCGGTCTCGGACCGCAGTTCGGGGGAGGACGCGAAGGCGGCCTCCACCTGGGTGCGCTCCTCGTCGGAGAGCGCGTCGAGCGCGTACGAACCGGTCAGGGAGGACGGGTCGTCGTGTCGTTCGGTCATGAGGTCACCCCCATCTCGTCTCGGAGTCGGATCATCCCGTCACGCAGACGGGTCTTGACGGTGCCGATCGGCACCCCCAGGTGTTCGGCCATCTCGCTGTGCGAGAAACCGCCGTAGTAGGCGAGCTGCACGGCCTGACGCTGGAACTCGGTGAGTTTCGCCAGCGCCCGGCTGACCCGCTCGTGCTCGATGCGGATCTCGACCGACTCGGACACCTGGTCGAAGCCGGTCTCGAAGTCGCGGATCCCGATGCGCGTGTCACGGTCGTGCGACGCCTGGGACGCCCGGATGCGGTCCACCGCTCGACGGTGGGCCATCGTGAGCACCCAACTCGCCGCGCTGCCGCGGCCCTGGTCGAAGCGGGCGGCCTGCTGCCAGACCTCGAGGAAGACCTCCTGGGTGACCTCCTCGGACTGCGCACGGTCCTTGAGGAGCCGGGTCACGAGGCCGAGCACGCGTCCAGCGAGCTCGTCGTACAGGTCGGAGAAAGCCGCCTGGTCACCGCGCGCAACCCTGGTGAGGAGTTCATCGGGCGACGGCGGGGCCGGCTCGGCAGAGTCCCAGCGCTTCGTGTCGCGTTCCACGATCGCAAGCATTGCAGGTTTCCCCCCTCTCGGCGCACGGGGCGCTGCAGGTGCTCAGGTCACGTGCAGCTGTTCGGGTGTGGTGTTCGGCTGTGGCGAGGGCCCGCGTGACCCGCAGGGAATTGACCGGCTGACGCCGAACCGGGTCGCGCGGGACCCTCGCCGTGGTGAGGTCAGGGCCTCGCCACGGTGATGATTCGGCGCCCTCGGTCCGTCGGATTGGACGAGTCGCGAGTCCTCTCTGCGCGAACGGATTCGACGTCTCCAGCCTCGTTCCGTACAGTGGAGTCCGCCGGGCCGCAGCAAGCCCCGGGCTCCAAATTTCGCCGCTTCGAGCGGCCTCGCGCCGAGAGGCGCTTCTGCGGCCCGGTTCTCCTGTACCTGCAGACGTCAGGCTCGTGGGTCGCACCGGTCGCGCACTGTCTGATCCTCTGCCTGGAGGCGCGGATCGCCTTGATCCTGTCAGCCCCCGTCGGCAGGTGGTCGGGTCGATCGAGGCTGCCGCGGCGCCGGAGCGCCGACAGGTGGTCGGGTCAGTCGAGGCTGTCGCGGCGCCAGAGCGCCGCCGCCTCGGTCAGGTCGGCTGCGAGCTCCGTCAACCGGAGGGCCCGCCGGGTCAGCTCGCTCGCGCGGGCGTCCGCCGTGAGGTCGGATTCGTCCGCCACCGCCGTCGCCCCTGAGGCCGTGAGACGGCAGAACGCCGCGCCGCGGTCCAGCGCCACCGCGAGGTCGCCCGTGTACAGGCCGTGCAGGATGCGGTCAGCGAGCGTGAGGATCTCCGCCGGGCCCGTCGGCTGCTCGGCACCGGCAACGGCCTGGTCGATCGTGCCGATCCGTTCCGTGCCGCGCTGGAAGAAGTAGGCGATCTCCTCCGGCGCCTGGCGGATGACCGTCCGGACGAGGTAGATCCGCCAGAGCGCCCCCGGCAGCGTGTGTGCCCCCACCCGTGCCCACAGCTCGGCGATCGCGTCGATGCCGTGCACGTCCGTGTAGGTGACGAGCCGCTCGACCACCGCCGGGTCCGGGTCCTGCCGCACCCGGTGCAGCAAGGCGTTCGCCGTCTCGTGCGCGACACGGTTCACCACAGCCGGGTCCTCGCCACCCTGGATCGCGGCGAACTCAGCATCGGTGAAGTGGACGGGACGGTGGTGATCGCGAGGCACCGCGACAGTGTAGGCGCGGCCTCGGACATCCAGCGCTCCCGTTCGCCGACGACGCAACGGGGCGCGAGGCGCTGCCGGACACTGCCGGACGCTACCGGACGCTGCCGGACGCTGCCGGACGCTGCCGGACGCTGCGGCGTACCGTGTTGCGGCAGGGAGGCCACCCTCCCGGACGCGACGGAGAGGACCTCATGAACGCCCTGCTCATCATCCTGGCCGTGATCGCGGTCATCCTGCTGTTCGTCGGCGGCTTCGCCGCGAGCCTGAAGTTCCTGCTGTACGTCGGCATCGTGCTCGCGATCGTCGCGCTGATCCTCTGGCTGCTCCGCATGCTGACCGGCCGGCGGAGCTGACGCGCACGGTTCCCGAGCGGAGGCCCGCACCCGCTAGCCTTGCGGGTGAGGGCCTCTAGCTCAGTTGGTAGAGCACCGGACTTTTAATCCGAGGGTCGTGGGTTCGAGCCCCACGGGGCCCACACCCTCCCGAACTCCGCGAGGACGTGACGGTCTCCTGTTTCTGCCGTCGACACGATCGTGCTCCTGCGGTCGACGCGCTCGCAGGGCAGTGGTTCACGAGTGTGAACAGCCGCGGGTTCGCGGCGCCGGACCAGCAGCACCTCAACGACGCCGGGTACCGCTACCTCGCCGGCAAGATCAGCAGCGCGCTGGACGACCTCGCGAAGGCGCCCGCCGTCGAGCAATGCCGCTAGCGTCGGGCCCCATGAGTGGGGTACAAGTCGTCCACAGTGGCCTCAAAGCGCTTCCACTGCGCACCTCAGTCCACGTTCAGCAGTTTGTTGGGCCGACGCCGTTAGTGTCGTTCCCGGATCCGATCAGCGGGTCCCGCACCACTGCACCATCGAAGAACGAACGGGGTACACCGTGATCGAGCCCATCGAAGCCACGCACACCAGCACCACCGGCGCGCGCCGCATCGTCGAGCTCGCAGCAGCGACCAACACGACCATGAGCGACGAGCTCCTCCTCGACACCCTCCGCCGCAACGCGAAGGTGTCCACCCGCCACATCCGCGAGGACTTCATCGAGGTCGCCAACGCCGCCTCCGTCCTCGGCTACGTCTGCCGGCAACGCGCCGAGTACATCGCGCTCCGCGGGGACGACCCGGCGTGGGCACAGGAGGTCGGCCGGTACGGCACCGAGGCCCTCGCGGTCGAAGCCCTGCGCATGCGCCGCGGCTGACGCGCCGCGACACAGACCACCGCACGCGATGCGGACCACGTGACGAAGGCCGCCCTCGACGGGGCGGCCTTCGTTGCGTCCGGGCCGTGCGCCTGGACCGGGCCGATGCCCTCGCGTCTCGGCGTCACGGACCGTCCCGGGCCACGGTCACGAGCACGCTTCGGAGCGTGAGACTCGGGTGCGCGGACACCTTCGCGGGGCCTTCGCCGCGGAAGTGTCCGCAGGAGCGAGACTCGGCCGCCCGGTCATGCGGCCCGCGGTCGTTCATCCGCTCGGACACTCAGCCGCGCATTGGCGCGCCCGCCCGGCCGATCAGGACCAGACGCGCCGGATGCCCCAGGTACCCGTCCAGGTCTCGTCGGGCTCGAGCCACCGCAGGCCCTCCCCCGAGTTGAGCGCGTTCGCGGGCGCGGTCATCGGCTCGACGGCGACGGCCAGCCCGGTGCCCTCGCCGCGCGGGAACGTCCGGGAGGTGAACACCTGCACGTACCGGAACGACTCGTCCTGCCAGAGTTCGACGCCGTCGCCCTCCGGTCCGTGCAACGTCGTGCGCCGGACACCGTGCTCGTCGGGCGCGATGTCGGTGTAGGCGGTGTCGAGGTCCGAGTCGCCGGCACGACGACCAGCACGGAGGTCGGAGTCGGTGCCGGTGACGTCGAACGTCCCGTCCGGCACCTTCTGCTCGTTCGTCGAGAACGCGGTGGCGGCGTCGAGGGTGATCACGAGGTCCTCGGGCGGGGTGTCGCCGGCGCGGAGGTACGGGTGCGCGCCGACCGCGAAGGGCGCTCGGACGCCCGACCGGTTGGTGATCGTGTGGGTGACCCGGACGCCGTCGTCGACGAGTTCGTGGTGCACCCGGGTCTCGAGCGTGAACGGCCAGCCGTGCTGCGGGTGGATCGTGGCCTCCTGCTCGATGGACGACTCCGTCTGCGCGACCGTCCGGTACGGCGCGAAGCGGAGCAGGCCGTGCGAGGCGTTGCCGTACTTCGGCTCGGACACGTCGAGCTGCTGCACGGCGCCGTCCAGTTCCCAGCGGCCGCCGGCGACCCGGTTCGGCCACGGGACGAGCACGATGCCGTTCGCCCCGGGTGGGGCCTGGTCGACCGGGAACGGCTCGGTGAGGTCGAAGCCGGCGACCCGGAGTTCGCGGATGCCGGCGGCGACCTCGGTCACGACGGCCTCGACGACCCCGTCGGGTCCGGCGTGGCGGAGGTGGTACTGACCTCCGGTGGGGGCGGCTGCGGTCATGGCGGGCTGGTCCTTCCTGGGAACGCGTGCTGCTGCGCTGGGGTGGTCACCGTCCGTCGGCGACGACGACCTCGACCCCGGCCGCGCGGACGGCGTCGACCAGGTCGGCCGGAGCCTCGGCGGTCACGACGACGTCGACGTCCTCGAGCGCACGGACGACCCCGATGTGGGCCCGGCCGAACTTCGACCCGTCCGCGACCACGACCGTACGCCGTGCCGTGGCGGCGAGCATCCGCTTGGTCTCGGTCTCGGGCAGGTTGACGTTCGTCAGGCCGTGCTCGACATCCACGCCGGTCCCGCCGAGGAACACCACGTCGGCGGCGATCATCGGCAGCACGGTCCCGTTGAACGGCGCGACAAGCGAGTGCTGCAGGGGACGGAGCGTGCCGCCGGTGACGATGACGGTGAAGCGCGGGACGGCCGGCTCGAGCGCGAGCGCGGTCGTCAGCGAGTTCGTCACGACGGTGACGTCCACGAGGTCGGTCCTCGCGACGAGGGCGGTCGCCACGGCCGCGGGCGTGGTGCCGACGTCCAGCACGACGCACTCGCCCGACCGGACGAGCGCGGCCGCGGCGCGGCCGATGGCGGCCTTGGCGACCTGGTGCTCGACCGCGGTCTCCTCGAACGGGCGCTCGCCGGAACCGGCCCCGAGGCGGACCGCACCGCCGTGCACCCGCCGGATCCGGGCCTCCAGGTCGAGCGCGGCGAGGTCCTGCCGGACCGTCACCTCGCTCGTGCCCAGCGCCGCCGCGAGCGCGGCCGTCCGGACGAGCCCGGGTGCCCCCTCGACGATCGCGACGATGCGGTCCTGCCGGAGGGGTGCGGGGAGCGCACCGTCGAGGAAGCGTTCGTCGTCCGTCACCGCACCAGTTTCGTCCGCTTCCGTCTGCTTTCGCAACACTTCGGATGGCGCTACGATCGAATGGTGATCACCAAGCGCGCGACGAAGCTCGCGGACGGCCGCGACCTCTTCTACTTCGACGACGCCGATTCGACGCTGCCCGCTGAGCGGAGCATCGACCAGCGCGTCCTCGACCCCCGCCCCGAGACAGCCCGCATGCGTCAGGACGTCCTGACCGGCGAGTGGGTCTCGATCGCGGCGAGCCGGCAGAACCGGGTGTTCCTGCCGCCGGCCGACCAGGACCCGCTGGCCCCGCAGACCGACGCGAACCCGTCCGAGATCCCGAGCCGCTACGACGTGGCCGTGTTCGAGAACCGGTCGCCGTCCTTCGGTCCCGTGCTCGAGGCCGACGACGCTCCCCCGTCGCTCGATGCCCTGACCGAGGTCGGGCTGAACCGGCAGTTCCGCAGTGTCGGCCGGTGCGAGGTCGTGTGCTTCTCGCCGGAGACGAGCGGGTCGTTCGCGTCCATCTCCGAGTCGCGTGCCCGTACGGTCGTCGAGGCCTGGGCGGACCGGACCGCGGCGCTGTCGGCCATGCCCGGCATCCAGCAGGTGTTCCCGTTCGAGAACCGGGGCGAGGCGATCGGCGTCACGCTGCACCACCCGCACGGGCAGATCTACGCCTACCCGTACGTCACGCCGCGCACCCAGCGCCTGCTCGCGAGCATCGAGCGCTTCGGTCCGGACCTGTTCGATCAGCACCTCGCGAACGAGCGGGCGTCGGAGCGGGTGGTCCTCGCGGGTGAGCACTTCACCGCCTTCGTGCCGTTCGCCGCGCGCTGGCCGATCGAGGTCCACATGCTGCCGCACCGGCACGTGCCGGACTTCGCGGGCCTGACCGACGCCGAGAAGGACGAGCTGGCGCACATGCACCTGCGTCTGACGCGCGGCCTGGACGCGCTCTACGGCGACCCGACGCCCTACATCGCGGCGTGGCACCAGGCCCCGGTGCACACCGCCCGCGACACCGTGCGGCTCATGCTGCAGATCACGTCCCCGCGTCGCGCAGCGGACAAGCTCAAGTTCCTGGCCGGCAGCGAGGCCGCCATGGGCGCCTGGATCGGGGACCTCGTGCCCGAGAAGGCGGCCGAGTTCATCCGAGGAGGGATCGAACGCGCATGACGTTCCAACAGGTCTACGGGTACGAGCCGGCGGTGCAGTACTCCGCCCCAGGTCGCGTCAACCTGATCGGCGAGCACACCGACTACAACGACGGGTACGTGCTGCCCTTCGCGATCGACCGGCGGACGGTCGCCTCGATCGGGCAGCGGCAGGACCGCCTGCTCCGGGTCGCGTCGGCGTTCGAGCCGGACGCCGTGCACGAGCTGTCGCTCGACGACCTGTCGCCCGACCGCATGAGCGGCTGGTCGGCGTACGTCTTCGGCATCGCCTGGGCGCTGGGCGAGCAGGCCGGCGCGGACCTCTCCGACACGACCGGCTTCGACGTCTTCATCGAGTCGGACGTGCCGGTCGGCGCGGGCCTGTCGTCGAGCGCGGCGATCGAGTGCGGGGTGGCCCTGGCCTTCAACGACCTCTGGGAGCTGGGCCTCGACCGCAAGCAGCTGGCCCGCGTCGGCCAGTACTCCGAGAACCACGCGGTCGGCGCCCCGACCGGGATCATGGACCAGTCGGCGTCGCTCCTCGGCGAGCAGGACGCCGTCGTGTTCCTCGACTGCCGGACGCTCGACACCGCCGTGGTCGACCTCGCGCTCGAGGCGAACGGGCTCGAGGTGCTGGTCATCGACACCCGGGTCGAGCACGCCCACGCCACCGGCGGCTACAAGGCGCGCCGTGAGTCGTGCGAGCGCGGCGCGGCGGCGATGGGTGTCCCGGCGCTCCGGGACG
Source organism: uncultured Curtobacterium sp. (assembly GCA_913778205.1). Lineage (GTDB taxonomy): Bacteria > Actinomycetota > Actinomycetes > Actinomycetales > Microbacteriaceae > Curtobacterium. The sequence continues at coordinate 141,128 of CAJYUW010000039.1, forward strand.
TCTCCGTCCAGGACCTGCCCCGCGCCCAAGAGCTGCTCGACGACGAGACGTTCCGCCGGGTCCGGCACATCGTGACCGAGGACCAGCGCGTCCTCGACACGGTCCGGACCCTCCGCGAGGACGGTCCGCGCGCGATCGGGTCGCTGCTCGTCGCCTCCCACGAGTCGATGCGCGACGACTTCGAGATCTCCGTGCCGGAGCTCGACCTGGCGGTCGCGACCGCGATGGAGCACGGTGCAGTGGGCGCGCGGATGACCGGCGGCGGCTTCGGCGGTGCGGCGATCGCGCTGGTCGACCGGGAGGCACGACAGACGATCGCAGACGCCGTCACCGCCGCCTTCGCCGCGGCCGGGTACCGCGAGCCGAACGTCTTCACCGTGCACGCCGCGCAGGGCGCCCGGCGCGACTGACGCCGACGGCGCTCCGCGCCGTGCGGGAGCGCCACCGGTGGCGCCGACCCGGCCCGGTCTCGTTCGCACAAGCAACGGCACTGCGCACCGCGGATCCCCGTGGTGCGCAGTGCCTGTGGTCGTGCGGGTCTCGGCGGGGCCGCCTCCGCGGGAGCGCTGCGCCGATGGTCGGCCGTGCGGCGCGCGTCAGCCGGTGTAGTCGGCGTACCGGGAGACCACGTCCACGTTCCCGATGACGAACGGGTGCGGGTTCCCGTGCTCGACGACCCACTGCACCCAGGTCATCTCCACCGGGATGAGCAACCACACGAGCACGGTCGTCCCGATCACGCCCGCGAGCGCGAGCCCCATCACCGCGTGCTCGTCGAACCGCCGGGCACCTCGGCGTGCGATCGCGACGACGAAGCCGACGACCGCGGAGCCCACCGTCAGGAGCGTCCAACCGACCCACGGGTGGCTCGTGATCGTGGTCTCGGTGCCGCCGTGCGAGAACCCGGTCGACCACGTCGCGCCGAACTGCTGGACCACGAGCGCCAGCACGACGATGATCACCATCCACCGCGCGTCCTTGGTGAGCTGCGACGGCTCCGGACGGGGCCGGAGCACCGGCTCGGTCAGTGTCGTGTCGTCCCCCATGCGACGACCGTAGCACCCGGTGCGGGACATGGCGGAGGCGATCCGTGCCTCCAGTCCGGGTGGAGGATGACCGGCACGCGGAACCGACAGATCACCGCGGCCGGACCGCGGTGATCTGTCGCTTCCCTGGAAGGCGGCGGGCGGGCGCCAGGGCGGCGCGCGTCAGCGCAGGTGGCGCTCGGCGGCCTCGACGACGTTCTTCATGAGCATCGCCCGGGTCATCGGCCCGACGCCACCCGGAGTCGGCGAGAGGAACCCGGCGACCGACGCGACGGCGGGGTCCACGTCGCCGCGGAGCTTCGCCCTGCCGGTCTCCTCGTCCACGATCCGGCTGATGCCGACGTCGATGACCGCAGCACCGGGCTGCACCCAGTCGGGCTGCACGAGTCCGGCGACCCCGGCCGCGGCGACGATGATGTCGGCACGGCGGCACTCGGCGGCGACGTCCTCGGTCAGGGAGTGGGTCAGCGTGGCCGTGGCCTCGAGCCGGGTGAGGAGCAGGCCGAGCGGGCGACCGACCGTCAGCCCCTGACCGATGATCGTGACGTGCTTGCCCCGGATCGGGACCTCGTACGCCTCGAGCATCGCGACGATGCCGCGCGGCGTGCAGGGCAGCGGGGCGTCGATCGTGCCGGCCCCGCCCGGGACGGCGAGCACGAGCTCGCCGAGGTTGGTCGGGTGCAAACCGTCGGCGTCCTTCGCCGGGTTCATCAGCTCGAGCATCGGGACCGGGTCGATGCCCTGCGGCAGCGGGAGCTGCACGATGAACGCGGTGACCCGCGGGTCGTCGTTCATCTGCAGGATCGCGGACCGGATGTCGGCGGCACTCGCGGTGTCCGGCAGGTCGATGCGGACCGAGTCGAGCCCGATCTGCGCCGAGTCCTTGTGCTTGCCGGCGACGTACGACACCGAGCCCGGGTTCTGGCCGACCATGATGGTGCCGAGTCCTGGCCGGAAGCCGTGGTCGTGCAGCCGGTCGATGCGGGACTTCAGGTCGTCGAGCGTGCGGGCGGCGAGGGCGGCGCCGTCGATGCGGACGGCAGAGTCCTCCCCCGCCCAGCGAGCCCGCGGCAGGTCTGCCACGGCGCCGCTCACGCGTACAGCGGGAACGCGTCGGTGAGGACCTTCACGCGGGCCGAGAGCGCCTCGATGTCCGGGTTCGGCATGAGCGTCAGCGCGATGATGTCCGCGACCTCGGTGAACTCCGCGTCGCCGAAGCCACGCGTCGCGAGCGCCGAGGTACCGATGCGCACACCCGACGTGACCATCGGCGGGCGCGGGTCGAACGGCACGGAGTTGCGGTTCACGGTGATGCCGACCTCGTGCAGGAGGTCCTCGGCCTGCTTGCCGTCGACCTCGGACTCGCGGAGGTCCACGAGGACGAGGTGCACGTCGGTGCCACCGGTGAGGACGTCGATGCCGGCGGCCTTGGCGTCGTCGGCCGTCAGACGCTCGGCGAGGGCCTTCGCGCCACGGAGCGTGCGCTCCTGGCGGTCCTTGAACTCCGGCGTTGCGGCGAGGAGGAACGCGGTCGCCTTCGCGGCGATCACGTGCATGAGCGGGCCGCCCTGCTGGCCCGGGAACACGGCGGAGTTGAGCTTCTTGAAGAGCGACTCGTCGTTCGACAGGATGATGCCCGAGCGCGGGCCGGCGAGCGTCTTGTGCACGGTCGAGGACACGACGTGGGCGTGCGGGAGCGGCGACGGGTGCAGACCAGCGGCGACGAGGCCCGCGAAGTGCGCCATGTCCACCCAGAGCGTCGCACCGACCTCGTCGGCGATCTCGCGGAACTTCGCGAAGTCGAGCTGCCGCGGGTAGGCCGACCAGCCGGCGATGATGACCTTCGGCTGGTGCTCGACCGCCTTGGCGCGGATGTCGTCGTAGTCGACCTCGAACGTCTCCGGGTCGACGCCGTACGACACGGCGTTGTAGAGGCGGCCGGAGAAGTTGAGCTTCATGCCGTGGGTCAGGTGGCCGCCGTGGGCGAGCTCGAGGCCGAGGATGGTGTCGCCGGCGGACGCGATCGCGTGCAGGACGGCGGCGTTCGCGCTGGCGCCGGAGTGCGGCTGCACGTTCGCGTAGGCGGCACCGAAGAGCGCCTTCGCACGGTCGATGGCGAGCTGCTCGGCGACGTCGACGAACTCGCAGCCGCCGTAGTAGCGCTTGCCGGGGTAGCCCTCGGCGTACTTGTTCGTCAGGACCGAGCCCTGCGACTCGAGGACGGCGCGCGGCACGAAGTTCTCGGACGCGATCATCTCGAGGGTGTCGCGCTGACGGCCGAGCTCGTTCTGCAGGACCGCGGCGATCTCGGGGTCGACCTCGGCGAGCGGTGCGTTGAAGCTCGACTGCGTGGTCACAGTGGGCAGATCGGTGATGGACACGGGACTCCTCGTTGTCGGTTCCGCCGCGCACGAGCACGACGAGGTGGACGGGTGGGCGCGGCCCAGGCGTACGGCCGCGCACCGTGTCAGGTGTCGCTCCCCGATGGTGACCCATCCAACGCCAGTCGCGACCTCCCGATCGTACCGAGCGCTCCCGTTCGTGTCACCCTGGTGGCATGACCTTGACCACGCCGGACGTCGACGAGCGGACGACGACCCGCTCCGAGACCCCCTGGGTGACGGTGGTCTGGGACGACCCGGTCAACCTGATGTCGTACGTCACCTACGTCTTCCAGTCGTACTTCGGGTTCAGCCGCCCGGAGGCGGAGCGGCTCATGCACCAGGTCGACGAGGAGGGCCGGGCGATCGTCGCCACGGGCGCCCGCGAGGTGATGGAGGCGCACGTGCAGGCGATGCACGGCTACGGCCTGCAGGCGACCGTCGACCGCGTCCCGGCGCCGTGATCCCGTTCGTCCGCCGGTCCGACGGCGTGCACCTGGCCATGTCCCCCGGCGAGCGCGACGTGCTGACGTCGCTGACCGAGCAACTGCAGCAGGTGCTCGCCGGGGACGTCTCGGCGGACCCGGTGGCGACGCGGATGTTCCCGGACGCGTACCCGGGCGACGCGGCGGCGAGCAGCGAGTTCGGCCGGCTGACCCGTCCCGACCTGCTGACGCAGAAGACGACGAACGCCTCGGTCGTGCACGACTGGTCGACGGGCGTGCGGGACGGCGCGTTGACCCCGGAGGACGTGCAGGCCTGGCTCCGGTGTCTGACGGACCTCCGACTGACGATCGCGGAGCGCCTCGGGATCACCGACGCGGCCAGCGAGGAGGCCTCGGCTGCGGACCGGTCCGACCGTGCGGTGGGGCTCCGTGACGTCTACGACTGGATCGGGTACGTGCAGGAGCACCTGGTCGACACCATCAGCGTCCCTTGATCGTCAGGCCGCGGCGCCGAGTCGGAGCAGCTCGTGGCGGTGTGACCGGGCCCAGCCGGCCAGGGAGCGAGGCGGCTCCCCGGTGATGAGCTCGACCTCGTCGGTGAAGGCCGCCACGCCGTCGAGACCGCGCCGCGCGACCCGTCCGAACTGCTGACGGAGCCCTTCGGCCTGCCAGGCGTCGACCCCGCCCGCCCACAGCAGGGCACGGAACACGCGGCTCGGCAGGTGCAGGTACCGCACGCGTCGGTCGAGCCCATCGCTCAGCCCACGGGCGACACCGTGCCCGTCGAGCAGCTCCGGTCCGGTGAGGACGGGCTCCGCTCCGGTGTGCTCGCCGCGGAGCAGGACCGTCGCGGCGACCTTGGCGATGTCGGCCGTGTCGATCCACCCGATGACGCCACGGCCCATCGTCTGCGGGAACACCCCCCGTCGGATCGCCGGTCCGGACGCCACGAGGTTCGTCATGAACCCGGACGGATGGAGGATCGTCCGCTCGAGTCCGCTCGCCCGGACGGCCTCGTCCACCTGCCAGATGGCGGCGGCCCACGGCATCGGCGAGTGCTCGGCCGCGTCGCCGCCGGACAGGTGGACGATCGCCCGCACCCCGGCGGAACGGGCCGCACCGACCGCGGTCCGCCCGTGCTCCGCCTGGCGTGGTGTCGCCGCGGTGACGAGGAAGAGCTGGTCGACCCCGACGAGCGCCTCGGTGAGTGCCGCCCGGTCGCCGAGGTCGGCGAGGCGGGCCTCGACACCCCGGGCCGTGAAGGCTTCCACCTGGTCGGGGCGCCGCACGACGGCACGGACCCTCGCCCCGGCGGCGCGGAGCCGTTCCACCGCCTGGCCGCCCACGTCTCCGGTGGCTCCCGTGACCGCGATGATGTCGTTGCCGTGCTGTGTCATGATCGCTCCCAAGTATCAGTTTTCTGATATCCGACGGTACGCCGGTAGCCTCGACGGGTGTCCCGCGATTTCCCAGCTACGCACGACGAGGTCGACGCGATCGCCGCGTGGACCGTGATCCGCGCAGCCCGGGAACTCGCGAGACGGCTGGGCGCCGCACTCGAGCCGCTGGACCTGACGCCGGTGGAGTTCGGCATCCTCGTGCAGCTGGCCGTCGGCGACCGCCCGACGCAGGCGGAGCTCGCGCGGGCCGTCGGCGTCCGACCGCAGAGCATGACGACGCTGGTCGCGGCGCTCGGCGCGCGGGGACTGCTCGACCGTGGGGCGACCCGTGGCCGGGGGCGGCCGTCCCACATCGTGCTCACCACCGAGGGGCGCGCGCTCCTCGCCCGGGCGTGGCCGATCGCACAGGCCAGCAATGCGTGGTTCCGCGAGGACGCCGGTGTCGTGAACGCCGCGCTGCACCCCCTGTTGGGCGAGACCACCGCCACCGTCGCCGACGTCCCCTGATCGACAGGCAGCCTTGCAAGGTCCCCTGTCGAGGCGTACGGTGACGACGTGACCACGAGCACCGCGACCGACCTCGCCAGCGAGCTGCTGACGATCCACGGCCGCATCCGCCGGACCCTGCTCACGGGCAAGTCCGACGAGGTCACCGCGTCCCAGACGGCCGCGCTCGGTCGGCTCCTCCGTCACGGTGAGAGCACCGTCGCGGACCTCGCCCGTGCCGAGGGCGTGCGTCCGCAGTCCATGGGGGCGACCGTCCAGGCGCTCGTCGACCTCGGCTTCGTCGAGCGTCGACAGGACCCCTCCGACGGCCGCCGGACGCTCGTCCGTGCGACCGCCGCCGGGGCCGCCGCCCGCGAGGACGCCTGGAGCGCACGGAGCCGCGTCCTCGCCGAGCGCCTCGCGGCGCTCGGCGAGGACGACCGCGAGACGGTCGCCCGGTCCCTCCGCATCCTCGAACCGCTCGTCGAGCCGTGACCGCCTGGAGG
>CAJYUW010000040.1 GCA_913778205.1 uncultured Curtobacterium sp.
CGGGGCGGGCCCCGGGGGGGCCCCCCCCCCCCCCCCCCCGGGTCGAGCACGGGCCGGCACACCGCTGTCGGCCGTTTGCACGACCCGCACCCCGCGCGTAGAGTATGAAACGATTCAACTGCCACGAGGAAGTGACACGATGACCACAGCAGCCTTCGGCTCGATCGCCGACCAACTGGGACGACAGGCGATCGAACTCCCGAGCTGGGCGTTCGGGAACTCCGGTACCCGGTTCAAGGTGTTCTCGACGCCCGGCACCCCGCGCGACCCGTACGAGAAGATCACCGACGCCGCGCAGGTGCACCGGTACACGGGCCTGGCCCCGGCCGTCGCGTTGCACATCCCGTGGGATGTCGTGGACGACTTCGCGGACCTGAGGCGTCACGCCGAGGAGCACGGCGTGCGGCTCGGGACGGTCAACTCGAACACGTTCCAGGACGACGACTACAAGTTCGGTGCGCTGACCCACGTCGACGAGACGATCCGGCAGAAGGCGATCGACCACCACCTGCAGTGCATCGACGTGATGCACGAGACCGGCAGTCGCGACCTGAAGATCTGGCTCGCGGAGGGGTCGAACTACCCCGGCCAGGAGGACATGCGCTCCCGGCAGGACCGCCTGCACGAGTCGCTGTCGACGATCTACGACCGGCTCGGGGCCGACCAGCGGCTCGTGCTGGAGTACAAGTTCTTCGAGCCGTCGTTCTACCACACGGACGTCCCGGACTGGGGCACGAGCTACGTGCAGACCGCGGCGCTCGGCGACAGGGCGATGGTGTGCTTGGACACCGGGCACCACGCCCCGGGCACGAACATCGAGTTCATCGTCATGCAGCTGCTGCGGCTCGGGAAGCTCGGCAGCTTCGACTTCAACTCGCGCTTCTACGCCGACGACGACCTGATCGTGGGCGCTGCGGACCCGTTCCAGCTGTTCCGGATCCTGGTCGAGGTCATCCGTGGCGGCGGCTACGACAACCCGGACGTGGCGTTCATGCTCGACCAGTGCCACAACGTCGAGGACAAGATCCCGGGGCAGATCCGGTCGGTGCTCAACGTGCAGGAGATGACGGCCCGTGCACTGCTCCTCGACCGCGTCGCCCTGACCGCCGCGCAGGAGGCGCACGACGTCCTCGGCGCGAACGAGGTCTTCATGGACGCGTTCCAGACCGACGTCCGCGCCGACCTCGCCGCCTGGCGCGAGTCCCGCGGGCTCCCCGCGGACCCGATGCGCGCCTACCTCGACTCGGGCTACCAGCAGCGCATCGCCGAGGACCGCGTCGGCGGCGTGCAGGCCGGCTGGGGCGCGTAGACCCATGACGATCGACAGCCTGGAGGCACGGGTGGACCCCGCAACGCACGGCCCGGACGCAGACACGACGGTCAGCGCGCTCATCGCACGCTCGAACGCGCTCGGCTCCGACCCGCGGATCACGAACTACGCCGGCGGCAACACGTCCGCCAAGGGAACCGACACCGATCCGGTCACGGGCGAGCCGGTCGCGCTGCTGTGGGTGAAGGGCTCCGGCGGCGACCTCGGCACCCTGACACCGTCCGGCCTGGCCGTCCTGCGGGTCGACCGGGTCCGTGCGCTGCGGAACGTCTACCCGGGGGTCGAGCGCGAGGACGAGATGGTCGCCGCGTTCGACCACACCCTGTTCGGCAAGGGCGGCGCGGCCCCGTCGATCGACACCGCCATGCACGCCCTCGTCGACGCCGCCCACGTCGACCACCTGCACCCGGACGCCGGCATCGCGATCGCGACCGCGGCCGACGGCCCGGAGCTGACCGAGCGGATCTTCGGCGACAAGGTCGTGTGGGTGCCGTGGCGCCGACCGGGCTTCCAGCTCGGCCTCGACATCGCCGCGATCAAGCAGGAGCACCCGGAGGCGATCGGCACGATCCTCGGCGGGCACGGCATCACCGCCTGGGGTTCGTCGTCGGAAGAGACGGAAGCGAACTCGCGGTGGATCATCGACACCGCGGAAGCGTTCATCGCCGAGCACGGGAAGGACCGGCCGTTCGGGGCCGTCCGCCCGGGCTTCGAGGCGCTGCACGACGTCGACCGGCGCGCTCGTGCCGCCGCGCTCGCGCCCACGATCCGCGGCATCGCCGGCCACGACAAGCCCGTCGTCGGGCACGTCACCGACAGCGACATCGTCCTCGACTTCCTCGCCAGCGAGGCCGCTCCCCGTCTGGCGGCGCTGGGCACGAGCTGCCCGGACCACTTCCTCCGCACCAAGGTGAAGCCGCTCCTCCTCGACCTGCCCGCCACCGCGAGCGTCGAGGAGCAGGTCACACGTCTCCACGAACTGCACGAGGCCTACCGTGCCGACTACCAGGCGTACTACGACCGCCACGCCACCCCGGACAGCCCTGCGATCCGCGGTGCCGACCCGCTCATCGTGCTCGTGCCCGGCGTCGGCATGTTCTCCTACGGCAAGGACGCCCAGACCGCCCGTGTCGCCGGCGAGTTCTACGTCAACGCCATCAACGTGATGCGCGGCGCCGAAGCCCTGTCGAGCTACGCGCCGATCGACGAGGCCGAGAAGTTCCGTATCGAGTACTGGGCCCTGGAAGAGGCGAAGCTCCAGCGGATGCCCGGGCCGAAGAAGCTCGCCACCCGCATCGCCCTGGTCACCGGGGCCGCATCGGGCATCGGCAAGGCGATCGCGAAGCGCCTCGCCGCCGAGGGCGCGGCGGTCGTCATCGCCGACCTCGACCTCGCCAAGGCGCAGGACGCGGCTGCCGAGATCGGCGGGCCCGACCACGCCATCGGCGTCGCGGCGAACGTGACGAGCTCCGCGGACATCGAGCAGGCGATCCAGGACACGCTGCTGCACTTCGGCGGCCTCGACCTCGTCGTCAACAACGCCGGGTTGAGCCTCAGCAAGAGCCTGCTCGAGACCACCGAGCAGGACTGGGACCTGCAGCACGACGTCATGGCGAAGGGCTCGTTCCTGGTGTCCAAAGCGGCCGCGAAGGTCCTCATCGAGCAGGGCCTCGGCGGCGACATCGTCTACATCTCCTCGAAGAACTCCGTCTTCGCCGGACCGAACAACATCGCCTACTCCGCCACCAAGGCCGACCAGGCCCACCAGGTCCGGCTGCTCGCGGCCGAGCTCGGCGAACACGGCATCCGCGTCAACGGCATCAACCCCGACGGCGTCGTCCGCGGCTCGGGCATCTTCGCCTCCGGCTGGGGCGCGAACCGCGCCAAGACGTACGGCATCGACGAGGACGACCTCGGCAAGTTCTACGCGCAACGCACCATCCTCAAGCGCGAAGTCGTGCCCGAGAACGTCGCGAACGCAGTGGCCGCGCTCTGCACGGACGACTTCTCCCACACCACCGGCCTGCACGTCCCCGTCGACGCCGGGGTCGCCGCGGCCTTCCTGAGGTAGCGCGATGCACACCACCGGCAGCGTCGCCGCCGTCGACCTCGGAGCCACCAGCGGACGGGTCATCGTCGGACACGTCGCGACCGACGGCGTCCGGTTGGAGCCGGTCGGACGGTTCCCGAACGGCCCGGTCTCGCTGCACGAGGACGACCGCGAGGTCCTGCACTGGGACGTCGTCGAGCTGTACCGCCAGGTGATCGCGGGGCTCAGCACGGCGTTCGCCCGGCACCGCGCGATCGCGAGCATCGGCATCGACACCTGGGCGGTCGACTACGGGCTGCTGCGCGGCGGACGACTGATCGGCCTGCCCGTGCACTACCGCGACGAGCGGCACGAGCACGGCGCCGCGGCGGTGCAGCGCCGCGTGCCCGCGCACGAGCTGTACGCACGGAACGGCCTGCAGCACCTGCCGTTCACCACCGTGCACCAGTTCGCCGCCGATCCGCTGCTCCCGCTCGCCGAGCGCGCCCTGCTCGTCCCGGACCTCCTCGGGTGCTGGCTGACGGGGGTCGAGGCTGCCGAACGCACGAACGCCTCCACCACCGGGCTGCTCAACGCGAGCACGCGGACGTGGGACCCGGCCTTGCGGGCCGCAACGGGCCTCCCGAGCGGGCTGCTGCCCACCCTGCGCGACCCGGGAGACCGACTCGGACCACTCCTGCCGGCGGTCGCCGACAGCGTCGGCGGGCAGGCGCCCGTCACGCTGGTGGGGTCGCACGACACCGCCTCCGCGGTGGTTGCGGTCCCCGCCACCACGTCCGACTACGCCTACATCTCCTCCGGCACCTGGTCGCTCGTGGGCGTCGAACTGGACGGTCCGGTCCTGTCGGATGCGGCACGACGCGCGAACTGCACGAACGAGGGCGGCGTGGACGGCCGGGTCCGGTTCCTGAAGAACGTCTCGGGACTGTGGCTGCTCTCGGAGAGCGTCCGCACCTGGGAGCGGGACGGCGACGCAGTCGACCTGGAGGCACTGCTCGCCTCCGCCGCGGCCGTCACCGAGCCCGTCCCCGTGTTCGACGTGACCGACGACGTTTTCACGGCACCGGGGGACGTCCCGGCCCGGATCGCGGCCTGGTGCGCCGCGCACGGACTGGCAGTGCCCGGCTCGCGGGCCGAGGTGGTCCGCTCGATCCTCGAGTCGCTCGCAGTGGCGTACGCGGAGACCCTCCGGACCATCATCGCCGTCACCGGCAAGGACGTCCGCGTGGTGCACGTGGTCGGCGGTGGGTCGCAGAACCGGCTGCTGTGCCAGCTCACCGCGGACCGCACCGGGCTGCCCGTGCTCGCCGGTCCGGTCGAGGCGACGGCGCTCGGCAACGTCCTCGTGCAGGTACGCGCCCACGGGATCGCGGGCCTCGGCGGCGCCTCGCTCGAAGCCCTCCGCGACCTCGTCGCCAGGACCGTCGAACCGGTCCGGTACACCCCTGCCCCGGGCTCCGACGCCCGCTCGTTCCCCACCACCGCCAGGAGCCACGCATGACCTCGACCGACGATCAGCACCGGGTCGACCCGGCCACCGGCGCCCCGACGCCGTCCCCGGGGCCGGCGTCAGGTGTCCGGCTGCGGGTGCAGCGACAGATGCCACGGGTGCGTGACCTGGCGCCGTTGATGCAGTTCAAGAGGCCCGCCCTGCCGAGCCGGCGGCAGCGGCTCGAATCGGCGTTGACGATCTGGGACCTCCGCGACATCGCGGCCCGGCGGACCCCACGAGCGGCGTTCGACTACACCGAGGGCGCCGCCGAGGCCGAGATCTCCCTCGCTCGCGCACGCCAGGCGTTCGAGGACA
>CAJYUW010000041.1 GCA_913778205.1 uncultured Curtobacterium sp.
GCGCGGTGCCAGCTGGCACCGCGCCTCCCGTCCGATCGCGCGCACCGCGCGCACGCCGGTCAGGCGAGCTCGATGAGCTCCGCGTACTCCTTGTTCCAGTGGTCCTCGGTGCCGTCGGGCAGCAGCAGGACCCGCTCGGGGTTGAGGGCCTCGACCGCGCCCGCATCGTGCGAGACGAGGACGACCGCGCCCTCGTAGCCGGCGAGGGCACCGAGGATCTCCTCGCGCGAGGCCGGGTCGAGGTTGTTCGTCGGCTCGTCGAGCAGGAGGACGTTCGCCCCCGACACGACGATCATCGCGAGCGACAGTCGGGTCTTCTCACCGCCGGACAGCACGCCGGCCTTCTTGTAGCCGTCGTCGCCGGTGAAGAGGAACGAACCGAGGACGCGACGCGCCTCGGTCTCGTTGAGGTCGTTGGACGCCGACACCATGTTCTCGATCACGGTGCGGTTGACGTCGATGTTCTCGTGCTCCTGCGCGTAGTACCCGATCCGGAGGCCGTGGCCGGGGAGGATCTCGCCCGTGTCCGGCTGGTCCGCGCCCGCGAGGATGCGCAGCAGCGTCGTCTTGCCCGCACCGTTGAAGCCGAGGATGACGACCCGGGAACCCCGGTCGATCGCGAGGTCCACCCCCGCGAAGATCTCGAGCGACCCGTACGACTTCGACAGCCCCTCGGCCATGAGCGGGGTCCGACCGCACGGCGTCGGCGTCGGGAAGCGCAGCTTGGCGACGCGGTCCACGGCGCGCTCGTCCTCGAGACCGGCGAGCAGCTTCTCGGCACGCGCGACCATCTGGTGCGCCGCGGCGGCCTTCGTCGCCTTCGCCCCGAACCGCGCGGCCTGGTCCTTGAGCGTCGCGGCCTTCTTCTCGGCGTTCGCGCGCTCCTTGCGTCGGCGCTCCTCGTCGGCGGAGCGCTGCCGCTGGTAGAGCTTCCAGCCCATGTTGTAGACGTCGATGCACTGGCGGTTGGCGTCGAGGTAGAACACGCGGTTGACGACCTCGTCCACGAGCTCGACGTCGTGGGAGATCACGATCACGCCGCCCGGGTAGGTCTTGAGGTGCTCACGCAGCCACACGATCGAGTCGGCGTCGAGGTGGTTCGTCGGCTCGTCGAGGATCATCGTCTCGGCGTCCGAGAAGAGGATGCGCGCGAGCTCGATGCGCCGACGCTGACCGCCCGAGAGTGTCTTGAGCGGCTGGTCGAGGATGCGGTCCGGCAGCTTGAGGTTCGACGCGATCGACGCGGCCTCGGCCTCGGCCGCGTAGCCACCGAGCGCGTTGAACTGGTCGTCGAGGCGGCTGTACCGGCGCATGGCCTTCTCGGCGACGGCGGGGTCGTCGCTCGCCATGTCCAGCGTGGCGAGCCGGATGCCCTCGACGAGCTCGCCGAGGCCACGCGCGTCGAGGATGCGCTTGCGGGCGGTGTCCTCCGGGTTGCCGGAGCGCGGGTCCTGCGGGAGGTAGCCGATCTCGCCGCCGCGCTCGATCTTGCCGCCGGTGGGCTGGGTCTCCCCCGCCAACGCCTTCGTCATCGTGGTCTTGCCGGCACCGTTGCGACCGACCAGACCGATCTTGTCGCCCTTCTCGACACGGAAGGAGACGTTCTCCATGAGGAGGCGGGCCCCGACGCGGATCTCGAGATCGTGCACGGCAAGCACAGTGGACGTCCAATCAGTTGGTGGTTTTGCACAACGACGTGTGCGGGAGGTGCACCGCTACGCTGACGGGACCGATGGTCCCAGAACGGGACCAGCAGTCCATTCTAGGAGAATCCATGACGAACGCCACCGGGTTCGCTCGCCGCGCAGTGCTCGCCGACCGTCTGCGCACCCACGGTCTGGCCACCGACGCCGCCCTCGTCGCCGGCGGTGCCCTGTTCACCGCGGCGATGGCCCAGGTCGAGGTCCCGATGTGGCCCGTGCCGATCACCGGCCAGACCCTCGCGGTCGTGCTCGTCGGCGCCACGCTCGGTGCCCGGCGCGGAGTGCTGTCGCTGCTGTCCTACGCCGTGCTGGGCCTGGTCGGCCTGCCGGTGTTCGCGGGCCACTCGGGCGGATTCGCGTCGCTGGTGTCCCCGAGCTTCGGCTACGTGATCGGCTTCGTCGTCGCCGCGGGTGTCGTCGGGTGGCTCGCCGAGCGTGACTGGGACAAGCACTTCGTCCGCGCCGCCGTGGCCATGCTGCTCGCCAGCGCGGTCCCGTTCGTCTTCGGCCTGCCCTGGCTCGCCGTCGTCCTCGGTCAGCTCGGCGCGCCGAACGACCTGCAGTCGGTGCTCGCTGCCGGTCTCTACCCGTTCGTCATCGGTGGTGTCGCCAAGGCGCTGATCGCGGCGGGTGTGCTGTCCCTGGCGTGGAAGGCGCTCGGCCGGCGCTGACTCCCCACCCGCACGGCTGCGGGGTACCGGGGCGGCCGAGGTTCCGGGCAGCGGCCGGGGTCCCAGGATGCTGGGACCTCGGCCGTTGTGCTGTCCGACGTGCGGGTGCGGGCGCACGACGTGCCCGAGTGCGGCCGCCGAGGTCGCACGACATGCCGCACGCGCGACGCCGAGGTCGCACGAAGTGTCGCCCGCGCACCGCGGAAGCGACAACTCGTGCGACCACGGCGGACTCCGCCGGCCGTGTCGACGTCCGCGGTTGCGAGCCGCCCGACTTGCCCGACTTGCCCGACTTGCCCGAGTGCGAGCCGCACGAGCCGCGCCATCCGCACGAGCCGTGCGATCCGCACGAGCCGCCGAGGTCGTACGACACGTTCGAGCGCGGCCGCCGAGGTCGTACGACACGTTCGAGCGCGGCCGCCGAGGTCGCACGACTTGCCGCACGCGTGACGCCGGGGCGCACGAAGTGTCGCCCACGCGCCCCAGAAGCGACAACTCGTGCGACCACGGCAAACTCGGCCGGGCGCGTCGCGACGACCAGCGCGACCACACGAACGACGGGAGGCACGGTGCCAACTGGCACCGTGCCTCCCGTCCGTACAGAACTCGCGTCTAGATCGAGAAACCGAGCGCGCGCATCATCTCGCGCCCGTCGTCCGTGATCCGCTCCGGACCCCACGGCGGCATCCAGACCCAGTTGATCCGGAACGCGTCGACGATCCCGTCGAGGGCGTTCGCCGTGTCGCCCTCGATGACGTCGGTCAGCGGGCAGCCCGCACTCGTCAGCGTCATGCTGATCACGAGCGCATTCGCCTCGTCGTCCATCGCGAGGTCGTAGATCAGGCCGAGGTCGACGATGTTCACGCCGAGCTCCGGGTCCTGGACCTCCTTGAGGCCCTCGACGACTTCGTCGAACTTCTCCGGGGAGAGCGCGGTGATCATCAGGACTGCGCCTCGGCGGCCGCGGCCTGCACGTAGCGGTCGTAGCCCTCGTTCTCGAGCCGCTCGGCCAGCTCCGGCCCGCCCTGCTCGGCGACCTTGCCGTCGACGAACACGTGCACGAAGTCCGGCTTGATGTAGCGGAGGATGCGCGTGTAGTGGGTGATGAGCAGCACGCCGAGGCCCGTCGCCGCCTTTGCGCGGTTGACGCCCTCGGACACGATCTTCAGCGCGTCGACGTCGAGGCCCGAGTCGGTCTCGTCGAGCACCGCGAACTTCGGCTTGAGGAGCTCGAGCTGCATGATCTCGTGGCGCTTCTTCTCGCCGCCGGAGAAGCCCTCGTTGACGTTGCGCTCCGCGAAGGAGCTGTCCATCTTGAGGTCCGACATCGACTGACGGAGGTCCTTGACCCAGCCGCGCAGTGCCGGAGCCTCACCGTCGATCGCGGTCTTCGCCGTGCGGAGGAAGTTCGACACCGTCACGCCCGGGATCTCGACCGGGTACTGCATCGCGAGGAACATGCCGGCGCGGGCGCGCTCGTCGACGCTCATGGAGAGGACGTCCTCACCGTCGAGCGTGATGGAGCCGCCGTCGACGTTGTAGCGCGGGTGCCCGGCGATCGTGTAGGCGAGGGTGGACTTGCCGGAGCCGTTCGGCCCCATGATCGCGTGGATCTCGCCCTCGTTGATGGTGAGGTCGACGCCCTTGAGGATCTCCTTGGTGCCCTGATCGGTGTCGATCGAGACCTGGAGGTCGCGGATTTCGAGAGTGGACATTGCGTTCCTTCGGTTGCAGCTGGTGCGCGGCGTCAGCCGCGGGACGTGGTGGGGGCCGATCCGGCCCGGGACGGCGAGGGTCAGTCGACGGGGACGGGGTCGTGCACGTCGACGTAGACGTCGCCGTCGCGGACCTCGACCCGGAAGACCGGCACGGGTTCGTACGCCGGGAAGTTCTGCGGCTTGCCCGTCGCCAGCGAGAACCGCGACCCGTGGGCCCAGCACTCGAGCGTGTCACCCTCGACGAACCCCTCCGCGAGTGAGATGTCGCCGTGCGTGCAGGTGTCGCCGATCGCGTGGACCGTGCCCGCGGAGTCCTTGACGATCGCGACCGCGGTGCCGTCGACGACCACACGCATCGGGCTGTCGACCGCGATGTCGGCCTCGGCGCAGACCTTCGCGGACATCAGGCGTCCGCCTGCGCGGTCTCGGGGTCGGCCTCCGTGATGACCGAACGGCCGGCCGCGAGTTCTTCCTCGACGGCGGCGACGAGGCGCTCCTCGAGCTCGGGGGCGCCGATCTTCTGGATGACCTCGACGAGGAAGCCGAGCACGACGAGCCGACGCGCCTCCTCCTCCGGGATCCCGCGGGCCTGCAGGTAGAACAGCTGCTCGTCGTCGAAGCGACCGGTGGCGCTGGCGTGACCGGCGCCCTCGATGTTGCCCGTCTCGATCTCGAGGTTCGGGATGCTGTCGGCGCGCGTGCCGTCCGTCAGGACGAGGTTGCGGTTCTGCTCGTACGAGTCCGTGCCGTCGGCCGGGCGGCTGATGAGCACGTCGCCGATCCACACCGTGTGCGCACCCTCACCCTGGAGCGCGCCCTTGTAGTTGACCCGGCCGCGCGTGTTCGGCGCGTCGTGGTTCACGTAGACCTGCTGCTCGATGTACTGACCAGCGTCGGCGAAGTACACGCCGTACATCTCGGTGTCGGCCCCCTGCGCACCGAGGTGCGTCGACGGGTTCACCCGGATGACGTCGCCCCCGAGCGAGACGACCACGTGCTTGAGGAAGGCGTCGCGACCGACCTCGGCGAAGTGCGTCGAGACGTGCACCGCGTCGTCGTCCCAGTCCTGCAGGCTGACGACCGTGAGCCGCGCGTTGTCGCGGACCACGATCTCGATGTTCTCGCTGAGGAGCGCGGAGCCGCGGTTGTCGATCACGACGATGCCCTGCGCGTTGGCCTCGGCCGTGACGACCGTGTGTGCAGCGCGCGGCTGCGGACCGAAGTCGGACCGCGTGATGGTGATGAACTCGTGCTGCTCGGTCGGCTTGATGGTGACCGCGAGGACCGCGTCACGTGCCGCCCATGCTGCCGCGGAGGCGCGGTCCTCTGGGAGCCCGGCCGAACCGACGCGCGCGTCGTCGCTGCGGACCCACTCGACGTCGGCGCCGTCCGACTGGCGGGCCAGGTACGGGTACGGCGCGCCGTCCAGGCCGCCGTCGAGGAGCGGCTGGAGCTTCGCGAGCGGTGCGAACTTCCAGTTGACCTCGCGGCCGGTGACCGTCGGGAAGGCGTCGAGGTCGGCGGACCGGAAGCGCTCCGACCGGGTCTGGACGGGGACCTTCTTGTCGGCCGCGTCCCACCCGCCGTCGGAGTGCGCACGAGCGCCGTGCTGCTCGGTACCGCCGGTCGGGGCGGTGCTGGGCTGTTCGGTGGTGCTGGACATCTAGCCGACGGATCCTTCCATGCTCATCTCGATGAGCTTGTTGAGTTCGAGCGCGTACTCCATCGGGAGCTCGCGGGCGATCGGCTCGATGAAGCCGCGGACGATCATCGCCATCGCCTCGTCCTCGGGGAGACCCCGGGACATGAGGTAGAACAGCTGCTCCTCGCTGACGCGCGAGACCGTGGCCTCGTGGCCGAGCTGGACGTCGTCGACGCGGATGTCGATCGCCGGGTACGTGTCTGAGCGGCTCACCGTGTCCACGAGCAACGCGTCGCAGCGGACCGTGTTCGCCGCGTGGTGCGCGTTCGGGTCGACCCGGACCTCGCCGCGGTACCCGGCACGGCCCCCACCGCGGGCGATCGACTTCGACACGATGGACGACGTCGTGTACGGCGCCATGTGGATCATCTTCGCGCCGGCGTCCTGGTGCTGGCCGGGGCCCGCGAAGGCGACGGAGAGGGTCTCACCCTTGGCGTGCTCGCCCGCGAGGTAGATGGACGGGTACTTCATGGTCACCTTCGACCCGATGTTCCCGTCGATCCACTCCATCGTCGCGCCCTCGTGCGCGATCGCGCGCTTGGTCACGAGGTTGTAGACGTTGCTCGACCAGTTCTGGATCGTCGTGTAGCGCACGCGGGCGTTCTTCTTGACGATGATCTCGACGACGGCCGAGTGCAGCGAGTCCGACTTGTAGATCGGCGCCGTGCAGCCCTCGATGTAGTGGACGTAGGAGTCCTCGTCGGCGATGATCAGCGTCCGCTCGAACTGCCCCATGTTCTCGGTGTTGATCCGGAAGTAGGCCTGCAGCGGGATCTCGACGTGGACGCCCTTCGGGACGTAGACGAACGAGCCGCCCGACCACACGGCAGTGTTCAGCGCGGCGAACTTGTTGTCGCCGGCGGGGATCACCGTGCCGAAGTACTCCTCGAAGAACTCCGGGTGCTCGCGGAGCGCCGTGTCGGTGTCCATGAAGATGACGCCCTGCTGCTCCAGGTCCTCGCGGATCTGGTGGTAGACGACCTCGGACTCGTACTGCGCGGCCACGCCGGCGACCAGGCGCTGGCGCTCGGCCTCGGGGATGCCGAGACGCTCGTAGGTGTTGCGGATGTCCTCAGGCAGCTCTTCCCACGTCTGGGCCTGCTTCTCGGTGGACTTCACGAAGTACTTGATGTTGTCGAAGTCGATGTCCGACAGGTCCGCACCCCACGACGGCATCGGCTTGCGGTCGAACAGCGTGAGCGCCTTGAGGCGGAGCTTGCGCATCCACTCGGGCTCGTCCTTCCGGGCGGAGATGTCGCTGACCACCTCGTCCGACAGACCGCGGCGCGCAGACGCACCGGCCGTGTCGG
>CAJYUW010000042.1 GCA_913778205.1 uncultured Curtobacterium sp.
CTTCCATCTCGCCGATGAGGTCGTTGCCCTCACGGGTGCGCTCGCCGACACCGGCGAACACCGACACACCACCGTGGTCCTGCGCGACGCGCTGGATCATCTCCTGGATGAGGACGGTCTTGCCGACGCCCGCACCACCGAAGAGACCGATCTTGCCACCCTGCACGTACGGGGTGAGGAGGTCGATCGACTTGATGCCCGTCTCGAACATCGTGGTCTTGGACTCAAGCTGGTCGAAGGCCGGGGCCTTGCGGTGGATCGGCCAGCGCTCGGTGACCTCGATGGCCTCGTCGGTGTTGAGCACGTTGCCCAGCACGTCGAAGACCTTGCCCTTGGTGACGTCGCCGACGGGGACCGAGATCGGAGCGCCCGAGTCACGGACCTCCTGGCCACGGACCAGACCGTCGGTCGGCTTCAGGGAGATGGCGCGGACGAGGTCGTCGCCGAGGTGCTGCGCGACCTCGAGACCGATCTCCTGCGAGGAGTCACCGATGGTGATCGTCGTGTGCAGGAGGTTGTAGATCTCGGGGATGGCGTCGTGGGGGAACTCGATGTCGACGACGGGACCCGTGACACGGGCGATCCGGCCGACACCGGGCGCCGACGACGTCTCGACCGCGGTGGTGGCGGTGTCGGTCATGGCTGGTGCCTTCCTGAGGGTGGGTAACTGTCCGCGAACGGCGCGGACTACTTCTTCTTCGACGAGAGGGCGTCGGCGCCGCCGACGATCTCGGAGATCTGCTGCGTGATCTCGGCCTGACGAGCGTTGTTCGCGAGACGGGTGAAGTCGCGGATGAGGGCATCCGCGTTGTCACTCGCCGACTTCATCGCCTTCTGCCGGGCGGCGTGCTCGGAGGCAGCCGACTGCAGCATGGCGTTGAAGATGCGGCTCTCGATGTAGACGGGGAGCAGGGCGTCGAGCACGGCGTCCGCGTCGGGCTCGAACTCGTAGAGCGGGAGCGGCTCGTCGTCCGACGGCGCCTCGACGCCCTCGACGACCTCGAGCGGGAGCAGCCGGACGACCTGCGGCTCCTGCGTCGCGATGCTCACGAAGCGGTTGAAGACGATGTGGATCTCGTCCACGCCGCCCTCGGCCGTGTCCTGGAGGAACTTGCCGACGACGGCGTCGCCGATCTCCTTCGCGGTCGAGAACTCGGGCTGGTCGGTGCCGCCGACCCACTGCTGCTCGGACGGGCGCTCACGGAAGCCGAAGTACCCCACGGCCTTGCGGCCGACGAGGTAGAACACGACGTCCTTGCCCTCACTGCGGAGGAGGGACGCGAGTTCCTCACCCTGCTTGAGGACGTTCGTGCTGAACGCACCGTTGAGACCGCGGTCCGAGGTGAACAGCACGACCGCAGCACGCGTCGACGACTCCGGCTCGGTGGTCAGCACGTGGTCGACGTTCGAGAACGTCGCCACGGCCGACACCGCCCGCGTCACGGCCCGCGAGTACGGACCGGACGCGGTCATGCGGGCCTGTGCCTTCTGGATCCGCGACGCCGAGATCAGTTCCATCGCGCGCGTGACCTTCTTCGTGGTCTTCGCGGACTTGATCCTCTGTCGGTAGACCCGGACCTGCGCTGCCATCTAGCGACGACCCTTGACGATCTGCTCCTGGTCGACGTCCTCGGCCGACGCGGCCTCGACGTGCTCCGACCCGAGCGTCTTGCCGTCGCTCGTCTGGAAGCCCTTCGTGAAGGCGTCGATCTCGCGGTCCATCGCGGCGACGGTCTCGTCGCTGAGCTGGTTGGTCTCGCGGAGGGTGGTGAGGACGTCCGAGTTGCGACGGAGGTGCTCGAGCATCTCCGACTCGAAGCGGAGGACGTCCGAGACCGGGACCTCGTCGAGCTTGCCGTTCGTGCCGGCCCAGATCGAGACGACCTGCTCCTCGACCGGGTACGGCGAGTACTGCGGCTGCTTGAGGAGCTCGGTCAGACGCGCACCGCGGTCGAGCTGGCGACGCGACGCCTGGTCGAGGTCGGACGCGAACATCGCGAAGGCCTCGAGGGAGCGGTACTGCGCGAGCTCGAGCTTGAGCGTGCCGGAGACCTTCTTGATCGACTTGACCTGTGCGTCACCGCCGACTCGCGACACCGAGATACCCACGTCGACCGCCGGACGCTGGTTCGCGTTGAAGAGGTCGGACTGCAGGAAGATCTGGCCGTCGGTGATCGAGATCACGTTGGTCGGGATGTAGGCCGACACGTCGTTCGCCTTGGTCTCGATGATCGGGAGCCCCGTCATCGAGCCGGCGCCCAGGTCGTCGGACAGCTTCGCGCAACGCTCCAGCAGACGGGAGTGCAGGTAGAAGACGTCGCCCGGGTAGGCCTCGCGGCCCGGCGGACGGCGCAGGAGCAGCGACACGGCGCGGTAGGCCTCGGCCTGCTTCGACAGGTCGTCGAAGATGATCAGGACGTGCTTGCCGCCGTACATCCAGTGCTGCCCGATGGCCGAGCCGGTGTAGGGGGCGAGGTACTTGAAGCCGGCCGGGTCGGAGGCGGGGGCCGCGACGATGGTGGTGTACTCCATCGCGCCGGCGTCCTCGAGCGCACCCTTGACGGAGGCGATCGTGGAGCCCTTCTGACCGATCGCGACGTAGATGCAGCGGACCTGCTTGTTGACGTCGCCGGAGTCCCAGTTGGCCTTCTGGTTGATGATCGTGTCGATTGCGATGGCCGTCTTGCCGGTCTGGCGGTCGCCGATGATCAGCTGACGCTGGCCGCGACCGACGGGGATCATCGCGTCGATGGCCTTGATGCCGGTCTGGAGCGGCTCGTGGACCGACTTGCGGGACATGACGCCCGGTGCCTGGAGCTCGAGGGCACGACGACCCTCGGCTGCGATCTCGCCGAGACCGTCGATCGGGTTGCCGAGCGGGTCGACGACGCGACCGAGGAAGCCGTCGCCGACCGGGGCGGAGAGGACCTCGCCGGTGCGGGTGACTTCCTGACCCTCTTCGATGCCGTCGAACTCGCCGAGCACGATGGCGCCGATCTCGTCCTCGTCGAGGTTCTGCGCGAGGCCGAGCGTGCCGTCCGCGAAGCGGATGAGCTCGTTGGCCATGACGCCGGGGAGGCCCTCGACGTGCGCGATGCCGTCACCGGCGTCGGTGACGTGCCCGACCTCGGCCGTGGAGGCCTTCGTCGGCTCGTAGTTCGAGACGAAGTCCTTCAGGGCATCACGGATCTCATCGGGGCTGATGGTGATGTCTGCCATGGGATTTTCCTTGTTGGTTTCCGGGGCCCTTCGGCTCCGAGAGGGTGATGCTGCCGTGACGACGGCAGTTCCCGTTGTGGACTTGGGTGGGGCGGCTTCGACCGTACGCTCAGCCGGCCAGCTGGAGCCGGAGCTCCGCCAGGCGCGTGGACACGGTGCCGTCGATGACGTCGCCGCCGATCTGCACCCGGACCCCGCCGACGACCGCGGGGTCGACGACCTGGTTGATGCTGATGTCCTTGCCGTACCGCTCGCCGAGGCCTCGGGCCACGCGAGCGGCCTGTCCGGCGTCGAGCGGCGTCGCGGTGATGACCGTCGCGACGAGCTTGTCGGCCTGGTCCGCCACGATCCGGCTCGCCTCGCGCACCAGCTCGCCGATGCGACGGCCGCGCGGCTGCTGCACGAGCGCCGAGAGGATCGTCACGGTCTGCGGCGACGCCTTGGATCCGAGCAGCCGCTCGACGAGCGCGCCCTTCTCCGCCGGGCTGCCGAGCTTGGTGCCGAGCGCCAGCTCGAGCGCCGCGTCCGAACGGACGGCGGTCTCGAAGGCGAACAGCTCCGACTCGATCGAGGTGTCCGAGCCCGCGGTGGCGGCGACGGCGCGGATGCCCGCGTCCTCGATGCCGGCGAGGAGGTCCTGCTGCGACGACCAGCGCGAGCCGGCGACCGCGGTCAGGACCGCACGCGTGGCGTCCGACTGGTTGGCGAAGACGCGGTCGAGGACCGCCTTCTTGCCGACCGCGTCGGCCGTCGGGTCGGACAGCAGACCGAGCAGCTGCGGCGCACCGGCGATCGCACGCCCGGAGGCGAGGATCTCGGCACCCGTGGCCAGGTCGGCGCCGCTGCCGAGGTCGGCGAGCACCGCCCTCGTGGACGCGAGTGCTTCCCTGGTGGCGCTGCGCATGCTCAGCGCTCCCCGGCCTTGGACGCCTCGAGGTCCGCGAGGAAGCGGTCCACGACGGCGTTCGACTTCGCGTCGTCCTTGAGGGACTCCCCGATCACACCGGACGCGAGGTCCAGCGCGAGCGAGCCGACCTCGGTGCGGAGCGACTGGAGCGCGCTCTGGCGCTCCGCCTCGATCTGCGCCTGGGCGTTGGCGGTGATGCGCGCGGCGTCGGCCGCGGCCTGCTCGCGGACCTCGTTGCCGATGGCGGTCGCGTCGGCGCGGGCCTGCTCACGGATGCGCGATGCCTCGGCACGCGCCTCCGCCAGCTGCTTGTTGTACTCGTCGAGCGCAGCGGCGGCCTGCTCCTGAGCAGCCTCCGCCTTCTTGATGCCACCTTCGATGGCCTCGGTGCGCTCGTCGAGCATCTTCGTGATCCGCGGGATGATGACCCGCCAGAAGACCAGCAGGATGACGACGAACGCCACTGCCGACCAGAGGATGTCGTACACCGGCGGGAGCAGCGGGTTCGGGTTCGCCTCCTCCGCCGCGAGGATCAGTGCGTTCTGCATCGAGGGGCCTTAGTTGGTGAAGATGAAGTACGTCGCGATACCGATGAAGGCGAGGGCCTCGGTGAAGGCGATACCGATGTACATGAGGGTCGTCAGGCGGCCCTGGAGCTCCGGCTGGCGAGCGACGGACTCGATCGTCTTGCCGACGACGATGCCCACGCCGATGGCCGGGCCGATCGCCGCGAGGCCGTAGCCAACCGTCGCGATGTTGCCGTTGATTGCCGCGAGAACGGTCGTTGCGTCCACGTGTTTTCCTTTCAGGTGCGGCCCGACGGATGCCGTGCCGTATGGGGGTCAGTGCAGGTCGTTGGTCAGTGCTCGTCAGCCAGCGCGAGCTGGATGTACACAGCGGTCAGCAGCATGAAGACGTACGCCTGCAGCAGCGCGACCAGGATCTCGAAGAAGCTGAACGCGATGCCGAACGCGAGCGTGCCGACTCCGAAGAGCGCGAACAGGTTGCCGCTCTCGAAGAAGAAGAACTGCGTGGCTGCGAAGAACAGGACGAGCAGCAGGTGCCCGACGACCATGTTCATCAGGAGTCGCAGCGTCAGCGTCACCGGACGGAGCACGAAGGTCGAGACGAGCTCGATCGGCGTCACGATGATGTACAGCGGCCACGGCACCCCGGGCGGGAACAGCGCGTTCCGGAGGAACGTGCCCGGGTGCTTGCGCAGACCCGCGTAGATGAACGCCACGTAGGCGACGATCGCGAGGATCATCGGGTACGCGATGCGGCTGGTGCCCTGCAGGTTGAACCCGGGGATCAGACCCGTGAGGTTCAGGAACAGGACCGAGAAGAAGATCGTGGCGAGCAGCGGGAGGAACCGCTTGCCGTCCTTCTCGCCCAGGTTGTCGAACGTGTTGCGACGGACGACGTCGAACGCGTACTCGACGAGCGCCTGACCGCGGCCCGGGACGAGCTTCAGCGAGCGGGTCCCCACGATGCCGATGAGGAGCAGGACCGCGACGGCGATGAAGCGGATGATGACGAGGCGGTCGATCTCGAACGGCGTCCCGGCGAAGAAGATCGCGTCAGGGAAGAACTCGGTGATCGACGGACCGTGGAACTCGGCGGCCTGGCTGCTCCCCGCCGCGACGGGGTTGACCGCAGCGGTGAGGGACAGGGGAAGAGCGTGGGATAGCAGCGCTGTCTCCTGTGTCGGCGCGCGCACACACGGCACGCGATGGTGGACTTTGTGGAGGCTCGTCCGCTCCGAGCGAGGCTCCGGACGCGGACTTCGAGAAGCCTATCAGGTGCGGGAGGCTTCCCGGGCTCTCAGTCGCGGGTGTCGTTCTTCTCAGGCTCCGGGGAGGAACCGGGGAGCGCGACCCCGATCGGTACGCGGGCCTTCGCGACCGCGACGACGTCGATGACGAGCGATCCGACGACCCCGACGATGATGACGACGGCGAGGGTCGGGAAGTCGATCCAGTCACTCCCGCGCAGCAGCACGAGCACGACGATGAAGAGCACGAACTTCAGCAGCCACGTCCCCATCACGATGCCGAAGAACGCGCCGGAGATCATCTGCCCCTTCGACACGCGCAGGGCGACGAGGACCGAGAGCGCGGTCAGCCCGAGGAACACGACGCTGAGCACGGCGCCGAGCAGGCCGCCAGCCAACCCCGGCGTGCCCGCCACGAGGAGTCCGACGACTCCCCCGACGACGGCCAGGCCGACCGCGAGGAGCCCCGCCCAGACGAGGATCCGGCGGAACACCGGCCGGACGTGGTCGAGCGCGTTCGGTGCGGTCACGTGATGTCTCCAGGGATCGTGCGGTCGTTGGCGGCCCGG
Organism: uncultured Curtobacterium sp.; assembly: GCA_913778205.1. Taxonomy (GTDB): domain Bacteria; phylum Actinomycetota; class Actinomycetes; order Actinomycetales; family Microbacteriaceae; genus Curtobacterium. Next base: position 6,470 of record CAJYUW010000042.1, read on the forward strand.
TCGAGCGGGTCGAGGCTGGCGTCCACCACGGCGGCGGAACGGTTGGCGGTCTGGGCGGCGATCTCGGTGCGCTTGCGCCCGAGCGGTGCGAACGTCGTGATCGCGCACACCGTGAAGCCGACGGCGACGAACGCCACCACCCAGTACCAGTCGACGAAGAGGAACAGCAGGCACCCGACGGCGACCGTGGCGGTCCAGGCGTAGAAGATCAGGACCGCGTGGAAGTGCGAGTGCCCCATGTCGAGCAGCCGGTGGTGCAGGTGCTTGCGGTCGGCCGAGAACGGCGACTTCCCCGCGCTCAGGCGCCGGGTCACCGCGAGGCCGAAGTCGAGGATCGGCACGATGAGGATGGCGAACGGCAGCAGGATCGGGATGAACGCCGGCAGCAGGGCCTGTCGCGTCTGCACCGCCGCCGGGTCGATGTTGCCGGTCACGCTCACCGCGCTCGTCGCCATGAGGAAGCCGACGAGCAATGCGCCGGCGTCGCCCATGAACAGCTTGGCCGGGTGCCAGTTGAGGATGAGGAACCCGAAGCAGGCGCCGACCAGCACCGCGGTCAGCAGCGAGGGCAGGTTGAAGAAGAACTCCGTCTGCTGCACCACGCGGTTGATGAAGAACGTGTAGAGGAAGAACACCCCACCGGCGATGATCGCGACGCCGGCGACGAGCCCGTCGAGGCCGTCGATGAAGTTCACCGCGTTCATCACGAGCACCACCGCGAGCACGGTGAAGATCAGGCTCATGTAGGACGACCCGACGCCGAGCGTGTTGCCGATCGGCAGGGAGACGATCGCCACCCCCTGCCAGGCGAGGATGCCGGCGGCGATGATCTGCCCCGCGAGCTTGGTCATCCAGTCGAGGTCCCAGATGTCGTCAGCGACGCCGAGGACCACGATGATGGTCGCTCCCCCGAGCACGGCGAGCACCCGCCCCGGTTCCGCGAAGACGAGGCGGAAGTAGTCGGTGCCGGCGATCGAGGGGAACAGGAACCAGGCGGCGAGCATCGCCACGATGACGCCGAGGTACATCGCGATGCCGCCGAGCCGCGGCGTCGGGGTCCGGTGCACGTCGCGCTCGCGGACCTTCGGGTACCAGCGGTACCGGACCCCGAGCTTCCACACCAGCCAGCTGATGCAGAAGCTCACGACCGCGGCGATGGCCCCCGCGAGCAGGTAGTACTTCACGCGATCAGGTCGGCTCCGACGACCCGGGCGATCTCGTCGTCGGGGATCACCCCGTGCCGCACGATCGTCAGCTTGCCGCCCGTCGACAGTCCGGTGGCGTCGACGATCGTCGAGCCCGTGGACGCCGCGAAGCCGTCGTGGGCGTCGATCGGACCGCCGTCGAGGTAGACGGACACGCTGTCGCCGAGCATGCGCTCCGCGGCGTCGACGTCCATCGCGGCCGCGTCACCGGTCGAGTTCGCCGAGGACACCGCCAGCGGGCCGACCTCCTGCAGGAGTTCGAGCGCGATCCGGGAGTCCGGCATGCGGAGCGCGACGGTGCCCCGGGTCTCGCCGAGGTCCCAGTCGAGGGACGGCTGTGCCCGGAGGATGACGGTCAGGCCACCGGGCCAGAACTCGTCCACGAGGTCGCGGACCTGCTGCGGCACCTCGCTCGCGAGCGCGTCCAGGGTCGGCGGTCCGGGGATGAGCACCGGCGGCGGCGACTGCCGGGTCCGGCCCTTCGCGTCGAGGAGCCGCTGCACCGCGGCCTGGCTGAAGGCGTCCGCGGCGAGGCCGTAGACGGTGTCGGTGGGCACGACGACGAGCTCTCCGCGTCCGAGTGCGGCACGTGCGAGCCGCATCCCGGTCAGGAGGCCGTCGGGGTCGGTGCAGTCGTATCGGGAGGCCATGACTCGCACGATGATAGTGCGACACAATGGACGACATCGTGAACGAGACCACCGCGCCCCCGCTCCTGTTCCTCTTCGACATGGACGAGGTCCTCGTGCACTACGACTGGCGGGTGCGGATGGAGGCCCTCGCCGACTTCACCGGGCACGACTTCACCGAGCTCCGCAGACGCTGGTGGGACTGCGGCAACGAGGCCCGCGCCGAGGCCGGTCACTACGCCGACGGCGACGAGTACCTTGCCGCGTTCGAGGCCGCGATGGACTGCGACGTCCCCGAGACCGAGTGGGCGCGGTTCCGCGGCGCCGCCATGACCGAGCTGCCCGAGCGGATCGAGGCGGTCCGCATCGCCGCCGAGCACGGGCGCGTCGCGCTCCTCACGAACAACGGACCCCTCGCCGGCCGCTGGATCGCCCGCTGGGCCCCGTCGCTCGGCCCGCTCTTCGGCGACCACCTCGACACGACGAGCAACTTCGGCGCCCGGAAGCCCGAGCCCGAGGTCTTCACCCGCGCGCTCGAGCACCACGGCGTCCCGGCCGAGCGCACCTTCTTCGCCGACGACATGCCGGCGAACGTCGACGGCGCCCGGAGCGTCGGGATCCACGGCGTGCTCGTCGAGGAGCACACCGACCTCCGCGACGCGGTCCGCGCCTTCGTCGCGGAGCAGGAGCGGGAGCGGGTCGCCCCCTCCGTCGCCTGATCGAGGCGCTGCGGCAGGACCGGCCGGGAGGCACGGCACACGCCCGCCCCGCCGGTCGCGTCAGCGGGTGGCGGTGGTGGTGCGGTCGCGGCCGGTCAGGTCGACGTGCGTCTCCGGCGAGCGGAACCCGCGGGTCGCGAGGACCGCGCGGACGCCGGCACCCTGCTGCTCGGCGTGCTCGACGACGAGGAGCCCGCCCGGCACGAGCAGACGCCAGGCGCTCTCGGTGAGGGCCCGGACCGCGTCGAGCCCGTCCGCTCCCCCGTAGAGCGCGAGCGCCGGGTCGTGGTCGCGGACCTCGGGATCGACCGGCACCATGTCGTCGGGCACGTACGGCGGGTTCGACACGACGACCGACACCGTGCCGTCGAGCTCGGGCAGCGCGTCGGCGAGGTCGCCCTCCACGAGCCGGACGGTGCCGCCGTGGGCGTCCACGTTCCGTCGGGTCCACGGCAGCGCCTCGGGTGACCGTTCGACGGCGTACACGACCGCGTTCGGCACCTCGGTGTCCATCGCGATCGCGATCGCACCGCTGCCGGACCCGAGGTCCACCGCCACGGGCGACGGCACCGCGCTGGCCCGCAGCGCGTCGATGCCGAACTGCACCACGCCCTCGGTCTCCGGCCGTGGGACGAATACCCCGGGACCGACCGCGAGGGTCAGTGCCCGGAAGTGCGCCTCGCCGGTGATGTGCTGGAGCGGCTCGCGCGTGGCCCGCCGTGCGACCGCGTGACGGAAGCGCTCGACGTGCTCCGGTCCGATCGCTCCCCCGGTCAGGGCGCGCGCCCGGACGGCGCCGCGCGACGTGTCCGTCGCCCAGGCGAGGAGCAGCTCGGCGTCGACCTGCGGACTCGGGACGCCGGCGGCGCCGAGCGCCGCGGCCGCCTCGGTGAGGAGGCGGTCCGCGGCGAACGTGACGGACGTGTCGGGGGCGGGTCGGGCCTCCCGTCCGTCCGACGGGACGTCGCTCACGCGTCCTGGTCGCCGATGGCGGCCAGGCGAGCTTCTTCGTCCGCCTGGATGGCGGACTGGATGACGGGTTCGAGCGCGCCGTTCATGACGCGGTCGAGGTCGTACGCCTTGTAGCCGGTGCGGTGGTCCGCGATGCGGTTCTCCGGGAAGTTGTACGTGCGGATGCGCTCCGACCGGTCCATGCCGCGGATCTGCGACTTGCGTGCGTCCGAGGCGATCGCGTCGAGCTCCTCCTGCTGCTTCGCGAGGATGCGGGCGCGGAGCACGCGCATGCCGGCCTCACGGTTCTGCAGCTGCGACTTCTCGTTCTGCATCGCCACCGTGATGCCCGTGGGCAGGTGGGTGATGCGGACCGCGGAGTCCGTCGTGTTCACCGACTGGCCGCCGGGGCCGGACGACCGGTAGACGTCGATCTTGAGGTCGTTCTGGTTGATCTGGACCTCTTCCGGCTCGTCGACCTCGGGGAACACCAGCACGCCCGTGGTCGACGTGTGGATGCGTCCCTGCGACTCGGTCGCCGGCACCCGCTGGACCCGGTGCACGCCGCCCTCGTACTTCAGGTGCGCCCAGACGCCCTGCGACGGGTCGGTCGCGTTCGACTTGATCGCGACCTGGACGTCCTTGTAGCCGCCCAGGTCCGACTCGGTGCGCTCGAGCAGCTCGACCTTCCAGCCCTTCGACTCGGCGTAGTGCGAGTACATCCGCAGGAGGTCGGCCGCGAAGAGCGCGGACTCCTCCCCGCCCTCGCCGCCCTTGATCTCCATGATCACGTCGCGGCCGTCGTCGGGGTCGCGCGGGATGAGCAGGCGGCGGAGACGCTCCTGGCGCTCCTGCAGCTGCTCCTCGAGCCCGGGGACCTCGTCCGCGAACGCGTCGTCCTCGCGGGCGAGTTCCTGGGCGGCGGCGAGGTCGTCCCCCGCCGCCTGCCAGGACTCGTACGCGGCCTTGATCTGGCTGAGCTCGGCGTACCGCCGGTTCACCTTCTTCGCGCGGACCGGATCGGCGTGGAGCGCGGGGTCCGACAGCTGCTGCGTCAGGTCCTCGTGTTCCGCCAGCAGCCCCGCTACCGACTCGAACACCGACTACTCCTGGTGGCCGTTGTGCTGCCCGCCGGTCGTGGGGACCGACTTCTGCACCTGGACCAGGAACTCGACGTTCGACTGCGTCTCCTTGAGGTTCCGCAGCACGATCTCGAGCGCCTGCTGCGGGTCGAGCCCGGCGAGGGCCCGACGGAGGCGCCACGTGATCTTGACCTCGTCGGCGGAGAGCAGCTGCTCCTCGCGGCGGGTGCCGGACGCGTTGACGTCGACGGCCGGGAAGATCCGCTTGTCGGCGAGGTGCCGGTTGAGACGGAGCTCCATGTTCCCGGTGCCCTTGAACTCCTCGAAGATGACCTCGTCCATCTTGGAGCCGGTCTCGACGAGCGCCGTCGCGAGGATGGTCAGCGAGCCGCCGTCCTCGATGTTGCGCGCGGCGCCGAAGAAGCGCTTCGGCGGGTACAGCGCTGCCGAGTCGACACCACCGGAGAGCACGCGGCCCGAGGCCGGCGTCGCCAGGTTGTAGGCGCGACCGAGGCGCGTGATGGAGTCGAGCAGCACGACGACGTCGTGACCGAGCTCCACGAGGCGCTTCGCCCGCTCGATGGCGAGCTCGGCGACGGTGGTGTGGTCCTCCGCCGGGCGGTCGAAGGTCGAGGCGATGACCTCGCCCTTCACCGAGCGCTGCATGTCGGTGACCTCTTCGGGCCGCTCGTCGACGAGGACGACCATGAGGTGCGCCTCGGGGTTGTTCTTCGCGATCGCGTTGGCGATGGCCTGCAGCACGACGGTCTTGCCGGCCTTGGGCGGCGAGACGATGAGGCCGCGCTGGCCCTTGCCGATCGGCGACACGAGGTCGATGATCCGCGTCGAGAGCTTCTGCGGCTCGGTCTCGAGGCGCAGGCGCTCGTTCGGGTACAGCGGCGTGAGGTCGGAGAAGTCCTTGCGGGCAGCGGCCTCGTCGGCGGTCTGGCCGTTGACGGTGTCCACCTTGACGAGCGCGTTGTACTTCTGCCGGCTCTGCTGCTCGCCGCCCTGGGGCTGCTTGATCGAGCCGACGATCGCGTCGCCCTTGCGGAGGTGGTACTTCTTCACCTGGCCGAGCGAGACGTAGATGTCGCTCGGGCCGGGCAGGTAGCCGGTCGTCCGCACGAAGGCGTAGTTGTCGAGGACGTCGAGGATGCCGGCGATCGGGATGAGGACGTCGTCCTCGGTGACCTCGGGCTCGACGTCGTCCTGCTGACCGCCACGACCGCGCTTGCGGTCTCGTTGGCGACGGCTGCGGCCCTCGCCCTCGTTCTGCGCGTCCTGCTGCGGGCCGTTGCCGTTCTGGCCGCCCTGCTTCTGCTGGCCGTTCTGCTGCGCCTGCTTCTGGTCGTCCTGCTTCTGCTGGCCGTTCTGCTGGCCCTGCTTCTGCTGACCGTTCTGCTGGCCCTGCTTCTGCTGGTCGTCCGCCTTCTGCTGGTCGCCCTGCTGCTCGCCGTTCTGCGCGGCGTCGGCGTTCTGCCCGCGACCGCGTCCACGACCACGGCTGCGGCGTCCGCGGCGCGAGCCGCCCTCGCCCTGCTGGTCGCCGGCGTCGCCGGACTCGGTGCCCTGCTCGCCCGCCTGCGTGGCGGAGTCGCCCTGGGCCTCCTGGCCGTCCTGCTGCTGGCCGCGCCCACGACGCTGGCCGGCGGCCTGCGCCGCCTCCTGCGCGTCCTTCTCGGCGCGGACCTGGTCGAGCCCGGCGAGGAGGTCCTCGGTGCCGGTGTGCCCGTGGTTCTGGTGGTCGGCTGCCGACGTCGGCGCGGCGTTCACGGTGCCCGCGGAGGAGGCACGGCGCGAGCGACGTGCACGGCCACCGGTGGGCTGGTCGGTCGCCTCGGCGCCGGCGGCGGCGTCCGCGTCCTGCTGCGCGGCGCGCTCCGGGGCGACCGGCTGCTCGGCGGCGGGCTCGGGCAGCGTCGGCTGCGCCGCGGCCGGCGCCTCGGCGGCGGGGGTCTCCGGCGCGGCCGCGTCGGTCGATGCGGGACGCTTGTCCTCGATGGTGGCGATGAGGTCGCCCTTGCGCATCTTCGAGAGGCCCGTGATGCCGAGGGAGGAAGCGATCCGCTGGAGCTCCGGGAGTCGGAGGGCGCGCAGGTCGCTGGGGATCTCCACCGGGGTGGAGTCGTTGACGTTCGTCAAGGTCGGTGTTTCCTTTCGAACCGCAGAACGCGGAGAGTTTCCACCGCCCCGGATGCACAGGGGTGCACTGACCGTCGCTCAGACGACGGACCGGGAAACGGTGATCAGAAAGAGAGTGCCCCCGCGCACCGGACCCTGCACCGGCGAGGATCGTTCCTGCTGCCTATGCGGGATCGGCATGGAGCGCCGAGTGCGCTGCCACTGTAGCACCACCCAGGTCCACGGCCAGCATGAGCGGCCGCCACTCCGACTCCGCGTGTCGCGCCATCAGGTCGGCGGCCGTGAGCCGCTGCGCCGGGTCGCTGCCGAGCACGAGCAGGCTCGGCCCGGCCCCGGACACGACGGCGGCGAGGCCGTGCTGGCGCAGCAGGCCGATCAGGGCGTCAGTCTCGGGCATGGCGCTCGCGCGGTACGACTGGTGGAGCCGGTCCTCGGTCGCGGCCAGCAGGAGCTCCGGGCTCTGGATGAGCGCCGCCACGAGGAGCGCGGACCGCGACACGTTGAACGCGGCGTCGGCGTGCGGGACGCTCTCGGGCTGGAGCGACCGCGCGAGCTTCGTCGACAGCGTCGAGGTCGGCACGAACACCGCCGGCGCGACACCGCGGTGCACGAGCAGCCGCTTGTACGCGGGACCGTCGGCGGTCATCCACGCGATCGTCAGGCCGCCGAACAGCGCCGGCGCGACGTTGTCCGGGTGCCCCTCCATCTCGGTGGCGAGGGTCAGGAGCGTCGAGGCGTCGAGGTCGACGACCCCGTCGAGGAGACCCCGCGCCGCCATCAGGCCGGCGACGATCGCCGCCGCGGAGGACCCGAGGCCGCGGCCGTGCGGGATCGCGTTGACGGCGTGCAGATCCAGCCCCGGCTGCTCGGTGACACCACCGGCGGCGAGTCCGCGACGGACCGCCTGCACGACGAGGTTCGAGTCGTCGGTGGCGACCTCGCCGGCGCCGACGCCCTCGACCGTCACCGTCGCGCCGGGCTCGGGCCGGACGCGGACGACCACCTCGTCGTAGAGCGAGAGCGCGAGCCCGAGCGAGTCGAACCCGGGGCCGAGGTTGGCCGACGTCGCGGGGACGCGCACCCGTACCGCCCGTCCGGCCGGTACAGCGTGCGAGGCGGTCGTGCCCTCCCCCGGTCCGGACGAACGGACGGCGCTCACTCGGCGCCGACCAGTCCGAGCACGTCCGCGACGGAACGGGTGTCGACGGGCACGACGGTCGGCTCGACCTGGCCGCCGTCCTCGGTGCGCAGGGCCCACTGCGGGTCCTTCAGGCCGTGACCGGTGACCGTGATGACGACCTTCGCGCCCTTGCCGACCACGCCGGCGTCCGCACGCTCGAGCAGCCCGGCGACCCCGATCGCGGAGGCCGGCTCGACGAACACGCCGACCTCGGCGGAGAGGATGTGGTGCGCCGCGAGGATCGCCTCGTCGGAGATCGCGCCGAAGTAGCCGTCGGTCTCGTCGCGCGCCTCGAGGGCGTACTGCCACGACGCGGGGTTGCCGATCCGGATCGCCGACGCGATGGTCTCGGGCTTCGGGACGACCTCGCCGCGGACGATCGGGGCCGAGCCCGCCGCCTGGAACCCGAACATGCGCGGGAGCTTCGAGGACCGTCCGGCCGCGACGTCCTCGCGGTAACCACGGGAGTACGCCGTGTAGTTGCCGGCGTTGCCGACGGGCAGGAAGTGGAAGTCCGGTGCGTCGCCCAGCACGTCGACGACCTCGAACGCGGCGGTCTTCTGGCCCTCGATGCGGTCGTTGTTCACCGAGTTGACGAGGTGCACCGGGTAGTTCGCCGCGAGGTCACGGGCGATGTCGAGGCAGTCGTCGAAGTTGCCCTGCACCTGGAGCAGCTGGCCGTCGTGCGCGATCGCCTGGCTGAGCTTGCCCATCGCGATCTTGCCCTCGGGCACGAGCACCGCCGCGGTGATGCCCGCGTGCGTGGCGTAGGCGGCGGCCGAGGCGCTCGTGTTGCCGGTCGACGCGCAGATGACGGCCTTCGCCCCGTGCTCCACCGCCTTCGAGATCGCCATCGTCATGCCGCGGTCCTTGAAGGAACCGGTCGGGTTCATTCCCTCGAACTTGACGTAGACGTCCGCGCCGGTGCGCTCGGAGAGACGTCGCGCCGGGATGAGCGGGGTGCCGCCCTCGCCGAGGGTGACGACGGGCGTCGCCTCGGTGACGTCGAGACGGTCGGCGTACTCGCGCAGGACTCCCTGCCACTGGTGGGCCATCAGGCTCCCCTTTTGTATCGGTGTGCTGTTCGGGTGCGTGGGTGCGAGGTCGTTCCGCGGCTCAGGCGCCGACGACCCGCAGCACGCTGGTGATCTCGGCGACGACGTCCTCGTTCCGGAGCGCCACCACGGTGTCGGCGAGGTCGGACTCGCGCGCCAGGTGGGTGCCGATGACGAGCGTCGCGGTCGCACCGGTGCGGTCGGCACCGGGAGCGTCCGTCTGCAGCGCACTGGTCTGTTCGACCGTCTCCACGCTGACGCCGTGCTTGGCGAGCACGCCGGCGACGGTCGACAGGACACCGGGGGCGTCCGCGACGTGCAGCGTGATCTGGTAGCGGGTGCGCACGGTCCCGATCGGGAACACGGGCAGGTCCGCCTGGGTCGACTCGGCGACGCCTGGGCCGCCGATGACGTGTCGGCGCGCGGCGGACACGAGGTCGCCGAGGACGGCCGACGCCGTCTCGACGCCGCCGGCGCCCGCGCCGTAGAACATGAGGTCGCCCGCGGCCTCGGCCTCGACGAACACGGCGTTCTTCGCGCCGTGCACGCTCGCGAGCGGGTGCGACTCGGGAACGAGGGCCGGGTAGACCCGTGCGGAGACGCCCTCGCGGCCGTCCTCGTCGGTCAGGCGCTCGGCCGTCGCGAGGATCTTCACCACGTAGCCGGCCTTCCGCGCGGCACGGACCTGGTCGATCGTGATCGCGGTGATGCCCTCGCGGTGCACGGCGACGAGCGGCACCGAGGTGTGGAACGCGAGCGAGGCGAGGATCGCGGCCTTCTGCGCGGCGTCGTACCCCTCGACGTCCGCGGTCGGGTCGGCCTCGGCGTACCCGAGCTCCGTGGCGGTCGCGAGCGCGTCCTCGAAGGTCGCGCCCTTGCGGTCCATGAGGTCGAGGATGAAGTTCGTGGTGCCGTTGACGATGCCCATGATGCGCACGATGCGGTCGCCGGCGAGCGAGTCGTGCAACGGACGGATGATCGGGATCGCGCCGGCGACGGCGGCCTCGTAGTACAGCTGGGCGCCGACCTGCTCCGCCGCGGCGAAGAGCTCCGGGCCGTGCGTCGCGAGCAGCGCCTTGTTGCCGGTGACGACGTCGGCGCCGGACTGGAGCGCCTGGAGGACGAGCGTCCGCGCGGGCTCTATGCCGCCGATGAGCTCGACCACGATGTCGGCGCCGAGGATCAGCGACTCGGCGTCGGTCGTGAAGAGCTCCTTCGGCAGGTCCACGTCCCGCTGCGCCTCGGTGTCGCGGACCGCGATGCCGACGAGCTCCAGACCGGCCCCGGCGCGGGAGGCGAGCTCGTCGCCGTGCTCGAGGAGGAGCCGTGCCACCTGCGACCCGACCGAGCCGGCTCCGAGCAGGGCGACGCGGACGTTGCGGTATTCGATCATCTGGTGGTGGGTCCTGTCGTTCGGGGGTGTCACCGGGCGGGTTCGGGGACGATCCCGGTGTCGCGGGCGAGCAGGTCGTCGATCGACTCGCCCCGGACGAGGATACGGGCTGCGCCGTCCGCGACCGCGACGACCGGCGGGCGACCGACGTGGTTGTAGTTGCTCGCGAGGCTCCAGCAGTATGCGCCGGTCGCGGCGACGGCGAGCACGTCGCCCCGGTGGACGTCACCGGGGAGGTACTCGTCGCTCACGACGACGTCCCCGCTCTCGCAGTGCTTGCCGACGACGCGCGTGAGGATCGCGGGCGCGTCGGACGCGCGGGCAAGACGGGCCGTGTAGTCGGCGCCGTAGAGCGCGGGCCGGGCGTTGTCGCTCATGCCGCCGTCGACGGACACGTACGTGCGGGTCGCGGCGCGGGCGGTCGGTGCGTCGGCGGCGACGGCGTCGTCCCCGGTGGCGAGCACCCGCTCGGTCGGCTCCCCCACGAGCGAGCCGCTGTCGCCGGGGACGGCATCGGGTCCGGGCGTGGCATCGGGTCCGGTCGCGGCACCCGACCCGGGCGCGCCGTCGGCGCCGTGCGCGGCGCCGGCCCCGTGCGCGGCGCCGGTCCCGGGCGCCGTCGCGTCGTCGAGCTCCAGCGTGACGGGCTTGACCGTGCCGACCGAGTACAGCGTGATGCCGGCGGGCCCGACGATGTACCGGCCGGGCTCGACCGCGATCTCCGGCACCGGGATGGACCGCTCGGCGCAGGCCTCGGCGACGATCGTCGCGAGGGCCTCGGCGACGTCCTCGGGCGCGAAGGCGGCGTCCGCCTCGGTGTAGTCGATGCCCAACCCGCCGCCGAGGTTGAGCTCCGGCACCGGTCCGGTCGCCGCGAGGGCGGCGTGGACGTCCATCAGGCGCCTGGCGGCCTCTCGGAAGCCGGAGTCGTCGAAGATCTGCGAGCCGATGTGCGAGTGCAGGCCGACGAACGCGAGCGACGGCTCGGCGCGGACCTCGGCGGCCGCCTGCTCGGCCTCGTTCAACGGGATCCCGAACTTCTGGTCCTCGCGGGCGGTCGCGAGGTACTCGTGCGTCGAGGCGTGCACGCCGCTGTTGATCCGGATCCGGACACGCTGCACGACGCCGGCGTCCGCGGCGGCACGGGCGACGCGCTGCACCTCCTCGTGGCTGTCGAGGACGATCGTGCCGACGCCGACCGCGACCGCGCGGGCGATCTCGGCATCGGACTTGTCGTTGCCGTGGAAGCCGAGCATCGCCGGGTCGACCCCGCCGGCCAGGGCGACCGCGAGCTCCCCGCCGGTGCAGACGTCGACGCGGAGGTCCGCCGCGGCCATCCACGCCGCGACCTGGGTCGTCAGGAACGCCTTGCCCGCGTAGTAGACGTGCGCACGGGTGCCGATGCGGCCGAAGGCGTCGGCGAACGCGGTCCGGACCCGCGCGGCGCGGGCCTGCACGTCGCGCTCGTCGACGACGTAGAGCGGCGTGCCGAACCGAGCGACGAGGTCGCCGGCGGTGATCCCGCCCACGGCGAGCTCGCCGTCGTCCGTCCGGGTCGCGGACGCGGGCCAGATGCGCGCGGGCAGCGCAGAGGGGTCCGTCGGGAACCGCAGCCGCGGCGGGGCAAGGGGGTTCTCGCTCACGGGACCCGATCCTACCGAGCCGCCACGGGCCTCCCGTCCGGTGTTACGAGCAGGACCCCACCGACCGCAGCCCGGTCTCGCTGAGCGGCAGCGAGTCCGCGGTCACGCGGACGGTCGCCTGCTCCGCCGTGATGTCGAGGTCGCGCACCGCGAGCTGGGACGGCAGGAAGCGTGCCGTGCAGACCTCGACCGGGACGTTCGTGACGCCGGGGATCGAGTCGACCTTGAGGCCGAGGGACGAGTTCGTGATCCGGACGCTCTGCGGGGTGATCGTGACGCCCTTGCCGTCCGACTGCGCCACGACGTCCCCGCGCGCCGCGTAGCTGATGTCGTAGCCGAGCACGGCCGTGGAGCCGGAGAGCTCGACACCGCCGTCGACAAGCCGGAGCCGGTCGAACAGCGGGCTGTACTTCGCGAGGTCCTTGATGCTGCCCGCGGCGAGGGTGACGGTGCCGTCGACGTCGCGCACGTCGCCCGTGCCGTCGACGGGGACGTCGTGCGCGGTGACGTCAGCGGCGAGCGGGACGCCGTCGACGGTGATGCGCTCGGACGTGATCTCCACCCGGTCGAGCGTGCCGCTGACGAGCTGCGGGATGACGATGCCCTCGGCGTGGGCCTCGACCTGGCCGGTCGTGCCCTCGGGGAGCGCCTGCTCGACCTGCTCCGCGATGATGCGGTCGACGACCCCGCGGAGGACGAACTCGGCGACCACCACGAGGGCGGCGAGCACGACGAGCACGACGACGAGGACGATCGGCCAGCGGCGGCGCTTCGGGCGGGCGGCGGGGGCGGCGGTCATGCGTCCCACCCTGCCAGCACCCACCCTCAGCCTGCCTGGAGGCGCGGCGTGCACCCGGTGGGCGTCCGTCGCGGGTGCGCTGGGTGCGTCGGGCGCGCTGAGCGCGGTGGGCGCGGTGGGCGCGGTGGGCGCGGGGCGCGGCGCGCGCCGCGATCTGCGTCCGCACAACCAAAGACACTCGGCGCCACGGTTCCGCGTGGCGCCGAGTGTCTTTGGTTGTGCACAACAGGGGACGCCACGGCAGCGCGCCGCAGCACCGTGTCAGCGCTACATGCGCTCGGGCGCGCTCACCCCGAGGAGGCCCAGGCCGTTGCGGATGACCTGGCCGGTGGCGTCGTTCAGCCAGAGGCGCGTGCGGTGGAGGTCCGTCACGGCCTCGTCCCCGAGCGGCGTCACGCGGCAGGAGTCGTACCAGCGGTGGTACAGCCCGGCGAGCTGCTCGGTGTAGCGCGCGATGCGGTGCGGCTCGCGGAGCTCCGCCGCCTGCCGGACGACCCGCGGGTACTCGGCGAGGGCCCCGACGAGGGTGCTCTCGGACTCGTGCGTCAGGAGCGAGGCGTCGAACGCGGACCGGTCGACCCCGGCCGCGGCGGCGTTGCGGGCCACCGACTGCGTGCGGGCGTGGGCGTACTGCACGTAGAAGACCGGGTTGTCGTTGGTCCGCTTCGTGAGCAGGTCGAGGTCGATGTCGATCGACGTGTCGCTCGCGAACCGCACGAGGGCGTACCGACCGGCGTCCACACCGACGGCGTCGACGAGGTCCTCCATCGTGACGATCGTGCCGGCGCGCTTCGACATCCGCATCGGCTCGCCGTCCTTGAGCAGGTTGACCATCTGCCCGATGAGGATCTCGAGGTTCGTGCCCGGCTCGTCGCCGAACGCCGCGCACATCGCCATCATCCGGCCGACGTAGCCGTGGTGGTCCGCCCCGAGCATGATGAGGTTCCGCTCGAACCCGCGCTCGCGCTTGTCGAGGTAGTACGCCAGGTCGCCCGCGATGTACGCCGGCTGGCCGTCGGACTTGATGACCACGCGGTCGCGGTCGTCGCCGAAGTCGGTCGTGCGGAGCCACAGGGCCCCCTCGGACTCGTACATCTTGCCGAGGGACTGCAGCCGCTCGATGGCGCGCTCGACGGCCTTGGACTCGTGCAGCGAGTTCTCGTGGAAGTACACGTCGAAGTCGACGCCGAAGTCGTGCAGCGAGGACTTGATGTCCGCGAACATGAAGTCGACGCCCTCGCGGCGGAACAGCTCCTGCGCCTCGTCCCGCGGCAGGTCCCGCACGTCCGTGCCTGCAGGCAGCGTGGCGATGACGCGCGCCGCGATCTCGCCGATGTACGCGCCGCCGTAGCCGTCCTCCGGCGTTGGCTCGCCGAGCGCCGAGGCCACGAGGGACCGCGCGAAGCGGTCGATCTGCGCGCCGTGGTCGTTGAAGTAGTACTCGCGGGTCACGAGGCCGCCCTGCGCCTCGAACACCCGGGCGAGGCTGTCGCCGACCGCTGCCCAGCGGACGCCGCCCATGTGGATCGGACCGGTCGGGTTCGCGGACACGAACTCGAGGTCGATCGTCACACCGTCGTACAGGTCGCCACGACCGAACGCGGAGCCCTCGTCGACGATGGTCCGGGCGATCGCGCCGGCTGCGGCCGCATCGAGCGTGATGTTGATGAACCCGGGGCCGGCGACGTCGACCGAGGCCACGCCGTCCAGCTCGGTGAGCTCCCCGGCGATCTCCGTCGCGAGCTCGCGCGGGTTCGTCCCGAGCCGCTTCGCCAGCTGCATCGCCGCGTTCGACGCCCAGTCCCCGTGCGCCCGGTTCTTCGGCCGTTCGAGGGCGGCGTGCTGCTCCTGCACCTCGACGGTGTCCGCCGCGCCTCGTCGCTCCACGATCCCCGTCAGGATCGACAGGTACGCGGCAGAGAGTTCGGCTGGGGTCATAGCGGTCGATCCTACCGGCGTCCACGGGCCTCCCCGGACGATGCGCCATCATGGCCGGATGACCTCCCGCAGCCGCGTCCGGGCGATCAGCGCCGCCGTCCTCGCGACCACGTCCGTGGCCGTCCTCGCCGCGTGCTCCGGTGGCGGCGGGGCGACCCCGACGCCGTCCGCGACGCCGATCGGCAAGCCCGTGTCGCAGACGTGCACGGACCTGCTCCCCCTGGGATCGCTCGCGGTCTACGGCACGGCGTTCGAGGAGGTCCGCTCGTACGAGCCCGCGAAGGGCAGCCCGGCGGCGCGGATCGTGCAGCAACGGGGGCGCGCCTGCCAGTTCCGGGAGGTCGACGACCACTCGGTCACCGTCTCGTTCGCGGTCGCGGACCTGCCTGAGAAGTCGCTCACGAACCTCAAGGACGCGCTGTACCAGCGCGGCGGCTCGGTGCCGACGTACACGGTCGAGGGCTACTTCGACCTGGCGGACGACGGGGTCGGGCGGGCGGACGCGTTCGCGGACCCGTACTGGATCACCGCGTCGTCGACGCTCTTCACCGAGCCGGGCGGCGCCCAGCCGGTCATGGACGCGATCCGCGGCGTCGTGGAGCCGACCACGGGGAAGTAGACGCGACCCGCGTCGGCCTGGAGGCCCGTGGCGGCCCCGCCCCGCGCCTCCCGTCCGTCCCTTGCTCACGGAGGAGAAGGCGAGGCACTCGTCGGAACCGGCCATGGGGAAAGGTCGCCGGAGGCGACGTCGCGCGACGCAGCCTGAGCGCAGCGAAGACTTCGTCTTGCGCGGGAATGTGACTGTGCCCCCAGGAGGATTCGAACCTCCGCCCCTGCCTCCGGAGGGCAGTGCTCTATCCCCTGAGCTATGGGGGCCCGGGGTGTCACCAACCGTAGCAGGTCTCGGGCACCCCTCGGACCAGGCGTGTCGCGCGACGGCTCGCAGCGGTGTTCCCCGGCGCGTCACGTCGACCCACTACGATCGCGGCCCGGTCACCCGTCGCACGCCCGAGGAGAGGACTCGATGACCACCGCCACCGGGAACCCGCAACACGAACTCGCACGTGCGGCCCACGCGCCCGACCCTCGGACCCTGCTCGACGTCCTCACCGCGACCGCGACGGCGCACCCCGACGCCCTCGCCCTGGAGGACCCGGACGGCACCCTCGACTACCGCGCGCTCCTCGCCGCGGTGTCCGCGCAGGCGGACGACCTCGCACGCCGCGGGGTGCGCCGCGGCGACCGGGTCGGGGTGCGGATCCCGTCGGGCGGGCGCGACCTGTACGTGTCGATCCTGGCCGTGCTGGCGGCAGGGGCCGCGTACGTGCCCGTCGACGCCGACGACCCGGAGGAGCGGGCCGCGCTCGTGTTCGGCGAGGCGGACGTGGTGGGCGTCATCGGCGCCGGCGGCGTCCTGGCCGACCGTCTCGGCGCTCCCCTGCCGGTGACCGACCCCGCGGCGAGCGCCGAGCTCCCCCGGCAGGACGACGACGCGTGGGTCATCTTCACGTCGGGTTCGACCGGTGTGCCGAAGGGCGTGGCGGTGACGCACCGGAGTGCGGCGGCGTTCGTGGACGCGGAGGCGCGGATGTTCCTGCAGCGCGAGCCGATCGGACCGGGTGACCGGGTGCTGGCGGGGTTGAGCGTCGCGTTCGACGCGTCCTGCGAGGAGATGTGGCTGGCGTGGGGGCACGGTGCGTGCCTGGTGCCGGCGCCGCGGTCGCTGGTGCGGACCGGGGTGGACCTCGGGCCGTGGTTGATCGCGCACACGATCACGGTGGTGTCGACGGTGCCGACCCTCGCGGCGCTGTGGCCGGACGACGCGTTGGAGCAGGTGCGGCTGGTCATCTTCGGCGGTGAGGCGTGCCCGCCGGAGTTGGCGGCGCGCATCGCGAGTCGGGGCCGGGAGCTGTGGAACACGTACGGACCGACCGAGGCGACGGTGGTGGCGTGCGGGGCGCTCATGGACGGCTCGGCCCCGGTGCGGATCGGGTTGCCGCTGGACGGGTGGGACCTCGCGGTCGTCGACGCCGACGGGCAGCGGGTGGCGCCGGGGGGCGTCGGCGAGCTCGTGATCGGTGGGGTGGGGCTCGGGCGCTACCTGGACCCGGCGAAGGACGCGGAGAAGTACGCCCCGTTCCCGGAGCTCGGGTGGGAGCGGGCGTACCGGAGCGGTGACCTGGTGCGGTACGAGCCGGAGGGACTGGTGTTCCAGGGCCGTGCGGACGACCAGGTGAAGCTCGGGGGTCGTCGGATCGAGCTCGGCGAGGTGGACGCGGCGCTGCAGGCACTGCCGGACGTGGCGGGCGGTGCGGCGGTCGCGCAGCGGACCCCGGCGGGCAACCAGGTGCTCGTGGGGTACGTGGCGCCGGTCGCGGGGCGGTCGGTGGACGTCGAGGCCGCGAACGCGCGGTTGCGGGAGGAGCTGCCGGCGGCGCTCGTGCCGTTGGTGGCGGTCGTGGACTCCCTGCCGACCCGCACGTCGGGGAAGGTCGACCGTGCGGCGCTCCCGTGGCCGCTGCTGGGGGTGTCCGCCTCGGTGGACCTGCCGGAGACCGTGGCGTGGATCGCGGAGCGGTGGTCGGCGATCCTCGGCGTGCCGGTAACGAGCGTGGACGACGACTTCTTCGCGCACGGCGGTGGGTCGTTGACGGCGGCGCAGCTGGTGTCGGCGATCCGGGAGCGGTTCCCGACGACCGCGGTGGCGGACGTGTACGACCACCCGCGCATCGGGGCTCTGGCCGCGGCGCTCGACGAGTCGGGCGCGGTCGCGGCGTCCGAGCGCCCGGTGGCGCCGGTGCCGCCTGCGACGGGGTTGCTGCTGACGGTGCTCGGGTTGCCGGTGCAGATCCTCCGGGGGTTGCGGGTGCTGACGTGGACGGCGCTGGTGTCCAGCGTGCTGCAGGCGACGTCGTTGCCGTTCCTGCCGTCGCTGCCGTGGCCGTGGCTCGTGCTCGCACTGCTCGTGTTCGTCACCCCGGTGGGGAAGATGGCGCTGACGGTGGTGCTGGCGCGGCTGCTCCTCGTGGGGGTCCGGCCGGGCGATCATCCGCGCGGCGGTTCGGTGCACGTGCGGGTGTGGCTCGCGGAGCGGATCGCGGAGGCCGTCGACGGACCGTCGACGGCCGGTGCGCCGTGGATCAACTACTACGCGCGCGCGCTCGGGGCGCGCATCGGACGGGACGTGGACCTGCACGCGCTGCCCCCGGTGACGGGGATGCTCCGGGTGGGGGCGCGGGCGTCGATCGAGCCCGAGGTCGACCTCGCCGGGCACTGGGTGGACGGGGACGTCTTCCGGCTCGGACGGGTGCGGGTGGACGCGGACGCCGTGGTGCGGAGCCGCTCCACGCTGCTGCCGGGCGCGCACGTGGGGTCCGGTGCGGAGGTCGAGCCGGGGTCGTCGGTGACCGGCCGGGTCCCCGACGGGGAGCGGTGGGCGGGTGCGCCTGCGGAGCGCACCGGCTCGGCTCGGCACGACCGGGAGGCCCGTCCCGCGTCGCGTCGACGGTGGCTCGTCGCGTACGGGGCCGGTTCGGTCGGCGTCGCGGGGCTGCCGGTGGTCGGGGTGGCGGCGGGTGTCGCCGTCGCGGCCGCCGTGGTCGGCCCGGCGCCGACGCTCGCGGGTGCGGTGCTGCACGGGTTCGCCTCGGTCCCGCTCGCGACGCTCGTGGCGGGTCTCGTGTACGCGGTGCTCGTGGTGGCCTCGGTGCGGCTGCTGGGCCTCGGCCTGCACGAGGGCCGGCACCCGGTGCGGAGCCGGATCGGCTGGCAGGTCTGGACGACCGAGCGGGTGCTCGACGCGGCACGGACGCTGCTGTTCCCGGTGTACGCCTCGCTCGTCACGCCGCTGTGGCTGCGGCTCCTCGGGGCGCGGGTCGGGCGGAACACCGAGATCTCGACCGTGCTGCTCATCCCGGCGCTGACCCAGATCGCGTCGGGTGCGTTCCTCGCGGACGACACGATGGTCGCGACGTACGAGCTCGGTGGTGGTCGGGTGACGATCGGGCGCTCGAAGGTGGGGCGGCGGGCGTTCCTCGGCAACTCGGGGATGACGGGTGCGGGGCGCTCGGTGCCGCGCGAGGCGCTGGTGGCCGTGCTGTCCGCGGTGCCGAAGAAGGCCAAGCGGGGGTCGTCGTGGCTCGGCACCCCGCCGGTCCGGCTGCGGCGGGCAGCGACGGCGTTCGACGAGGAGCGCACGTTCCGGCCGCCGCGGCACCTCAAGGTCGCCCGGGGCTGCTGGGAGCTCCTCCGGCTCGTGGCGCCGATGGTCTCCGCGGCGATCGCGCTCGGCGTGGTGGGGACGCTCCTGGCCCTCTGGACGGCGGTCGGCCTCGGGTGGACGGTCGTCCTCGCCGGTCCGGTGCTCATCGCCGCCGGTGCCGTCGCCGCCGTCGTGTCGACCGCCGCGAAGTGGGCGTTCGTCGGTCGCATCGACGCCGGGGAGCACCCGCTGTGGTCGTCGTTCGTGTGGCGGAACGAGGTGCAGGACACCTTCGTCGAGACGGTCGCCCGGCCGTGGTTCGCCGAGCAGGCCACCGGGACCCCGGCGCTCGCCGCGTGGCTGCGCACGCTCGGTGCCCGGATCGGCCGCGGGACCTGGATCGAGACGTACTGGCTGCCGGAGGCGGACCTCGTGGCGATCGGTGACGGGGCGACGGTGTCCCGTGGGACCGTCGTGCAGACGCACCTGTTCCACGACCGGGTGATGCAGCTCGACGCGGTCTCGCTCGACGCCGGCGCGACGCTCGGGCCGCACAGCGTGGTCCTGCCCGCGGCCGGCATCGGCGCGGGCGCCACGGTCGGGCCCGCGTCGCTCGTGATGCGCGGCGAGCAGGTGCCGGCCGGGTCGCTGTGGTCCGGCAACCCGATCGCGCCCTGGGTCGCGCCGCCGTGGGGCGGGCACGGCACGGGCGAGGCGGCCGCAGGCGGAGCCGAGCCGGACGCGGGCGGAGCCGGGCCGGACGCGGGCGGAGCGGACGCGGGTGCAGCCGGGCCGGACGCGGGCGGGGTCGAGCCGGACGCCGACGTCGCCGGATCGCGGACCGACGATGTTGCTGCGGCACGCGACGGCGGGGCCGACGACACCGCTGTCGGGTCCGCGCCCGACGGATCCGCCACGGCGCGCGCCGGCGGGACCGACGGCTCCGCGGTCGTGCCAGACTGAGCGGCACCGTGAAGCCGAACACCAGCGCCGACCCGTACACCCCGCACAGCGGCGACCGCCGGTGGAGCGCCGTGCACTACGAGCTCCGGCTCGGGTACCGCGTCGCGACGAACCGCCTCGACGGCACCGCGACGATCACCGCCCGCGCGCTCGAACCGCTCGACCGGGTCGTGATCGACCTGCACGGGCTGAGCGTCGACCGTGTGGACGTCGACGGCACGCGCGCGCGGAAGATCAGCACGGCCACCCACAAGCTCACGGTCACCCCGGCCGAGCCCGTCGCGGCGGGCGCCGAGTTCAGCGTGCACGTCCGGTACCGCGGGACGCCCCGACCGATCCGCAGTCCGTGGGGCCAGGTCGGGTGGGAGGAACTGACCGACGGCGTCATCGTCGCCGCGCAACCGACCGGGGCGCCGTCCTGGTTCCCCTGCAACGACCGTCCCGACGACAAGGCCACCTACCGGTTCGAGATCACCGCGGAGGCCGGCTACGACGTGCTCGCGAACGGTGCGCTGCTCGGCACCGACCGCGCCCGCGCCGGCACGACCTGGACGTACGCGACCACGGAGCCGATGGCGACCTACCTCGCGACCGTGCAGATCGGCCGGTACCGCACCACGAAGCTGCGGAGCCCCGTCGTGCCCGTCACGCTGCACCACCCGGCCGACCTGCAGGGCGCGGCGAAGACCGACTTCGGACGGGTGCCGGACATGCTCGCCCTCTACGCCGACCGGTTCGGCCCGTACCCGTTCGGGTCCTACGGCGTCGTCGTGACCGACGACGAGCTCGAGATCCCCCTCGAGGCGCACGGCCTCGCGGTGTTCGGCCGCAACCACGTCGACGGGGAGCACGGCACCGACCGGCTCATCGCCCACGAGCTGGCGCACCAGTGGTTCGGCAACTCGGTGACGGTCGGACGGTGGCGGGACATCTGGCTGCACGAGGGCTTCGCCTGCTACGCGGAGTGGCTGTGGTCCGAGCACCGCGGCGCCGCGACCGCGGACGAGCTCGCCGACGGGTACCGAGCGGGACTGCTCGAGCAGCCGCAGGACCTCGTCGTCGGCGACCCCGGCGCGGCCGACATGTTCGACGACCGGGTCTACAAGCGCGGCGCGCTCGCCCTGCACGCGGTCCGACGCACGTTCGGGGACGCGGCGTTCTTCACCGGACTGCGCACCATCACGGAACGGCACCGGCACGGGTCGGTCGCGCCCGACGACGTCCTCGATGCCCTCGCCGGGGCCGCGGGCACGTCCGTCGACGCGGTCCGGGCCGTCACCGCCCCCTGGATCGAGGCGCCGGGCGTCCCGGTCCTGCCGTCGGCCCAGGCGTAGGTCAGCGTCGGACGTCCTGGCCGGCGGATCACGGCCCGAGGTCGGACGTCTGCACGGGCACCGCGGCTGCGCAGCGCCCGACCGCCCAGCGCCCGGCATCCCGACTGCGCGGCGCCCAGCCAACCCCAGCCGCAACCGACCCCGCGCGCAACCGACCCCGCGCGCTACCGGCCCCGCGCGCTACCGGCCCCACGCGCAACCGGCCCCACGCGCAACCGGCCAAGCGCGCAACCGGCCCCGCGTGCTACCGGCCCGGCGCTCAGCCCGCCCAGGTGACCTGGACCCCGCCCGCCGCCACGGCGACCACGACGTCGGCCCCCGGCCACGCGAACCACACCGGCTGCTCGACACCGTCGAGGACGGCGGTCCCCCGCTCGAGGTCGACCTCCACCGCGCCCGGATCCACCCGGAGCCCGCGACCGTCGCGCTTGAGCACGGCCTCCTTCGCCGCCCAGCACGCCGCGAGGGCGCGTGTGTCCCCCGCCGCACGAGACCGCTCCCGCACCGAGAACGCATCGAGCGGTGCCGCCGCGACCCGGGACACCCGCTCGACGTCGATGCCGACCGGACCCGGCCCCACCGCGAGGGCCGCCATACCCGGTGTCCGGGCGAGGCTCACGCCGACCGTGCGCCCGCCGACGCTCGCCCAGGGCCGACCGTGGTCGACGCCGCCGCAGTGGCCACAGACGCGCCCCGCGCGCACCGCTCCCGCCCCGACGGCCGCAGCGGCCGCGACGGCGGCGACCAGGGCCTCCCGGTCGGCCGCACGGTCCGCGCCTGCCGGACGCAGGGTCACGACGACGGACCGGAGGCACGACTCACCCACGCAGGAAGCCTACGTGGGTGGGTGGCGCCGCCGGTGCCGGATCAGGCGTGGGTGAGCGCGATGAGCGCGACGTTCATCGTGCTGTAGAGCCCCTCGGATCGGGTGGCCTGGCGGACGCGTCCGCGCAGGACCTCGTAGCGCCCGTCGTGCTCCCGGACGAAGCCGATCACGCCGCTCGCGGGAGTCGACACCCGGTGGTACCCGTCCTCGAGCGGGACGACCTCGGTGTTCAGTGTTCGCTCCATTGCTGTCCCCTTCCGCTCGTCCTCGAACAGTGCGGTCAGCATACCCCGACCCGGGGGACAAAGCCCCCGACCTGTGCGGATGACGAATGTTCATCCACAGTCGCAGGATCGCCGCTCCGTCGACTGCGTGCCCTGGATAGACTCCGGACCACGGCACCCTCGGGAGCCGTCCGGGAGCACCGACGACGGGCCCCGGGGACGGATGGAGGACGGATGCGCACGGTCCACGGCGGACGCTCGGTCGAGGCCGGTCCCGGTCCCTCGGTGGGTGCCGGCGGAGTTCCCGTCCGGTGGGTCGCACGCCTGGTCGCAGCGCTGCTCGCCGCCCTCGTCGTCCTCGCGCCCGCGACCGCGTCCCGGGCCACCGCGCCGTTCGACCTGCAGGGTGCGTACGTCGTCGACCGCGCCGACGCGTTGACCTCGGCGCAGCGCTCCCGGGTGGAGCAGGCCGTCCAGGACCTCTACGACTCGACGAAGACACAGCTCTACGTGGTCTACGTACCGACCTTCACCGACCCCTCGGACCACACCGCCTGGGGGGACGCGTTCCGTCAGCAGAACCAGATCGACTCGGACAGCATCGTGCTCGCCGTGGCCGTGGACGACCGGATCGCCGACGTCCACCAGACGAACGAGACCGCCCTGTCCTCGTCGGACGTCCAGAACGCCTACCAGGACGACGCCGTGCCGCAGCTCCGGGACGGCAAGTGGGCAGCGGCCGCGACCGCG
The DNA here is from genome assembly GCA_913778205.1 of uncultured Curtobacterium sp. Lineage (GTDB taxonomy): Bacteria > Actinomycetota > Actinomycetes > Actinomycetales > Microbacteriaceae > Curtobacterium. Next base: position 29,507 of record CAJYUW010000042.1, read on the forward strand.
TTCGCCACCGGGCTGTCCCAGTCGCAGGCCCCGCCGGACCTGACGGCGCTCTGGGTGGTGCTGCTCGTGGTCGTCGTCGCGATCGTCGTCGTCGTGCTCGTCGTCCGCGCCCGGAACAAGCGCCGCACCGCCGCCGCGACGAAGGCCCAGCAGGAGTCGCTCGCCGGACTCGAACGCACCGCCGGTGGTGCCCTCGTCACCATCGACGACGAACTGAAGACCGCCGAGCAGGAGGTCGGGTTCGCCACCGCCCAGTTCGGCTCCGACGCCGCGAAGCCCTTCGCCGACGCCGTCGCGACCGCGAAGCAGCACGTCCGCACCGCGTTCACGTACCAGCAACAGCTCGACGACGAGATCCCGGACACCCCGCAGCAGCGGGCCGAGTGGGCGAACCAGATCATCGCCATCTGCGAGCAAGCGCACGCCGCGATCGAGGCGCAGACGGAGTCCTTCGACAAGCTGCGCGCCCTCGAGGACGGCGTGGAGGACGCGGCGCGCACGCTCGCAGCGGACGTCGCGAGCGCTCCGGCATCCGTCGCGGCGGCCTCTGCCGCGCTCGATCGGGTCCGGGCCGCCTACTCGGGCCGGACCCTCGCCACCGTCGCCGACAACGTCGACCAGGCGCAGCAGGTGCTCGACTACGCGACCGAACGCTCCGCCGCCGCCACCGCGGCCGTCGCGGCGGGCGACAAGGGCGAGGCGGTCGTCGCCGTCCGCGACGCCCAGCACGCCCTCGCCCAGGTCCGGCAACTGACCGCGTCCGCGACCGCTGCCGAGTCCACCTTCGCCGAGGCCTCCGCCCGTGCGCAGACGCTGCGCGCCGACGTCGAGGGGGACGTGGCCGCGGCCCGGTCGCTGCGCAGCGGCGGGCCCGACCTCGCGGCCGCCGTGGCTCAGGCCGAGACCGTCCTGCGGCAGGGCATCGACCCGAAGGACCCGATCTCCGCGGTCGACGCGCTCACGAAGGCGAACACCGGGATCGACGCGGCCCTCGCCACGGCGCGGGGGATCGAGGAGCAGAACCAGCGCGCCGCCCGTGCGTTGGACGACGCCCTCCGCGACGCCCGCACGCGCATCAGCCAGGCTCGTGACTACATCGCGCTGCGCCGAGGGGCGGTGGGCCCGACCGCTCGGACGCGACTGTCCGAGGCCGAGCGTGCCCTCGACGACGCAGTCGACCTCGCGACCACGAACCCCGGCCAGGCGCTGCAGGCCGCGCGCGCAGCAGAGCAGTACGCGGCGGCGGCCATGGACGAGGCCGGCAACGACATGGGCGGTTGGCCCGGAGCCGGCGGGGGCGGCGCCCAGCTCGGCGGGCTCGTCACGGGGCTGGTGCTCGGCGGTCTCCTCGGTGGACGCGGCGGCAGCTTCGGCGGCGGCTCGTTCGGCGGCGGCGGCTTCGGGGGCGGCGGCTTCGGTGGCGGTGGCGGTGGCTTCGGTGGCGGTGGCGGCGGTGGGGGCGGCGGCGGCTTCTCCGGCGGCGGCCGCTTCTGACGAACCACGGCGGACCACGGCGGGACTGCACGCACCACGCCGGGACGGCACGCCCCACGACACGATCCACCCCGACCACACCCACCACGACCAGACAGCACGGAACGTTCTTCACCAGAAAGGGAACAGCAATGGCCAAGCAGACGATCTTCGGTCGCATCTCCTCGCTCATCCGGGCGAACGTGAACCAGCTCATCGACAACGCCGAGGACCCGCAGCTCATGCTGGACCAGCTCGTGCGCGACTACACGAACAACATCGCGGACGCGAAGACCGCGATCGCGCAGACCATCGGCAACCTCCGCCTGCTCGAGCAGGACCACGAGGAGGACAAGAAGGCCGCGGTCGAGTGGGGGCAGAAGGCCGCCAACGCCTCCGCCGCCGCCGACAAGTACCGAGCCGAGGGCAAGACCGCCGACGCCGACAAGTTCGACAACCTCGCCAAGATCGCCATCGGCAAGCAGATCGCCGCCGAGCAGGAGGTCAAGGACAACGAGGGCCCGCTCGCGACCCAGAACGAGCAGGTCGAGAAGCTCAAGTCCGGGCTCGCCGGCATGGAGCAGAAGCTCGAGGAGCTCAAGGCCAAGCGCGACTCGCTCGTGGCGCGCCAGAAGACCGCGGAGGCGCAGTCGAAGGTCAACGACGCCATCGGCAACATCGACATCACGGACCCCACGAGCGACCTCAACCGCTTCGAGGAGAAGGTCCGGCGCGAGGAGGCGAAGGTCCTCGGCCAGCAGGAGCTGCAGTCGTCGAGCCTCGACGCACAGTTCGAGAGCCTCGAGGACGTCGGTCGAGACGCCGAGGTCGAAGCCCGGCTCGCCGCACTCAAGGGCGGCGGGTCCTCGACCGTCTGACCCCGTCCGGTGCACGCCGATCCAGCGCGCACCCAGCAGGCACCCCGGACGACGCCGGACCCGGCTGCCAGACTGGCACGATGCACTTCATCGTGGTCGGTCAGTGGCAGGGTTCGGCGTCGTCCCGTGCGATGCGGCTCGGGGACGGTGCCGCGGCGATCGCGGCGGACCTGCCGCGGGCATCGACGACGATCGTCGAGGTCCCGTCGGGCGCCGGTGACCGGCTCGAGACCGCCGTCGCCCGGTACACGTCCGTCCGCCAGGTGGCCGAGCGCGTCGCGGAGGAGTCCAGCGTCGCCCCCGAGGCGCCCTTCGTCGTCGGCGGCGACGGGTCGTCCTTCCTCGGCGCGACGGTCGGCCTCGACGACGACACTGCGTTCGTGCGCATCGCCGGGTCGAGCGGCTTCCGCCCCCTCAACCGCGCCCAGCCGGTGGCGGCCGAGGCGGCAGCGCTCCGCATCCTGGTCGACCGCCCCGACGACCTCTTCCCCGACCTGCCCGTCCTCGCCGGCTCGCGCGTGGTCGTCGCCGGCGTCCGCGGCGTCGACGACAGCGAGTCCGCCGCGCTCGTCCGGGCCGGCATCCACGCGCTCGACGTCGACGCGGCGGCGCCGGACGCCGTCGCGGCGGCGGTGACGGCGACGGGGGCGACGTCGGTGTTCGTCCACGTCGACCTCGACGTGCTGGACCCGTCGGAGGTCGACGGGCTCCTCGAGCCGGTGCCGTTCGGGCTCGACGGCGCCGGGCTCGTCGAGCTCATCCAGGCCGCGACCCGCGGGCGACGGCTCGTCGGAGCGGCGCTCACCGGGTTCGCACCGGTCGATCCGGACCGTGCCGTGGACGACCTCGGGGTCATCCTGCGGGCGGTCGGAGCACTGGCCAGCGCCGCGAAGACGGCCTGATCCCCCGCCGCCACGCCGCGGTACGCACCGCGGTCGGCGTCCGGTCGAGCGCCCCGCGTACGTTGGCGGCATGACAGACTACGACCTCATCGTGATCGGCGCCGGCGCAGTCGGCGAGAACGTGGCGGACTACGCCCACAAGCGCGGCCTCTCGGTCGCGATCGTGGAGGCGGAGCTCGTCGGTGGCGAGTGTTCCTACTGGGCGTGCATGCCCTCGAAGGCGCTCCTGCGCAGCGGCCACGCGCTCGAGGCCGCCAAGCGCCTCGACGGAGCCGCGCAGGCCGTCACCGGCGGCCTCGACGCCGCACACGTGCTCGCCCGCCGCAACTCGTTCACCTCCGACTGGAAGGACGACGGCCAGGTCTCGTGGCTCGAGTCCGCCGACATCGCCCTCATCCGCGGACATGCGCGCATCACCGGCGAGAAGACGATCGAGGTCGACGGCCAGACGCACACCGCCCGTGCCGCCGTCGCCGTCGTGACCGGGTCGCTCCACACCCTGCCCGACGTCCCCGGGCTCGCCGAGGCGGCGCCGTGGGGTACGCGCGAGGCGACCAGTGCGCAGACCGTGCCGGAGAGCCTCCTCGTCATCGGCGGCGGCGTCTCCGGATCGGAGCTCGCCACCGCGTGGGCGTCGCTCGGCGCGGAGGTCACCCTCGTGGCGCGGCACGGCCTCCTCGGCGGGATGGAGCCGTTCGCCGGCGAGCTCGTCGCCGACGCCCTGCGCGCGCGCGGCGTCGACGTCCGGACCGGCGTCAACCCCGTGCGCGTCGACCGCGACGAGCACGGTCTCGTGACGACCACGCTCGACGACGGCTCGACGGTCGTGACGAGCGAGGTGCTCGCCGCCACCGGCCGTCGCGCGCACACCGCGGACCTGGGAATCGAGACCGTCGGCCTCGAGCCGGGCGCATGGCTCGACGTCGACGACACGATGCTCGTGCACGGCACCGACTGGCTGTACGCGGTCGGCGACGTCAACCACCGCGTCCTGCTCACGCACCAGGGCAAGTACCAGGCGCGGGCCGCGGGCGAGGCGATCGCCGCCCGGTTCCAGGGCACGCCGCTGCAGACCGAGCCGTGGGGTGCGCACGTCGCCACCGCCGACCACGCCGCCGCGCCGCAGGTCACGTTCACCAACCCGGAGGTCGCCAGCGTCGGCCTGACCGAGGCGAAGGCCCGCCAGCAGGGCATCGACGTCCGTACGGTCGAGTACGAGCTCGGGAACGTCGCCGGCGCAGCACTGCAGGCGGACGGGTACACCGGCCGGGCGAACCTCGTCGTGGACGAGTCGCGCGGTGTCGTCGTCGGTGCGACGTTCGTCGGCCAGGACGTCGCCGAGATGCTGCACGCGGCGACGATCGCGGTCGTCGGCGAGGTCCCCGTCGACCGGCTCTGGCACGCGGTGCCGGCCTACCCGACGATGAACGAGGTGTGGCTGCGACTCCTCGAGGAGTACGGCCGCCCGGCGTGAACCCGTTCGTCGACTCGGTCGTCTCGCGCGCGGGGTGGCTGTTCGCGACGGCGGTCGGGCTCGCCGTCGGGGTGCCGCTGTCGACGGGACCGGTCCGGGTCGTCGACGGGCTCGTCGTGTGCTCCGGCCTGCCCCGCTGGGCGTTCCGGCGCGGAGGCACCTGCGTCGGCTCGGTGTACCTCACCCGCGACAACGACGACGACCGCGTGCTCCGGCACGAGCGGGTGCACGTCGCGCAGTGGAAGCGCTACGGCATGGCGATGCCGGTGCTCTACGCGATCGCGGGCCGCGACCCGCTCCGCAACCGCTTCGAGGTCGAGGCCGGTCTCGAGGACGGCGGCTACGTCCGCTGACGCGGAACAGGACGGCCTGGAGGCCCGTGGCGGCGCCGCCACGCGCCTCCAGGCCGCCCCTTGGTCACCCCGCTCGCCGCGTGTCCCGAGCTGGTCGCGCAACATGCCGTGCGTGTCTCGGCCTGGTCGCAGAAGGTGTCGCATGCCGCGGAAGTGAGCGGCACGTCCTGCGACCAACCCGCACGTGCCCGCGCGCACAGCACGTCCACGGGCTCGCACGCCTCGCACGATCAGCCGGCCGTCACACGGTCGCGGAACACGCCGCGAGCGTCGCGCGCCGGTCGCAGAACGGGTCGGACGCCACGGATGTGAGCGGCACGTCCTGCGACCAACCGCTTGCCGGAGTCCCCCGAGACGCCGCGTCCCCGCGAGGGCGTCGGCGGCTCAGGCGGCGGGGCGACACGGGACGACGAGCGGGGTGCCGGTCTCCGGGTCCGGGACGACCACGCACGGCAGACCGAAGACGTCCTCCACGAGGGACGCCGTCAGGACCTCGCTCGGCCTCCCCGCCGCGACGACCGCCCCCGCGCGCATCGCGATGAGGTGGGTGGCGTACCGCGCGGCCTGGTTGAGGTCGTGCAGCACCGCCACGACCGTCCGCCCGGCCCGGTGCAGGCCCGCCGCGAGTTCGAGCACGTCGTACTGGTGCGCGATGTCGAGGAACGTCGTGGGTTCGTCGAGCAGCACGATGTCGGTCTCCTGCGCGAGGACCATCGCGATCCAGACACGCTGCCGCTGCCCGCCCGAGAGCTCGTCGACGCTGCGGTCCGCGAGCGCCACGGTGTCGGTCTGCTCCAGTGCGGCCTGCACGGCTGCGCGGTCCGATCCGGAGGACGGGTGGAGGAGGTCCTGGTGCGGGAAGCGCCCCCGGGAGACGAGGTCACGGACCGTGATGCCGTCCGGTGCGATCGGCGTCTGGGGCAGCATCGCGACCCGGCGTGCGGCGGCCTTCGGACGGAGGGACGTGATCGGCACACCGTCGAGGTACACCGTCCCCGCACTCGGCTTCAGCGTCCGGGCGAACGACTTGAGCAGCGTGGACTTGCCGCAGGCGTTCGGGCCGATGACGACGGTCAGCTCACCGTCCGGCACGTCGACGTCGAGGTCGGAGACGACGACACGGTCCTCGTACGCGAGCGTGAGTCCACGCGCCCCGAGCGCGGTGGTCGGCGGCGCTGCGGTCGACACGGCGCCGGACGACGCCCGCCCGCTCACTGCTCGGCCTTGCCGTTCCGCCAGTAGCCCATGAACGCGACCTGCCGCCGGTCGAGCCCCACGCCGCGCACGAGGTGCCGCCGGAGCTCCTTCACGCACCCGGCCTCGCCCGCGATCCAGGCGTACACGGGGCGCTCCTCGACCGGGGCCGGGACCTCCCAGAGGACCTGCTCGTCGACGTCGACCTCGGTGAAGTCCGCCGGGTCGGAGCAGCCCGTCGGCGTGCCGGCTGCGGTGACGGTCGACGCCCAGGCGTGCACCTGGTCGGTCATCCGGACGCCGTGCGAGGCGCCGTTGCGGGCGATCCAGCGCACCTCGACGCCGGACGGAGCGCTGACCGGCAGTCGGTCGGCGTCGGTCGGGACCTCGATGAACACGTGCCCGACCGTCGCGACGTCCAGGGCCTCGAGGATCGCGCAGATGGCGGGCGCGGCGGTCTCGTCGCCGGCGAGGAGGATCCGGGTCGCCGTCCCGGGGGCGAACTCGGCGGCACCGGTCGGCAGCTCGTCCGGGGACTCCGGCACGCGGGGTCCGACGATCCGGATCTCGTCGCCGACCCGGCAGCCGGACACCCAGCGCGAGGCGGGTCCGGCGTCGCCGTGCGCCACGAAGTCGATGTCGAGCTCGTGCGCGTCGGGGCGGAACGAGCGGACGGTGTAGGTGCGGAGCGGGTTGCGCACGTCGTCCGGCAGCGCGCGCCAGGCTGCGTACCAGTCACCGTCGTCGGGGAGCTCCGAGAAGCCGTGACCGTCGATCGGCAGCATGACCTTGATCCGCTGGTCGAGCCCGACGGCCGAGAACTCCGCGAGCGCGGCACCCGTCAGCGTCACCCGGACGAAGTGCGGGGTGAGCGCCGTCACGGCTGCCACGCGGACGGAGAAGATGCGGTACCGGGCTGCCACAGTCCGAGTATGGCATGCCTTACCTAACGCGGCCAGGGTGTCCCGCGGTGGCAGGATCGTGCCGTGTCCGACCCCGACCTCCCCGACCCCTCCCGGATCGATCCGCGCGACGAGTTCGCCGACCTCGACCGTCTCGCCGCCGCGAGTGGCGTGACGGAGCCGCTGCGCGCCTCCAGGCAGGTGGTCCGCACCGCGGACGGGCACGACGTCTCGGCGATCCGCTGGGGCGACCGGGAGGCCCGGATCACCTACCTGCACGGGCTCGGCATCGATGCGCACAGCTTCGACGAGACGGCGATCGCCGTCGGCGTGCCGGCGGTCGCGCTCGACCTGCCCGGCCACGGCCGCTCCTCCTGGCGCGAGGACGCCGACTACGGCGCCGGCGCCACCGCGCCGACGGTGCTCGCCGCGCTGGACGCCCTCGGCGTCCCGCCCGGTGTCCTCGTCGGCCACTCGCTCGGAGCGATCCTCGCGGCGAGGATCGCCGCGACCGCACCGGAGCGCGTCACCGGTCTCGTGCTCGTGGACATGTCCCCCGACTTCGCGCAGCGAGCGGTCGACCGGATCGCACGGGCGCTCGAGGACGAGGAGCCCTTCGCCTCGCTCGACGAGATCGTCGACCGGGCGGTGGCGGCACGGGTCGGCGACGACCGGGAGGTCCTCCTGCGCGAGGCCCGGCACACCACGCGTCTCGGCGCGGACGGACGCCTGGTTCGGCGGCACCACTTCCCGCACCTGCCCACCGGACGCACCGCCTCCGTCGGACGGTTCGCCGACGCCTGGCCCGACCTCGAGGCCCTCGACGTGCCGGTGCTGCTCGTGCGCGGCGACCGCGGCTACGTCTCGCCGAAGCTGCACGCCGGCTTCGCCGAACGCCTGCCGGACGCCCGCGTCGTGACGGTCGAGTCCCGGCACGCCGTGCAGAACCAGGCGCCCCGGGAACTCGCCCGCGCCATCCGGGCATGGACGGACGACCACGGCCTGTTGCACCACGACGGGGAACCGTCGTACGACGGATTGTTGCACCCCGACGAGAAACCGTCGCAGCACGGCTCCGCACGCCAGTAGTCTCGTGCGAGCGCCGCGCGACGACCGTCGCCACGAGCGCCCGGAAGGAACCCACAACCCATGAGTCCGCTCCTCCCCCGCACCGCCGCGTCGAAGCGGGTCCACCTCGCCGTCGTCGCGACCGCGGTGGCCGTCGCGTCAGCGCTCGCGCTCACCGGCTGCTCCGGCTCCTCGAACCAGCAGGGCGGCGCCGACGCCACCGTGCGGGTGGGCCTGGTGCTCGAGCCCACGAGCCTCGACATCCGCACCCAGTCGGGCGCGGCGCTCGACCAGGTGCTCATCGACAACGTCTACCAGGGCCTCGTCGGCCGGACCGCGGACGGCGACGTCCGGGACGTGCTCGCCTCCTCGCACGAGGTCTCGTCGGACGGCCGCACGTACACCTTCACGCTGCGCAAGGGCACGACGTTCCAGGACGGCAAGCCCGTCACCGCGGCCGACGTCGTGTGGTCGCTCGAGCAGGTCAAGGAGAACGACACGTACGTCGACTCCGCACAGCTCGCGAACGTCGCGTCGATCACGTCGCCGTCGTCGGACACGGTCGTCCTGCAGCTGACCAAGCCCGACTCCGACCTGCTCTGGAACCTCACCGGACGCGCGGGGCTGGTGCTCGAGAAGGCCGCGCGGAACGACCGCTCCGACTCGGCGAACGGCACCGGCCCGTACGAGGTCGCCTCGTGGAAGCAGGGCGACTCGCTCACCTTCCGCCGCAACGACGACTACTGGGGCACGAAGGCGAAGGTGGCGAAGGTCGTCTTCCGGTACATCACGCAGCCGTCGACCGCCGTGAACGCGATGGCGAACGGCGACCTCGACGTGCAGACCGCGGTCGACGGCACGCTCCAGAGCCAGCTCGCGGGGAACCCGGACATCGCGCTGCACACCGGCAAGACGACCGACAAGTACACGCTCGCCTTCAACGACCGGAAGGCGCCCTTCACGGACAAGCGCGTCCGCCAGGCGATCCGGCAGGCGATCGACCCGAAGGCGATCATCAAGGCGGTCGGCGGCACAGGTGTCGAGCAGGGCGGGCCGATCCCCGAGCTCGACCCCGGCTACGAGGACCTCACCTCGATCGACGCGTACGACCCCGCGAGTGCGAAGCAGCTCCTCGCCGCGGCCGGGAAGCCGAAGCTCTCCCTCACGCTCACGTACGCGAACATCTACCCGTCGACCATCGGTGACGTGCTCAAGTCGCAGCTCGCCGACGTCGGCATCACCCTGACGGTCGAGCGGGTCGACTTCGCCACGTGGCTGTCGACGGTGTTCGAGGCGCCGAAGTCCGGTGAGCGCACGTTCGACATGAGCATGGTCGACCACGTCGAGGCGCGGGACTTCGGCAACTGGGCGAACCCGGACTACTACTTCGGGTACGACGACCAGGAGGTCCAGGACCTCTACGCGCAGTCCGTCGCGGCGACGAGCGAGTCGGCCAAGGACGAGGCGCTCCGGAAGGCGGCGAAGATCGTGTCCGAGGACGCGGCCGGCGAGTGGCTGTACACGTCGACGTCGATCACCGCGGTGCGGAAGGGCGTGACGGGCGTCCCGTTCGACGGCACGAACTCCCGGCTCGACCTGTCGAAGCTCGCCGTCCGGTGAGCCGTCGGTGACGGCCGCTCCCCGTAGCATCGACGCGTGACCCGGTTCCTGATCGGGCGGCTCCTGCTGCTCGTCGTCGGCCTGCTCGTGGCGAGCGTCATCGTGTTCGCCACGCTGCGGGTGCTCCCCGGCGACGTCGCGCAGATCGTCGCCGGGACGCAGGCGACACCGGCGCAGGTCGCGCAGCTGCGGCAGGAGCTCGGCCTCGACCGACCGGTCGTCGTGCAGTACCTCGACTGGATCGGCGGACTGTTCCGCGGTGACCTCGGGCGTTCGCTCGTCACCGACGGTCCCGTCGCGCCGGAGCTGGTGCAGAAGCTCGGCGTGACGCTGCCCCTCGCCGGGATGTCGCTCGTCGCCGCCCTCGTGCTCGGGGTGCCGCTCGGGGTGCTCGCCGCCGTCCTCCGTCGTCGCGCGGGCGGGGCCGTCATCGGGTTCGTCGCGCAGGCCGTCGCCGCGGTGCCGATCGTCTGGGCGGGCATGCTGCTCATCGCACTGTTCGCCGTGACGCTGCACTGGCTGCCGACGCAGGGGTTCCCGCTCGACGGTTGGCAGGAACCCGGGCGGGCGTTCTCGTCGCTCGTGCTCCCGGCGCTGACGATCGGCGCGGTCGAGGGCGCGGTCATCCTGCGGTTCACCCGCTCGGCGACCCTCGGCGTCCTCGACGCCGACCACGTGCGGACGGCTGCCGCGATCGGGTTGAGCCGGACGCAGGCGCTCCTCCGGCACGGGCTGCCGTCGGTCGCGCTGACGGTGCTCGCGGTGCTCGGGGTGCAGATCGCCGGCCTGCTCGTCGGCGCCGTCGTGGTCGAGCAGCTGTTCGCGCTCCCCGGCGTCGGGCGGATGCTCGTCACCGACGTCGGACGACGGGACGTCACGAAGGTGCAGTCCGAGCTCCTCGTGCTGACCGGGCTCGTCCTGCTCGTCGGCTTCGCCGTGGACGTGGTGCACCGCGTGCTCGACCCCCGGCAGCGGGAGGTCTCCTCGTGATCCGTCGTCTGCTCGCCCGGCCGACGGGGGCCTTCGCCGTGGTGGTCCTCGCGCTCCTGGTGGTCCTCGCCGCGGTCTCGCTCGTGTGGGAGCCGCAGGACCCCTTCCGCGCGGACCCGTTCCACCAGTGGGAGGGGCCGAGCGCCGCGCACTGGTTCGGCACCGACGCCTCCGGCCGCGACATCGCCGCCTACCTGCTCGCGGGCACCCGCACGACGGTCCTCGTCGCCGTCGGCTCCGGGGTGATCGCGAGCGTGGTCGGCATCATCCTGACGGCGATCGGCTCGCTCACCGCGCGGTGGGTGCGGGAGGGCACGGCGGTCCTGCTCGACATCCTCGTGGCGTTCCCGACGCTCCTCACGGCGATGCTGCTCACGGCGGTGTACGGCGGCTCCCTCGGGGTCGTGATCGTCTCGGTCGGCCTGTCGTTCGGCGTCACGATCGCCCGCGTCGCCCGCGGCGAGATCCGCCGCATCGCCCGCAGCGACTACGTGACGGCCGCCCGCGCCTCCGGGGTGGGCGGCGGCGGGGTCCTGGTCCGGCACCTGGTCCCGAACGCCGCGCCGCTGTTCACCGTGCAGCTCTCCCTCGCGATGGCGACCGCGGTGCTCGCCGAGGCCGGGCTGTCGTACCTGGGCTACGGGGCGGGGTCGAACACGGCGTCGTGGGGGTCGCTGCTCTCCGACCTGCAGGCGTACATCGGCGTGCACCCGTGGAGCGCGACCTGGCCCGGCGCGGCGATCGCCCTGGTCGTCGCGGCGCTCTCGCTCCTCGGCGACGCCGTCCGGGACGCCACCGACCCGCGCCTGACCACGGCCGACCGGGCAGCAGGCGACGGTGACCCGCAGGACCCCGACGTCCGTGGCGGTCGGCAGCGGCCCGCCGGGCCGGGTTCCCCGGCGGACGGGGGTCCCGGTGTCGACCTCGACCGTGCCGCGGGCGCAGGACCGGGGGTGACCGCGTGACCGGCGCGAGCAGCAGCACCGGGGGCGACCGTGTGACGGCCGCGAGCGGGGGCGCCGGGGCCGACCCCGTGACCGGCGCGGGCCGCGACACCGGGGGCGACCCCGTGACCGGCGCGGGCCGCGGACTCGAGGTGCGCGACCTGACGGTCCGGATCGCGGGACGGACGATCCTCGACCGCGTGACGTTCACCGTGCCTCCCGGCCGGCGTCTCGGCGTCATCGGCGCCTCCGGCTCCGGCAAGTCGATGACCGCGCTCGCGCTCATGGGACTCGAGCCGACGGGAGCCGCCGTCAGCGGCAGCATCCGCCTCGACGGCACCGAACTCGTCGGCATGCCCGACCGGGAGCGTGCGCGGCACCGGGGGTCGGGCATCGGGATGGTCTTCCAGGAGCCGGGCACGGCGCTCGACCCGCTCCGGCGCGTCGGAGCGCAGATCGCCGAACCGCTCCGGCTGCACCTCGGCCTCGACCGGCGCGAGGCCCTCCGCCACGCGCGGTCGCTCGCGGCGGACGTCGGACTGCCGGACCCCGGGTCGCTCCTCCGGCAGTACCCGCACCAGCTCTCGGGCGGACAGCGGCAGCGGGTGTGCATCGCGATGGCCGTCGCGGGTGACCCGGCCTACCTCGTGGCCGACGAGCCGACGACAGCGCTCGACGTGACGACCGAGGCGCGCATCCTCGGCCTGTTCGAACGGCAGTCGGCCGGCATGGTGTTTGTCACGCACGACCTCGCCGTCCTCGCGCGGATCACCGACACCGCGGTCGTGCTCGACGCCGGACGCGTCGTCGAACAGGGCAGCGTCGCGCAGCTGCTGTCCGCACCGGCGCACCCCGCGACGGCAGCCCTGGTCGCCGCCGCACGGGCCACCGTCCGCCGCGCCCCGGGAGGAGACCGGTGACCGCACTGCTCGAGGGCGCCGGACTGTCCCGGCACTACCGACTCCCCCGCCGTGGACCGTTCGAGCCCGGACCGGTGCGGACCGCCGTCGACGGCGTCGACCTGACGGTCGCCGCGGGTACGCGCCTCGGGATCGTCGGCGAGTCGGGTTCCGGCAAGTCCACCCTGGTGCGGCTGCTCGCCGGCCTGGAGGCACCCACCGCCGGCACCGTGTCGGCCTCCGGTCGGCCCGTGGTCGCCTCGTCTTCCGCGCGCGCGTTGCGCTGGTTCCGTCGCGAGACCGGGGTGGTGTTCCAGGACCCCTACGCGTCCCTCGATCCGCGGATGCGCGTCGGGTCGATCGTCGCCGAACCCCTGCGCGCGCTGCGGGTTCCCGGGTCGCACGAGGCCCTCGTCGCGTCCGTGCTCGAGCGGGTCGACCTGCCCGCGGACGCCGTCACGCGGTACCCGCACGAGTTCTCCGGCGGGCAGCGGCAGCGCATCGCGATCGCCCGGGCGGTGGTGCACTCGCCGCGCATCCTGTTCGGGGACGAGCCGATGAGCGCCCTCGACGTGGTGGTCCGCGCCCGCGTGATCGACCTGTTCCGGTCGCTCGCCGACGAGCTCGGGTTGACGCTGGTGCTGGTGTCGCACGACATCGGCGTGGTGCAGCGGCTGTGCGACACCGTGGCGGTGATGTCGGCGGGCCGGATCGTCGAGCACGGGCCGGTGTCGCTCCTCGACGCGCCCGGGCACCCGGTGACGCAGGCGCTCGTGGCGGCGGCGCCGACGCTGCCGTAGGGCGGGGGCGGGCGGGCGGGCGCGGGCCGGCGGGCGGGCGGGCGCGTTGTGCGTGCAACGAACGACAGCGCCGCTGTCGAACGACGACGACACGGTCGTTCGACGACGACACCACGGCGATGCCCGCCGACGCTCGAACGGACGTGGCGCGCAGTGGTTGCGCGCGCAACGAACGACAACGCCGCTGTCGAACGACGACGACACGGTCGTTCGACGACGACAACGACGACGACACCGTCGTTCGACAACGACCGCGACGCCCGCACCCGCACGATGACGCCGGCAGCCGCACGGCAGCGCCGCCACGGGCCTCCCGTCGGCGGTCAGGCCGTCCAGGCCGGCGGGTGCCGCCGCTGCCAGCGCAGCCGACGCTCGAGTTGCGCGCCGATCGCGAGCAACACCCGCTCACCACCCGGACGCCCGATGAGCTGCACCCCCATCGGGAGCCCACCACCGTCGGGATGGCCGTCCGGTGTCACCCCGACGGGGAGCGTGATCGCCGGGAGCCCCGACACGTTCGCCATCGAGGTCCACGGCGAGTAGGCGCACTGTCGGCGGAAGTCCTCCTCGGGGTCGTCGCCGTACCAGCCGAGGGGCCTCGGCGTCAGCGCCAGCGTCGGGCTGAGGACCGCGTCGAACCGGTCGAACGCGCCGATCAGTGCGCTCGAGAACGTGTCGAGCGCCGTCATCGCGTCGAGCACCCGAGTACCGGTGAGCCGTCGGCCGCGCTCGACGAGCCAGGCCACGAGCGGCGTGAGCTGCGCCAGGTCGATGCCCGGGACGGACGGCAACCGCGCCGCGCTCGCCTCCCACGCCACCCGGAACGCCGCGGCGTACGGGGTACGAGGCATCGAGACGTCCTCGACACCGTGCCCGACCTCGCCGAGCACCCGCACGGCCGTCTCCACCGCGGCCAGGGCGGCCGGGTCCACGACCACGTCGACGGTGTCGTCCCACGGCGAGCCGTCGAGGACCCCGACGACGTACCGACCCTCGCCACGGACCGCGGCGGCGGTGAACGGTCCCTCGCCGACGTCCGGCGTGACGAGCGCGTACGGCTCCGGTTCGTCGAGGCCGGTCGGCCGGACGAGCGCGTCGAGCAGCATGCCCGCGTCGGCAACCGATCGGGTGAGCGGCCCGGCGACCGACAGCCCGCCGACGCCGGACCGACCGGGCATCGCGGGGACACGCCCACGGCTCGGCTTCAGCCCGACGAGTCCCGTGGCCGCAGCGGGGATCCGGACCGACCCGCCGCCGTCGCTGCCGACCGCTGCCGGGACCAGCCCCGCCGCGACCGCCACCGCGGCACCGCTGGAGCTGCCGCCGGGCGCCCGGGAGGTGTCGTACGGGTTCCGTGTCGTGCCGAAGCGGGTCTCGGAGGACGACGACATGCCGAACTCGGGTGACGCCGTCTTGCCGAGGCTGACACTGCCCGCTGCGTCGCCCGCCGCCACGAGCGGGTGGTCGGCGACCGCCGGCCGAGCCGGCAGGCTCGTCGTCCCGTTGCGGGTGACCACGCCGGCGCGGTCGTAGAGGTCCTTGTCCGCGGCCGGGAGGCCCCACAGCGGTCGCGACGTCGGCACCCGTTCGCCGAGGTGGTCGGCACGGTCGCGTGCGGCCTCCGCGGTGACGGTCACGAAGGCGCCGAGGGCCCGCCCCGCTGCAGGGTCCGTCCCGGATGCGTCGGTCGCGGACCCGCCGGTCCCGTCCTGCGGGCCGTCGAGTCGGGCGATGCGCGCCAGGTAGTGGTCGGCAGCCTCGCGGGCCGTCACCTCCCCGCGGCGGATCCAGTCCCAGAGCTCCTGCGCGGACAGGTGGTGCAGTTCGAACACCGGCCCAGCCTAGGGTGCGGGAACAGGCGACGGACGTCGGGCGTTGCGGACGGAGTCGCTCTCCGCGACGACGACGAAAGGTGTCCCCGTGTCGATGACCGTCCTGCTCGAAGTGCAGCTCCGCGACGACCTCCCCGCCGAGCAGGTGGAGGCCGCGATCCGCGAGACGCTCGCACAGACCCGGCAGTTCCCGGGCAACGAGTCCCTCGAGGTGATCGTCGAGGACGCGGACCCGGAGCACGTCGTGGTGGTCGAGCGTTGGGCGAGCTCGGCGCACCACGCGGACTACGTCGCCTGGCGAGCCACTCCCGAGGGGGCAGCACGTGCGCTGGGTTCCGTCATCGCGGCGCCGCCCACGACCCGGACGTTCGACCGGTCGATCACGCTCGACTGACTGACTGACTGACTGACTGACCGCGGCCCCGTGATCCGGCCCCGGGCCGGGCTCCGGCGGACGACGATCGCGGCGGCGCTACGGGGTCGGCGATCGCGGCGGCCACGGCCGGGCGACGAGCCTGCGCTGCTGCGCAACGACGATCGCGACGAGGCGGGCGTCCGTCGCGGCCGGACCGGTGCCCGCGGGATGGGACGATTGCTCCATGACCGCCACCCTCGTCGCCAAGGACCTCAGCGGCGGCCACGCCGCCCGCACCCTGTTCGAGGGCGTCGACCTGACCGTCGCGCCGGGCGACGTGATCGGCGTCGTCGGCGTGAACGGCGCCGGCAAGTCCACCCTCCTC
Source organism: uncultured Curtobacterium sp. (assembly GCA_913778205.1). Lineage (GTDB taxonomy): Bacteria > Actinomycetota > Actinomycetes > Actinomycetales > Microbacteriaceae > Curtobacterium. The sequence goes on from CAJYUW010000042.1 coordinate 45,576, forward strand.
CGCCTGCTCGCCGGGGTCGACGAGCCCCTCGCCGGCACCGTGTCCACGTCACCGGCGGACGCGTTCGTCGGGTGGCTCCCCCAGGAGCACGACCGGGTCGAGGGCGAGACGGTCGCGGCGTACGTCGCCCGGAGGACCGGATGCGCGGCGGCCACGGAGGCGATGGACGTCGCCGCCGCGGCTCTCGGCGAGCCCGATGCCGGCGACGCCGCGGGAGACGCCTACTCGATCGCCCTCGAGCGGTGGCTGGCATCCGGCGCCGCCGACCTCGACGAGCGGCTCCCGGTGGTCCTCGGCGACCTCGGCCTCGCAGCCCCGGACGGGCCGACGGCACACGGCACGACGTCGCACGCCGTCGGCCCGGGATCGCTCATGACGTCGTTGTCCGGTGGGCAGGCAGCCCGGGTCGGCCTGGCCGCGCTGCTGCTCTCGCGGTTCGACGTCGTGCTCCTCGACGAACCGACGAACGACCTGGACCTCGACGGCCTGGCGCGACTCGAACAGTTCGTCCAGGGCCTCCGCGGCGGCGCCGTGCTGGTGAGCCACGACCGCGAGTTCCTCGCCCGGTCGGTCACCGCGGTGCTCGAGCTCGACCTCGCACAGTCCTCGCACCGACTGTTCGGCGGCGGGTACGACTCGTACCTCGAGGAACGCGAGATCGCCCGGCAGCACAAGCGCGAGGCGTACGACGAGTACGCGGCGACGAAGGCCGACCTGGTGTCCCGTGCACGCACGCAGCGGGAGTGGTCGAGCCAGGGCGTCCGCAACGCCATGCGGAAGAACCCCGACAACGACAAGATCCGGCGACGCGCGGCGAGCGAGTCGAGCGAGAAGCAGGCGCAGAAGGTGCGCCAGATGGAGTCGCGGATCGCACGGCTCGAGGAGGTCGAGGAGCCCAGGAAGGAGTGGCGGCTCGAATTCACGATCGGCCAGGCGCCCCGGTCGTCGGCCGTCGTCGCGACCCTCGCCGACGCGACCTTCGTACAGGGCGACTTCACGCTCGGCCCGGTGTCGCTCCAGGTCGACGGCGGCGACCGCATCGGCATCACCGGCCCGAACGGCGCCGGCAAGTCGACGCTCCTCCGGGCTCTGCTCGGGCGTCAGGAACCCACCACCGGGACCGCGTCGCTCGGCTCGAGCGTCGCGATCGGCGAGGTCGACCAGGCGCGTGCCGCGTTCTCCGGCACGGAGCCGCTCGCGGCGGCGTTCGAGGCCCTCGTGCCGGAGTACGCCACGGCCGACGTCCGCACGCTGCTCGCGAAGTTCGGCCTCCGTGCGGACCACGTCGGACGCCCGTCCGCCGACCTGTCGCCCGGCGAGCGCACGCGCGCGGGGCTGGCCCTGCTGCAGGCACGCGGGGTGAACGTCCTCGTGCTCGACGAGCCGACCAACCACCTCGACCTCGCGGCCATCGAGCAGCTCGAGCAGGCGCTGGAGTCCTACGACGGCACGCTCCTGCTCGTCACGCACGACCGACGGATGCTCGACACCGTCCGGCTCGACCGGCACTGGCACGTCGAGGACGGCCGTGTGACCCAGCGCTGACGCGCAGCGTCCCGCGGGAGGCGCAGCAGCCCCGCGGGAGGCGCGGCAACCCCGCGTCAGGCGCAGCAACCGGCAGGTCGCGCGGCCGCGGTCAGCATCGACGGGCGGTCGGTCGCAACCGCCCAGCCGATCGACGGGACGTTCCGCACCTGCACGTCGACGACGACGACGCACGCCACGGCGACGAAGTGCGGCATACGGGTGAGCTGGGTGATGGCGTCGAAGGCCTGACCCGTACGCGACAGGGTGCTCGCTCTCGTTCGCGAGCGGGCACCCCGCACAGGGCGACGCGCCCCCTCCCTGATCCGGAGGGGGCGCGTCGCGGTCTCAGCGGGCGACGAGTCCCAGGCGCTCGACGATCTCGTCGGCCTCGTCGTCGGGCGTGCGGTCCGCACCGACGGTGATGTGGGCCTCGTCCGAATCCGGTGCCTCGAGCGTCGCGAGCTGCGAGTCGAGCAGGGACGTCGGCATGAAGTGCCCGGAACGTGCGGACATCCGGGCGGCGATGAGCGCACCGTCCCCGGCGACGTGGACGAACACGACCCCGGGCGCGCGGAGCACGTCGCGGTAGGAGCGCTTGAGCGCCGAGCAGGTGACGACGCCCGGACGGCCCGAGTCGAGGTGGTCGCGGATCCAGTCCGCCACGACGTCGAGCCACGGCCAGCGGTCCTCGTCGGTGAGCGGGGTCCCGGCCCGCATCTTGTCGACGTTCGCCCGCGGGTGCATCGCGTCCCCTTCGGCGAACTCCCACCCGAGCCGGTCCGCGACCGTCGCGGCGACGGTGGACTTGCCGGAACCGGAGACGCCCATCACGACGAGCACCCGCGCGTCGAGCCCGTCGTCACCGCCACCGACGGGGGCACCCCCGCCCACGCGGACACCTCCGCCCACCGGAACGCCCCCGTCCGCACGAACACCTCCGTCCGAACGGACGCCCTCGTTCACAGGAACACCCCGGCCAACAGCACGCCGCCGAGTCCGAAGACCGAGATCAGGCACTCGAGCACCGTCCAGGTCTTGAACGTCTGCCCGACGGTCGTGTTCAGGTAGCCCTTGACCAGCCAGAAGCCGGCGTCGTTCACGTGCGACAGGAACACCGAGCCGGCCCCGATCGCGAGCACGAGCAGCGAGGTCATCGGCTGCGACAGGTCGCTCGCGATGGGTGCCATGATCCCCGCCGCGGTCACGGTGGCGACGGTCGCAGAACCCGTCGCGACCCGGACGAGCGCCGACACGACCCAGGCGACGAGCAGCACCGAGATCCCGGAGTCCTTCACGGCGTCGGCGATGACCCCGCCGATGCCGGTGTCGATGAGGACCTGCTTGAACCCGCCGCCGGCACCGACGATGAGCAGCACCCCAGCCACCGGCGGGAGGGCGCTCTCGAGCGACTTCGACACCGCGGCCCGGTCCATGCCGCCGCCGATCGCGAAGAACACCATGGCGAAGACCGCGGCGATCCCGATCGCGATCATCGGCGTCCCGAGGAAGTCGAGCACGCTCACCCACGACCCGCCGGCGTCCGGCGCGACGGCCTCGCGGATCGCCTGGGCGAGCATGAGCACGACCGGCAGCAGGATGCCGACGAGCGCGGTGGTGAACGACGGGGTGCGCGGCTCGCTGATGACACGGGTGAAGTCGCTCTTGCCGTTCGGCAGGGACGCGGTGTCCTGCGTTGCGGGGCCGCGCCGTGCCTCCCGTCCGGCCGAGGCGGGGTCGTCGTGACCGCCGGCCGATCCGCGGGAGCCGAACATGTCGGGGGCCGGGATGTCGACCCAGCGCGCGGCGAAGCGCGCGAAGACCGGCCCGGCGAGCACGATGACCGGGATCGCGAGCACGATGCCGAAGGCGAGCGTCGTGCCGAGGTTCGCGCCGACCGTGGAGATCGCGACGAGCGGGCCGGGGTGCGGCGGGACGAAGGCGTGCATGGTCGACAGGCCGACGAGGGCGGGCACCGCGATCTTCATGATCGGGACCTCGCTGCGCTTCGCGACGAGCACGATGATCGGGATGAGGAGGACCAGGCCGACCTCGAAGAACATCGGCAGACCGATCAGTGCCCCGATGAGGGCCATCGTCCAGGGCAGCGCGGCCTTCGAGGAACGCCGGACGAGGGTGTCCACCACGCGGTCGGCCGCGCCGGAGTCGACGAGGAGCTTGCCGAACATCGACCCCAGACCGACGAGGATGCCGACGCTCGTCATCGTCGCGCCGAAGCCGTTGCCGAAGCTCGTGACCGCCTTGTCCGGGGCGAGACCCGCACCGATGCCGACGCCGAGCGCGCCGATCGTCAGCGCGATGAACGGGTGGACCTTCAGCCAGGTGATGAGCGCGATGATGACGACGATGCCGATCAGCGCGGCGATGATCAGCTGCGCGACCGGCCCGGACGGGTCGACCGCGCCAGTTGCACCACCCTCCGCTGCGAGGACCGTCGTGTGGGCGGTGGCCGCCGTGAGCGCGTGAGGCATCTGCGCCCCTTCCTGGAGTCGCGTCCGCGGGACTCCGTCGCCTTGGTGGGTCGGGCCGAGCACTCCGCTCGACCCGGGGGACGACGAACCGCCGCCCCAATAATCTGATTAATCAGACTATACGATGATCCGCAGCGCGGCAGCCGCCCTCCGGCGCAGTCTGCCGCTTCGATGGACCCGGACGTCACAGCCCCGCGTGACGCGTACTGCACGGAGGAACGATGGCCCCGCCCCGCGGACTGCACGCCCACGTGCTCGACACCCTTGGACAGCGGATCGTCGACGGCGCGCTCGCTCCGGGAACGGTCGTCCGGCCAGAGGACGTGGCGGACGAGTTCGCCGTGTCCCGCTCGGTCGTCCGCGAGGCGCTGCGGGTCCTCCAGTCGCTCGGGCTCGTCGAGCCCCGGCAACGGGTCGGCACGCAGGTCCTCGGCATCGGGTCGTGGGAGTTGCTCGCACCGACGGTCATCCGGTGGCGGGGTGCCTCCCCCGCGTACTTCGTGCAGCAACGGGAACTGCTCGAGCTCCGGCTCGGGGTCGAGCCGGTCGCCGCCTCGCTCGCGGCGGCGACCCCGCACACCGCGGCGGTCGCAGCGGTCGCCGCGGCCGCGTCGGACATGGTCGTGGCGTGCGACCGGGAGGACAGCCGGGCCTACCTCGAGGCCGACGTCCGGTTCCACCGGGCGCTCCTCGCCGCGTCCGGCAACGCCGTCTTCACGCACTTCGCCGGGACCGTCGAGGCCCTGCTGCGGACGCGGACCTCGGAGTCGCGCGACACCATCACCCGGTGGACCCGGGACGCGGCGGCGCGGCACGAGGCGGTGGCGCGGGCGGTCGGGAGCGGGGACGCTCCGGCGGCGTCGGTCGCGGCGGCGGACCTGGTGCGGGTGACGCGGGACGAGTTCATCGCGGAGGCGCCGGTGCGCTGAGCGCGGGGCCGCGGGGCCGCGGGGCCGCGGGGCGCGCATCGGTCGCACGGTGCGCCACCGGTGAGCTGCTTCGGTCGCTCGACGTGTCGCCAGGGGCGACGCGAGGCGACCCGGTCTGCGACCGGCGCAGGTCGCGTCTGCACGTGGTGACCCGTGTCGGCCGGGAGGCTCGGTGCCGGCCCGTCACGCGCCTCCAGTCCGTCGACCGCTCACGGGATCACCGCGCCGCTCCGGTCACGCGCACGTCGGTCGCACGACGTGCCGCGTGCAGTGCGCCGCGGTCGCGCGACGTGCCGCGCGCGGCGGCACCGGGCGACGTGTGCCGCGACCGCGCCGCATCCCCGCACCGGCCCAGCGCGTACTCAGCGTGTGGCGCGACCCCGGGCAACGTGTGCCGCGACCGCGCCGCATCCCCGCGCCGGCCCAGCGCGTGCTCAGCGTGTGGCGCGACCCCGGGCGAACAGCCGGGGGCCGCGCAGGCGGAGCCGCATCGTGACCGTGCCGAGCCAGCGGTCGTACTTGAAGCCGACCTTGCCCATGCGGCCGACCTCCTCGAAGCCGAGTCGCTCGTGCAGACGGATCGACGCCTCGGCCTGGCGGTCGGCGATGACGGCGACGACCTCGCGGACGCCGGCGGCGCGGCACTCCTCGATGAGGGCCTCCATGAGTGCGCGCCCGAGACCCTTCCCACCCGCCGCCGCACCGAGGTAGATGGAGTCCTCGACGACGTGGTTCGAGCGGTCCCGGGGGTTCCACGGGTCGACGAGCGCGTAGCCGAGGACCTGGCCGGAGGGATTCTCGGCGACGAGGAACGGGAGGCCCCGGCGACGGATCTCGTCGTAGCGCCGCTTCCACGCGGCGAAGGTGAACGCCGACGGGTCGAACGTCACGGAGGAGTTGCGGACGTAGTGCGTGTGGATCTCGCGGACGTCCGGGAGGTCCCTCGGCTCGGCCGCTCGGATCGTGTAGGCGAACGCGGCCTCCTGCGGTGCGGGGGCGCGCAGGTGTCGCGGCAGGACCCGTCGTCGCTGGTATTCCTCCTCGAGCACGGGTCGAGCCTACGGGGCGGAGGGCCACCCGCGCCGGTTCCGTGCCGCTCGGCGCGGGGTGCGGGGTGCAGGCCTCGGGGTGCCGGGGTCCGAGGCGCGAGGCGCGGGGTGCGGTGCGCGGGGTGCGGTGCGCGAGGCGCGAGGCGCGGGGTGCGGTGCGGTGCGCGAGGGCGACAGATGCCTGCCGACAGCGCGCACGCATCTGTCGCCGTCGCGGCACACACGGCGTACGGACGCACGCACCTGTCGCTCCGGCGGCACACGGCACGCGGCACGCAGCACACGGCACGCAGCACGCGGCACCGCTCCGGCGCCCCGCCGCCCGTCAGACCGGCAGGGACCAGTCGACCGGCTCGGCCCCCTGCGCCACGAGCATCTCGTCCACCTGCGAGAACGGACGGCTGCCGAAGAACCCGCGGCGGGCGCTCAGCGGCGACGGGTGCGCCGACGCGACGACGGGCGTGTCCCCGAGCAGCGGTCGCACGGTCGCGGCCTGGGCACCCCAGAGCACGGCGACGAGCGGTCGGCCACGGGCGACGAGTGCACGGACGGCCTGGTCGGTGACGGCCTCCCACCCCTTGCCCCGGTGGCTCCCGGCGTCGCCGGCACGGACGGTGAGCACCCGGTTGAGCAGGAGCACGCCGCGGGACGACCACGCCCGGAGGTCACCGTGCGCCGGGGGCTCGACGCCGAGGTCGTCGCGCAGCTCCGTGTAGATGTTCGCGAGGCTGCGGGGCACCGGCCGGACCGCGGGGTCGACCGCGAAGGACAGACCGATCGGGTGACCGGGCGTCGGGTACGGGTCCTGCCCGAGCACGAGCACCCGGACGTCGTCGAACGGGTCGCGGAACGCGCGGAGCACGTCGGCGCCGGCGGGCAGGTAGGGGCGTCCGTCGGCGACCTCGGCGCGGAGCCAGGCGCCCATCCGGTGGACGTCGTCCTCGACGGGTGCGAGCGCCCGGGCCCACCCGGGATCGACGAGCTCGGCGAGGGGCTTCGGCTCCACGGGTGCTACGCGCCCATGGTGGCGACCGACACGGACTCCTCGCCCGCGATCACCCGCCAGACGCTGCCGGTGCCGCGGACCTCGAGCGCTCCCTCACCGACGACGAGGGTGGTGTCCTCGTCGATCGCGAGCCCTGCCGTGACGAACTCGGCCTCGGCGCTCGCGATGAGCCGGGCGAGCGTGCCGGCCTGCACGGCGTGGACGTCGACGGTGAGGTCGACCAGTCCGAGCCCCTCGCGGAGCTCCACCTCGTCGAGTCCCTCGGACGCCTCCTCCGGGCAGACCTCGACCCCGCCGATGCGCCAGCCGCCGACCAGGGCACGGTCCGCGGCGATCATCGCACCGGCCGAGTAGCCGAGGTAGGGCAGACCGTCGGACACCAGGAGCCGGACCTGGTCGACGACCGGGGCGATCGCGGCGAGGTAGTCCGGCGTGACGCCTCCGGCGACCACGAGCGCGTCGATGTCGCTGAGCACACCGGTGTCGAACACGGCACCGGCGGGGACCTCGGTCACGACGACCTCGGCGACACGGGGCCCGCCGAGCGTCTGCGCGATGTCGGCCGTGCTGCTGGGCGAACTGCCGTCGGCGCGGGCGACGGACAGCAGGCCGATCCGAGGCGTCGTGCGGCCGACGGCGGCGGCGCGCGCGGTGGCCTCGGCGGTGAACGGGGCGGCGACGTCGGCCGCGGCGAGGAGTCCCCCGCCCACGAGGTGGATGCTCACGACTCGGCCGTCACCGGGGCGAGGGCGCTCCACGGGAACGTGATCCAGCCGTCGACCCGACGCCACACGTGGTCGGGCTCGAGGACGGTGCCTGGCTTCGAGTACAGGCAGGCGCTGCGGACCTCGGCCCCGGCGCTCGCGATGATGTCGACGACGAGCCGCAGCGTCCGGCCGGAGTCGGAGACGTCGTCCACGACGAGCACCCTCTTGCCCGCGAGGCTCGGTGCGTCCAGGGCCGGTGCGAGGATGACGGGCTCCTCGAGGCGCTGCTCGACGTCGGTGTAGAACTCGACGTTGATCGAGCCGCACTCCTTCGTGCCGAGCGCGTACGCCACGGCACCGGCGACGATCAGCCCGCCACGTGCGACCGCGACGACGACCTCGGGCTCGAACCCGGACGACAGGACGTCCTTGGCGAGCAGGCGAGCGGCGTCGCCGAACTCCAGCCAACCGAGCACCTCGGGCCCGCTCGTGACGGTCACGGTCGACGGAGCCTGGGCCACGGACTCGGGTTCGCTGCTGATCGGCATCCGACCACGGTACCGGCACGGACCCCGCGCCCGCGACCCGCGAAGACCACCCGGGCGCGTGCAGACGCCCGTGCGGCAGCGCACGCGGAGCAGCGGCGGCGCGACGGCACCGGGGCACCACGGCACCACGGCAGTACCCGGGCCGGCGGGTCAGTCGCGCGGCGTCAGCGGCCCCCGCGCCAGCTTGTGCTGCGCCGACTGCGCGACCGGCCGCACCGTCACCAGGTCGAGGTTCACGTGCGCCGGCAGCTCGACCGCGTGCACGATCGCCTCCGCCACGTCCTCGGCGACGAGCGGCTCCGGCACGTTGTCGTACACCGCCGCCGCCTTCGCCTCGTCGCCCCGGAAGCGGGTGAGGGCGAACTCGTCGGTCTTCACCAGGCCGGGTGCGATCTCGACCACCCGGATCGGCTCGCCGTTCAGTTCGAGCCGGAGGGCTCCCACCAGCGCGTGCTCGGCGAACTTGGCGGCGTTGTACCCGCCGCCGTTCTCGTACGCCACGTGCCCGGCGGTCGAGGTCACGGTCACGACGTCGGCGTGCCCGTTCGCGCGGGCCGTCGACCGGAGCACGGGCAGCAATGCGGCCGTCACCCGCTTCGTGCCGATGACGTTCACCTCGAACATCGTGCGCCAGTCCTCGACGTCGGACTCCTCGACCGAGGCCGAGCCGAGCGCGCCGCCGGCGTTGTTCACGAGCACGTCGACGCCGCCGGACCCCCGGACGTGGTCGGCGAGCGCCGCGACCGCGTCGGCGTCGGTGACGTCGGTGACGAGGTACGTCGCACCGGTCTCCTCGGCGAGCGCGCGGAGCTTCTGCTCGCGTCGGGCGACGGCGAGCACGTCCCAGCCGCGGGAGCGCAGGAGCCGGACGGTCGCGGCCCCGATGCCCGAGCTGGCTCCGGTGACGACGGCGCGACGAGATGCCATGGGTGTTCCTCCGAACGGGTGGGTGTGTGGACCACCGTACCGATCACGTCGCCGCCGCAGCCGGTAGCGTGTCGGGCCATGACGACCGCAGCCACGACGACGCGCCCGGAGCCCGGGCGGGTGACGCAGCGGATCCCGATGTGGGACACCGCGCGGTTCCTCGCCGTGACCCTCGTGGTGATCGGTCACGCGATCCAGCGGCAGACGACGGCGAGCGAGCACGCCCTGGCGCTCTACACGTTCATCTACGCGTTCCACATGCCCGCGTTCGGCGTGATCAGCGGGTACTTCTCGTCGGCGGACACCCCGACGGCCCAGCGCATGCAGCGGACGATCCGCGACATCGTCGTGCCGTACGTCATCATGCAGACGATCTGGACCGTGGTGCAGGCGATCGTCGAGGGCGGCAAGGAGTTCAACCCGACGCAGCCCACGTGGACCCTGTGGTTCCTGCTCGCGCTCGGGATCTTCCGCCTGATCCTGCCGTACCTCGCGCAACTGCGGTGGCCGCTGTTCTGGGCGGTCGTGTTCAGCATCGGCGTCGGCTACTTCGACAACGTGGACTCGACCCTGTCGCTGAGCCGGGCGATCAGCCTGCTGCCGTTCTTCCTGGTCGGCTGGCAGGTGAAGCAGTGGGGGCTCTTCGACCGCTGGTACGACGCGCCCCGGCGGACGGTCGTGCGCGTGCGGGTCGTCGCGGCGGCCGTGTTCGCGGCGTGGGCGGTGTCGTGTGCGATCTGGATCCCGCAGTTCAAGGAGTTCGACCTCCACCACTGGTTCTTCTACGACGACTCGTACTCGGGACTCGGAGAGGACGCCTGGTGGGCGGGTGCGGTCCGGCTGGGCCTGATGGTGCTCGCGGCGGTGCTGACGACGTCGTTCCTGCTGCTCGTGCCCCGTCGGACGGTCTGGATCACCCGGTTCGGGGCGGCGACGATGTACGTCTACCTGCTGCACACGTTCGTCCTCTACCCGATCCGGGAGAGCGGCGTCCTGGCCGGGGAGCACTCGGCGTGGCCCTACGTGCTCCTGATGGTCGCGGTGGCCTGCGCGGTGAGCCTGTTCCTGGCGCAACCGTTCGTGCGGCGCGGGATGCGCTGGCTGCTCGAACCGGAGGTCGACTGGCTGTTCCGGAAGGACACGGTGCGGTAGGCACGGGACCGGAGGCGCGCTGCGCCGGCCGGGAGGCCCGGATCGCCTCCGCGACGTCCGTTACGTCGCGTGGCGGTCGCGCTGGTGCGGACCCGGCCACGTGCGTAGCGTGACGCGGGACGCAGCGCCGCCACGTGCCTCCCGGCCGTCGGCGCACCACCGACCGCCGCACCCGACAGGAGCACCGATGAGCACGAACGACGCCGCCGCCTGGCGGTTCGAGACGACGCAGGTCCACGCCGGCGCCCAGCCGGACCCGACGACGGGTGCGCGCGCGACGCCGATCTACAAGACGACCTCGTACGTGTTCGAGAACTCGGACCACGCCCGCGACCTCTTCGCGTTGGCGCAGCCGGGCAACATCTACTCGCGCATCATGAACCCGACGAACGACGTCGTGGAGCAGCGCATCGCCGCGCTCGAGGGCGGCTCGGGCGCACTCCTGGTGTCGTCGGGACAGGCCGCGGAGACGTACGCCGTGCTGAACATCGCGGGGGCCGGCGACCACATCGTGTCGTCGTCGTCGATCTACGGCGGCACGTACAACCTGTTCAAGTACACCCTCGCCAGGCTCGGCATCGAGACCACCTTCGTCGAGGACCAGGACGACCCCGAGGAGTGGCGCCGCGCCGTCCGACCGAACACGAAGCTGTTCTTCGCGGAGACGATCGGCAACCCGAAGATCAACGTGCTCGACATCGAGACGGTGTCCGGGATCGCGCACGAGGCCGGTGTGCCGCTCATCGTCGACAACACGATCGCGACGCCGTACCTCATCCGCCCGTTCGAGCACGGCGCGGACATCGTCGTGCACTCGGCGACGAAGTTCCTCGGCGGGCACGGCACCGTGATCGGCGGCGTGATCGTCGACGGCGGACGGTTCGTCTGGTCGGACCACGCCGAGAAGTTCCCGGAGTTCAACACGCCGGACCCGTCCTACCACGGGGCCGTGTTCGCGCAGGCCGTCGGCGACCAGCTCGCGTACGTCATCAAGGCGCGGGTGCAGCTGCTGCGCGACCTCGGGGCGTCGAACTCCCCCGACACCGCGTTCGCACTCCTGCAGGGCATCGAGACGCTGTCGCTGCGGATCGAACGGCACGTGCAGAACGCGCAGGAGATCGCCGAGTGGCTCGACCGGCACCCGGACGTCGCGTCGGTGTCGTACGCCGGGCTGCCGACCTCGCCCTGGTACGCCGCGGCGAACAAGTACGCCCCGAAGGGCGTCGGCGCGGTGCTGTCGTTCGAGCTCAAGGGCGGCGTGGACGCGGGCAAGGCGTTCGTCGACAACCTGCGGCTGTTCTCGCACCTGGCGAACATCGGCGACGTGCGCTCGCTCGTGATCCACCCGGCGTCGACCACGCACTCGCAGCTCACGCCCGAGCAGCAGCTGACGACCGGGGTCACGCCGGGGCTCGTCCGCCTGTCGGTCGGGATCGAGAACGTCGAGGACCTCCGGGCCGACCTCGAGGCCGGGCTCGCCGCGGCCCGCGCCGAGTCCGAGCGCCTGCGCGCGTAGCGCCGGGCTGGTGCCGCGTGCGGCGAGCCGAGCTGATGCCGCGCGCCCGGTGCCTGCCGCGCGCCCGGTGCCTGCCGCTCTTGAACGACGTCGCCGCTGTCGTACGACAGCGGCGACGTCGTTCCTTGCACGTGCAACGACCCGTCGGGGGCGAGAGCGACACCGTCGACGTCGAACGACGACGACAGTGTCGCTCTCGCCCGACCGCGCGACCACGCGACCACGCGACCACACGCCCGGGGCGACGTAACACGGCGGCGGCGAGCCGCGCCTCCCGGCAGACTGGGCGGACGATGGACTGGCAGACGACCCCCGAGGACTCCGTGCCGTCCTCCCTCGTGCCCGGGACCGAACTCGGGACCCTGGGGAAGCCTCCCGTCACCGGCGCATGGCGCCCCGGCGACCACCCCGGTCACCGCCGCTTCGAGAGCCTCGGCGAGCAGTCGGTCCGCGGCGGGCGCCTGCCGGCCGTCCGGGTCGCCTACGAGACCTGGGGCACCCTGTCGCCGGAACGTGACAACGCCGTGCTGGTGTTCCACGCCCTGACCGGCGATTCGCACGTCACCGGCGAGGCGGGCCCCGGGCACCGCACCGCGGGCTGGTGGGGCGAGGTCGTCGGCCCCGGTCGGCCGATCGACACCGACCGCTGGTTCGTCATCGTGCCGAACATGCTCGGGAGCTGCCAGGGCACCACCGGCCCGTCGTCGGTCGCGCCGGACGGCGTCGAGTGGGGGTCGCGGTTCCCGTTCGTCACGGTGCGCGACCAGGTCGCGGTGCAGGTACGCCTCGCCGACCGACTCGGCATCGAACGGTTCGCCGGAGTCGTCGGGGGGTCGATGGGCGGGATGCACGCCCTCGAGTTCGCGGTCGCCCACCCGGACCGGGTGGCCCGGCTCGCCGTCCTCGCCTCGACCGCGCAGACCACCGCCGACCAGATCGCCGCGAACTCGCTGCAACGCGCCGCCATCCAGATGGATCCCGGCTTCGCCGGCGGCGACTACCACGACGCCGCCCCGGGCGAGGGTCCGCACCGCGGCCTCGCGCTCGCCCGACGCATGGCGCTCATGACCTACCGCGCGGCCGACGAGCTGAACGGACGCTTCGACCGCTCGTGGCAGAGCGACGTCTCCCCGCTCGGCGACGACGGACGCTTCTCGGTCGAGAGCTACCTCGACTTCCACGGCAACAAGTTCACCCGACGCTTCGACGCCTCGTCGTACATCACGCTCACGCACGCCATGGACTCGCACGACGTCGGGGCCGGGCGCGGCGGCGTCGCAGCGGCGCTCGGACAGGTCACGGCGCGGACGCTCGTCCTCGGCGTCTCGAGCGACCGGCTGTTCCCGGTCGAGGACCAGCACCGCATCGCGGCGGGCATCCCGGACACCCTCGACGGCGACGAGGCCGCGGTCGTGACGAGCGAGTTCGGGCACGACGGGTTCCTCATCGAGCAGGAGGCCGTGGGTGCGCACCTCCGGCGATTGTTCGACTGACCGGGCAGGCGGGGTTGCGGCTTACCGGGCAGGCGGGGTCCCGGCTGACCGAGCAGACGCGTGCCCGGCTGACCGAGCAGACGCGTGCCCGGCTGACCGACCACGCGCGTGTCCAGCTGACCGACCACGCGCGTGTCCAGCTGACCGGGCGGGCGGGCGAGGGCACAGCCGCACCGCGCCCGGCGGATCGCATCGCACTCGCGATCACGATTCGGTTCCCATCCGGGACCGGCCCGCGCGCCGAACACCCCCCAACGGGTGCCGTGCGTGGAATGATGGCGTGGTGCTCGGGTGACCGAGGCTCGACTTGGCAGGCTGACCGCAGGACATCGATGGATCTGATCGCACAGGAACGCGACCGGCTACTCCGGTCGACCACCCGTGTCGTCGGCATCGTGTGCACGACGATCAGCGTCGTCGCGGTCCTGTGCTCGTTCGCGGTCCCCGTGGGCCTGTTGCTCGGAGCGCTCGCCTGCATCGCCGCGATGATCGCCGGGTTCGTCGTCTTCGGCACGAGCGGCTCCGTGTGGTGGACCGCGGTCATCCTCGCCGGCGGCCTCGGTGCCCTCGCGATCCTGCTCATCGGCGCCGACGAGGCGACCCGGCCGGTCATCGCGAGCGCCGTCATGCCCCTCGCCGCCGGGGGCGTGTCCGCGCCGCTGATGGCCCAGCGCGGCCACCCCGTCGGCCTCGGCCTGACGATCGCCGCGGGTGCGACGACCGCGGTCGGGATGACGTTGGCGACGGGGTCGGTCCTGTCCGTGCCCGCGCTCGGCGCACTCCTCGGCTGGGTCCTCATCACGGTCGTGGCCGTCTGGATCTCCCGGAGCATCCCCCGGGTCGCACGCCGCATCTACAGCATCGGCACCGCGCACCGCGCCGAGCGCCAGGCCAGCGAGACCGAGGCGCAGCGTCGGCAGGGCGCCCGGCTGCTGCACGACACCGTCCTCGCCACGCTCACGCTCCTCGCCCACTCCGGCGTGGGCGTCTCCGAGCAGGCCATGCGCGAGCAGGCCGCCGAGGACGCCCGCCTGCTCCGGCACCTCCGCCTCGGCGCGACGCCGCAGCCGCAGCAGTCCGGTGAGTACTCCCTGACCCGGCAGGAGGAGTCGCCGCTCGGGCAGACGCTCGAGTCGGTCAAGCAGCGCTTCGGCCGGATGGGCCTCGAGGTGAGCTGGCACGGGACCGGCCAGGTGCTGCTGCCGACCAACGTCCTCGACGCGTTCCTGCTCGCCCTCGGCGAGTGCCTCGAGAACGTGCGTCGGCACGCCGGGGTCGGCGAGGCGCACGTGACGATCGTGCACGACAACGAGACCGTCCGCGCGATGGTCACGGACTCGGGCGTCGGATTCGAGATCACCGACGTCAGCGCCGAGCGCCTCGGGTTCAAGGAGAGCGTGGTGAACCGCCTCCGCGAGGTCGGCGGCGACGCGAAGCTGTTCTCCGCGCCGGGATCCGGCACGACCGTCGTCCTGGAGGCCCCCCGATGACGCACCGTGGACCCGCCGGACGCATCGCCCGGCAGACGGGGACACCGCAGTGAGCCGCGCCCCCGAGGACACCATCACCCGCGGACTGCCCGGCGAGCCGGTGCAGCCCGCTCCGCGGACCCGCCGGGAGGCACGGGAGCGGTACCGGGGCAGCGAACGTCGACAGGCGCGCGGCCTCCCCTCCACCTCGACCGGTGCGCGATCGCTGCGGCAGGCGGCCAAGCCCGGGGCATCGCTCGGTGCCGGCTACCTCGGCGCGGGAGCCGCGGTGCTCACCGCCATCGAGGCCGTCGCCGGGATCGTGCTCTTCCTCACCCGGTGGTCCGAGTACAGCGACCCGTGGCTGCCCGCCGCCGCCTGGGGGCTCTACCTCGTCGCCGCGATCGGCGTCGGGCTGAGCCTGCTCACCTACGGCGAACGGCTCACCGGGGTCGCGTTCGCACTGATCGGGGTGGTCCTGACCTGCGTGGTCACCCTCGACTTCATCGGCATCTGGCCGGACCACGACATCGCCCACTTCGCGACCGCGTCCGTCGCTGCCGGGTTCGCCCTGCTGCCGATCGCATCGTTGCGACCGGCACGGGAGGTCGCTGCGGCCATCGTCGTGCTCGGCACCACCTTCATCGTCATGTGCCTCGTCTCGACCCCAGTGACGACGGACACGCTGCCCGGGATGGTGTCCCTCGTCGCCCTCGTCACGGTGCCGCCGTCGATCGCCCTGTTCGTCGTCCACCGGTTCCGGCAGCTCGTGCAGCGGGAGCTCGACCGCGTCCTCGTGCAGAGCAACGTCCAGGCGCCGCAGTTCGCGGTCGGGATGCTGGCGTCCGACGAGCTGGCCCGGCTCGACCTCGCGGCCGAGAAGCTGCTCGACGCGGTCGCCAACGGGTCGGACCCGCTGCCCCTCTCGGACGCGTCCGCCTCGGTCGCCGCGTCGCTCGCGACCGAGCTGCGTCTCCACCTCATCGAGGGTCGTCGCGAGACCTGGCTGTACCACGCCATCACCGAGTCCGACCACCTCGGACGCGCGGTGAGCGTCGCCGACCCGGGGTCCCTCGCCGGCCACCTCTCCCCCGCCCAGCGGGACGGTCTGCTCCAGGCGCTGTGGCAGATGGCGGGCGACGGGCGGACCGCCCAGCCCGGACAGCCGGTCGTCTCGGTGACGCTGGGACCCGTCGGCTCCGACGGCCACCCCGTCACCGACGAGACGATGGACGTCCCGATCGTGGTCGAGTCCCGGAGCGTCACGCGGCGTCGGCTCGGCCCTGCGACCTGGAGCGCGCTGCACCGCATCGGGCCGTTCACCGAGACCGTCCAGGACGGCACCCTGCGCATCGTCGCCCACTGCGTCGTCAACCGGCACCCGACGATGTAGCCGTCGCGCGGAGCGCACCGGCTGGACCCGAACAACCGGACACCCTGACCAGCCTGCCCGTACCGTGCGTTCGGTCCCCCTAGGATCGGCACAGCCCCCGAGAAAGGACGCCAGCATGGCGACTCCAGAGGAACCGATCAGACTCGCCCTCGTCGACGACCACAAGATGCTCCTCGGAGCGCTGACGGAGTGGATCCGCAGTGCTGCTGACGACATCACCCTCGTGGCCGCCGTCACGACCTGGCCGGAGCTGCTCACCAGCCCCGCGTTCCCGGTCGACGTGGTGCTGCTCGACCTCGACCTCAAGGACTCGATCCCGGTCTCGCTCAAGATCTCCACATTGAAGACCGCCGGCGTCAAGACCGTGGTGATGAGCACCTACTCGGAGCCGAACGTCGTGCGCGAGGCGCTGGCGTCCGGCGCGCTCGGCTACCTCGTGAAGAGCGAGGACGCCGACATGATCGTCGAGGCGATCCGGTCGGCCCAGCGCGGCGAGCAGTACGTCTCGGCGGAGCTCGACCTGGCGATCAACTCCGGGGACGTGGGCGGCGTGCCGAAGCTCAGCGCGCAGGAGCGCCGTGTCATGGCCCTGTACGGCGGTGGCGAACCAGTCAAGAGCGTCGCGTACCAGCTCGGCATCTCCGAGGAGACCGCGAAGAGCTACCTCAAGCGCATCCGCGAGAAGTACCGCGTGGCGGGCTTCGACGTCGGCACGAAGGTGGCGCTCCGGAAGCGGGCGATCACCGACGGCATCATCGTCCAGGACGGCAGCCCGCTCGGCCTGTAAGGGTCCGACCCCGCAACGAAGGACTCCGCACAACCAAAGGCACCTCGAACCGCGCGATCGCGTGGTTCGAGGTGCCTTTGGTTGTGTGAAGTCGAGGCACACCGACGGACGCGGCCGGCGGCGTACGCAGCGGGCGAGCGGCGGCGCGCGAGCGGGCGGGCGGGCGGGCGGGCGGGCGAGCGGCGCGGCGCGCGCCGCTCGACGAGCTGCGGCGCGCCCGCCGCGTCAGACGGTCGGGACCGGGGCGGTGATCGGCCCCGTCGACGGGTGCGACGAACGCAGCACCGAGCGGGCGGACGTCCGACGTTCGACCCCGTAGCTGATCGCGGTCACCCCGATGCCGAGCAGCGCGAGGACGATGCCGAGCCACCCCGGCGCGAGGAAGCCGAACCCGGCGGCGATGACGACACCACCGAGCGCTGCGCCGAGCGAGTTGCCGATGTTGAAGGCCGAGTGGTTCAGCGCCGCGGCGATCGTCCGGGCATCCCCGGCGACGTCCATGAGCCGGGACTGCACCGCGGGCGGGATGGCCGACGAGGTCGCGCCGATGAGGAACGCGCCCACGACGACCCCGACCGTCCACTGTGCGGTCAGCACCATGACGAGGAGGGACCCCACGAGCGCCGCCAACCCGCCGTAGATCGTGCGCTTGACGCTGTGGTCCGCCAGGTGTCCGCCGACGACCCCGCCGACCACCATGCCGAGTCCGACCACCACGAGCACGAGCGGCACCGCGGACTCGTCGAGCCCGGTCACGTTCTGCACGATCGGCGAGATGTACGAGTACACCGCGAAGAAGCCCCCGAAGCCGATCGCGCCGAGGCCCATCACCATCCAGAGCTGCGGCTCGCGGAACGCCCGGAGTTCGCGGCCGATGGTGGCGTCCTCATCACGTGCCGAACGCGGCACGAACGCGGCGACCGCGACGAATGTCAGCGCGAACAGGGCGGCGACCACGCCGTACGCGATCCGCCAGCCGGCGACCTGTCCGACCCAGGTGATCGCGGGGACGCCGACGACGTTCGCCACCGAGAGGCCGAGCAGCACCATGGCGATGCCCTTACCGCGCTTGCCGGGGCCCATCATGTCGCCGGCCACGATCGAGGCGATGCCGAAGTAGGCGCCGTGCGGGAGGCCCGCGACGAAGCGCGCGACGAGCACGAGGCCGAACGACGGCAGGACGGCGCTCGCGACCGTGGCGAGCACGAAGCCGACGAGCAGCACGAGGATGAGGCCCTTGCGGGGGAACTTCGCCGACATCGCGGCGATGGTGGGTGCGCCGACCACGACGCCGAGTGCGTACGCGCTGACGAGCCACCCCGCGTGGGCGATGCCGGCGTCCAGGTTCGCCGCGTACTGGCCGGGCAGGAGCGCTTCGGCGATGTTCGGCAGGAGCCCCATCGCGACGAACTCGGTCGACCCGATGGCGAACCCGCCGAGGGCGAGGGCGATGAGCGCGACGGCGCGGCGCGCAGGCGTGAGGAGGGTCATGGTGCCTGTTCTCGGACGGGGTGTGCGGGACGTGGGGGACGTCGTCCTCGACCCACGGACGTGCGGAGGGTCGGCCGGGACGTCAACGGCGCCCAGCGGTTCCCGCGCGCCGTTCCGTCCAGCCCGTCGCGCGGTGCGTCGACGACCCGGATCGGGCGGTCCCGGTTCAGCGGCGAACGGGTGGCAGCACGGTGGCACCGCGCTGCTCAGAGCAGTGTAGAACGCTCCAACCGCGCCAGGGAAGACGCCGTGCCGAATCGATTCGACACGGCGTTCCGGGGTTCAGGCCGCGCGGCGCTCGGTGCGCTCCGACGAGGCGTCGGCCGGCTGCTCGGGCACATCGTCGCGGTGGATCCACCCCGCACCGCACTCGCTGCAGGTCGCCCACGCGCGCTCACCGTCGGCGTCGGAGTCGATGACGACCGAACGCAGGTCGCAGTCGGGGCACCAGCCGTCGTGCATCATGAGCAGCTCCTCGTCGTCGTGTGGACGCCCGTCGCGCCCGTCACCCACAGGACACACCCGACCTCCGACATCCCCGGGAGGCACGCGGCGTGTCGGGCACGCGGCCGACGAGCGCACCCGGCCGCACGCGACGGCACGCACCCAGCGAGCCGATCCGACCACACGCGACGGCACGCACCCGGCGAGCGCACCCGAAGACACCCGACAGCACGCATCCAGCAAGAGCACCCGACCACACGCGACTGCACGCACCGAGCGGGCGCCTGACGCCAGCGTGCCGAGCCAGCACGCGACGGGAGCGCGTCCGGCGCAGGCCCTCAGTCGCCGAGCGCCGCCTCGAGCCGCTCGACCTTGCCGTCCAGCTCGCCCGTGTGCCCGGGCCGGATGTCGGCCTTGAGCACGAGCGACACACGCGTCCCGAACGATGCGACCGCCTCGGTGGCACGCTTGACGACGTCCATGACCTCGTCCCACTCCCCCTCGTGAGCAGAGAAGAGCAGTTGGCCCCCTTCTCCCTTGCGCCGATGGGCGCCCAGAGGAGAGGGAACCCCAATGAGGATCGTCGGTTACGCCCGCCTGTCGCGAGCATCCCGAGAAGAGTCGACGTCGATTGTGCGCCAGCGCGAGCTGATCGAGAAGACGTGCGAGGTGCGCGGGATGCAGCTCATCGAGACCGTCGTCGACGACAACGTATCGGCGACGCGCTCGCGCCTCGACCGTCCCGGCCTGTCGAAGGTCCGGCAGATGATCCGAGACGGCGAAGCTGACGCCGTCATGGTCTGGCGCCTCGACCGGCTCGTCCGGTCGGTCGTCGACGTCGGCGTACTTCTCGACGAGGGGCTCCAGATCATCAGCGCGACGGAGAGCCTCGACACGACCTCGCCGATGGGCCGCGCAATGGTCGAGATTCTCCAGGTCTTCGCCAGTATGGAGGCGAAGACGATCGGCCTCCGCGTCTCGGCGTCTCAGGAGCACCTCCGGAGAGTGGGGCGTTTCCCGGGCGGCGTCGTGCCCTACGGCTACCGGACCGTCCCGCACCCCGACGGCACCGGCCGCGCTCTGGAGCCGGACCCCGTCGAGGCGGCGGTCGTGCGCCGGGCAGCGGACGAGGTGCTCGGCGGCGCGAGCGTCTACGCGACGTGCGCCCGGCTGAACGCCGACGGGATCAAGCCGCGGCGAGCCGAGCAGTGGGGCCCGACGGCTCTTCAGCGGCTCCTCCGGTCGAATCATGTCCTCGGGCGTGTGACCAATCGAGGCGAGGTCCTCCGCAACCCCAAAACGGGTCTCCCACTCGTCTTCTGGGAGCCGCTCCTCCCCGTGGCAGACGTCGAGGCGCTCCGGCGCATCACCGAGTGGCAGCCGACGCCGGGGCGCGCAGAAGCGACAAAGGCAGGTCGGCGCCGAGCCCGCGCCTCTCGCCTGCTCTCCGGAATGCTCCAGTGCCCCGGGTGCGGCGGGAACCTCCTGGCGAAGACCCGGAAGTCAAGCAACGACATCTACGCATGCCAGGCAGCGGCCCAGGGCCGCGTGTGCGGCGGAGGCATCGCTGTGGAGTGTGTGCGCGTAGAAGCTGAGGTCGAGAGGCAGTTCCTCCAGGCAGTCGGCCGGTTCGAGTTCGTCGAGGCCCGGACCACCGTCCGCGACGTCGCCCACCTCGCCGCAGTCGACGAGTCGATCCGCGACACGACGGACGCTCTCCGCGACTCGACCGCTGACGTTCCAGCGCTCGTCGCACGCCTCCAGAAGCTCCACGCGGAGCGCGAGCGTCTGGACGCCCAGCCGACCGAGCCGGTCGTCGAGCTCGTGGAGACCGGGAAGACGTTCGCAGAGGTGTGGCCTGAGCTCGGGATGCTGGAGCGTAGGCGCATGCTTCTGAACGCCGGAGCTCAGATCGACGTTATCCCCGCGCGGCAGCGGGGCAAGTGGGACCCGTCCCGCGTGACGCTCGCGCTGCATGGGTGACGAGGTGACGTGAGTGACGGCGCCGCCGGGTCTGATCGCGCGCCGGAGGCGCCGCGGCGCTCTCGCCGGGTGACGAAGTGACGGAAGTACCGTCTCTCTCTGTTCTTGCTTAAGGAGGAGGAGCTCTTAAGCACTAACCGGAGAGGACAGTACTTCCGTCACTTCGTCACTCCTCGCCCTCGGCGTGAGCAGCCCGGCGCCCCTGGCCCCCTTCTCGGCCATGCACCCCAAACGCACCCCTGAGGACCGCGTGCGCACCGCCGCCGCCCGCTTCGACCAGGACCCCGACGACCCGGACGCCGTCGCCGCTTCCGCCCTCCGGGCTCTCGCCCGCCGCCAGGCCCGGGCCGGGAAGACGTGCGCCGCGTGCGACGAGCGGAAGCCGCTCTCGGCGTTCGGGTCCGACGCCCAGAAGGCGGACGGCCTGACGACGCGGTGCCGATCCTGCCGACGTCGCGTGTAAACGCTTTGTCTGTCACCCCCCTGGCCCCCTTCCCAGATGTAGACGGAGACGGCTCTCTCCTCTCTCGGAGTGGCTCCAGTCGCGCCCACCGCGAACCTCTCGGTTCGTGGTGGGCGCTTCTTTTCGGCCCTCACCCGTACGTACGCCTACGAAAGGAGCGCCGATGCGCACCTGCGAACACTGCGAGACGGCGTTCGTCGTCGCCCGCGCCGACGCGTCCTACTGCTCGCCACGGTGCCGCGTCGCGGCCTGGCGCGCACGCCGAGCCGACGAGGTGCACGCACTCCTGACCCGGCAAGCCGAGGTCACCCGCTCGCGGCTCTCGGCCCTTCTCGCCGACGACGCCCAGGCCGTCGCCGAGGCGGATCAACTTCTCGACGATATCGACCACCGCGCCGCCGAGCTCTTTGGCGTGCGCTCCTGACCTTCCCGGCAAGCGCCGGGCCCCACCCTTTGACTGGAAGGCCACCCATGCAGACCGACTATCCCGACTTCCTGATCGACGCCACACCTGGCGCTCGTGACCTCCTCGACGAGATTGACAAGCTCACCGCCGACATGGCGCCCCTGAACGACGCGGTCGGAGCGGCTATCAAGGCCCGCCTAGGCAAGGTCCGCCCGGTGCGCTACGGCCCGACCGAAAATGACGTGCGACCGGCCCCGGCGGACGGGGTCACGATGGCCGAGTTCGACGCCCTCAACGCAGCGAAGGCGACCGCCGACGCTGCGCAGGCCGCCCAGGGCCGGAAGATTGCCGCCGCTCGCTCGAAGTTCGACGCCCTCATGCGCGCCGTCTCTCGCGAACGACGTCGAGAAGTCGCCATCCCCGTTCACTGCGCAGCGCATGACGAGGCGGTCGAGGCACTCGCAAAGCTCGACGCGGCGCTCCGGCGCCGTCATGCCGCGGCGCCCTACGCGGCAGAAGACGGAGCGACGGTCGTGCACCTCAGCTTCAGCCTCCTCAGGACGGACGAGGTCGGCGCCTTCGCGAAGCCGGAACACGCGCTCCGTTCGCTCGGCGTGTTCCTCGACAGCACGGCGCCCAGCGCGTGAGCACCTCACACGATCGCATCGCCGAGATCGTTGCCGAGATCGCTGACGCAGCTCCGCTCCCGGCCACGGTCGCCGAGCTGAGCGACAGCGAGCGGAGGGCGATCGAAGTCCAGGCGCGCTATCAGCGCCTCACGCCAGAGGCACTCCTCGCAGTCGCCCGCGGGCAGCAGGCCAAGGAGCGCGAGCTCCGCGACACGGTCGACGGCGTGCTCGCCGCGCTTCGCGCCTCCCGCTGACTGGGGCGAGCCGTCTCCGCGCGGGGCCCCGCCCGCTGGAGCATCAACTCACGGCGCGCCGTGAGCGGGGCCATCGACTGCCTCTAGCCCAATCCGCGGAGCTACGGCCTTCAGCCCCGACGGATCGCGATTCAATCTGGCGAGGGGACGCCGGCGCAGCAATGCGCCATCACTTCTCAAATCTGAGTCCCTTCAGAGGATGACGTCGTTCCACACCATTATCTTGAACTACGATCAAGTATGAGTTGGTCTTGTCATCATAAAGTACTTGCTCTACTCGTCCGAGCGGCACATCCTCAATGTTGTAGGCCAGTAGGCCGATAGCAGATTGCATCACAACATCCCCAAGATCCTTTGCAACCCTGATACTTCCTTCTGCTCCGGAATACTTCTCAGGGGTACTGACAGCGGGGAAATGCCCCTCCTGCAAGCGCCGCTCGCGCAACAGCTCAAGCACCTCGTCGACTTTCTCCTCCAGACCGCGCTTCTCAGGCCCCGAAGGCGATGGCTGTGGGCTAAAGCCTTCCTCCGCAGCCTTGACCCCCTCGGCAGCAGCGGCCTGCAAACGATCCCACCTCTCATCGAACTCCTCGACAAGGAATGCATCCTCCAACGGAGAGTCCGTCATGGAATTGATCGTTCTCAGCAAGCGAAGCATGTCACCGCGGTCCGTGAAATTCGTTGCTTGGAAGTTCTTTGCGGGTCCGTTGTAATCGGCCGCCTTCATACCCACGAAGATTGGGCAGACTCGCACCGTGTCGAGAGTTCGAAGAGCGCCAGTCTCGAAGTTCAGCCATGGCTCATCCTTGTTGACGGGCGTGATAAAGACCAAGCCAATCTTGGCGACAGTGAGCTCGTCTGAGATGGTCGAGAACCAGACGTCTCCCTTATCAGTGTCGGGCGAGTAGAACGGCTTACACTCCTGAATAACTCGCGGTAGCCACTCGGCAAATGCCCCCGCCACTTGTCGACTTGCCGACTTCGACCAACTTATGAACACCTTCACGCGCGCGAGCTTATCGGGCCTTCGCTCTTGCGTGCTCCCTTTATCGCCCACCCGAGGCGCACCCCGGCCTCGCCTGACGCGGCCTCGGCGAGCTCGCGAGGGTAGGGGGTGACTCCCCCGGCCCCCACCCGCCAGCACCGAAGCGGCAGAGCACCTCCCTGTGCGCCGGGGTCACAGGTCGCGAACAAACACTCGAGCCCTAGGAGGCCATATGCCTGGACGAGGCCCTCTCCCGTCCCCTGTCACGCAGCGCGAGCGCACCACTCGTGCGCGCCAGAGCGCGACCGCGATTGTCTTCGACGACGGCGAGGTCCGCGGGCCCGAGCTCGTCGGCGACTTCAGCCCATTTACACGCGACTGGTACGACACCTGGCGCCGCGCGCCGCAGGGCCAGCTCTTCACCTCGACAGACTGGCTCCGCGTGCGGATGCTCGCCCCGCTCGTCGAGGCGTACTCCCGGCGGCCGTCCGCCGCGGCGTTCTCGGAAATCAGGCTCAACGAGGAGCGCCTCGGCGCGACCTACGTCGATCGCGTCCGGGCTCGGATTCGAGTCGACCAGGCAGCTGACGCCGTTGTCACGGCAATTCCAGGTGACCGGTTCGCCGAGCTCCGTGCTCGCGCAAGCCGCCCGGTCAGCAGCCGCCCACCGGTCGCGGAGCTTCCGCTCGACGAGCAGGACGGCACCGCGCCCTTCTAGCTGTCGGTCTCCGCCCGAAGGTCTCGCACGACGCGGAGCATCGCGAGGTGCGCTTCCGTGGCGCGGCGCTTCCATTCCTCGGTCTTCGGGTCTGCCATGTACCGCCGGAGCTCCTCGTCCGTCTCCGGGTTGAGCTCACTCGTCAGGTGCGGCAGGAGCTCCGGCCCGAGGAGGCCGGTTAAGACTGCCGCTTCCGTCCCCATACGGGCGCTTTCGTCCCTGTCGCTCGACCCTCCACGGCGCTGATTCGCGGCGAGTCGGAGCGCCGCGTCGAGTTCGAACATGAGCCGCGACTGCCGCAGCGCGGCTCGCCGGTCGTCCTCCGCGATGCGCTGAGCATGGCGGCGGTCCTCGTCCGCGATGCGCTGAGCGTTCCGTCGGTCGCGCGCGCCGACCCACACCGCCGCGACCGCCGCAATGAGGGCGGCGAGTACGGCGGCGACCTGTACCCAGAGCGCGAGCTCTTCCATCTTCATGCGCCCAGTCTGGCGCTATCCGGCCGCGGTGAGCAGCTCCGGATGCCTGGCCCCCTTCACCGACATGCAAACAACACTCACCCCGCGCCCCGCGTCAACCGCCGGCTACACCGTTCGGCACGAGTACGTCCCCTACCGCCTCGCGCCCGCGCAGGGCTGGTACAGCCGCGCCGTCGACGCCTTCGAAGCCGAGGGCCTACACGCCGGACTGCGAATCGCCCTTGGCCCTGAGCAGTACGCCCGGTTCGCCGAGACCGACCCCTCAACGGACGCAGCCGACGCGCTTCTCCACGCTTGCCTGAATGCGGCGCTGAAGCGCCAACGGCGGCGCTCCCGCTAGACACACCCGACCCCCCTCGTCCCTCGTAAGAGCCTCACCGGCGCCTCCGGTGGGGCTCTTTTGCGTGCCCGGACGTGACCGCCCAGGAGGCTCCATGTCCAATGTCGGCTACGCAACGCTGACGATTATCCCGTCGATGCGCGGCTTCGGCTCAGCGCTTACCGGTCAGTCCGCGGGCCTCATGAAGAAGGCAGGCTCCGACGGCGGCGCAGCCTTCTCCGGCGGCGTCCTCGGCAGCATGAAGGGCCTCGGCGTCGCCGTCGCCGGGATCGCCGCAGCCGCCGGGCTCGGTTCGTTCTTCAAGGACGCCGTCGGCCAGGCCGCCGACCTGGAGCAGTCCGTCGGCGCGATCGAGACGGTCTTCAAGGGCTCGTCCGACCAGATGCTCTCGTGGTCGAAGTCGGCCGCGACCGCCGCCGGCCTGACGCAGAACGAATACAACGAGCTCGGGACCCTGATCGGAACCCAGCTGAAGAACGGCGGCACGTCAATGGACGAGCTCGCCGGGAAGACCAACGACCTGATCGGCGTCGGCGCCGACCTCTCCTCCATGTTCGGCGGCACGACCGCCGACGCGGTCGACGCACTCTCCTCCGCGCTGAAGGGTGAGCGCGACCCGATCGAGCGCTACGGCGTGAGCCTCAACCAAGCCTCGATCGACGCGAAGGCCGCCGAGCTCGGCTTCCAGAAGGTCGGCGGCTCACTCTCCCAGCAGGCCAACCAAGCCGCGACCCTCGCCCTGATCATGGACCAGACCGCCGACGCGCACGGCAACTTCGGCAAGGAGGCGGACACCCTCTCGCACAAGCAACAGGTGCTCAATGCGATGTGGGAGAACGGCAAGACCCAGATCGGGCAGGCATTCCTGCCCGCCGTGTCGGCCCTCGCCGGAATCCTGATCTCCGTCCTGGACCCCGCGCTCGAAGGCGCCGTGAAGGGCGCCGGGGTCCTCGCGGGTGCCTTCGAGAAGGTTCCGGGCGTCATTCAGGGGCTCGCGAGCACGTTCGGCCCGATCTTCGCTCAGATCGGCGCCGCATTCGCCCCCTTCATCGGGCAGATCGGCTCCGCACTCGGCCAGCTCGTTCCGGCGTTCGCCCAGGTGCTCCCGTCGATCTCCCCCTTCGGGATCATCCTCCAGGGACTCCTGCCGATCCTCCCGCAGATTGCGTCGCTCCTTGGCACCGTCGCGGCCAGCCTCGCGGGCGCCCTCGCGGGTGCGCTGACGAGCCTCGCCCCGGTGCTCTCCGCCGTCGCGCAGGCCCTCTCCGACGCGCTGACGACCGCGATCCCGCTCCTCCTGCCGGTCATCGGATCCCTCGCGGGCGTCATCGTGACGCTCGTCCCGGTGATCGCGCAGTTACTCGCCGCGATCCTGCCGCTCGTCGCGACGCTGATCTCGGCGCTCGTGCCCGTCTTCATGCAGCTTGTCTCAGCAGTCCTGCCCCCGGTGATCTCGATTGTCGGAATGCTCGCCGCCGCGATCGGCCCGCTCGTGAACGTCCTCCTGGCCTACCTCGTCCCGGCGATCCAGGCGCTCCTGCCCGTCGTGACGACGGTCTTCACCAACGTGCTGAACATCATCCGCCCGGTGCTGCAAATCGTTCAGGGGGTAATCGCCGTCGTCCTCGGAGTCATCAGCGGCAACTGGTCGCAGGTCTGGGACGGGATCGTCGCGATCTTCTCCGGCGTCTGGAACCTGATCAAGGCGCTCGTGACGAACGCGATCAACACCGTGAAGGTCGTCATCACTGCCACCCTCGGCCTGATCAGGGCCGCGTGGTCCGGCGCCTGGACGAGCGTGTCGCAAATCTTCGGATCGATCTGGTCCGGCCTGACCGGCGCCGTCTCCCGCGGGATCGACAACGTCGTGAGCTTCTTCTCGGGCCTCGGCGGGCGCATCCTCGGCGCCCTCTCCGGTGCCGGGCAGTGGCTCGTCTCCGTCGGCCGGAACATCATCGAGGGCCTGATCGGCGGCGTAAAGGCCGCGGCCGGGCGCATCGCCGACGCGGTCCTCGGGCCGATCAAGAGCGCCGTCGACGGCGTGAAGAGCTTCCTCGGCATCCACTCGCCGTCGCGGCTCTTCCGCGAGATCGGCGGCTTCACGGGCGAGGGCATGGCTCTCGGTCTGGAGGACTCCGCACCCCTGATCGCTCAGGCGTCGCGCGCGCTGATCCCGACGGCGCCAGACGAGCTCTTCATCCCGTCGCCCTCCATCCCGGCAGGCGGCTACGGCAGCGCCGGGCAGGGCGCGCGGGGCGGCGACTCCTACGCGATCACGCTGCAGTCCGGTGGTGACGTGCAGAGCGACCTCGACGAGGTGAACTTCTACCTCCGCACGAAGGACCGCGGCGGCAGGTTCGCCTGACTGGCGCCCAGTGGATTGCTGCCGCACGACAACGCCCCTCCTCGACCTTCGGGTCGGAGAGGGGCGTTTCGTCATCGCTAGCTGTCTTCGTCAGGCCCGGGCAAAGGTCGCTCCCAAAAGGTCGCTTCCGCAGCCCTTCCCCGCCGCCATGCCTCATTGATCTCTATGCGCTGGCGGGCAACCTCGTCAACATCGTCGCGAAGGTAGGCGGCCATCACCTCAACCAGAGCAACGAGTATCGAGAGCTGGAGCGCCTTTCGCTGATCGTCACTCAGTGCGTCCACTTGCGCGATCGTGTTGGTGTCGTACATCGCGTTCCTCGCGCGGGCGACTGTGCTTCGAAGGTCTCCGTCGTCGAGAAGGAGCGCCGAGGTCTGGAGCTCGAGGATTTTCGCCGTAGCGTCGGTATCCCAAGGCTCCCCGCCCCAGTTCCGGCGCCACCTTTCGCGTAAGCCCAGCGCCAGGGCCAACACGCTCTCCGCCGCAGCCCTCGCCTGCCCTCGCACCTGTGTCTGACGAGCATGCTCTCGCTCTTCTTTTAGATCCGCGAGCTCGTTGCTCCGAGCGATTCCACGCGCTTCGCGGTCGCGACGCCCGATGGCCGCCTGAGTGACAACGGTCGCTATTAATGTGATGGAGCCACCGGCTAGGGTCTGCCAGAGCGGCATCAGGTCGGCCATGAGCAGACAATAGCGAGCG
Source organism: uncultured Curtobacterium sp. (assembly GCA_913778205.1). GTDB lineage: Bacteria > Actinomycetota > Actinomycetes > Actinomycetales > Microbacteriaceae > Curtobacterium. The sequence goes on from CAJYUW010000042.1 coordinate 73,821, forward strand.
TTCCCGATGAGGCGCTCGCGAGCACGACGCTCACCGTCTCTGGGTAGACCCATCGTTGAGATGCAAGACGAGCTCGTTCTGATTCAGGTGCGCGTTCGGCGAGCCTTCTCCAGCGCCGCGTCGGCAATCCAGCGAGACACGTTCGCCGTCCCGTCCGCCTCGGCAGCTGAGGCAATCTCCGCCAGTTCGGCGTCGGATAGCCGAACGCTTCGCGGCTTCCGCACGTTCGCGGCAGGGAGGGAGGGCCGCCCAGGGCCGCGGTGGTCTGTCACTCGCTCAGCGTAGCGATGGCGCCGGAGGAATAAACGTAGTACGTTTAAACCATCGCATTGAAGGAGACCTCATGGCCCGCACCACTCGTACCTACACCGTGACCCGCAACGCCGAGGGGCGCGTCCTCACGACCTACTCCGACGGGTCCTACGTCCTCGACTGGGCACCGAGCCCGCTCCTCGACACCGCCGACGACTACCTCATCGCCGCATAGGACCACCGCATGGACACCCTGACGCTAATCGTCTCCGTCACAGCCCTCCCCGTCTCACTCGGCGCCCTCGGCGCGGCGGTCCGGGCCGAGTGGAGCGCGCAATGAGCGGCATGTGGAACCTGCGGCGCGGACGCTCGTCGAGAGGACAGCGGCGGCATCGCCAGGCAGGTCGATGACAGGTACAGCGCGCACCCGCATGAGCACCTCGACATCGTCGAGGATCGAACGAACTGACGAACCTCGTCGGGTTCGACGAAGGCCCCCACTTGCACTCAGCAGGCGGGGGCCTTCCTCTTGCCCTAGATGGGGGCTGCGATCACGGACCCAGTGAGTCCGCGCTACAGGGCGCGTTCACGCGATTGGAACATTGACCTCGGCGTGTCGCGGCATCCCTGTCAGCGGGCGCTGTCACGATATCCCTGGAAGCGAACGGACGTTCGAATAGGTCGAACGCTCGCCCGCACGGGCTACACAGCACTCGGTACTTTGGCGAGTTACAAGTGATGACAGTAGTTCCACCGGATCGAAAGCAGCAACGCCACGCGGCAGATTTGGCGGTTGCGCGGCGAGACCTGATTCGCTCCAGGATGGATTACCAATGTCTGCTGTGCTCGTCACGTACGACCTCATCACCCCGGGTCAGAAGTACGCGCCCCTCATCGCGAAGATCAAGAGCTTCGGCGGCTACGCGCACGTCGGCGGTTCGGTGTGGCTCGTCAGCGGCTGGAACCTCACCGCCCAGAAGGTCGTCGACGGTCTGCGCGCGGTCCTCGACGACAACGACACGATCCTCGCTGTGCCGGTCAAGAAGGCCGACATCGTCGGATGGCTCGCCGAGTCCGACTGGGACTGGATCAACAGCGAAGCTGCCTAGGAGCGAGGCAACGACGGTCCTACTCATCCGGTATGACCGTCGTTGCCTTGCCACGGGAGCGACAGCCGCTAGCGCCCGCCTCACACGGACGAAGCATTCGGCCGTTCTCGCATCAGTCGCCAGCGTGGGCGGTCGCCTAATCGTCGAGCTCCGCTTCGAGCCGCTCGACCTTCGCGTCGATCTCGCCGGAGTACCCGGGCCGAATGTCCGCCTTCAGGACGAGCGACACGCGGCTCCCGAACGGCGCGACCGCCTCCGTAGCCCGTTTGACGACGTCCATCACCGAATCCCAGTCCGGGCCCTCGATCTCCGTAAACATTGACGTCGTGCGGTTCGGCAGCCCGCTCTCGCGGACGACCCGAACGGCCGCGGCCACGGCGTCGTGCACCGAAGCATCCTCGCGCCCGTTGCCACTCGGCGAAACGCTGAACGCGACCAGCATTACGCTCCGCCCTTCCATGTACTCTTCTTCACTATCGCGCCCTCGAGCTCGGTGAACATCGACGACGTGCGGTTCGGGAGCCCGCTCTCCCGGACGACCCGGACGGCAGCGGCGACGGCGTCGTGCACGGAGCCGTCACCGGTTGCGGTGGGACCACCGGACGGTGCGACGGAGAACGCGACGATCATGGGTCCATCCTGCCCGGCTCGACCGGAGCGCGCGACGCCCCGCCACCCGCCGACAGGCCACCCGCCGACAGGCCACCCGAGGACGCCGCGCCATCCGCCCACACGGCGCCCGACGCCCCGCCACCCGCCGACACGCCGTCCGAGGACCCCGCGCCACCCACCGACACGCCACGCACCGACGCGCCGCCCGCGCGCCCGAGCCGCACGAGTCCGACCACGCCCCACACGAGCACGACGACCTCGAGCACGTTCCGGAGCGTCAGCACCACGAGGATCCACGGCTGCACGGTGAGCACCTGGTCGTAGTACCCGGGGTAGACGACCTGCGTCAGGAACGCCATCGGCAGCGCCAGCCCGGCGACCGGCAGGAACCGCCGCGCGCTCGACCGGCCGGCCACGAGCCCCCACACGACCGGCACCGCGAACCACCCGACGTACTGCGGCGAACCGACCTTGTTCGTCGCGATCAGCGCGGCGACGAGCACGAGCGCGAGCACCGGCGCGACCTCGGCCCGTGGCGCCCCGCGCCGGACGGCGACGAGCGCCAGCACGACGCCCGCGAGCACGACCACCGCCATGAGCGGGGTGGACACCGCGGCGGCGGCGTGCGTGCCCGCCCCGGACACCTCGAACGTGAGGATCTCGCGGTCGTAGTACACCGCGGCGCCGGGGGCGCGGAACGCCGCGGCCCACATGAACGGCGTCGCGAGCGGCGACTCGATCTGCAGGGCGCGGCCGCTCTGCTGCCCGACGAACGAGAACAGGTACGCGGCGCCGCCGTAGAGCACGTCGACGAGCACGATCAGGGCCGTGGTCGTC
>CAJYUW010000043.1 GCA_913778205.1 uncultured Curtobacterium sp.
GACCTTGACGCCCTGGCCGAAGTCGCGCTGGCCGATCGCGTCGCGGATCGCACCGATGGCACGAGCAGCGCCGGTGCCGAGCGAGTGCACGCCGTTGACCTCGCGGGCGGCGATGCCGGCGACCTTCGCGACGACGGTGTCGTCGATCGTGGTCTTGCCCGAGGCGCTGGTCGATCCCGCCGCGGTGCGCGGAGTGGTCGTGGTGGTCGTGGTGTCAGCCATGGTTGCTCCTTCCGTGTCCCGCCGGGCGATCCCAGCGGTTGCTGTTCACGGATGAGACGGGGCTCCACCGACGGTCGTCACGCCGGACTGAGAGCAGTCAGCCGACTCCCAGGAAACGGGCTCGTGCGGCGGGCGCGGTGTACCCCGGTGCGGAGAACGGCTGACGTCGGAGCAGGATCCGGCTCTGTCAGTGCGCCTCGGACAGCTCCGCGTCCGACGACCGCCGTCGTCGGAGCTCCGCCACGAACTCGGTCGGGGTGGTGCCGTGCTCGGCGCGGAAGAGCTGCTGCAGTCGACGGGGTCGGACGCCCGCTGCATCGGCGATGCGAGCCACCGTGAGCGACCCGTCGACGTGCTGCTCGATGAACGTGACAGCGGCGCGGACCCGCGCGTTCGACCGTTGTCGGAGCGTCGCCCCCGGGTCCTCGCCGAACCGCTCCCGGTAGTCGCGTGCGAACCGTCCGGGGTTGGTGAAGCCCCACCGTCCCGCGATGGCCGAGACCGTCTGGTCGGCACCCTGGAGCAGCTCGTCCCGGACGCGGTCGAGGCGGTGGTCCCGGAGGAACCGCCGCGGGCTCGTCCCCATCGTCCGGGCGAAGACCTCCTGCAACCCGCGTTCGCTCAACCCGCAGGCCGTCGCGATCCGGCTCACCGACGGGCGTTCGTCCGCGTGCTCCTCGACGAAGCGCACGGCATCCCGCAACCGGTTCGCCACCGGGACGTCGTCGCCGCGGTCGCGGAGCGGGAACGTGTCGAGCAGGACCGTCGCGAGTCGCCGGTTCAACGCGGTGCGCATCGGCCCCGTGACGCGGTCGTCCATCAGCGAGCAGTGGAGTTCGCGCAGCAGTCGGCGCAGGGGTTCACGTCGGGCGATCGTCTCGTCCTGCTGGTCGAACAGCAGCGGCCCGTCCGGCAGACGGAACCCGAGCCGCCGTCCGACGTCGCGGAGGAAGGCGTCCGCCACGTGGATGCCGTGGTAGACGGTGCCCGTCGACTCGAACCGGTAGGCCTCGGACGCGGACGCGATGTACGGCGTCCCCGGTCGCACCACACGGGTCCGGTCCGGGAAGTGCATCTCGAGCTCGCCCTCGGTGAGCCAGAACACGACGTGGTCGGTCCGCGGTCCGATCACCCCGCCTCGTCGGCCGCCGAGGGCCCGCATCGAGCGCAGGGTGAGGTCGTCGTCGCCGACCACGGTGTACTCGTACCGGGTGTCCGGCGTGACGTAGGTGTCGCTCGCGAAGGCGCTCCCGGAGTACTCCGTCGAGAAGATCGTCCCGTAGTCGGTGCCGTCGTCGTGCGTGTACCGCGCCTTCCGGAACCCGTTGGGCGACGCGGTGCTCATGGGGAATGCTTACACGACCGGAGTGAAGATCCACACCCGCGCACCGGACGCGGTCGCGGCCTCGACGCGGTGGAACGTCGGTCCGAGGTGCCGCTCGAGAGCGGTCAGCTGCCAGTCCTCGAGGCTGAGGACGGCCCCGGCGACGTCGTCGTCGGGCTCGCCGGGCCGGACGGTCCCGTCCTCCTCGCGCCATCCCGGGAGGGTGTCCTCGACACCGCGGAACGTGCGCCCGAGCACCCGGTTCTGCGTCGATCGCGAGCGGAGGTCGCCGACCGCGAACACCTGCACGCGGGTGCGGCGCCGTCCGTCCGTCGTCGTGCCGGCGGCCGCAGGTCCGATCGACGGCGTCGCCGTCCAGACGAGCGCACCGGCCAACCCGGTCAGCCCGAGGTGCAGCAGGCCGATGACCGCGAGGACCCCGCCCCACACGATCCCGGAGTCGTCGGTCTGGCAGCCCTCCCAGGTCTGCTCCGAGCCGTTCGACGCGACCAGGCACCACCCCGAGGCGTGGACGGTGGTGATGACGGCGACGAGACCGACCACGAGGAGGACGATGGCGAAGACGCCGAGGCCGACGACCCAACGCTGACCGGGGGAGAGGCGCTGCACGAGACCGGAACCTAGCGGACCGACGGCGCACTCGGGAGGCGATCCGTGCCTCCAATTCGAGTGTCGGGACCACCCGGCCACGTGACGGAAGTACCCCTGGGGGGTATCCTGTCGGGATGGACGGAGGAACCATGCACGAGGACACGCACGCGCACGCCGGGTACATCGGCGACAAGGACGACCTGCTCAAGCGGCTCCGCCGCGTCGAGGGCCAGGTGCGCGGCATCGCGCGCATGGTCGAGGACGAGACCTACTGCATCGACGTCCTCACGCAGATCTCCGCGGCGGATCGTGCCCTCGAGCGGGTCGCGCTCTCGCTGCTCGAGGACCACCTCCGGCACTGCGTCGCCGAGGCCGTCGCCGAGGGCGGCGACGCCGCCGACCACAAGCTCCGCGAAGCGAGCGACGCGATCGCGCGGCTCGTCCGCTCCTGAACCGACCACACCCGACGGAGGGAACCACCATGACCACCGAGACCCTGCTCGTGACCGGTATGACCTGCGAGCACTGCGTGATGAGCGTGACCGAGGAGCTCACCGAGCTCGACGGCGTCCAGGGTGTCGCCGTCGACCTGGTGCCCGGAGGGTCGTCTGCCGTCACCGTGACGTCGGACGCGCCCGTGGACGCCGACGCCCTCCGCGGCGCGATCGCGGAGGCGGGGTACGAGGTCGTGCGGTCGTGAGCGACGTCGAGCTCGACATCACCGGCATGACCTGTGCCTCGTGCGCGAACCGCATCGAGCGCAAGCTCGGGAAGCTGCCCGGCGTCACGGCGACGGTCAACTACGCCACCGAGAAGGCGCAGGTGCAGGTCGAGGACCCCGGGGTCGACGTCGAGCGCCTCATCGCGACCGTGGAGTCGGCCGGGTACGGGGCAGCCGTGCCGGTGCCGTCGTCGAGCGCCGAGCCTGCGTCGACGGAGGACGACGGGACCCGTCTGCTCCGGCAGCGCCTGCTCGTGTCGGCGGTCCTCGCCGTGCCCGTCGTGGTGCTGTCGATGGTGCCGGTCCTGCAGTTCCCGGACTGGCAGTGGGCAGCCCTGGCCCTCGCGGCACCCGTCGCGGTGTGGGGAGCCCTGCCGTTCCACCGTGCCGCCTGGGTGAACGCGCGGCACGGTGCCGCGACCATGGACACCCTCGTGAGCGTCGGGGTCGCCGCAGCCTTCCTCTGGTCGGTGTACGCCCTCTTCCTCGGGGACGCCGGCGACCGCGGGATGCACATGACCTTCTCGTGGTTCGCTGCCGACCCGGAGGGCACCGAGCTCTACCTCGAGGTCGCGTCCGCCGTCACGGTGTTCGTGCTCGCCGGGCGGTACATGGAGGCGCGGGCGAAGCGGACGTCCGGCGCGGCGTTGCGGGCGCTCCTCGAGCTCGGCGCGAAGGACGCAGCGGTGCTCCGCGGCGCCGTCGAGACCCGGGTCCCGGTGGCGTCCCTCGTCGTCGGGGACGTGGTCGTCGTCCGACCGGGGGAGCGCATCCCGAGCGACGGGGTCGTCCGTGCCGGGTCCTCGGCGGTCGACATCAGCATGCTCACGGGGGAGGCGGTCCCGGTCGAGGTCCGCCCCGGCGACCGCGTGACCGGGGCGACCGTCAACGTCGGTGGGCGGCTCGAGGTGGCGGTCACCGCCGTCGGGTCCGAGACCGAGCTCGCCCGGATGGGACGCCTCGTCGAGGAGGCCCAGACCGGCAAGGCCGAGGTCCAGCGGCTCGCCGACCGGGTCTCCGGGGTCTTCGTGCCCGTCGTCATCGGACTCGCGCTCCTGGCGTTCGCCGGCTGGCTCGTCCTGGGCGGCTCGGTGACCGCGGCGTTCACGGCGGCCGTCGCGACGCTCATCATCGCCTGCCCGTGCGCGCTCGGCCTCGCGACGCCGACCGCGCTGCTCGTCGGGACGGGACGAGGATCCCAGCTCGGCATCCTGATCGGCGGCCCCGAGGTGCTCGAGCGCACGCGGCGGGTCGACACGATCGTGCTCGACAAGACCGGGACGGTGACCACCGGCGCGATGACCGTGCGGTCCGTCGTGGCGGCCCCCGGTGTCGACCCGGACGCCGTCCTCGCCCTCGCCGCAGCGGTCGAGGACGGCTCCGAGCACCCGGTCGGGCGCGCCGTCGTCGCGGACGCCCGGTCGCGGAGGCTCGTCGTGCCCGTCGCCGAGGGCTTCGCCGCGGCGGCGGGGTCGGGCGTCCAGGCCGTCGTGTCCGGCGATGGTGCGGACGCGGGTGCGGGCGGCGGCGCGGGCGCTGCGGTCGTCGTCGGCCGGTCGGACTGGCTCCGGGACGCCTGGGCCGTCGACCTGCCGGAGGCCCTGCGCACCGCGGTCCAGAACGCCGAGGCCGAGGGCAGCACCGCCGTGGCTGTCGCGCGTGACGGGCTTGCCCTCGGCGTCGTCGTCGTCGGCGACACGGTGAAGGACGAATCCGCAGTGGCGGTCGGGCGGTTCCGGGCGCTCGGACTGCGGCCGGTGCTCCTCACCGGCGACAACGCGGGTGCGGCACGGGCGGTCGCGGACGCGGTCGGGATCGAGGAGGTGCACGCCCGGGCGACACCGGCGTCGAAGCTCGAGACCGTCCGTCGGCTCCAGCGGGACGGGCACGTCGTCGCGATGGTCGGCGACGGGGTGAACGACGCCGCGGCGCTCGCGGCCGCGGACCTCGGCATCGCGATGGGGGCCGGGACCGACGCGGCGATCGCGGCGAGCGACATCACCGTCGTGAGCGGCCGGCTCCCCGTCGTCGCGGACGCCGTGCGTCTGTCGCGCGCGACGCTCCGCACCATCAAGGGCAACCTGTTCTGGGCCTTCGCCTACAACGTGGCCGCGATCCCGCTCGCGATGGCGGGGCTGCTGAACCCCGTGCTCGCGGGGGCGGCGATGGCGTTCTCGTCGGTGTTCGTCGTCACGAACAGCCTGCGCCTGCGGCGGTTCCGGCCGACCCCCTGACGCGACCGAACCGGACGGGCTCCCGCGCGGCCGGGGATGGCCGCGACGTGCAGGATGGGGCCATGCGAACCCTGCCCGGCGTCCTCGGTACCGTCGCGCCCGTCCACGTCGCCCCGATGGCCGGTGGCCCGAGCACGCCGGAGCTCGTGGTCGCGGCGGCCCGGGCCGGGCACCTCGCGCAGATCGCGGGCGGGTACCGGGACGTCGGCGGGCTCGCGGCGCAGGTCCGTGCCGTCCGCGCCGCGGGTACGGAGTCGTTCGGCGTGAACCTCTTCGCGCCGAACCCTGTGCGGATCGCCGACGACGTGTACGAGGCCTACCGTGCCGAGCTCGAACACGAGGCCGGTCACGCGCTGCCGTCGAAGCACGAGGACGACGACGCCTGGGCGGACAAGATCGCCGCGCTCCTCGACGACCCGGTGCCGTTCGTCTCGTTCACGTTCGGGCTGCCGGACGCCGCGGTGGTCGCGGCCCTCCGCAGCTGCGGCACCGTCACGGTGCAGTCGGTCACGGACCCGACCGACGCTCGGGCCGCGGCCGAGCGCGGCATCGACGTCCTGCTCGTGCAGGGGGAGGCGGCCGGCGGTCACTCCGCGGTGCTCGACCCGACGTCCCCGCCGACGCCGGTCCCGCTCGCCGAACTCGTGCGCCGGGTGACGGCGGCGACCGACCTGCCGGTCGTCGCCGCCGGCGGGATCGGCAGCGCGCACGACGTCCGCGAGCAGCTCGCGGCCGGGGCATCCGCCGTCGCGGTGGGTACGGCGGTGCTGCGTACCGACGAGGCCGGTACGAACGCCACCCACCGCGCCGCGCTCACCGACGCCGCGTTCGACCGGACGGTCCTGACACGGGCGTTCACCGGGCGTCCGGCGCGGAGCCTCGCGAACGCCTTCACGCGTGCGCACCCGGACGCGCCGCTCGGCTACCCCGCGCTCCACCACCTGACCCGACCGCTCCGGAGCGACGCCGCCGCGAGCGGCGATGCGCAGCACCTCCACCTGTGGGCGGGTCGTGCCTGGCGGGCCGCGTCCGGCGGTCCCGTCGCGGACGCCCTGGAGGCGCTGCTCGCCTGACCGACGCCGGCCCGCCCGCCCGAGCCGCGCCTCCGTCCACGGCGAATGCGCACTGTGCGCAGGCCGAGCGCGACAGCACTACGCTCGAACGTGGTCCGCGACGCAACGGTGCGGTGACCCGCGGACCGTGTTCCCACGTGATCCAGGAGGACCCCTCGTGACCGAATCCGCTCCCGTCGACCCCACATCGACCGACGGCTGGAAGAAGCTCGCCGCCATCGCCGACGGCTTCACCCCGGACCTGCGCGGGTGGTTCGACAGCGACCCCGGGCGCGCTGCGAAGTACACGTACCAGGCCGCGGACCTCACCGTCGACCTGTCGAAGGGCCTCGTCACCGAGGAGATCCTCGCGAACCTGCTGCAGGTCGCCGAGGACACCGGCGTCGCCGAGCGCTTCCGCTCGATGCTCGCCGGCGACCACATCAACGTCACCGAGGACCGCGCCGTCCTGCACACCGCGCTCCGCCGCCCGAAGGGCGCCTCGCCGGCGCTCGTCGTCGACGGGCAGGACGTCGACGCCGACGTGCACGCGACCCTCGACAAGGTCTACGCGTTCGCCGAGCAGATCCGCTCCGGTGCCTGGACCGGTGTCACCGGCAAGCGCATCGAGACCGTCGTCAACATCGGCATCGGTGGGTCGGACCTCGGCCCGGTGATGGTCTACGAGGCCCTCAAGCCGTACGTCCAGCCCGGGCTCGAAGCCCGCTTCGTCTCGAACATCGACCCGGCCGACATCTACGAGAAGACGGCCGACCTCGACCCCGAGACCACCCTCTTCATCGTCGCGTCGAAGACCTTCGGCACGCTCGAGACCCTGACGAACGCCCGGCTCGCTCGCCAGTGGCTGTGGGAGCGCCTCGGTCTCACCGACGGCTCCGACGCGGACAAGGCGAACGCGGTCGCGAAGCACTTCGTCGCCGTCTCGACCGCGCTCGACAAGGTCGCCGCGTTCGGCATCGACCCGGAGAACGCGTTCGGCTTCTGGGACTGGGTGGGCGGCCGCTACTCGGTCGACTCCGCCATCGGCACCGCTGTCGTCGTCGCGATCGGCAAGGAGAACTGGGAGCAGTTCCTCGCCGGGTTCCACGCGGTCGACGAGCACGTCCGCACCACCCCGCTCGAGCAGAACGTCCCGGTCCTCATGGGGCTGCTCAACGTCTGGTACTCGAACTTCCTCGGTGCCCAGAGCCACGCGGTGCTGCCCTACACTCAGTACCTGCACCGCTTCCCGGCCTACCTGCAGCAGCTCACGATGGAGTCGAACGGCAAGCGTGTCCGCTGGGACGGCAGCCCCGTGACGACCACCACCGGTGAGGTGTTCTGGGGCGAGCCGGGAACGAACGGCCAGCACGCGTTCTACCAGCTCATCCACCAGGGAACGAACCTGGTCCCGGCCGACTTCATCACGATCGCGAACCCGCCGCGGCCGCTCACGGACGAGACCGGCGACGGCAAGGGCGTCCAGCCCGGCACCGACGTGCACACCCTGTTCCTCGCGAACTTCTTCGCGCAGACCAAGGCGCTCGCGTTCGGGAAGACCGCCGACGAGGTCCGTGCCGAGGGCACCACCGACGAGGGGATCGTCGCGGCCCGCACGTTCCCGGGCAACAAGCCGACGGCCTCGATCCTCGCGCCGGAGCTCACCCCGAGCGTCCTCGGGCAGCTCATCGCCCTGTACGAGCACATCGTGTTCACCGAGGGCACCATCTGGGGCATCGACTCGTTCGACCAGTGGGGCGTGGAGCTCGGCAAGCAGCTGGCGCTGCAGGTCACCCCGGCGGTCGAGGGTGACCAGGCCGTCCTCGACGCGCAGGACTCGTCGACCAAGGCGCTCATCGCGAAGTACCTGGAGCTGCGGAAGTAGTCCGCACCCGGGTGACGGACGGGAGGCCCGTGGCGGGATCGCCACGGGCCTCCCGTCCGTCACGGGGTCGCGTCGCGTCGCGTCACGGGGTCGCGTCGCGTCGCGTCGCGACCCGTCCCGTCGTCGTCAGGCCGTCGTCAGCGGCTGAGCGGGTCGAGGTTGAGGGTCGTCCCCGCGTACAGGTACTGGTCGTCGCCGAAGACCTGTACGCCCGCGTTCAACCACACGAGCGCCCGGACGCTGGTGCCGAAGCGCGCCGCGACGTCGCCGATGAGGTCGTCCGGCGCGACGACGTAGGACTTCGGGGCACCGGTCGAGGTCGTCGCGGTGACGGTCCCGGCGGCGTTCGTCCGCGCGCCGCCGTCGATCGGTCGCACGTTGGTGCTCCGCGCGGGCACCGACCACCGCACCGTCGTCACGGCGAGCACCTTGCCTGGCCCGAGCTCGACCGGCACGGCGGCGTCCGGGCCGGCCGAGGAGGAGGTGACCAGGGTGGTCAACCCGGACGGGTCCACGCCGGAGCCGTCGAGCGGGACGGTGGCCGAGGTCCCGGGGGCCGGGGTCGCGCCGCCGAGCTGGTGGTCGCCGACGCCCGCGTAGGTCAGGCCGTCGCCGACCCGGCGCGCCTTCTCGAACAGGGACACCGAGACCGGCACCGGCAGGGTCGAGGTGAAGCCGGAGTACTGCGCCGAGAAGGTGTCGTCGCCGTCCGAGACCATCCGGAAGTGGAAGTGGACGCTGCCGAGGGGCGATGCGACGTCACCCTCGGCCACGACCGTGCCGGCGGCGATCCGGCTCAGCGTCGGGGCGGGAGCGGTCGACTCGGACGGCTCCGGGGTCGGCGTCCGCGGGTGTGCCGACGCCTCGAGCAGTGACTCGGCCGAGGACCCGTCGGCGGTCGCGCTCGCGTCCGGGTCCGGTGACGCGCTCGGGGACGGTGCGGTCCGGGTCGGCGCCGGCGCGCGGTCCGGTCCGCTGAGGAGTGCGCAGCCGCTCAGCGCGACGACCCCGATCACCACGATCGACGACGCGGCGACGGACCTCGGCGTGCTCCCCATGCTTCCCCCTCGGCCGCGATCGTAACGGGCGGCGTCCCGCGGCGCGAGCCGGGCCGGGCATGGCCGGGGCGGTCGGTCGTCCGCGGTCGGAGCTCGCCCGCTGTCGGCTGGCTGGCCGCTGTCGGTCGTCCGCTGTCGGCTCGTCGTCCGCGGTCGGTCGTCCGCTGTCTGCCGCAGGCGTTACCGTCGACTCCATGGACCGTTCGGAGATCCTCGCCGCCGCTGCGGCCGCCCACGCCGCCCGCATCGCCGAGTCCGGCGGCGACGACGCGGCCGCCCGTGCCCGTGCCGAGGCGGTCGCCGCACGCGACGCGCTGGCCGACGACGCGCTCCGCGACGCCGCCCGCCGTCGTTCCGGGGAGTCCGACCGTGCGGCCGACCGGACGGAGGGTGCGCTCTCCGACTGGCACCGCATGGGGACCCGACGCGGCGTGAGCCCCGACGCGCAGGTGCGCTCCGCGTGGTCGATCGCCGGGGTCCCCGAGCAGGGCGGTGCCCGGGCGCTCGCGAACGTCCTGCTGTCCACGGCGGGCCACGCCGGCCGGGTCGCCGACGCCGCGCGTCGCAACCCGCAGCTCGCCGGCGCCGCGAGCGCTGCGGCGCGTCGGACGGTCCGGCGGTACACCGACCACGGAGCCGGCATGGCGTCGTTGGGGGACGTGCTCGGCGACGAGCAGGCCGAGCGCGCGCCGTCCGAGGGGTGAGCGGGCCGAACCGTTCCCCGGTTGACCGGGGATCTCGAGGATCCGTCTGATCGTGACGACGGAGGTATGACCGATTGACAGGACATGGATCCGGGTTACGATCGCTGCACGCACTGACGCGCGATCACGGACGAAGGAGTCACCGTATGGTCGACATCACGCCGGCTGCACCGCCGGTCGAACTGCCCCCGGTCGGGACGGGGCCGCACCGGCGCCGCCTCGGCGTCCTCGCACTCGTCGCCACGTTCGGCGGGCTGCTCTTCGGGTACGACACCGGTGTCATCAACGGTGCGCTCAACCCGATGAAGGCCGAGCTCGGCCTGACGACGTTCACCGAGGGCGTCGTCACGAGCTCGCTGCTGTTCGGCGCGGCGATCGGCGCGGTGCTCGGCGGGCGGGTCGCCGACGGATGGGGGCGTCGGAAGACGATCATCCTGCTCGCCGTGACGTTCTTCGTGGGGACGGTCGTGTGCGTCCTCGCGCCGTCGTTCGGCGTGATCGTCGTCGGGCGGGTCCTGCTCGGGCTCGCCGTCGGCGGTGCGTCGACCGTCGTCCCGGTCTTCCTCGCCGAGCTGGCGCCGTACGAGATCCGCGGCTCGTTGTCCGGGCGCAACGAGCTCATGATCGTGATCGGCCAGCTCGCCGCCTTCGTGGTGAACGCGATCATCGGCAGCCTCTGGGGTGAGGGCGGTGGCGTCTGGCGCGTCATGCTCGCCGTCTGCGCCCTCCCGGCGATCGCGCTCTTCGTCGGCATGCTGCGGGTGCCGGAGTCGCCGCGGTGGCTCGCGTCGAAGGGGCGCAACGACGAGGCGCTCGAGGTACTCGGGCAGATCAGGTCGAAGGAGCGCGCGACGGCCGAGCTCGAGGACATCAAGCGGACGAACGAGCTCGAGGCGAAGGTCGAGCGGCAGAGCGGCTGGCGAACGCTCCTCGGCAACAAGTGGCTGATCCGGATCGTGCTCATCGGGGCGGGCATCGGCGTCGCCCAGCAGCTCACCGGCATCAACTCGATCATGTACTACGGCCAGATCGTCCTCATCGAGTCCGGCTTCGAGCAGCAGGCTGCCCTCATCGCCAACATCGCGCCCGGCGTGATCGCCGTGGTCGGCGGTTTCGTCGCCATCGCCAACATGGAGCGCATCAACCGTCGGACCACGCTCATCCTCGGCTACTCGTTGACGACGCTGTGCCACTTCCTCATCGGGATCGCATCGATGACCCTGGTCCAGGGCAACCCGGCTCGCCCGTGGGTCATCCTCTTCCTCGTCGTCGCGTTCGTCGGCTCGATGCAGACGTTCCTCAACATCGCGACGTGGGTGATCCTGTCCGAGATCTTCCCGACGCAGATCCGCGCACTCGGCATGGGCATCTCGGTGTTCTGCCTCTGGATCGCGAACGCGTTCCTCGGGCTGTACTTCCCGACGATCGTGGCGGCGACCGGCATCACGGGGACGTTCTTCGGCTTCGCGATCGTCGGCGTCCTGGCGCTGCTCTTCATCTGGAAGTTCGTGCCGGAGAGCCGTGGGCGCACCCTCGAAGAGGTCGAGGAGGGCGTCACGACCGGCAACATCTTCGTGGTCGACAAGAAGAAGGCGCGCGCCTGAGGCTCCCGGCGCACGACGGGGTCCGGGGCTGATCCGCCCCCGGACCCCGGCCCGCGACCGGGTCCGGGTCGATTCGTGCTCGCGTACCTGCTCGGCATCGGCTCTCGGTACTTCGCGATCGCGCCGATGCAGGGGCGGTGTTCCCGGGGGCGTTCGGCGGTCGCGCGAGCGTCTCCACGCCGGAGTCCTGGACAGCGATGCAGCTCGCGACGGTGGCCGGCCCCGTGTGCGCCTGCCCGGTCGACGCCTGGCTCGTCCGTCGCGGCGTCGAGGAGGCGATGTGCCCGACTGCGAGGATGGTGGGCATGGCCGACACCGATGAACTCCTCGCCGCGTCCCGTGGGCTGCTCGGGGTCGTCGCCCGGTCGATGACCGCGGCGCTCGAGCACGTGACGGTGCCGCAGTTCCGGCTCATCGTGCTCGTGGCGACGCTGGGGCCGACCCGGTCCGGAGATCTCGCCGAACGGCTCGCGGTCGGACCGTCGACGCTGACCCGCAACGTCGACCGGCTGGTCTCTGGTGGCTGGGTCGAACGGAGGACGGGTGCGGACAACCGCCGGGAGGTCCTGATCGCCCCGACCGAGGCCGGTCGCTCGCTGGTCGCCGAGGTCACCGAGCGTCGGACGCGTGAGCTCGAGGCCGTGCTCGATCGCGTGCCGGAAGCGCAGCGCGCCGGCGTGGTCGAGGGCATGCGCGCGCTCCGGACGGCGATGGACGAACCGCTGCCGGAGGAGATCTCGGCGTTCGGCGGCTGACCCGGGGCCGGAGCCAGCGCCAGGCTCGTCGCGCCTCCCCGCCGCTGCGCGGGGCTCCGGCGTGCTGCGGGGTGACGGAGCCGTCGGCGCACGGAACGCGCGCGGAACACGCCCACAGACGGACGGGAGGCCCGTGGCGGATCCGCCACGGGCCTCCCGTCCGGCTCACGGTCGCGCCTCGGCGCGACGCGCCGCGTCGCCGCCGAGTGGGGCGCGCCCGTCGGCCGATCGCGCTACGGGCGCAGGAGCACCTTGCCGACGCGGCCGGCGGTGTCGCTGGCGCGGGCGGCGTCGCGTGCCTGCTCGAACGGGAAGACCTCCGAGACCGGGAGGGTCAGCGAGCCGTCGAGCACGCGGGTGATGAGCTCCCCGAAGAGCTGCTGCTTGAGCGGCGCGTCCATGGTCTTGCTGACGACGGCGCCCCAGAAGCCCTTGACCGTGAGCTGACCGAAGATGACCTTGCCGGACGGGATCTCCAGGGTCGGGGAGGCCATCGCGCCGAAGACGACGAGGGTGCCGTTCTCGCCCATCACGGAGGCGATGTCGCCGGCGGCCTTGCCACCGACCGACTCCACGCCGGCGATGATCGGGGCACCACCGGTGATCGCGCGGACCTGGTCCTGCCAGTCGTCCGAGTCGGTGGCGACGATGCGGTCGATGCCCTGCTCACGGAGCTCCTCGACGCCGGCGGCGCGGCGGACGAGTCCGATGACGTTGATGCCCCGGGCCTTCCCGAGCTGCGCGACCATGCGGCCGACGGCACCGTTCGCGGCGTTCTGGATGAGCCAGTCGCCCTCGTGCAGGTCGAGCGAGTGCAGCAGGCTGATGGCGCTGAACGGCATCGAGACGAGCTGCGAGGCGGCCTCGTCGGTCATCGCGTCCGGCACCGGCACGAGGCCCGCGGCGTTCGCGGTGTAGTACTCGGCCCAGACGCCGAACGTGCCGCCCGCGACGCGCTGGCCGACGGACAGGTTCGTCACGCCCGCACCGAGCGCCTCGACGACGCCGAGCGCCTCGGTACCGGAGGCCGCGGGGAGCTCGGGCTTGAAGCCGTAGGTGCCGCGGATGGTCCACAGGTCGTGGTTGTGGATGGGGGAGAGCACGGTGCGGACGAGGACCTCGCCGGCGCCGGGGGTGGGGACCGGGCGCTCCTCGGTGGTCAGCACGTCGGCGGGCTCGCCGAACTCGTGGTGGACGACGGCGCGCATGGTGGTGGGGGTGGTGCTCATGGACTAGTCCTCCGAGACGGTGATGGTGACGTCGATGTTGCCGCGGGTGGCGTTCGAGTACGGGCAGACCTGGTGCGCGGCGTCCGCGAGGGCCTGGGCCTGGTCGTGCTCGAGACCGGGCAGGACGACCTCGAGGAGCACCGCGAGCTGGTAGCCGCCGTCGCCGTTCGGGCCGATCTGCACGCGGCCACCGACCGACGAGTCCTCGATCTTCACCTTCTGCGCGCGGGCCACGCCCTGCAGTGCGGAGTGGAAGCACGCGGCGTACCCGGCGGCGAAGAGCTGCTCGGGGTTGGTGCCGTCGCCGGAGCCGCCCATCTCCTTCGGGATCGCGAGGTCGAGCGCGAACGAGCCGTCGCTCGTGGCGACGCGGCCGTCGCGGCCGGCGCCGGTGGAGAGTGCCTCGGCGGTGTAGAGGGCTTCCATGTGGTTCCTTTCCTTCGTGGGGTCGGTGGTGCTCGGTGCGGTGGCCGCCGGCTGCTGGCCGAGACTCGGCCCGGCGGACGGTTCCGCGGCGTCGGGGTCGCGGACGTGTCCGCTAGGCCGAGTCTCGGGTCGCGGGGGTCGCGGGGGTCGCCGAGCCGGGCGCGGCCGCGGTGCGCATCGTCGCGATGAGTCGCTGGAGCGCGCCGACGAGCTCGGCTGCGGCGTCCTCGTCGGGCAGTCCCATCCCCTCCGCGATGCGCGCCGGGATGTGGGCGAGTTCGGACCGGATCGTGCGCCCGCGGTCACCGAGGGTGACGGTGACGACCCGCTCGTCGGTGCTGCGGCGCTCGCGGCGGACCAGGTCGCTCTGCTCCATCCGGCGGAGGAGCGGCGACATCGTCCCGGAGTCGAGCTGCAGGTGCTCGCCGAGGCTCGACACGGTCTGGTCGCCCTCGACCCACAGGGTGACGAGCACCAGGTACTGCGGGTAGGTCAGACCCCAGGGTTCGAGCATCGTGCGGTACGCCTGGGTCGTCGCTCGGGACGCCGCGTACAGCGAGAAGCACACCATCTCGTCGGTCACCGGCATGTCTTCAGTGTTGCACACAACAACGTTGTGCACAACCGAGTTGCGGACCGGGGATCGCGATCCGGGATCGACACGAGGCGGACGGGAGGCGCGGTGCGGACGGGAGGCGCGGTGCGGGCCCGCCACGCGCCTCCCGTCCGTCAGCCCGCGGCCGTCGCACGCTCGGTCGAGCGGGTGGTCTCCTCGCTCTCCGGCCGCCGGAGCCGCAGCGTCGCCGCCAGCCCGAGGACGAGGAAGCCAGCGGCCGAGAACGCGGCCGCCCTGGTGCCGTCGCTGAAGGCGGCGGCCGCGACGTCGCCCGTCGTGCTGTCCTGCTCCCGGAGTGCCGGGATCGCTCCGCCGGACGACTTCACGACGGTGTCCGCGACCTGCGCGGCGGTGGCGGACGGCACCCCCGAGTCCTCGAGTCGGTGTGTCAGGAGCGTGTTCGTCGAGGTGAACAGGACCGTCCCGAGCACCGCGATGCCGAGCGCGGAACCGATCTGCCGGGCCGTGCTCTGGGCGCCGGACGCCTCGCCGCTGCGCTCGACCGGGACGTCCTGCAGCACGACCCCGGTGAGCTGGGCGGTGGCGAGGCCGACGCCGAAGCCGTAGACGAACAGGCAGGGCACGATCGCCCACCACTCGGTCGTCGCCGACACCACGAAGCCGACCGCGGCGACGCCGACGATCTCGGCCGCGATGCCGAGCCGGACGATGCGGAGCGCTCCGAGGCGCTGTCCGGCGGTGGCGGCGAACCCGCTGGCCACGAACGACCCGATCGCGAGGCCGAGCAGGACGAACCCGGTCTGCAGTGCCGAGTAGCCGAGCACGTTCTGGAGCCACAGGGGGAGCGACAGGATGATGCCGAACTCGCCGAGCGAGACGATCAGCGCGGCGATGGATCCGCCGCGGAAGGACGCGATCCCGAAGAGGTCGAGCGCGATGAGCGTCGAACGACCGGCGCGCTGGCGTCGGCGCGTCCAGACGACGAAGAGGACCCCGGCGACCACGGTCAGCAGGAACGCGTACGGGATCGGCGAGAGCGGGCCGGGCCAGCTCCAGTCGCCGATGCGCAGGCGCTCGGCGTTCGTCCACCAGCCGTAGGTGCGTCCCTCGATCAGACCGAAGACCAGCGACGCGCTGGCGAGGACGCTGAGCACGGCCCCGACGACGTCGATGCGTCCGGCGTGCACCTCGTCGCGCGACTCGCGGACGAACAGGAGTGCGCAGACGACGATCGCGATGCCGAGCGGGATGTTGATGCCGAACGCCCAGCGCCACGAGAACGCCGTGGTGAGCCAGCCGCCGAGGAGCGGCCCGACGGCGACCATGCCCCCGATCGTCGAGCCCCACACGGCGAAGGCGATCCCACGCTCGCGGCCGCTGAAGTTCGCGTTGACGAGCGAGAGCGTGGTCGGGAGGACCATCGCGCCGCCGACCCCCTGCACGATGCGGGACAGCACGAGCAGCTCGCCGGTCGGCGCGAGTGCGGCGAGGACCGATGCCGCCGCGAACACCGCCACGCCCGTCACCATGAGCAGGCGGCGCCCCAGTCGGTCGGCGAGCGACCCGAACACCAGCAGGAGCGCGGCGAACACGAGCGTGTAGCTCTCCTGCACCCACTGCACCGCCGTGGAGCCGATGTCCAGGTCGCGGACGATGCTGGGGATCGCGACGTTCACGATCGTGGAGTCGACGATGATCAGCGAGACCGCGACGCTGATGACGACGAGTCCGGCCCAGCGTCGACGGTCGGGGGTGTGCGGGGTGGTCACGGGGTGCCTCCTGGGATCGTCAGCATGCTGATCATCACCGTACGCCGTTCTCGGACGGGGCGTGCAGCCCCCGTGCGGACGGGGTACGGCGGGCGTCGAGCACGCATGTGGGTCCGGACGGTTAGGCTGACGTGACCCACGATGACCAGCAACCACCTCGACCACTCAGCGGCCCCCGCAGCCGGCGACACCAGCCGCACGGGTCGAGCCGCCTCCCACGGCAAGACGATCCTCATCGGGGAGCACGCCGTGGTCCACGGCGCACCCGCACTCGTGCTGCCCGTCCTCGACGCCGTGGTCGTCGCGACCGCGAGGCCCATCGACGCCGGCCCCGTCGCAGCCCACCCCGATGCCGACCCGGCGACCGGACACCGCCTCGAGTCGGCCGTGCACACCGGGCCGCTCGACGCCGCGCCCGCCGCGGTGCTGCCGACCGTCACCGCGGTCACGGCGACGCTCCGCCACCTCGGGGTGGCCGACCGTCACTTCCACGTGCGGGTCGACAGCGACGTCCCCACCGCCAGGGGGATGGGGTCGAGCGCCGCGGTCGCCGCAGCCGTCACCGCAGCGGTCGCGGACGCCCTCGGGGAGACGCTCGACGCCGACACCCACCACGAGCTCATCCAGCAGTGCGAGCGCATCGCCCACGGTCGGCCGTCCGGACTCGACGCACGCGGGGTCGTCGCGGACGCCCCCGTCTGGTTCGAGGACGGCCGTGTCGAGCCCGTCGCGCTCGGCGCCGCCTTCACCTTCGTGGTCGCCGACACGGGCGTCCCGGGGCACACCCGGGAGGCCGTCGCGTCCGTCCGGGACCGCCTCGAGCGCGACCCCGTGGGCGTCCGGACGACGATCGACGCGATCGGCGACCGCGCCCGCGCGGCACGGGCGGCGCTCGAGCGCGGCGACGCCGGGGCGCTCGGGGCGGCGATGGACGCCGCACACGGGCTGCTGGGCGACCTCGACGTGTCGAGCGACGACCTCGACCGGCTCGTCGCGGCGGCACGGGACGCCGGTGCGCTCGGCGCGAAGCTGACCGGCGGGGGCCGTGGCGGCTGCGTCCTCGCCCTGGCCACCGACGACGACCACGCGGACCGCGTCGCGGCCGCCCTGCGCGGCGCCGGAGCCGCGGCCACCTGGACCACCACGATCGGAGACCGCGCATGACCACCGCAACGGCCGTCGCGCACCCCAACATCGCCCTCGTCAAGTACTGGGGCAAGGCGGACGCGACCCTGGCGCTGCCCGCGACCGGCAGCGTCTCGATGGGCCTCGACGTGTTCCCGACCACCACCACGGTCACCGTCGGGGACACCGCGGACGACGCCCTCACGCTCAACGGCGCGGTCACGACCGACGGTGCGCTCGTGCGGGTCACCCAGTTCCTCGACCTCGTGCGCGAGCTCGCCGGATCGAGCGAGCGCGCGTCGGTGGTCAGCGAGAACACCGTCCCGACCGGTGCCGGCCTGGCGTCCAGCGCGTCGGGCTTCGCCGCGCTCGCCACCGCCGCGGCCGCCGCCTACGGGCTCGACCTGTCCGAGCGCGACCTGTCCCGGCTCGCCCGACGCGGCTCGGGATCGGCCACGCGGTCGATCCCCGGTGGCGTCAGCGTCTGGCACGCCGGCGACGACGCGGGGTCCTTCGCCGAGACCGTCCCCGCGCCGCCGATGGCCATGGTGGTCGTCACGATCGACGCCGGCCCGAAGCCGATCGGGTCGCGCGAGGCGATGCGCAGGACGATCGCGACCTCGCCGTTCTACCCGGCGTGGGTGACCTCGACGACCGAGACCGTCACGGACATGCTGACGGCGTGCGCCGCGGGTGACTTCACCCGGATCGGCGAGCTCACCGAGAGCAACGCGCTCCGCATGCACGCCACGATCGAGGGCGCGTTCCCCCCGATCCGGTACCTCACCGCTCGCAGCGTCGCCGTGTTCGACGCCGTCGCGGAGCTCCGCGCCGCCGGACTCCGGGCGTACGCCACGGCCGACGCCGGGCCGAACGTGGTCGTCCTCACCACGCCCGAGGACCGCGCCGCCGTCGCCACCGCGCTCGCCGGGCACGGGGACGTCATCGAGTCCGGCACCGGACCAGGCGCGCGCCTCGTCCGCTCCGAAGGAACGGAGGCGCCCGCGCCGGGCGTCGACCGACCCGAGGAGACCGCCGAGTGATCGAGTTCCGTGCCCACGGCAAGCTGTTCGTCGCGGGGGAGTACGCCGTCGTCGAACCCGGGCAGCCGTCCGTGCTCATCGCGCTCGACCGCGCCATCACGGCCCGGGTCAGCGAGGGCCACGGGGCCGGGAGCGTGCACTCCGAGGAGTACGGGCAGCTGCCGCTGACGTGGACCCGGGCGGCGGACGGCCTCGCACTCGACCGCGAGCACCACCCCTACGACTACGTCATGGCGACGATCGGGCTCGTCGAGGGGCTCCGCGCCGAACGCGGCATCGCGCCGCGCTTCCACGACCTGCGGATCCAGAGCCAGCTCGACGACGCGAGCGGTCGGAAGTTCGGGCTGGGCTCGTCCGCCGCCGTGACCGTCGCGACGGTCGGCGCGCTCGACCGCTTCTACGGCCTCGGGCTGACGCAGCGCGACCGCTTCCGGGTGGCGCTCCTCGCGACCATCCGGGTCAACCCGCGGGCTTCCGGGGGCGACCTCGCCGCGAGCACCTTCGGCGGCTGGCTGCGCTACAGCGCCCCGGACCGCGAACTGCTCGCCGCCATGCTGCAGCCGACGCCCGACCGCGGCGACGGCAGCGTCTCGGGGATCCTCGACGACGCCGACGCGTGGACGGGCTTCGACGTCCAGCGGCTCCCCGCCCCCGCGGACCTCCGGCTCCTCGTCGGCTGGACCGGCTCGCCGGCGTCGACCACGAAGCTCGTCAGCGTCGTCCGCGAGCACCGGAACGGTGGCTACCAGGGGTTCCTCGACGAGAGCCGGGCATGCGTCGACGACCTGACCACGGGCCTCCAGGCCGGTGACGCGGACAGCACGCTCGACGCGCTCCGTCGGGCCCGCGTCCTGCTGCAGCGCCTCGGCGCGTCCGTCGGGTCCCAGATCGAGACCGAACGGCTGACCACCCTGTGCGACGTCGTCGAACGGGCCGGCGGGGCGGCGAAGCCGTCCGGAGCCGGCGGCGGCGACTGCGGCATCGCCCTCGTCCCGGCGGACACCGACCTCACCGCCATCCACCGCGCCTGGGAGGCGCACGACATCAGGCACCTCAGCGTCGCGGTGCAGGCGCCCGAAGGAGACCTCGATGCCCAAGGAGACCTCGATGACTGACACGACCACCACCCCGATCCCGACCCGGTGGGTCGGCCCGATCCGGGTGAGCGGCAACGCCGTCGAGGGCGAGCACGAGGTCCCGCTCGCCACGTACGAGTCGCCGCTGTGGCCGTCCGTCGGTCGCGGTGCCCGCATCTCCCGGCTGGTCGAGGGCGGCATCGTCGCGACCGTCGTCGACGAGCGCATGACCCGGTCCGTCGTGGTCCGGGCGTCGAGCGCCGCGGCGGCGCACGTCGCCGCCGGGCGCATCCTCGCGCGGCAGGACGATCTCGAGGCCCTCGTCGCCGGGCAGAGCCGGTTCGCGAAGCTCATCGAGGTGCACCCCGAGATCGTCGGCGACCTGCTGTTCCTGCGCTTCGCGTTCACGACCGGCGACGCCTCGGGCCACAACATGGTCACGCAGGCGGCGGACACGCTCCTGCCCGCGATCCTCGCCTGGGAGCCGGAGCTGCAGTACGTCAGCATCTCCGGGAACTTCTGCACCGACAAGAAGGCCACCGCGGTGAACGGCATCCGTGGTCGCGGTCGGAACACCATCGCCGAGATCGTCATCCCGGGCGAGGTCGTCGCGAAGCGCCTGCGGTCGACGCCCGAGAAGATCGCCGAGCTCAACGTCGCGAAGAACCTCGTCGGTTCCACGATCGCCGGCGCCCTGCGCTCCGCGAACGCCCACTACGCGAACATGCTCCTCGGGTTCTACCTCGCCACCGGGCAGGACGCCGCGAACATCGTCGAGGGCTCCCAGGGCATCACGAGCGCCTCGGTGCGCGGCGACGACCTGTACTTCTCGACCGCGCTGCCGCACCTGATCGTGGGGACGGTCGGCAACGGCAAGGGCGGGGACCTGCCCGTCGTGGAGGACGCCCTCGTGCGGCTCGGCTGCCGCGAGGACCGTGCGCCCGGCGAGAACGCCCGCCGCCTCGCCGCGCTCTGCGCCGCGACGGTGCTCTGCGGCGAGCTGTCGCTCCTCGCCGCCCAGACGAACCCCGGAGAACTCATGGCAGCGCACGTCGCGATGGAACGACGCGGCGCCGCAGCAGGAGGTGCAGCATGACCGCCATCGGCATCCACGACATCGCGATCGCGACCGGACACCACGTCCTGTCGCTCGACGACCTCGCGGCGACGACGGGCGTCGACCCCGCGAAGTACCACGTCGGCATCGGGCAGGACGCGTTCAGCGTGCCCGCCCCGGACGAGGACATCGTGACCATGGGCGCCGCCGCCGCGAAGGAGGTCATCGACCGCCACGGCGTCGAGGGCATCCGCACCGTGCTGTTCGCCACCGAGTCGGGCGTCGACCAGTCGAAGGCCGCGGGGGTGTTCGTGCACGGGCTGCTCGGCCTGCCGCAGTCCGTCCGGGTCGTCGAGCTGAAGCAGGCCTGCTACGGCGGGACCGCCGCCGTCCAGCTCGCCCTCGGCATCGTCGCGCGGGCACCGCACGAGCGTGTGCTCGTCATCGCCGCCGACGTCGCACGGTACGACGTCGACACCGCCGCCGAGCCCACGCAGGGCGCCGGCGCCGCGGCGCTCCTCGTCAGCGCCGACCCGGACCTGATCGAGATCGAGTCGGCAGCCGGGCTCTTCACGGCCGACGTCGACGACTTCTGGCGCCCGAACGACCGCTCGACCGCGCTCGTCGACGGGCGGCTGTCGGTCAGCGCCTACATCGACGCCTTCGTCGGTGCCTGGGACGACCTCGCGGCGCAGGGTGGCCCCGGGTACCGGGACATCGCCCGCTGGGTGCACCACCAGCCGTTCACGAAGATGGCACTCAAGGCGCACCGGAAGCTCGCGAAGCACGTCGAGCAGCCGTTCGACGACGCCGAGCTCGCGACCGGGTTCACCTACAACAAGCAGACCGGCAACACCTACACCGCGTCGATCTGGATCGCCCTCGCCGCGCTGCTCGACCTCGACGACGACCTCGGCGGGCAGCGGATCGCGATGTTCAGCTACGGCTCGGGCAGCGTCGGGGAGCTGCTCACCGGCATCGTGCAGCCCGACTACCGGACGCACCGTCGGGAGGGCCGGGTCCGGTCCCTCCTCGAGGCGCGGGTACCGCTGACGGTCGACGCGTACCGGGAGCTGCACGCGGCCGGAGCCGCGACGAGCGAGGACGCCGAGCGGCCCCGGGTCACGACGGCGCCGTACCGGTTCGCCGGGGTCCGTGGCGGCGCCCGGCACTACGAGGCGACCGCGCGGGACTGAGCCGTGTCCCGGGCGGCGGCCGCACGCGACGGGGCGGCCGCACGCGACCGCGGTGACCGCGCACCACTGAGCGGTGCCCGGGCGGCGGTCACGCGACCGCGCCGCCGCGTGACCGCGTCCGGACGGGAGGCGGCCCGCGGCGGCCGCCACGCGCCTCCCGTCCGCACCTCGGGCGCGGTGCGTCAGCGCGACGGGATCACGTACACCGTCGAGGGCGACTGCTGGCCACGGAGGCTCTGCGACACCGTCACCGTCCGGTCGTCCTCGAACAGGCCGAGCGTGGCGATCCAGGTGCCGTTCGGCATCACCCGCGCCGACAGGTCCCACCCGGCGTAGTCGATCGCGACGGTCGCCCCGGGCACGCCCGTGCCGGTGATGCGGACGGACGAGCCGGAGTCCAGGCTCCCGAGGACCGTCGGCGCGGCGAGCCCCGCGCTGGACGCGAGCACCGTGTCCCCGGTGGGGGACGCGGCGGAGGCGGGTGCGGCCGCGACGACACCGCCCCCGGTGACGGCAGCGCAGACGGCGAGCGTGATCAGGGTCTTCTTCACGGGGGTGTTCCTCTCGTTCGGGTGCGCCGCGGGCGCGGCGCGCCGTCACCGTAGCCGCGCCGCCCGGCGCCTCCCTGGTCACGTGGTATGTCACCCGGGAGGATGACAGCAGACGGCATGCCGACGTCCACCCGGGGTCGGTAGGAACGGTTCCGCGCTGACCGCGCGCTCGCCCCCTGGTTCGGGGACGAGGACCCCGTCACACCCCGCCGGGTGCCGACCCACGAAGGAAGTACCTCCATGCCCAGTCCCCGGAACCGTCTCGTCTCGCTCGCCGTCGGCGCCGCGCTCGTCGTCGCGGCACCGCTCGTCTCGGCGTCGGCCGCCTCGGCCGCCACGTCCGCTCCGGCGGGGTCGTCCGTGTCCGGTCAGTCCGTGTCGTCCGCGCCCGTGACCGTCCGTGACGGTGTCGTCCACCGCGGCGGCGAGGAGGTCGTCATCGACGGCACGGCGGTCCCTGGCGCGACCGTGCTGGTGTCGCTGCCGGGCGTCGCCGAGCGCGGGTTCGTCGACGTGACGCCGCAGGGGACCTGGCAGTACGCCGTGCAGGCCGAGCTGGTCTCGGGCTCCTTCTCCGGCAACACCGTGACCGCGGTCCTCCCGAGCGGGGAGCGGGTCCAGGTCGGGTTCTCGTTCGAGGTGCGCTGACCGCGACCACAGGACGGACGGGAGGCCCGTGGCGGCGCCACCACGGGCCTTGCGTCCGTCCGGTCGTCACGTCCGCGGTCCGGCGGTGCCGCGCGGGCCGTGTGCACCGGACGGGTCGTGCGCAGCACGGGCCCGCGCGGGCCGGGCGGCGCCTCAGTACACGTCGCGCACGTACCGCTTCGCACGCCGCAGGTCCGCGACGTAGGCCGCCGCGTCCTCCGCCCCGCGCCCGCGCTGCTCCGCGACGATGTCGAGCAACGCCTGCTCGACGTCCTTCGCCATCCGCGACGCGTCGCCGCAGACGTACACGTGTGCGCCGTCCTCCAGCCACCGGTACAGCTCGGCCGACTGCTCCCGCATCCGCGTCTGCACGTAGACCTTCTCGGCCTGGTCGCGCGAGAACGCGAGGTCCAGCCGGGTCAGGACGCCGCGCTCCTGTAGGTCGGTGAGCTCGTCCTCGTACACGAAGTCGGTGTCGCGGTGCTGGTCGCCGAAGAACAGCCAGTTCGCACCCGAAGCGCCCGCGGCGGCCCGCTCGTGCAGGAACCCGCGGAACGGCGCGATGCCGGTGCCGGGGCCGATCATCACCATCGGGGCGTCGCCGTCGGTGGGCACCCCGAACGCCGCGTTCGGTTGGAGGTACACGCCGACCTCGCCGTCCGCCTGCACCCGGTCCGCCAGGTACGTCGACGCGACACCGGCGTGCGACCGGTGGACGTCGCCGTACCGCACCGACGCGATCGTCAGGTGGACGCGGCCTGGGTGCGCGAGCGGGCTCGACGAGATCGAGTACTGCCGCGCCTGCAGCCCGCGGAGGTTCGGCAGCAGCTCCTCCATCGTCGGCGCCGCGCTGCCGGCGTCGCGGAGCAGGTCGAGGACGTCGCGCCCCCAGAGCCACCGGTCGAGCTCGTGCTTGTCCCCGTGCGACACGACGGCCGCGAGCTCCGACGCCGGCGCACGCTGCACGAGGTCGGCGACGAGGTCCTTCGACGGCGTCCGGATCTCCCGGTCCGTCCGGAGGACCTCGGCGAGCGGCCTCCCGTCGACCTCCGTGGCGCCGTCCGCACCGAGGTGCCCGAGCAGCTGGTCGACGAGCGCCGGGTCGTTGTGCGGCACGACCGCGAGGGCGTCACCGGCGGCGTACTCGATGCCCGAGTCGCCGAGGTCGAACTCGAAGTGGCGGATCTCCTTCGCGCTGCGCGGCGAGGAGAGCAGTCGGTTCACGACGAGCGGCGCCCGGTACGGGTTGCGCTTGTTCCACTGCGACCCCGGCCGGGAGGCACGGCTCGCGCCCGCCCCGCCGGCTGCGGCGGACACGGTGGTCGCGCCGGCGGCGGGGCCACCAGCACCCGGCCGTGCCCCGGCCTCGGCGGCCAGGCGGTCGAGGACCGCGGCGCTCCAGAGCGCTGCGGGGTCCTCGAAGTCGACGTCGCAGTCCACGCGGTCGTGGAGCCGCGTCGCGCCGAGCTGCTCGAAGCGGGTGTCGAGGAGCTTGCCGGCCTGGCAGAACTCGTCGTAGCTCGTGTCGCCGAGGCCGAGGACCGCGTACTGCAGCCCCTCGAGCCGGGGCACGGTGGACGCCTGGATCGCGTCCCAGAAGAGCCCGGCGTTGTCGGGCATCTCGCCCTCGCCGTACGTCGAGGTCACGACGAGCACGTGCGACATGCCGGCGAGCTGCTCGGGGCTGACGGCGTCGAGCGGGGTCGCCCGGCCACCGAGGCCGCGGGCCTTCGCACCGGCGACGAGCTCGTCCGCGAGGAACTCGGCGTTGCCGGTCTGCGTGCCGAAGAGCACGTCGACCGTCGTGGTCGGGCCGCCGGCGGCGGCGCGCTTGCCCGCGGCCGCGATGCCGGCGATGAACCCGGCGAGCCAGGACTCCTGGGCGGCCGAGAACGGGGCGTCCACCGGGATGAGCTGCCCGGTGGGCGGGAGCGTGCTCATGCGGACACCGCCTCGGTCGGGGCCAGCGGGGCGCGGCCGGCGAGGTCCTCGAGCGCCGCGGTCGCGAGCAGCTCGTCGAAGCGTGCCGCCCGGACACGGCCGGCGTTCTTGGCGTTCTGGTGCATGATCCACCCCGTGGTGCCCGGCATGTCCGCGCTGCGGTTGTTCCGCTGTGCGAGGGCACGCTTCGAGTCGTCGAGCCGCTTGACGGCGATGAGGGTCGCGAGCTCGTCGTCCGCGAACCGGTCGAACGTGCCGCGGAGGTACTTCACGACGCGCTGCTTGACCTGGAAGTCCTCGGTCAGGACGAGGTTCCGCACGGCCTCGGTCACGCGCGGGTCGTTCGCTGCGGCGCCCGGGACCCGTTCCTGCGCCACGTCCTGGGCGACCCCGAGCACGGTGTACGACGACAGCAGCGAGAACATGTCCTCGCCCTGGTCGCCCGTGCCTCCCGGATGACCCAGCGCGGGGGCCCGGCCGTCGAGGACGGTCCGCTGGTCGCGGTAGTCGACCTTGAACGCCCGCAGCTTGTCCGTCGCCACCGAGTTCGCGAGCTCGTCGAGGAGCTCGGCACGGGTCGCCGCCGCGAGGATCTCGTCGGCGTCCTGGCTGAGCAGGAGTGCCCGCGGCATGCCGACGTACACGTGCGCGCGCGTCGTCTCCCACTCCGCGAGCAGCCGTCCGGCCAGGGACGAGCCGGTGGCCTCGAGGTGCCACTCGAGCAGGAGTTTCGCCGCCGCCTCGTGGAACGCACCGCGCTCGGTCTCGGTCACGGGGAACACCAGGAGCGAGTCGGTGCTCGCCCGCTCGGTCACCGCGCCCGACGGGTCGTACTGGTAGAGGAACCCGCCGGACATGCCGTTGCCGAGACCCTTGCCGTACCCGCCGAGGTTGAACACGGCGCCGCCGGTCATGTACTCGCAGCCGAAGTCGCCGACGCCCTCGACGACCGCGGTCGCGCCGGAGTTCCGGACCGCGAACCGGTCGCCCGCCTCGCCCTCGACGAACGTGCGTCCGCCGGTCGCGCCGAACAGGGCGAAGTTGCCGACGAGGACGTTCCCGCCGCGGTCGGCACTGCCGCCGCCGGGAGCGCGCACGACGATCCGGCCGCCGGACTGGCTCTTGCCGACGCCGTCGTTGGCGGTGCCCACGTGCTCGAGCGTCGTGCCGTCGTTCGTGAACACGCCGTAGGACTGCCCCGCGGACCCGCTCGTGCGGATCGTCAGCGCACCGTCGACGAGCCGGCGGCGACCGCGGTCGTCCGTCGTGACGGCCGGGTGCGCCGACAGGTCGACGCCGCGAAGCTCGTGGTTGAGGACGCGCTCGACGTCGATCCCGAGCTGGCCGCCGACGGACTTGTCGGCGTTGCCCAGGGCGATGCCGTCCACGACCAGCGAGTGCTCGTGCCCGTCGATGAGCGCAGCACGTACCCGCTCGATGAGGGCGTCGTCGGTGCGGAAGTCCTTCTCGAGGTACTCCGGGTCGGCGACGACCTTCTCGGGCACCTGCGCGAGCAGGTTCCGGACGTCGAGCCGCCCGACGGACGCCGGGTGGTCGAGGAGCTGCAGCAGGTCGGTGCGGCCGCGGGCCTCGCGCAGGGAGCGCAGGCCGAGGCGCGCGAGGATCTGC
This sequence comes from uncultured Curtobacterium sp., assembly GCA_913778205.1. GTDB lineage: Bacteria > Actinomycetota > Actinomycetes > Actinomycetales > Microbacteriaceae > Curtobacterium. Next base: position 26,439 of record CAJYUW010000043.1, read on the forward strand.
CGCACGTCGTGCGCGATGTTGAGCAGGTACTGCGCGAGCGCGCGGGGGTCGCCCTCGAACGCCTCGGCGTTCGTGGTGAGGCCGGCCGGGCACTTCACGTTGCAGTTCTTCGCCATGACGCAGCCGAGCATCATGAGCGCGGTCGTCCCGAACTCGAACGAGTCCCCGCCGAGCAGCGCGCTCGTGACGACGTCGGAGCCGGTCTGGTGCGCGCCCGAGCAGCGGAGCGTGACCTTCTGGCGGAGGCCGTTCGCCACGAGGGCCTGGTGCACCTCGGCCACGCCGATCTCCGCCGAGCGGCCGGCGTACTTCAGGCTCGTGACCGCCGCGGCACCCGTCCCACCGGTGTTCCCGGCGACGTTGATGACGTCCGCGCCGGCCTTCGCGACGCCGACCGCGATCGTGCCGATGCCCTCGGACGACACGAGCTTCACGACCACCCGGACGCGGGCGGCCTTGCAGTCGTGGATGAGCTGCGCGAGGTCCTCGATCGAGTACGTGTCGTGGTGCGGCGGCGGCGAGATGAGCTCGACGCCGGGCGTGCCTCCGCGGGCCGCGGCGATGTCCACCGTGACCTTCGGCGCGGGGAGCTGGCCGCCCTCGCCGGGCTTGGCGCCCTGACCGATCTTGATCTCGAGCTCCTCGAGCATCGGGTCGGCGAGGTAGCCCGCCCAGATGCCGAACCGGCCGGAGGCGAACTGCTTGATGCGCGAGCCGCGGATCGTGCCGTAGCGGGAGTGGTGTTCGCCGCCCTCGCCCGAGTTCGACATGCCGCCGACCATGTTCGTGCCGTGCGCCACCGCCTCGTGCGCGGTGGCGACGAGGGCCCCGTGGCTCATCGCGCCGGACGCGAGCGTGCGGGTGATCTCGTGCGCCGGCTGGACCTCGGCGACGTCGACGCTCGCCGGAGCCTGCTGCAGCAGTGCGAGCAGGTCGGCGGCGGGCCCGGTGGCGCGGAGCGTCACCTGGTCGTCGGCGACGGAGTCGACGTCGACCAGGCCCGGGTGCAGGAGGGCGAGCCCGTCCGCGAGGGCCCGGTGGCGCAGTGCACCGGTGGGTCCCGTGGAGGTGAGCTGCAGGCGGAAGCGTGCCGTGCCTCCCGGCAGTCCCTCGGACGACGCGCGCGACCCGGCGAGACCGCGCACCGTGATGCTGGCGTTGCCGCGGGTCGCGAAGCGGCCGAGCTCGCGGGCGAAGTCCTCCGCCTCGTCGATGCCGGTGACGTCCGCCGGCAGGGCGAGCACGTCGCGGAGCGCGGCGGGGCGGCGCGAGCGCTCCTCGTGCGTGGTCTGCAGGAACGACACGTAGCCCGGCGTGATGCGGTGCGCGTCGATCTCGGCGTCGCTCAGCCGGTCGTAGCCGGTGTTCCGGTACGCGGCGTCGGTGATGCCGAACGAGTCGTCGAGCTGGCGGAGCGTGAGCAGCCGCAGCGACTCGGAGTCACCCGAGCGCTCGAACGCCGGACGCTCCTCGGTCATGCCGCCGAACCCGCGGACGCTCGCGACGCCGAACGAGTGGCCGGCGCCGTCCGAGCGCTCCTTGAAGAGCCCGAGCAGCGGCACCTGCCCTTCGGAGTCGACGCTGCGAGCCCGCTCGTGCCAGTCCGTCGCGGCCTGCGCGATGCGGGCGAAGCCGACGCCACCGACCGGGGCCTGCATGTGCGGGAACACCCGGGCGAAGAGGTCGTCGCCGGTGTCGAGGTAGTTCGGCTCGAAGAACTCGCCGCCGATGTAGCTCTCCGCGGTGCACAGCCCGACGCGGCCCATCGTCTTCGCGAGCGCCTTCTCGGCCGCCTTGCGGAAGCGCTTCAGGGCGAGGTCGGTCGCGGTGTACTCGTCGGCAGGAGCGGCCTCGGCGGGGTACTTCTCCTCCGCACGGAGCCGCGCCGACAAGCTGTACACAGCCGAGGCGCCGAAGCCCAGCGCGGTCGCGACGTGGTGTGACGATGGCAGCTGACCGGACTCGGCGACGATCGAGACCCGCAGCCGCAGGCCGGTCTCGATGAGTCGCTGGTTCACGGCGGCGACGGCGAGGATCACGGGGAGGGGCGCATGCGTCGACGACACGCTGCGGTCGGTCAGCACCGCGATGCCGCCCGAGCGCTCGGCGAACGCCGCCACGGCCTCGGCGAGCTGCTCCGTCGCGGAGCGCACCGCGTCCGCGTTCGCCTGCTCGTCGCCGAGCACCGGCACGTAGAGCATGTCGAAGCGCTCGAGCGGCACGATGTCCTGGTCGCGCAGGCGCACCATGTCGAGGTGCCCGAGCACGGGGGACTGCACGACGAGCTGGCGGCTCGGGGTACCGTCCCCGCTGCCCGTCCCGTCGGGCTTGCTGCCGAGGGCGACGCGCATCGACATGCCGTCGGCCTCGCGGATCGAGTCGAGCGGCGGGTTCGTCACCTGGGCGAAGCGCTGCGAGAAGTACTTCGCCATGCCGCCCTCGGTGTCGCTGAGCGCGTTGATGGCGGTGCCGTAGCCCATCGCCGAGATCCGCTCCGACCCGTTGGCGAGCATCGGGTCGAGCATGAACCGGAAGCTCTCCTGGTTCAGCGAGTACGCCACGTACCGCCCCGCGAGCGAGAGGTCGCCGTCGTAGCCGAGCGTGGTCGTCCCGCGCTGGTAGTCCGGCACGGGCAGGTCGTCGAGCTCGACGCGGGCCGCATCGAGCAGCTCGGCGTAGGGCTTGCGTGCCGCGAGCATCCGGAGCACCTCGTCCGAGCGCATCACGGAGCCGGTGCGGTGGTCGACGACGAGCATGCCGCCGGCCTCGATCCGACCGCGGTGCACGACGCCCTCGGGCTCGAACGTCACCTGGCCGGCCTCGGACGCCACCATCAGGTACTCGTCCGTCTGCACGGTGCGCAGCGGGCGGAGCCCGAGCCGGTCGAGTCGAGCGCCGACGACGTCACCGTCGCTGAAGATCACCGCGGCCGGGCCGTCGTTCTTCTCCTCGTACAGCGAGAAGTACTCGAGCATGTCCCGGACCTCGGCGGGCAGGGTGCGGTCGTTCTCCCACGCCGGCGGCATGAGCGTGACGACGGCCTCGACGATGTCCAGGCCGTCGTCGAACACGCGGCTCTGCAGCGTCTGGTCGAGCCGGCTCGAGTCCGACTGCCCGGGCGGGCGCACGATGCTCCGGGTGCGGGCACGGGCGAGCGCCTCGTCCGACAGCCGGTTCTTCCGGTCGGTGTTCAGCTCGCCGTTGTGCGCCATGAGCCGGAAGGGCTGTGCCATCGTCGGGTGCGGCTCGGTGTTCGTCGAGAACCGGGTGTGGAAGTACAGCGTCCGCACCGAGTGCCGCGGGTCCGTCAGGTCGCGGAAGTACGAGATCACCTCGCCGGAGTTCAGCCGGCCCTTGAGGACCTGCGTCCGGGCGCTGAGCGACAGCGGGTACAGGGCGGCGTGCGCGGCGTGCTCGTCGGCGGCCTGCGTGTACGAGACGCGCTCGACCGCGAGGAGCGCACGGTTCGCGGCGGCGTCGACGTCCGCCCGGGACCACGACGACGGCGCGCGGAACACCCACTGCACGATGGGGAGCTGGTACTGCTCGGCCTCGGGACGGGCGACCGAGTGGTCCACCGGCACGTCGCGGACCAGGAGCAGCTCGAAGCCCTCGTGTTCGATCGCGTCGGTCACCGTGGCGACGGCGGCGGCGCGCTCGGCGGCGCCGGCAGGCGTGGCGTCGCCCGGCACGAAGCAGTTCGCGACGCCGAAGTGCCCGGCGCGCAGGGCCTCGCCGGTGATCGCGCTGAAGAACTCCACCGACAGGTCGATGCTCACGCCCGCGCCGTCGCCGACGCCCTCGGCGGACTTGCCGCCGCGGTGCGGGATCGAGCACAGCGCCTCGTCGCCCCTGCGGATGACGTCGTGGGACGGCGTTCCGTCGAGACGGGTGATGAAGCCGACCCCGCAGTCGCTCGATTCGCGGGCAGGGTCGTGGAGACCGAAGGAGGAGTGGTTCACGTGCGGGTCCAGTGGAGCGTGTGCCGACAGGCAGAGGACGGCCACGCTGCATCCTCGGAGCGCTCGCCGCGGGCTGGCCGTCGGGTGGTGACGGTCGGGCCCTGGGGGGTGTGGTGCGGTGAGGCGATGCTACGGCTTGGTATACCGACGGCGCAACAGACCAGCCGGACGGGAGGCGCGGTGCGGCTGGGGCGGGTGCGGCCGGCCCGGCGCGCGGGCGCGGTGGCGCGGACGCGCGGGCGCGGACGCGGTGCGCGGGCGCGCGGGCGCGCGGGCGCGGTGCGGCTCGCGTTCGCACAACCAAAGTCACCTCGAACCGCGGATGGCCGTGGTGCGAGATGCCTTTGGTTGTGCGGAGCACGCCGCGCCGCTCACAGAGCGCGGCGCCCATCGACCGGCAGCGGCTCCGTGTCGGCGGCCGTGCTCGCGTCGGCCGCCGGGGTCGTGCCGGGCCGGATCAACTCCGGACGTCGTCGGGAGCGGAACACCCACGCCTTGAACAGCACGAACCGGACCAGGGTCGCGAGCAGGTTCGCGCCCGTGAGGACGACGATCTCCGTCGCGTGCGTGGCACCGGGGGTCGTCGCGTGCAGGACGACGAGCGACCCGGCGGTGATGGCCCACGCGATGCCGAACACCACGAGTCCCTGGACGTGGTGCATGCCCGCGCCGGCCCGTCCCCGCACGCCGAAGGTGAAGCGTCGGTTCAGCGCGGTGTTGCCGACCGCGGTGAGGAGCAGGGCGAGGAAGTCCGCCGTCTGCGCGCCGATGGCCGGGCGGAACAGCGCGTAGAGCACGGCGAAGGCCACCGTCGACAGCACGCCGATCGCCCCGAAGCGCAGGACCTGGCCGAGGATGCCGACGTGCGGCGGGGTGAACGGCCGGCGTCCGATCGCCTCGTAGACCTCTGCGACGGGGATCCGGCCGGACGCCAGCCCGCGGGACACGCGCCACATCCCCCTCAGGTCCTCGGTCGCGGTCGAGGCGATGTGCACCGAGGAGTCGACGTCGTCCACCCAGTCGACCGGGACCTCGTGGACGCGGAGCCCGGCGTGCTCGGCGAGCACCAGGAGCTCGGTGTCGAAGAACCAGGCGTCGTCCTCGCAGAGGGGGAGGAGGTGCTGCGCGGCCTCGCGGGTGACGGCCTTGAACCCGCACTGCGCGTCCGAGAACGCCACGCCCATAGTCGTCCGGAGGAGCAGGTTGTACGAGCGGGAGATGAACTCGCGTTTGCTGCCGCGCACGACGCGCGAGGACCCGGCGAGCCGCGTGCCGATCGCGAGGTCCGAGTGGCCGGACAGCAGGGGAGCCACGAGGGGTTCGAGCGCGGCGAGGTCCGTCGAGAGGTCCTCGTCGACGTACACGAGGACCTGCGCCTCGGACGCGCCCCACACCGCCTTGAGCGCCCGGCCACGACCCTTCGCCGCCAGGTGCACGGCGTGGACCTCCGGCAGCATCGCGGCGAGGTCGTCGGCGATCCTCGCGGTGTCGTCGGTCGAGGCGTTGTCGGCGATCGTGATCCGCCAGGTGTGGTGCATCGACGTCCGACAGAACGAGTGCAGTCGTCGCACGTGCGCGGCGAGCGTGTCCTGCTCGTTGTAGCAGGGGACGACGATGTCGATGTCGAGGGGCTGGTTCGTCTCCGTCATGCCGATCAGGTTCGGCAGTGGGGTCATGCGCACCGCGGCAGGAGGCTGTGGCCCGCGTAAGAACGAACTCCCGGTGAACGACCGGACACGACAGGTGTCGTCCGGATACGGTCGACGCACGATGACGACCGAGCGCGACGACGCCCAGCGACCCGCCACGCTGCTCCCGGGCGAGCGGCTGGGGCTGGCGCTCGACGAGCGGTGCGCCGAGTTCGAGGCGCTCCTGCTCGAACCACCGCTGCACGGGATCCGACGCACCGGGCACGACTGGCTCCGCGAGCGCTACGTCGAGATCGTGCCCATCGTGCTGCCGGCGGCGTTGCGTTCCGTCGAGCGGGGCGAGCCGGTCGACCCGGCGTGCCTCGCTCGTCTCCGACAGGTGGCGGCCGACCGCGCGCAGGACCCGCGCGTGGACTTCTCCGTCGTCCTCCGTGGCGCGCTGCCGGCGATCCGGGTCTTCGCCCTCGTGATGCACACCGCCGCCCGCGACCACGCCGGCACGGTCGACCGTGCCAGCCGGACGATGCTCGCGATGAGCCGCGCATCGCTGGTCGCCCACGAACTCGGCTCGTGCTGGGCCGAGGCGTGGTCGCAGGAGCGGCGGCGGGGAGCCGCGACCAGCGCACCGGCGGTCGACCTCGGCGCGATCGATCTGATCGCGCGGGCTCCGGGACTCGACGAGTCCGAGGAGCGGATGCTCGCGCTCGCGGCGCAGGGTCGTTCGAACGACGAGATCGCCAGCGAGACGTCCTACAGCCGTCAGGCCGTCGCCTGGCACCTCGGCCGGCTCATGCGCACATGGAAGGCGCCGAACCGGACCGCCCTCGTGTCGATCGCCTTCGTGAAGGGGTGGATCCGGGCACGCACGAACGGCGTCGGACAGCTGCCCGAGCTCGGCGCCGGCGCGGACGACGACGCCCCCTGAGACCGGACGGTCCCAGGGGGCGTTCGGAGGAGTCGGTCGGTCAGCCGCCGTTCACGTGGATGACGTTGTCGATGCGTTCGATGTTGCCGAACGCACCCCAGTTCAGCCAGCCACCGTCACCGTTGTTGGTGATCGTGCCGGGACCCTTGAACCAGTAGATGACGTAGTTCCCGCCCTTGATGTCGATCGACTGCGCGTCCGCCACGTCGCCCTGGACCGAGATGTCCTGGTTCTTGTTCACGACGGCCACCGTCAGGCGATCGGGGTTGCCGGCGTTCCAGTACCCGACGTCCAGCGCAGCCTGCACGGCGCCGCCGCGGTCGCTCTGGTCGTTGACGGCGTCGGCGATCGCGTTGACGATGGCGACGGGGTCGAGGTTGACGTTCACGCTGCCGCCGACATCGGCGGTCGAGGAGCTCGGTGCCGGCTCCGCTGCCTGTGCGGGGCCGGCGACGAGGGCGCCGGTGATGACGGCACCGGTGATGGCGGTGCCGGTGGCGAGGGCGAGGGACTTGCGCTTGAACGAGTTCATGATCGTGCTTCCCATCTCTGCAGTGGTGACCCCGTCGGGGGCCGTCTTGCTCGGACAGGTACCAGCCTGCGTCGGCCCCGACCGGTGTGCACGCGATCGGGCACGGTGTTGGACGATCGTCTGACGTCCGGTCTTCCGTCGCGCAGAGGTGCGACGATCCGGGTTCGTCCCGCCGGGAGCGAGGCTCCTCAGCCGGTGATGCCCAGCACCACCTGCACGACGGCGACGACGACGAGCGCGGCGATCGGCACGCCGGCGATCCACACGCCGGCGCGGAGCTGCGTCCGTCGGATCGTCGGCGCGGCGTGGGACGTCTAAGCGAAGCGCGTCGCGGCGACGAGCTCGGGTGCGGCCGCGGGCGGTTCCGGCTCGGGCTGTGGCCGGTCGTCCTCGAACGCGGGGACCTCGACCACGAGGTCCTCGGCGCGCGGAGTGGCGGGCAAGTGGGTGTAGTCCTTCGGCATCATCGCCCCCGATCGTCTGACATACAGCATACGCACACCGCGGCGTCCCCGCACGTCGTCATCCTTCCGTCCGTCAGCTGGCCGCAGGCAGGTCGACGGTGAAGGCCGTCCGGCCCGGGTCCGACGCCACCCGGACCGTCCCGTCGTGCGCCGAGGCCACCGCCTGCACGATCGCCAGACCGAGGCCGCTCGTCCCGTGCTCCCGTGATCGTGAGGCCTCACCACGCGTGAACCGGTCGAACAGGGTCGGCAGGAGCGCGGGGTCGATCGGCGGGCCGTCGTTCGCGACGACGAGTCGCACGGAGGGCTGCGCTGCTCCCGGTACGCGCCGCAGGGACACCACGACGGCCGAGCCGCTCGGCGTGTGCTGCGCGGCGTTCGAGAGCAGGTTCCGCACGAGTCGGCGGAGCTGTGCCGCGTCGCCGTCCACGATGACGGGGTCGTCGTCGACCTCGAGCGTCCAGCGGTGGCCCGGCGCTGTCGTGCGGGCGTCCATCGTCGCCTCGATCACGATCGAGGTCAGGTCGACCGCGTCGACGGCGAGCGGCGGGGTCCCGGCGAGTGCGCGGGCGTCGAGCCGGGCGAGCAGCAGCAGTTCCTCGACGAGGTCACCCATGCGGACGGCCTCGGTCGCGATCCTCCCGACGTTCGTGTGCACCGCGTCGAGGTCGGTCGAGGTCGTCGAGAGCTCGGCGTAGGCCCGGACGGTGGCGATCGGCGTGCGGAGCTCGTGGGAGGCATCGGCGACGAAGGTCCGCATGCCCTGCTCGGCCTCGCGGCGGACGGTGAGCGCCCGACCGACGTGGTCGAGCAGGCGGTTGAGCGCGGTGCCGACCTGACCGACCTCGCGGTTCGCGGTGAGGTCCGACGGTGCGACGCGGGCGGTGATGTCCGTGTCGCCGCGATCGAGGTCGAGCGCGGCGACGTCGGTCGCGACGCCTGCGACGTGCTCGAGCGGTCGGAGTGCTCGTCGCACGGTGAGCGCCAGGGCCCATGCGGCGACGAGGAGACCGAGCAGGGTGACGCCGCCGAAGACCAGGGCGAGCCGGGTGATGGTCGAGTCGAGCGCCCCGAGGGGGAGCGCGGTGACGAAGACGTCCCCGCCGCTGCCGACGGCCTGCGCCCGGTACGCTCCGAGCGCTCCGAGCCGGACCGTGACCGGCGTGCCGTCGCGGTCGATCGCCGAGAGCGTGCGCTCCTGTGCGGTGGTGAGTCCGTGCTGCCGACCCTCGCTGTCGGTGTACCCGGCGAGCACGGTGGAGCCGGAGCGCAGGACGGCCACGACCGTCCCGGCGGCCTGCCCCGGTGCACCGATGAACTCGTTGTCCGGATCCGGCTGCCCGGCAGCGGAGCCAGACGACGACCCCGACGACCCCGACCCCGACGACCCCGACCCCGACCCCGACCCCGACGACCCCGACGACCCCGACGACCCCGACGACCCCGACCCTGGCGGCCTCCCGTCCCCGATGACACGGCCCGCAGCCGTGGCGAGCTCCGCGTCCAACCGGTCGACGAGGTACTCCCGGAAGGCCACCACGGTGACCGCCCCGACCACGACGTTCGTCACGACGAGCAGGAGCGCGACGGCCCCCACGATCCGCCACCGCAGCGACGGCACCCGCGCCGACGCCCGCGCCGCCCCGGACCGGCTCACGTCGTCGGGCGGAGCACGTAGCCGGCCCCGCGGACGGTCTGCAGCATGGGCTCACGCCCGGCGTCGAGCTTCTTCCGCAGGTACGACACGTACATGTCGACGAGGTTCGACGACGCCCCGAAGTCCATCCCCCACACGTTCGCCAGGATGTGCTCCCGGGACAGCACCCGGTTCGCGTTCCGAGCGAGGTAGCGGAGGAGCTCGTACTCCGTCGGGGTCAACTCCAGCGGCGAACCGCCCCGGACCACGGCGCGGGCGTCCTCGTCGAGGTGCAGGTCACCGACCACGAGCCCGGCCGCTCCGGACGCCGCCACCCGGGCCGAGGTACGGGCGAGGATGCGCGCGCGGACGAGCAGTTCGGCGATCCCGAACGGCTTCGTGAGGTAGTCGTCGCCGCCGGTGAGTCCGGCGAGCCGGTCCTCGGGGGCGTCCCGCGCGGTGAGGAACAGCACGCGGACGTCGTCCCGCGCGTCGCGGAGCCGTTCGAGCACCTCGAACCCGTCGATGTCCGGCAGCATGACGTCGAGGACGATGACGTCGGGCTGGAACTCCCGAGCCGCGAAGAGCACGTCCCGCCCCCGGTGCACCGCGCGCACGGCCCAGCCGTCGCCCTCGAACGCGAGGGCGACGGCGTCGGCGAGCGCGTGCTCGTCGTCGACGACGAGGGCGCGGACGGGGGAGCCGTCGGTGCGCTGCAGCGGGGTGCCGGCCATGTCGGCGAGCCTATCCGCGCCCTCGTCGCGCATCACTTCTGGCTGCTCAGGTCGTAGACCGTGGAGCCACCGACCGTGGTGCTGCTGTAGTTCGCCGCGACCCACTCCTGGATCGCCGAGGCCGTGGAGCTGCCACCGCCCATCCCGCAGCCGGAGCCGGAGGAGACGTAGTACGCGATCTTGCCCTCGGCCACGTACGCCTTGAACTCGGCGAGCGTGGGTGCCGGGTCGCTCGACCAGCCACCGATCGCCATCACGGCGGTGTCGGTGTCGAGCTCGAGCTGCGCCGCCGACTGCGAACCGTTGACCGCAGCGGCCCAGGTCGTGTCCGTGGCCTGCAGCAGCTTCTTCAGGGCCGACGACGTCGACGCGCCGCCGCCTCCCATCGCGCCGCCACCGGCCGGGAGGCCCGTCCCCGACCCGCCGTCGGACGTCGCGTCGCCGGATCCCTCCTGGGTGCCGGTGCCGGCTCCGTCACTGCCCGTGCCGCCCTGGCCGCCGGACGTGCCGTCCGGCATCGACGGGGCCTCGCCGGTCGTGCCCTCGGGCGCTTCGCCGGAGGTCCCGCCCGGCGGCGTGCCGCCGGGCCCCTGCCGGGTGCCGTCGGTGCTGCTGTCGGAGCTGTCGCTGTCGGTCCCGGGGGCCGATCCGCCGGGGCCTCCCGTGCCTCCCGGCTGACCGCCGCCCGTGCCGCCCATCCCGCCGGAGCCGCTGCCCGACGGACCGACGCTCGGGATCGATCCGGAGTGCGCGACGGTCGTGGTGGCGAGGGCGTACGCGGTCGTGCCGGTGAGTCCGAAGAGCGTGCCGGCCAGGACGCCGACCGTGACGAGCTTGCGGAGCGTCGGGACGCTGCCGACGAGGATCGCCGCGGTCGACAGGAGCCCGCCGACGAGCACCACCCAGCGGAGCCAGGGCAGCCAGGTCGGGTTCTCGTTCAGGAGGCAGAAGCCCCAGTAGGCGGTGATGCCGATCATCCCGGCGAGGCCGAGACGTCCGATGACCCGGTCGCGGACGCTCCAGAGGAGGGCGCCGCCGGTGCCGACGAGGCCGGCGATCGCGGGGGCGAGGGCGACCGTGTAGTACGGGTGGATCGTCCCGGACATGAACGAGAAGACGAGGCCGGTGACGACGAGCCAGCCGCCCCAGAGCACGAGGCCGACGCGGACCGGGTCGCCGAGGTGCCGTCGACCGACGACGATCAGACCGAGCACGAGCGCGAGGAGCGCCGCGGGCAGGAGCCAGCTGATCTCGAGGCCCATCTCGGACGAGAACAGGCGGTCCAGTCCGGTCGCACCGCCGAACGACGAGCCCGCCGTGCCGCCGCCCATCCCGCCGCCGCCGTTGCCCGAGCCGCCGAAGATCCGGCCGAGGCCGTTGTAGCCGAACACCAGGTCGAGCACGGTGTTGTTCGTCGATCCGCCGATGTACGGACGGGCGTCGGCGGGCCACAGCCACACGGCGACGACCCACCAGCCGGCCGAGACCACGAGCGACACCGCGGCGATGCCGAGTCCGACCGCGCGACGACCCCAGCTCGTCCGGGCGGCGAACAGGTACACGAGGCCGAACGCCGGCAGGACGAGGAGTCCCTGCAGCATCTTCGTGAGGAACGCGAAGCCGAGGGCGACCCCGGCGAGGGCGATCCACCTCCAGCTGCCGCGGGGGAGCGCCCGCACGGTGCAGTACGCGCCCGCCGTCATGAGCAGCACGAGCAGCGCGTCCGGGTTGTCGAACCGGAACATCAGCGCCGCCGCCGGGGTCGCCGCGACGACGAAGCCGGCGAGCAGCGCCCCGACGTTCGCGGTGGTCGCGCCGAGGCGGGCGAGGGTGCGGCGGACGGTGCCCCACACGAGCGCGACCGAGCCGACCGCCATCAGCGCCTGGGGCAGCAGCAGGCTGAACGACGAGAAGCCGAACAGCCTCGCCGACAGCACCATCACCCAGAGCGACGCGGGCGGCTTGTCGACCGTGATGAAGTTCGACGAGTCGAGCGAGCCGAAGAAGAACGCCTCCCACGACTTCGTGCCGGCCTGCACGGCGGCGGCGTAGAAGCTGTTGGCGTACCCGGAGATGCTGAGGTCCCAGAGGTACACGACGGCGGTCAGGGCGAGGAGCGCCCAGAACGCGGGCCGGAGCCAGCGGGCGTCCTCGCGCTCGCCGAGGAACAGGCGAGCGAGGGGCGGGCGGCGGTCCCGGGAGGCGGTGGCCCTTTCCGGGTGTGCGCGCTCGCGACGGTCGGTCACGGGGGTCGGGAACGTGGTCATGACGATGAGGTTCCCGGGTGTTCCCCGAACCGTCCGATGGAGGACCTTAGCGCTCCCTAAGACCTGCGGGCGGACGTCCCCGTCGCGCGTACCGCGCGTTGACGCGGTGTCGCACAACCAAAGTCAATCCGCACCGCGATCATCCGTGGTGCGGAACGACTTTGGTTGTGCGCGCGGCCGCCCCTCTGTGCCCGCCCCGCTGCGCTCGCTGCCCAGCCGGCGTCCCCGTCACGCGTAGCGCCGTGCCGCCCCGAGCGCCGCCTGCCGGTACGAGCCGCCGAACAGGAACACGTGCAGGAGCAGCGGGGCGAGCTGGTGCAGCTCCACGCGGTCCCGCCAGCCGTCGGCGAGCCGGGACTCCTCGTCGTAGGCGGCGAGCACGGTCTCGAGCCGCGGGAGCCCGAAGAGTCCGAGGAGCGCGAGGTCCGTCTCGGCGTGCCCGCCGTGCGGGTTCGCGTCGATGAGCACCGCGCCGGTCGGGGTCGTGCCGTCGACCGGCTGGCCCGGCGTCGGCCAGAGGACGTTCCCGGCCCAGAGGTCGCCGTGCAGCCGTGCGGGACCGTCCCCGACGAGCGCGGGCTGCGGCGACCCGAACTCGCCGTCCTCGAGTCGCGCGGCCACCCGTTCGAACACCGCGGCCTCGGACCCGTCGAACCCGCCCTGGTCGACGATCCGGGAGACGTAGTCGCGGATCCGGTACTCGGCGAAGAACTCGCCCCACGTGTCGGGCGCCTCCGCGGCGGACACGAACGCCGTGCGCGACCGCCCCATCCGGAGCGGCCCCGGTTGCGGGAAGCCCGGCGAGGGAGCGCCCCAGTGCGCAGCGCCGGACGCGTGCGTGTGGGCGAGCGACCGGCCGAAGCGCTCGGCCTGGTCGGAGGTCGGGGCTCCGTCGCTGATCTGCTCGAGGTGCAGCACCCGCGGCTCCGGGTGGGCGAGGACCCGGGCGATGCGCGTCCCGCCGGCGTCCTCGGCCTCGGCGAGCCACTCCAGTCCGGCGGCCTCGGCGGTCGCCTCGTCGGGGTCGGTGAAGGTCTTCACGTACGTCTCGGCCATCGGTCCATCCTGCCGACGACGGCCTCCGGGCGTCACAGCGGGGCCGGCCCCAGGGCGTCGACGAGCGCCTGCGCGAGCGGGTGCCACGGCCGGGACGCCGGCCCGCTGAGCACGAGCGTCCGGGTCAGCCGTCGCTCGAGCGGCAGCATCACGAGGTCCTCGGGGAGCATGCCCCGGCCGAGCGTCGGGACGATCGACACGCCCTCGCCCCGCTGGATCATCCCGAACATCGTGCTCATCTCCCGCACGCGGTGGGCCCACCGGAACGGTTGCCCGTCGAGCTCGTGCAGGCGCTGGATCTGCACCTCGCACCCGCCGCCGCCCGCGACGAGGCCGTCCTCGTGCAGGTCGTCGAGCGTCAGGGCGGTCTGGCTCGCGAGCGGGTGGTCCCGGCGCACGACGGCCGCCATCTCGTCCCGCGCGACCACCACCGCGCCGGTCGGGACGGGGGACGGGTCGACGAGCACGGCGGCGTCGACGGTGCCGGCCTCCAGCCACTCGGGCATCTCGTCGTCGTCACCCTCGTACACCTGCACCTCGACATCGGGCAGCACCACGGCCCACAGCTCGCGGAGGCGCGGGACGAGGCCCTGGCACACCGTCGGCACGGCCGCGAGCCGCACCGTGCCGCGGGTCGTAGCGGGCCGGACCACGGCCTCCAGGGCGTCGACCGAAGCGACCACGCTGCGGGCGTGCGCGAGCAGGCGTTCCCCGAGCGGCGTGGCGGTGGCGGAGCCGCCGCGGTGCACGACGGCACCGCCGACCTCGCGCTCCAGCCCCGCGACGGCGTGCGAGACGGCGGACTGCCCGATGCCGAGTGCGGCGGCAGCGCCCGTGAACGAACCCGCGTCGACGGTGGCCGTGAACGCGCGGAGCTGCGGGATCGAGACGGTCATGCGTGCTCCTCATGTCGGCATGAGGCACATGCGTTCGACACATGTGCGGTGGTGCTCGATGCTAGCCCTCGTGAACGCCCTCCTCTACGTCCTCGTCGCCCTCACCTGGGGTTCGAGCTTCTTCTTCGCGAAGATCGGCCTCGAAGGACTCGCACCCCAGCAGGTCGCCACGGTGCGAACCGTGCTCGGCGCGCTGACGCTCGTCGTCGTGCTGCTCGTGACGCGTCGGCGGTGGCCGCGGGAGCCGCGGGTGTGGGGCCACCTGCTCGTCGTCGCGGTGTTCCTCAACGCGGTGCCGTCGTCGCTGATGGCGTGGGCCGAGCAGACGGTTCCGTCCGGCCTCGCGAGCATCTACAACGCGACGACGCCGATCATGACGCTCCTGGCGCTCGCCGTGCTCGTGCCGGCTGAACGGCTCAATCGTCGGCAGGTCGCCGGGATCGTGCTCGGGATCGTTGGCGTCCTCGTGCTCGTCGGCCCGTGGGACCTCGTCGGCGACCCCGCGGTGCTCGCGACCGTCCCCGGCCAGGTGGCGCTGCTCGGCATGACCGCGTCGTACGGCGTCGGCCTGGCCTGGCTCCGCCGCTTCGGCGTCGGCAGCGGGCAGGACCCGACGACCGTCGCGACGGTGCAGCTCTCGTTGGCAGCCGTCCTCATGCTGCTCGTCGCGCCAGTCATCGCGACCGGTCCGGTCCGGCTGGACTGGAGGATCGTGGCGGCGATGGTCGCGCTCGGTGCGGTGGGCACGGGGCTGGCGTACGCCTGGAACACGCGGTTGGTCGGCGCGTGGGGAGCGGGGCGGGCGTCCACGGTGACGTACCTGACGCCGGTCGTCGGGGTCGCGCTCGGGGTCCTCGTGCTCGGGGAGCCGCTGCGGTGGAACGAGCCGGTGGGCGGGCTCGTGGTGCTGCTCGGCATCGCGCTCGCGTCCGGTGTGCTGCGCACGCGGCGGTCGGACCCGTTGCACGGTCGGGCGGCGGTCCGTTCAGCCGGGTGAGCCATTCCTCGACCGCGCGGCTGCCGCACGCGTCGTGCTACCCCGACCCGACCCGACGCCACCCACCCCTCGATCGTCGCGTGCGTGGTCCCCAGTGCGGACTGGTCACGGGCGGGGGCTCGTAGCGGCGCCGGCGTCAGCCCTCATCCGAGCGCATTTCACATGTTTCTGGTTGACACAGTGCAATTGTGTGGCTAACATGGTGCGCATCGGACATGCAGGCTGAGGGACGATCCCGGCTAACCGGTACTGCGGTCAGCCAGGGGATCAGGCCTGTGGCGAACAGGAGCAACAAGATTCCGTACCCACTGACTGCGCAGCGGCTGCTCAGCGCGCTGTTGACGTTCGCAGTGATGGCGACGGAATTCACCATCGCGATCTCGCCGGTGCTGCCGCGATGGTTCCGAACACGGGTGCTCTACCCATGTGGAGCCGCGCTCCACTTCGGAATCATCCTCTTCATGGGGGTCAGCTCCTTCTCGATGGTGATGTTCGCCGCGCTGACCCTGCTGGTGCTTCCCGTAGACACCGACCTCCGCGCGCTTCGCAGGGTGCTGCCGCGCCGAGGCGACGCACATCCCGTCACAACGCAGCCCAACATTCCCACACAGGAGAAAGCGATCAGCCGTGTTCCATGAGCGTCATCTCGCACCGAGCTGGATCAGGATCCTCGGCGTCGTCATCACAGCCGGGAGCGCCGCTGGGCTCGCCGTCTCCATCCCCTCGTTGCCCACCCGGAGCGGCGCCGACGCCAGTGCACTGGTCGTCGCACGGAGTGTCGGTACTGCGCTCGGACTGAGCGCAGCAACGCAATCGCTCTTGATCACCGTGCGGGACGGCAGACTCCTGATCCAGCTGACACCGTTCTTCCGCAAGACCGTCCTGACGGGGCAGATCACCTCGGTCAGCGCGACGACCATCGATCCAGCCGGGTACGGCGGCGTCGGTATCCGCCGTGCTCCTGGCAAACCACCGGCAGTGTTCCAGCGCGGAGGGTCCGCAGCGAAACTGCAGATGCGGGACGGCTCGACGCTCATCCTCGAATGCGACGACGTCCCCGGTCTCGTGGACGCACTCCGATGAACGCGCATCCTCTGCCACACAACGTGCGCTGGGCGCCGGTCGGCTTCTTCCTGGTCGCGTCGTTCCTGCTCGCCTGGCTCGTCTGCCTACCGTTGTGGATCGATGCACGCGGCCTCGCCTCGCCTGCAACGGCTTGGGTGCTCCCGATGGTGATGTTCACCCCACTGCTCGCGACCACGCTGACGACGCTGACGTTCGACCGCGGCACTCTCGGCGCCCAGGTACGACGTCTCCGGATGTGGCCGCTGGAACCCGCCACCAGAACGATCGTCCTGACCGTCGCAGCGGTCGTCTTCCTCCCGCTGCTGGTCGCGGCAGGCCTCGCGACCTCTGCCTGGCTCGGCCTCGTCCAGCTCGACCTCGACGAGTTCAGCGGATTCGCGGCAGCACTTCCGGAGAACGTGTCGAGGGCAGTCCCGGTTCGCACTCTCGTGATCGTGCAGCTGGTCTCGATCCCCATCGCCGCAGTGCTGAACGGGTTCCTGGCCTTCGGCGAAGAAATCGGATGGCGCGGCTGGCTCCTCCCCGAGCTGCAACCGTTCGGAACCCGAGCTGCAACCGCTCGGAAACTGGCCCGCAGTCCTGCTCACCGGCGCCGTCTGGGGTGCCTGGCACGCTCCGTTGATCCTCCTCGGCTACAACTTCGACCAACCGAACTCGCTCGGGGTCGTCGCGATGATCGCCGGCTGTACCGCAGTCGGCGTCGTCATCGGTTGGTCTCGGATCTGGAGCACATCGGTCTGGCCTGCGGTGTTCGGGCACGGATCACTCAACGCGGCCGGCGGACTGGTCGTACTCCTCAGCAGCGATGAATCGGCACCGAACCTGCTTCTTGCCGGCCCGGTCGGAGCAGGAACGGTGGTCGCGGTGGTCGTCGTCAGCCTGTTGGGCATACTCGTTCGGCGGACGACGGGCAGAAGTCCCGGTTGGTTCTCACGCAAGTACCGATAGCCGACCCATGAGCGAGCCACGCTCGACTGCCCGGATGCTCCGACGGCAGTCGAGATCACGTACCGTGCGCGTGAGGACCTCGCAGTCGTCGATCGACGTACGGGACGTCGAGACGCGCGCGTTCGTCGATCGGTTGCGCCGCGACCACCAAGCGGCCGGGAGGCCCGTGGCGGCGCCGCCACGGGCCTCCCGTCCGATCGATGGGCGCGGGCGGCAGCCGCTGCCGGAGCTACGCCGTGGCGTGCTCGCGCGCGGCGCGGTCCGCGGCGACGAGACGCTTGGCCTCGCGGACACGCTTGCGGGCCTTCTCGACCGGCACCTCGACCGCGTAGGCAGCACCAACTGCCACGAGGAGCGCGGCCCCGATCAGCCAGACCTTGCCCCACGCACCGATCGCGAACGTCCCGAGCAGGGCGATCACGAGCGGGTGCCAGAGGTACGCCGAGTACGACACCCGACGTCCGAACCAGGACATCGGCGTCCACGAGAGCGCTGCCGACACCGGGGTGCGGACGGAGACGAGCCCGCCGATCAGCACGGCCGACACGAGACCGGTGACGGGGAGCACCACGCCGAACGTCGCGGCGTGCTGCGTCCAGTCGCCGTCGATCCAGAGCAGGACGCCGACGAGTGCGGCCAGGCCGATCCAGCTCGCCAGGTGTCCGGCGATGCCCGCGGCGACCCGTCGGACGCGCTCGTCGTCGAGCATCAGCGCGAGGAGGCACCCGGTCGCGAGCGGGACCACGCCGAGCACCGGGGAGAAGTACACGTCGGGCGTCGACCCGCCGTTGGGCTTCGTGTAGCTGAGCCAGGACGCGACCGAGGCGCCGACGATCACGACGCCGAGGCCCGCCATGAGCCACCGCCGTCGCGACCGGATCGCGAAGAGGAGCACGAGCACCGGCGGCCAGACGAGGTAGAACTGCTCCTCCATCGACAGGCTCCACGTGTGCGCGAACACGCCCTGCGTGGTGTCCCAGAACGAGCGGAAGAGGTTGCCGGTGTAGCTCAGGGCGATGAACGCGGCCTCGCCGGGGGAGAACGTCGCACCCTTGTAGTCGCCGACCCAGTTCCAGAGCGCGAGACCGACGAGGACGAAGGCGATGAGTGCCGGGTAGAGCCGGAGGACGCGCTTGCCCCAGAACGCCCCGAGCCGGATCCGACCGGTCTTGCGGTGCTCGCCGAGCAGCAGCGTGGTGATCAGGAAGCCGGACAGGACGAAGAACACCGTGACGCCGATGAACCCGCCGTCGAAGTGCGGGACGTGCAGGTGGTAGAGGATCACGGCGAGGATCGCGATCGTCCGCAGCCCGTCCAGTGCGGGTGCCCGGTGCGTGAGCGGCGGCGGGGGAGTCGTACGCCCGCTGCCGCTCGTTCCGGCGCGCGCGGCTCGGTCGGCGCGCGTGCTGCCGTCGGTGTCGGCCGGTGCGGAGGTGCTGCGGGTCCGCTCCGGCGAGATCGTGGTGGTCGCCACGTCGCCTCCTGCGAGATCGTTCTGCTGCGCGATCCGTCGGGCGGACCGTGACCTGATCGTTACAGGATGCCCGGTCCAGGTAAGAGGAGGCTCAACGAACGGGGTGCACGTGTCCCGTCCGGGCGTCGAGTCGCTCGGTGCGAGGTCCTCCAGGAACCGTCGTTCGCCCGGTGCGATCCCCTGCTGGGACGTCGGCTGGACGACCGTCGCGGCGGTCTCCGCGGCGATCGTGGCTGCCGGTTCCGCGACGACGCGGCCGCCGAATCCGCGACGGCGCGGCCGCGCAGGAGGGTACCCAGGCGGATCCTCAGGGTCTCGAGCTGTCGTGCGACGACGGTCGCGTCGTTGGTTGCGTTCGCCGGTTGTGCGTCGGTGGGAGGAGCGACAGTGCCGCCGTCGTTGTCGTGCGACAGCGGTCGTGTCGCTGGTTGCGTGCGCCGGTGGTGCGTCTGTGCGAGGAATGGTTGCGTGCGCCGGTTGTGGTCGGCGCGAGGGGCGACAGCGCCGTTGTCGTGCGACGACGGTCGTGTCGTTGGTTGCGTTCGCCGGTTGTGTGTCTGCGCGAGGAGCGACGCCGTCGTTGTCGTGCGACAGCGGTCGCGTCGTTGGGTGCGTTCGCCGGTTGTGCGTCTGTGCGAGGAGCGACGCCGTCGTTGTCGTGCGACGACGGTCGCGTCGTTGGTTGCGTTCGCCGGTTGTGCGTCGGTGCGAGGAGCGACAGCGCCGTTGTCGTGCGACAGCGGCCGCGTCGTTCCGCAGCGGCGGCCCGGCCTCACAGCCCCCGGCGTCCCGGCGGCCCCCCCCGGCGGCCTCACGGCCGCCCAGCCCCGCGGCCGCCCGCACCGCCCCTGCGCTACTCGGCCTTCTGCATCTGCCACGGCTCGGGCTCGCGGTCGCCGTTCGGCCGTACGGGCCGGACGTCGCCGACGATCGGGATCGCCCGCTTCCGCATGAACCACAGGTACCGCACGAAGAAGTGCGACAGGGTCGACAGCCGGTTGCCGTTGCCGAGCAGCGAGGCGATGTGCACCGCGACCCAGGCCGCCCACGCGACCGGGCCGACCATGGTGATCCCGCCACGGAGCTGCGCGACAGCGGCGTTCGTGCCGATCGTCGCCATCGTGCCCTTGTCGAAGTACGTGAAGTGCTCGGTCGACTTCCCGTGGAGCAGACGCTTGATCTGCCGCGCCACGTGCCGACCGCCCTGGAGCGCCGGCTGCGCGAGCTGGGCGAGGGCGTCGTCCTGCGCCGCGATGTCCCCGGCCGAGAACACCCGCTCGACGCCCTTCACGCTGAGGTCGTCGTTCACCTGGATGCGTCCGCCGTGGGTCTGCGGCATGCCCCAGCCCGAGACCTCCTTGTGCGCCGCGACCCCGGTCGCCCAGATCACCTGCGACGCCGGGATGACCTCGCCCGACTCGGTGACGACCCCGTCCGGACGCACCTCGGCGACGCCCGTGTTCAGGCGCAGCACGACGCCGCGCTTGCGCAGGACCTTCGCCGCGTACCGACGCAGCCGCGGGGCGAACGGCTTGAGGAGCTCCCCGCTGCGGTGCACGAGCGTGATCGAGATGTTGCCGCGCTCGATCTCGGGGTAGGCGCCGACGAGCGCCTGGTCGCGGAGCTCGGCGAGCGCACCGGCCATCTCGA
Source organism: uncultured Curtobacterium sp. (assembly GCA_913778205.1). Taxonomy (GTDB): domain Bacteria; phylum Actinomycetota; class Actinomycetes; order Actinomycetales; family Microbacteriaceae; genus Curtobacterium. The sequence continues at coordinate 46,715 of CAJYUW010000043.1, forward strand.
CGCCGGTCGCCCCACCGCCGACGATCACGATCTTGATCTCGTCCGGCCCCTGGTTCGCCGCTGCTTCCTCGAGCCGGGTGAACAGCTCGTCGCGGATCCGGAGGGCCTGGGAACGGGAGTACATCGAGTAGGCGTACTCGTACGCGCCGGGCGTGCCGAAGTAGCTCGTGTTCACGCCGTTCGCGAGGATCAGCCAGTCGTAGTGCAGGTGCTCGCCGTCGCTCATCTCCGCGATGCGCTCGTCGGTCCGGATACCGGTGAGGAGCCCGTGCCGGAAGTCCGCGTTCGACTGCTTCGCCCTTAGGCTGCGGAGGAAGTAGGTCACGTCGCCGGCGTTCAGGCCGCCGGTCGCCACCTGGTACATGAGGGGCTGGAACATGTTGTAGACGTGGCGGTCGACGAGCGTGACCCGGACGTCGGCGTCCGCGAGCTCCCGCATGGCCGCGATGCCGGCGAAGCCTCCACCGACGATGACGACGTGTGGGCGGGTGTCCTGCGGCATGTGCTCCCTGGTTTCCTCGGACGGCGGATGGTCGCCTCCGAGGGTACGCGCGCTCAGGCCCCTCCGATGACCGCGGTGTTCACCGCGGATCCGGCCGGGAGGCGCGGATCGCCTCCGTCAGGCGTCGCGCCGCGCGTAAGTGTTGAGGACGTTCCCCTTGCTCGTCACCGTGCTGTCGACGAGCGTCAGGCGCGTGTGCGGGTCGGTCGGCTCGAAGAGCCGCCGTCCGGAGCCGGCCACCACGGGGTGGATCATGAGTTGCAGCTCGTCGAGGAGCCCCGCGAACAGCAGGTGCCGGACGACGGAGATGCTCCCCGTGACCGCGATGTCGCCGCCGTCCTGCTGCTTGAGGTCGCGGACGAAGTCGTCGAGGTCGCCGGTGATCCTGGTGCTGTTCTCCCACGCCAGGTCATCGCCGAGCGTGGTCGATGCGACGAACTTCGGCATCGGGTTGATCCACCGGCCGAAGGGGTCGTCGGCGTGGCTGGGCCACCAGTCGGCCCACTCGAGATAGCTGTTCCGGCCGAGCAGGACGGTGTCGGTGCGGGACATGAACGCCGTCATGCCCGCACCGAGCTCCTCGTCGAAGCTGTCGTGCTGGAACAGGTTGGGCGAGCCGACGACGCCGTCGACCGAGGTGAAGAGCCCTGAGGTGACCTTCCGCATGCGCGAAGCGTAGTGCCGCGGACGGGTCAGCTGCCAGAGCCGGATCCGGTGCCTGTGCCGCCCTCGGAGCCCGAACCCGTGCCGTCCTGCGTCCCCGTGCCGCCGCCCTGGGTCCCGCCGGGGAACTGGCCGGTCCCGCCGCCGTACCCGGGGAACCCGTTCGTCCCACGGCCCGGGAACTGCGAGGTGCCCTGTGACTGGCCGCTGATCGCGTGTCCGACCGCGAAGCCGATGCCGCCACCGGCGAGGAGGGCGCCCACGCCGACGGCCGTGGCGACGACGGGCCAGAACCACGGGGGCCGGGGCTTCGTCGATCGAGGGGTGCCCGCCTGGCCGTACCAGGGCGTCGGCGTCTGCTGTGCGGTGTTCCACTCCGCCGCGTACGGGTCTGCGGCGGACGGTTCGGCGCCGGGTGCTCGGGTCGTGGTCGCGGTCGGCGCGGCGTCCCACTCGTTCGGTGCCGCGGCGGGTGCGGCGCCCCAGCCGTCCGGTGCGGCGGCGTGGTGCTGGTCGCCGGACGGTGACTGGGAGTGGGGCAGTGACCGGGGATCTCCCGGGGTCGGCGTCGCAGCCGGCGGGATCGTACGTGTGCTGTCGTCCATGTGGACGAGTGCACACCGCCCGGCTATGCGTGGCCGATGACGACGCTGACGCGGCACTGTGGACCCGCGCGTAGCGTCGCTGTCGTGCATGCGACGGTCGGGACTGGATCGGTGGACGGGCTGCCCGTGCGCCGCCGGGCGTTCCCGGAGTGCCGGGCGTACCGGGCGTACCGGACGTACCGGGCACGCTCGGTCGACCGCTCCGACCCGGAGCGCATCCGATGAGCGAGCCGACCATCCCGACGACGCGGGCGGGCGCTGCCGGGCGATCCGTGCCTCCCGTCCGGTTGTCCACACGCGCCGTGTGGGCGGCACGCGACTGGGCGTACGCCGTGCGGTGGCAGGTGCAGAGCCTCGGGCCGACCACGGCCGAGGACTACCTCGACGGCGATCGGCCTCCGGTGGTCGTGGTCCCGGGGGTCTACGAGACCTGGCACTTCATGCGGCCGCTGATGGACGCACTCCACGACCACGGCCACCCGGTGCACGTCCTGCCCGTCCTCCGACACAACGTCCGACCCGTGCCGACGTCGGCGGACGAGGTCGTCCGGTACCTCGAGGAGCACGACCTCCGCGACGTCCTGATCGTGGCGCACAGCAAGGGCGGTCTGATCGGGAAGTACGCGATGACCTCGCTCGACGCCGGGCACCGGATCGACCGGATGGTGGCCGTGTCCACCCCGTTCGGCGGGTCGTCGCTCGCCCGGCTGGCCCCCGTGCCGCACCTCCGGGCGTTCCGGGCAGCCGATCCGGTGCTGCGGGCGATGGGGCAGGAGCGCGAGGTGAACGCCCGGATCACCTCGGTCTACGGGGTGTTCGACACCCTCATCCCGGAGGGCAGCGAGCTCGCGGGTGCGACCAACGTGCGCCTGCCGGTGGGCGGGCACTTCCGGATCCTCGCGGACCCGCGCACGCGCGACGCCGTCCTCGCCGCGACCGACTGAGGCGCCCGGCCGTCGAGCTCGGCCCGTGCCGGTGTCGGCCTCGGCGGCCCGGGCGGCGGCCCCGTTCCGCACGGCCGGCGCGTCAGCGGGGTGCGACGCTCGCGCGCTCGACGATCCGGTGCGGCACGACGAACGTCTCGGGCGGCGCGGACCGGTCGTCGATGCGCCGGGCGAGCAGGCGGAGCGCTGCGCCCGCGAGGGTCCGTCGGTCGAAGGCCACGGTCGTGAGCGCCGGGATGGCGAACGCCGCCGCGGCGATGTCGTCGAACCCCATCACGCTGACGTCCTGCGGGACCCGGACCCCGCGTGCCGCGAGCACGTGCAGCACCCCGAACGCGATCGAGTCGGTGAAGGCGAACACCGCGTCCGGCAACGGGTTGTGGTCGAGCCAGGCGTCGAACGTGCGGGCGGCGGTCGCGGTCGACCAGTCCGGCAGGGGGACCCGGAGGGCCGGGTCGTCCGGGAGTCCAGCCTGTTCGAGCGCATCGACGTAACCGCGTTCGCGGAGGTCGCTCGTGGCGGTCACCCATGTCTCGGTCGCGGCTCCGACGACCGCGATCCGACGGTGTCCCATCGCGATCAGGGAGGTCGTCGCCTCGGCTGCGGCCGCCCGGGAGTCGACGTGCACCTGGTCGACGTGCTCCGGCTCGACCTCGCCGATCACCACCGTCGGCGGCAGCCCCTCGGTCGAGGCCAGGACGCTCGCGCTGAGCGACACCGGGTTGAGCACCAGGCCGTCGACGAGGTGTGCGCGGGCCCGGGAGACGAGGTCGCGCTCCCGCTCGGGGTCGTTGCCGGTCTGGTCGAGCTGCACCACCCAGCCGTGGTCGCGGGCGAGCTCGACGAACCACTCGGTCAGTTCCGCGGCGTACGGGTTCCGCATCTCGGGCAGCGTCAGGGCGATCACACCCGACCGGCCGTTCCGCAGCCCGCGCGCCGAGAGGTTCGGCACGTACCCGAGCTCCGCGACCGCCCGTTCCACGCGCGCGCGGGTCTCCGGACGCACGGGCACACCGCCGTTGACGACGTTGGACACGGTCTTCGGTGACACCCCGGCGAGGGCGGCCACCTCCCGCACGGTCGCGCGCATCGTCCGAGCGTACCGCCGAGCCCAGCCGGGCCGGGCCGGGCCGGGCCGGGCCGAGTCGAGCCGGGCCGGGCCGGGCCGAGCCGAGCCGGGCCGAGCCGGGCCGGGCCGGCGGGCTGTGCAGCGCCGTGTGCCGCTACGTGCACCGCTCGTACCGGTGCACGTGCACCCGGTACGGCACCCGGATCGCCGCGCGCCCGGCCGTTTCCGGGTGGGTGTCCAGCAGCCCCTCGACCGCGCGACGCAGCTCGGCCCGCTCGGCGTCCGGCAGCACGATCACGTAACTGCGCGACAGGACCATGTCGAGGAACGCTGCCCGGTCCTGTTCGTGCACCCAGTGGTACACGCGGTGCTCCCGGGCACCGAAGGGTCCGTCGAGAGCGGTCTCGTCGTCGTACGACATCCGCCGGGCCTCGGGGCGCGTGATGACGTCACCGAGTCGCCGGGACCAGTCGTCGGTCTCGTCGCGCACGTTCCACAGCAGTCCGAGCACACCGCCGGGACGGAGCACCCGCGCGGCCTCCCGCACGCCTGCCTCGCGGTCGACCCAGTGCCACGACTGCGCGAACGTCACCAGGTCCGCGGAGGCGTCCGGCAGCGGGATCGCCTCGCCCGTGCCGTCGAGTGCGTGGACGTCGGGCAGCAGGGCCGAGAGACGACCGCGCATCGCCGGATCCGGCTCGACGGCGACGACCTCGGCACCGCGCCCGAGCAGGGTGCGCGTGAACTTCCCGGTGCCCGCGCCGACGTCGACGAGGCGCCGCGCCGACGGCGGGACCAACAGGTCGGCCACCGCGGCCGGGTACCCCGGCCGTCCGTGCTCGTAGGCGTCGACGGCGGAGCCGAAGGACCGCGCGGGCTGGTCGGAGGTCATGTGCCCACCTTGGCACCCGCCGGTCCGGCGCACCCCGGTCCGTGGCGGTGCGACGGGTGCGCGGACCCCGACTGGAGGAGCGGTGCGGGCCCGCCCCGTGCCTCCAGGCCGGCACCGGGTCGCGTACGGACCGTCAGTCCGCGTGCCGGGCGCTCCACGCGCGGAACGGCGCGGTCGGGTCGTCGACCCGACCCTGCTCGGTGGGCAGGGCGCGTTCGTCGGCCGGCTTCGTGTACTCGTCGTAGAACGTGCCGAGGGTCATCAGGCGGTTGCCGTCCTCGTAGTGCTCGCCCTCCTGCTCGCGCGTCGCGGCGTAGACGACGCGGTCGGGCTGCGCGTAGTAGAGCGCGCCGAGGCACATCGGGCAGGGGTAGGCCGTCACGAACACCTCGTACCCGCCCAGGTCCGTGATGCCCTGCTCCGCGGCTGCCCGGATCGCCCGGATCTCGGCGTGCGCGGTCGGGTCGCCGGTCTGGGCGACGTGGTTCACGGCCTCGACGACGACCTCGCCGTCGCGGACGATGAGGCAGGCGAACGGCTTGCCCCCGTCGGCGACGTTGTCGAGGGCGCGGGAGACCGCAAGCGCGGTGAAGTCGGTCGGTGCAGTCGGTTCGTCGTGGTGCATCGGCCCACCGTCCTCCCGGCGGCTGCTCGAGCGGTGGGCACCGTCGTACCCCGGGTCGCCGGGGTGGACGCAGCCGACGGAGGTTCACTGGCGGGCATGACGGACCGGCCCTTCACCCCAGCGCTCGCGACGTTCTTCCGCGGGCTCGCCGAGCACAACGAGAAGTCGTGGTTCGAGGAGCACCGCGCGGAGTGGGAGCGTCACGTCGAGGCGCCCATGGAGCAACTGCTGCGTGAGGCCGAGCGCCGCTACGGGCCCGGACGGGTGCTCCGCCAGCACCGCGACCTGCGCTTCACGCCGGACAAGCGGCCCTACCGCGAGGACACCGGACTCACCGCGGGCGGCGTCTACCTGAGCGCGGGGGCGGACGGGATCCAGGCCGGCGGCGGGCTGTACACGCCCTCCCGTGCGCAGCTCACCGCGGCCCGCACGGCGATCGACGAGCACCCGCAGGCCGCGGCGGCGCTGCAGCGGGTCCTCGACGACCTGACGGACGCCGGGTTCGAGCTCGCCGGGCCGCCGCTCAAGACCGCTCCGCGCGGCTTCGACGCCGATCACCCGCGCATCGACCTGCTCCGGATGCAGCACTACGCCGCGCTCCGGCACCTGCCGCTCGACAGTCCGCTGTCCGACGTCGTCGACGCGTGGGAGCGGGTGCAGCCGCTCGTGCGGTGGACGGTGAAGTGGGCGCGGGCGGACGACCCGGACGCGGCGGACGACCCCGCGCCGCCCGTGCCGGGGTCGCGGTCGATCGACGAGCGGGCCTGAGCGGCGGCTGTGCCCGGTGCTGGTCGGGGCGGCTGATCGCGACGCATCGGTGTGCAGCCGCTCGCCCGGGCTGCTGATCCTCGTCCTTCAGCCGCTTGCCCGGGCTGCTGGTGCTCGTCCTTCAGCCGCGGAGCCAGCCCGCCTCGGCGAAGGTCGTCTGCAGCTCGGCGAACAGCCGCGAGCCGTGGAACCCGTCGACCGCCGCGTGGTTCACCTGCACCGCGATCGGCATGACGGTCCTGGTCTCGACGCACCGGTACCGGCCGATCGTGAAGATCGGGAGCAGGTGGTCGAACCCCTTGTCGATGTGGAGTGCGAACCCCGTGAACGACGCTCCGGGCAGGGTCGACACGTCGAACACGTTGGCCGGTCGGTCCGGCTGCGGGAACATCCGGTGGTCGTCCCGGTAGCGTTCCATCGTCGCGACGGCGGCCTCGTGGAACCGGGCAGGGTCCTCGTCGTATGGCACGAAGAGCACCGAGAACGTCTCCGTGTCCGCGTGGAACACGGTGAACATCGGGTGCACCACGTCCCACACGGCGGGGGAGCCGTCCTCCTGCAGCTGCATGCGGAACTCCTCGTGACGGTTCACGACGGAGGCGATCGCCCACAGCTGCGACGCGTACGTGCGGCGGTCGGTCCGTCGGACGGTCTCGGCGAAGTCGGTGACGTCGAGTTCGACGGTCATCTCCCACGTGCAGGGGACCCGGTCGCGGTAGTGCTCGAAGTGCTCGCGGCGGGCCCAGGTGGCGAGGTCGACGGGGCGGAGCGAAGTCACGGGTGCCAGTCTGGCCCGTGCGGCGGCTCGCCGTCCCTACTGTGGGATCCATGCCGTCACCGCTGCGCGTCCCCGCCCTCGTCGCCTCCGGCCGGACGACGGTCCCGCTCGTCTCGGCCTCCACTGTCGTGGCGGCCGCCGCGGTGCGCTCCGCGGTGCGCCCGGCCGTGCGCCCCGTGACCTCGACGGACACGGCGGACCGGGGGGCCGCAGCATGACCGTCCACCTCCCGATCATCGTCGACGAGCACCTGTCGCTCGTCCTCGCCGACGACTCCGTGGCCGAGGCCTACCGCGACCTCGAGCTGGGCGACCTCGACCACCTCCGCCCGTGGGAAGAGCTCGCCCGACCGGGCCTCACCACCGACGACGTCCGCGCCTACCTCACCCCGGGACTCACCGGCTGGGCCGAGGGCACGGGGGTCCCGACGGCGATCGTGCTCGACGGACAGGTCGTCGGCGCGCTCGCCGCACGGATCACCCCGACGACGGCGAAGGCCGAGGTCGGCTACTGGTCGGCGTCGAGCGCTGGCGGACGCGGGGTGATGACCCGAGCCGTCGAGGCGCTCGTCGCCGCGCTGTTCGCGGATGGGCTGTTCCGCGTCGAACTCCGGACCGCCGCCGACAACCGGCCGAGCCGCGCGGTCGCGGAGCGCCTCGGGTTCACGCTCGAGGGCACGCTCCGGCAGGCCTACCTGATCGATGGCGTGCGGCACGATCTCTGCGTGTACGGCCGGCTCGCGTCCGCTCCGGCCGGGTGAGACGTGGCGCGTCCGGGTCGATGCGCCCGTTCGGTCATCCGGCCGGTCAGTCGTTTGGCCGGATGAGGCAGAACGGGTGCCCTCCCGGGTCGAGGTACACCCGGAAGGTGTCCGTCCCCGAACCGGTCACCACGGCGCCGATCGCCAGGACGGCCGCCTCGCCCACGTCGAGGTCGTCGACCTTTACGTCGAGGTGGCTCTGCTGCGGGACGTCCTGCCAGGGCCACTCCGGCGCGCGGTAGTCCCCCACCCGCTGGAACGCGAGGATCGGCCGCAGGTCGGTGAACGGGAGGGCAATCTCCGCCCAGTCTCGACGTAGAAGCGCGCCAGGGCACGGGGGGCGGGGCAGTCGAGGACGGCGACGTCGAGTGTGCCGATCATGGCCGTCACGCCAGCCCCGTCAGCGCGCGGCTGCCGCGTTTCCTCAACGAGCAGCCGGGTGCTCCAGCCACCTGGTGCCCGCGTCTGATGGCATGTCACGCCGATGAAGCAGCACGCGACCGTGCTTGACAGCCTGTCTAGGCATGCACCTGTGGTGCCGCCATCACATCCACTCACGAGAGCACCTTGGAAGAAACCTCAACTCTGGATAGGCTCCTTCTGACGTATCCGGGACGAAGGGGGACATCATGGCGCTTACAATTAGAAAAATTCTCGAAAGTGTTGGAAACGGGACAATCCGAATCCCGGCTTTTCAACGGGGTTTTGTTTGGGATGCTGAGCGGGTTGCTTACCTAATGGATTCCATCTACAAGGGCTATCCATTTGGGGCTCTTATTCTTTGGAGGACCAAGGAGAAGCTGGTTCATGAGAAGCAACTTGGGCCGTTCTCGCTACCGGAATTGGAACCTGACTATCCGGTCGACTACGTACTCGACGGCCAGCAGCGCCTGACTTCCATGTTTGGAGTCTTTCAAACTGAGCTCAAAGCTGAAGAAGATGCGCCGTGGACGAAAGTGTATTTCGACATGAGTGCAGAGTCTGATCTTCAGGAGAGTCAATTCGTCTGTCCTGAGCCTGGCGACGTGGACCGTGAACGTCATTTTCCCATCGGGACGTTCTTTGACGTAACCGCATACCGAAGGGCGACCGCAGAGTTGACGCCAGAGCAGGCGGAGCTCATCGACCAGGTTCAGGCGGTGTTCAAAGAGGCAACAATTCCGACGCAAGAAGTAGCGACTGAGGATCGCGCGAAAGTCGCAATCGTGTTCGAACGAGTCAATCGATTGGGGGTGGAACTCGACACCTTCCAACTCCTATCTGCCTGGACGTGGAGTGAAGACTTTGATCTCCAAGAGCGGATTCGTGAATTGGCCGAAGATGTTGCGCCGCATGGCTTCGGGGATATCTCGGAGGATACGAATCTGATTCTACGCTGTTGTGCGGCGGTCGTTGCAGCGGATGCTTCTCCCTCAGCCCTGATGGGGTTGAAGGGAGCAGATGTCCGCAACCGATTCGACGAGATCGAAAACGGGGTCAAGGGCGCAATCGACTTCCTCAAGCTCAATCTCCATGTTCAGCGACTTGTGAATCTCCCCTACGCGACCCTGCTCGTTCCTCTAGCGGTCTTTTTCGCGACTCCGGGCACGAAGGGTGTCGACGTGACGGATGAGCAGAGAAAAGCGATCGAACGCTGGTTCTGGAAGGCTTGCTTCTCTCGGCGGTACAGTGCTGGTGTGCTGCGCAATCTGAAGCGCGATATTGATGAGATGCACAAGCTACGTTTGAAGCAAGCTTCCACGGTGGACGCGATCAGCGCGTCCGTCGACGCTGACTACTTCTTAGAACAGTCTTTCACAATCGGTACCGTTCACACTAAGACGTTGATCCTGCTCCTCGCCAGCAAAGGCCCGAAGAGCTTTATCTCTGGCTCACCTGTCGACCTGGCCCCTGTTCTGCGGGCTTACAATCGAGAAGAATTCCACCACCTTATGCCTCGAAGCTTCCTAAAGGGCGAAAATCGCGAAACTTCGGAGATTAATCGGTTGGCGAATTTCGCGATTATCTCCGCTCAAGACAATAAGCGGCTTTCCGGTGACGCACCAAGCATCTATAAGACCCGTATGACCGCAGATGCTGTTGACGACATCTTGGACGCTGCTGTTTGCCCAAATTCGCTATTCGACGACAAGTACGATGCGTTCATCGAAGCTCGCGGGCAAAAACTTGCTGACTACGCATTGAGCAAAATGGCTTGAATCTGGTTGCCGAGTGCGGGCCAAGGAGGTTCGCACTCGGCTGCAGCCAACACGCTCGCCCCGTCAGCGCGCCGCAGCCAGGGCCTTCGTGATCCGCTGCAACGACACCGTCTCGGCGGTCCCGAGCTCCTGCGCGAACAGGCTCAGCCGGAACTCCTCGAGCATCCACCGCGCGTGGACGAGCTCCGGGTGTGCGCCGACCGCCGGGGGAAACGTCCCGCCGTCGTCGGTGTAGCGGTCGGTGGCGACGCTGACCTCGCGCATCCACCCGGCGTCACGCCCGGGGTTCTGCAGCAGCTTCTGCACCCGCGCCTCGATGCCCTGGAGGTACACGCGGATCCGTCGCAGCCGAACCAGCCCGGCGACCGAGACGAACCCCGGGAACACGAGCCGTTCGAGCTGCTGCCGCATGTCCGTCAGCGCCCCGAGCAGCGACATGGAGTTCGCCTGCTTGATCGCTCGTTCGGCGTTGCGGTGCGCGGTGAGGACGGCCGCGACCTCGGACACCGCGGTGAACATCGTGTCGACGACGGTCGAGGAGACAGCGTCACGGACCCGCTCGAACGCGCCCCGCTCGAACACGAGACCGTCGGGATGTGCGGCACGGATGCCGGCGTCGACCACCGCCGCGAGGACGTCGTCGAACAGCGCCTGCGTCGACGCGTACGGTGACGCGGCCAGCGCGAGCTTCTCCGGCGCGGTGAGGTGCTGCTGGATGTACGACACCGGCGACGGCACGGCGAGCATCACGAGTCGACGGATCCCGGCGGGCATCGCGACGGCGCGGTCGTGCTCGGTGGCGAGCAGCCGGACCGCGACGGTCGCCTTCGGTCCGGAGCCCTCCTCGACCAGCGCCGGGTAGGCGCGGATGACGCCACCCGACTGCTTCGTGTCGAGGACCCGTGGCAGGTCGCCCGCCGGCCAGGCGGTGAGACCCGACCGCTCGAGGTCGGAACCGGCCTGCGCGACGCGGGACGGGCCTCCAGGCCGCTTCGCCCTCGCCGTGGCGGAGGCGACGCTCTGCTGCGTCCGGTCCTTCAGCTTGGTCTGCAGGGCCGTGAGGTCCTTGCCGGACTCGACCCGGCGACCGCGCTCGTCGACGACGGCCCAGGTCGGCAGGAGGTGCGGCGGGACGCGCGACAGGTCGAAGTCGGATTCCGACACCGACACGTACGTCATGCGCTGGATCGTCTTCGCGAGCGTCGAGCGGAACGACTCGGTCGGCTCCGTCGGGGCGTCGTCCGGCAGCTCGGCGACGATCTTCTCAGCCCAGTCGGCCGCGGGCACGATGTTCTTCCGGATCTGCTTCGGCAGCGACTTGATGAGCGCGGTCACGAGCTCCTTCCGCAAGCCGCGCACCTGCCAGTCGAAGCCCTCCTCGCGCATGCGGGGGAGCAGGGCGAGGGGCACCTGCACGCTCACGCCGTCGTCCTGCGCGCCCGGCTCGAAGCGGTACTTGATCGCGAGACGCTGGTCGCCCGAGCGCCACTGGGTCGGGTACTCCTGCTGGTCCTGCGCGGCCTCCGCCGCGTCCTCGGCCAGGAGGTCCGACCTGCGCATCGTGAGCAGGTCCGGTTGCTCGCGCCGCGCTTTCCGCCACCACCCCTCGAAGTCGCGGGTGGTGGCCACGTCCGCGGGGATCCGAGCATCGTAGAAGTCGACGATCTTCTCGTCGTCGAAGAGGATGTCGCGCCGACGGGTGCGCTCCTCGAGTTGTTCGAGCTCCTTGCGGAGACGGCGGTTCTCGCGGTCGAACGCCTGCTGCGAGTCCCACTCGCCCTCGACCAGGGCGTGCCGGATGAAGAGCTCACGGGAGTGCTCGGGGTCGACGCGCTTGTACTGCACGCGCCGCCGCTGCACGACGGGCACACCGAACAGGGTCACGCGCTCGTACGCGACGACGGCGCCCTGCTTCTTCTCCCAGTGCGGCTCGCCGTAGGTGCGCTTGAGCAGGTCGCCCGCGAGCGGTTCGACCCAGGCGGGGTCGATCTTGCCGACGGTGCGGGCGAACAGCCGACTGGTCTCGACGAGTTCGGCGGCCATCACGGCGTCCGGCTGCTTCTTCGCGAGGACGCTGCCCGGGAACACCACGAACCGGGTGTTCCGCGAGCCGAGGTAGTCGCGCTTCTCGCGGTCGCGGAGCCCGATCTGGCTGAGCAGTCCGGCCAGCAGGGAGCGGTGCACGGCGTCGCCGTCCTCGCTCCGGGACTGCCCGACGCGGACGTCGACCTGCTTCGCCGCGCGTGCGAGTTGGCGGTACAGGTCCTGCCACTCGCGGATGCGGAGGTAGTTCAGGAACTCGGCCTTGCACAGGCGGCGGAACGCGCTCGACGACAGCTCGTCCTGCTTGTCCTCGATGTGGTTCCACAGGTTGAGCAGGGTGAGGAAGTCGCTCGTCGGGTCGGCGAACCGGGCGTGCAGCTGGTCGGCGTGCGCACGCTTCTCCAGCGGACGTTCGCGCGGGTCCTGGATGCTCAGGGCACTGACGATGGCGATGACCTCACGGCCGACGCCCTGGCGACCGGCCTCGAGCACCATCCGGCCGAGCCGTGGGTCGATCGGCAGCCGCGTCAGCTGACGTCCGGCCTTCGTGATCCGTCCGTCGCCGTCCACCGCACGCAGCTCGCGGAGCAGGTCGAGGCCGTCCTTCACACCGCGGGAGTCCGGCGGCTGCAGGAACGGGAAGGACTCGATGTCGCCGAACCCGAGCGAGATCATCTGCAGGATGACCGCGGCGAGGTTCGTGCGGAGGATCTCGGGGTCGGTGAACTCCGGCCGCCGCTCGAAGTCCTGCTCGGAGTACAGCCGGATCGCGATGCCCGCACTCGTTCGACCCGCACGACCGGACCGCTGGTTCGCGCTCGCCTGGCTGATCGCCTCGATCGGGAGACGCTGCACCTTCGCCCGGGGTGAGTACCGGGAGATGCGGGCCGTGCCGGTGTCGATGACGTACTTGATGCCGGGGACGGTCAGCGACGTCTCGGCGACGTTCGTGGCGAGGACCACACGCCGACGGACGCCCGGCGTGCTCCGGCGCTCGAACACCCGGTGCTGGTCGGCTGCGGACAGGCGGCCGTACAGGGGGAGGACCTCGGTGCCCGGGTAGCGCTTGCCCTCGATCGCCTCCTGCGCGTCGCGGATCTCGTTCTCGCCGGAGAGGAACACGAGGACGTCGCCCGGGTCCTCCCGCGCCAGCTCGTCGAGGGCGTCGGTGATGCCCTGAAGGACGTCCCGGTCGTCCGGAGAGCCGCCGGAGCCGCCGGTGCCGTGGTCGTCGGTCCGGGGATCGTCCTCGTCGTCGCGGTCGTCGCGCCCGTCGCGGTCGTCCGCGTCCTCCGCGACGAGCGGGCGGTAGCGGATCTCGACCGGGTAGGTCCGTCCGGACACCTCGATGATCGGGGCACCGCCGAAGTGCTGCGAGAACGACTCCGGGTCGATCGTCGCACTCGTGATGATGACCTTGAGGTCCGGGCGGCGGGGGAGGAGCCGCTTCAGGTAGCCGAGCAGGAAGTCGATCGTCAGCGACCGCTCGTGCGCTTCGTCGATGATGATCGTGTCGTAGCGCTGCAGGTCGCGGTCGAAGTGGATCTCGTTGAGGAGGATCCCGTCCGTCATCAGCTTGATCTTCGTGTTCGCGGACACCTTGTCGGTGAAGCGCACCTGGTAGCCGACCAGGTCGCCCAGTTCGCCGCCGAGTTCTTCGGAGACCCGCTCGGCGATCGTCCGTGCCGCGATCCGGCGGGGCTGGGTGTGACCGATCGACCCGCGGCCGAGCTCGAGGCAGATCTTCGGTAGCTGCGTGGTCTTGCCCGAACCGGTCGCCCCCGCGACGATCACGACCTGGTGGTCGCGGATCGCGGCGGCGATGTCGTCCCGCCGCTGCGAGACGGGCAGCTCGGGCGGGTACGTGATGACGGGCGTGGCAGACATGAGCATTCCAGGATAGCCGTGCGGGTGCTGGCGCGGGGATCGACGGCTCACGAGGACAGCTGGTCGGCGAGGGCATCGACGGACCGAGCCGGCAGCGCGCACACGTGGTCGTGGCAGACGTAGGCGGCGGGATCGGTGTCCGCTCGGGCCGCGAAGAGGCCGAACCCCGCGGCCGCCCACGCCCGGGCCTGGTCCGGGGTCACCCTGGCGACCGTGGTCCCTGGGCGTCGTGCCGCGGAGGCCGAGGCGCGCATCGGGTGCGCCGGGTCGGAGCTGACGACGACGACCTCGCGGGACGGAACGCCGAGGGCCACGGCCAGCCCGAGCGCGTCCGCGTACCCGAGCGGGCGCTCGACGCCGAGCTGGGCACGGTCCGCGACGAGCCGGACGGCCGCCTCGCGGTACGAGCCGTCGCCGGTCAGCGCCCCCAGCGTCGCCGCGGCGGCGGCGAGACCCACCGTCCCGGACCGCAGTGCCGTCTGCGGCTGCTCGCCGGTCGCCGTCCCGGCCGAGTCGAGGACCGCGTCCACGTCGAAGCGACCCGCCAGGCCGTCGTCGACCAGCACCCGCGCGGCGACCGCGTACGACACCTCACCGGTGACGAGCGCGAGCTCGAGCAACCCCTCGGCGAGCAGGCCGACGTCCTCGATCGTCGCGGGCGCTGCCGACGCGCCTCGTGGGGAACTCGACCGGACCGCGACGTGGCCGTCACGCACGTGGGCAGCGAGCACCGCGTCGGCGGCGTCCCGGGCGAGGGCGATCATCCCGACGTCGTCGTGCCGCGCACCCGCGAGCGCCAGCCCCCGGATCGCGAGGCCGTTCCAGCCGGTCAGCACCTGGTCGTCGAGGGGCGGAGGGTCCAGGGTCGTGCGCTCGGTGAGGGAACGGCGGTACCACTCGCCCTCGACCCGGCGCCCGCCGATCGTCGATTCGCTGTCCTGCGCGGCGACGAACGCGCCGTCCGGTCGACGGAGGGTGTCGCGCAGGAACGCGGCGATGCCCCGGGCCTGCTCGGCCCCGGCGACCGGCAGCAGCCCCGCGTTGTCGTACAGCATCCGCTCGTAGTGCGGCACGCTCCAGTCGCGCCGGGTCGCGTACCGGAACACCCCGCCGTCGGCGTCGGTGAGCTCGGACCGGGCGATGGCGTCGAGCGTCCGGTCGAGCAGATCCTGCGCCGCAGACGCCCCGACCGGGTCGTCCACGGCCAGGTCCCGGAGCAGCTCGAGGAGCGGCGTACTCGGGAACTTCGGCGCGCCGCCGAAACCGCCGTACGTGGTGTCCTCCGCCTGACGCAGCTGGTCGAGGACGCTCCGGATCGCGTCGACGGACGGGAGGCGCGGCTCGTCCCCGCCGCGCCCGTCGCTGGACGAGGTGGTCGCCTCCGCCTCGGCTCCCTGCCGGATCGCCCCCGCGACGGCGGCCGCGTTCGCGTCCACCTCGCCCCGACGCTCGCGCCAGGCGTCGAGGACCGCACCGAGGACCTGCCGGAACGACGGCACCTGCTGCACCGGCTCCGGCGGGAAGTACGTGCCAGCGAAGAACGCGTGCGCGTCCGGGGTGGTGAAGACGGTGAGCGGCCAGCCGAGCTGCCCGGTGAAGGCGCTCGCCGCCGCCATCATGCTGGCGTCGACGTCCGGACGTTCCTCGCGGTCGACCTTGACAGCGACGAAGTCCTGCCGCAGGAGGTCGGCCACGACCGGGTCGGAGAAGCTCTCTCGCGCCATGACGTGGCACCAGTGGCAGGTCGCGTAACCGATCGACACGAGCACCGGGACGTCGCGCTCGCGCGCCTCGGCGAAGGCCTCCGGGCCCCACTCGCGCCAGTCCACCGGGTTGTCCGCGTGCTGGCGGAGGTACGGGCTGACGGCCGAGCCGAGGCGGTTGTCGTTCATGTGTCCAGCCTGCCCCGACCGCCCTGGACTCCGGCAGCGTGCGGGGCGGCCTGTGGACCGTCGCGCTCAGTCCACAGCTGGTCGCAGGGGGAGCCAGCCCGTGAGCGACGCGAGCCGACGGGCCACGTCCTCCGGCGTCATGGCGTCCGTGTCCACCCGCGTGACCTCGTCCCCGACAGCCGTGTCGAGCCTCCCGGCCGTGGCCGCGCTGTGCGCCAGCTGCGCCTCGGGGAGCCGACCACCCGACCGACGGCGCAGCCGGTCCGCGGTGGCGGCGTCGCCCGCCCGGAGCAGCACCGCGGTGACCAGCGGGCCGTCGCCCATCGCCCCGGCCAGGGCCTCGTGCTCGAGGACCGACACGGTGTTCGTGAAGACCAGCCGATGGTGCCCGAGTTCGCGGTACCGCTCCCACATCGTGGCGAGGTTCCGCTCCGCGAGGTGCGCATCCGGGTGCTCGACGTGCGGCGCGGGGTGTGCCAGGTCGAGTGCGTCGCCCTCGATGACGACGTGTCGGACGTCAGCGGCGACGAGGAGGTCGTGCAGCGCCTCGGCAGCGGTCGACTTGCCGACGCCGGAGCGGCCGCCGATGAAGAGCGTCTCCGAGCGCACGACGGGTCAGCCCCGACCGAGCATGAGGAGGGCGAGCGCGGCGTCCTCGGGACCGTAGTCGAACATCCGCTCCCAGAACGGGTCGGACGCCCACGGCACGTCACCGCCCACAGGGACCCGGTGCGCGGTCTCGACCAACCAGTCCAGCTCGGGGACGACCGACCGCTCGAACCGCGGCGGTTCCCAGCCGAGGGCACGCGCAGCCGCGGTGTCGAGCACGAACGGGGTCGGCGACGACCACGGCGTCACACCGACGAAGGCCGGGGCGTCCTCGTCGAGCAGCACCTCGTCGAACGCGTGGTCGAGGTGGCCCGCGACGGTCCGCACGATCTCGAGGACCGACGGAGCCGTCTCGTCGGCGACGTTGAGGATGCGACGGTCCGGTCGGTCGGCGACCAGGCCCACGAGGCTCGCGATGCCCGACGCCGCCGTCGTGTGGTCGACGCCACGACCGTGGTCGGCGAGCAGGATGCGCTCGCGGCCGTCGAGCACCCGTCGGACGACGAACCACTCCCGCGGTCGTCCGATGTGCTGCCCGTGCACCTTCGACGGACGGAGCACCGTGACCGGGGCGCCGTGGTCGAGCAGGACCTGCTCGGCGGCGACCTTCGCGGCGCCGTAACCGTCGCGGCTCGTCGGGTCGGCGTCGTCCGGCACGACCGTGGGCTGCAGCTCGGTGACCGGACCGCCGAACACCGGGCGTTCGACGGAGTTGCCGTGCCGGCCTTGCTCGTCGACGTACACCGCCTTCGAGGACACGAACACGGTCGAGCCGGCGTCGTCGAGGAACGGCCGGAGCCGCAGGGCGTCGTCACGGGTCCGTCCGACGGTGTCGACGAGGAGGTCGGCGCCGGGACGCAGCAGCGACCTCAGCAGTGCGGTGTCGCGGGCGTCGCCCACGAGGGAGGTCGCGCCGTCCGCGGTGAGCAGGTCGGCGACGGGGCCGCCTCGCCGGGACACGACCTCGACATGCCAGTCGTCGGTGCTGTCGAGCAGGTGTCGGGCGACCGCGGAGCCGATGCCGCCGGTGCCGCCGAGGATGACCGCGCGTCTCGTGCTCATGCTGCAACGGTAGTGCGGCCTGGAGGCGCGGGGTGCGTCGGTCGCGCGGCTGACGTCGCGGAAGGGCACGGCCTGCGCTGACGCGGCGTCGGCGTGTGCGTCCGCGCGTGTGCTCGTGCGCTGCGCTCGCGCGCTGCGCTGCGTGCGCTGCGCCGCCAGTGTGCGCACGTGCGCTCGCTGGCTGCGCCGCCGGCAAGTGCGCTCGCGTGCTGCGCGGACGGCGCGTGGGCGTGTGCTCGCGTGCTGCGCGGACGGCGCGTGGGCGTGTGCTCGCGCGCTGCGCGGACGGCGCGTGGGCGTGCGCTCGCGCGCTGCGTCGCCGACGTGTGCGCTCGCACGCTGCCCGATCAGGACGCGACGGACTCCGGCTCGCGGCGCCACCAGTCGATGAGCGAGCCGTCGTACACCTGCACCCGGTCGTGCCCGAGGACCGTGAGCGCGAGCGCGTCCACACACGCGGCCGTGCCCACACCGCAGTACGTGACGATCTCGTGCGACCCGATGACCTCCGCGAAGGCCGCTTCGAGCGCGCGCCCCTTCAGGTAGGCGTTGGTGTCGGGATCGACGAGGGTACCGACCGGGATCGCCGTGCTGCCCGGGATCACCGGAGCGTGGTCCGCGCCGAGGGCGGAGTCGTCCGCCGCGAGCACGAGCACCGCAGGCTCGGCGCCGGTGGCCGCACGCCGCACCCGGTCGTGGTCGACCCACAGCGGACGCTCCTCACCAGCGAGGAACGCCTCCGACGCGGGAGCCTGCGGCGAACGGGCGAGGGAACCGATGCGCACCGGACGTCCTTCGTCGCGCCACTTCGTGAAGCCGCCGTCGAGCACGGCCACCGAGTCGAAGCCGAACGACCGGAAGATCCACCAGAGCCGGGCCGACCACTGGCCGACCCCGTCGTCGTACACCACGACCGTCGACGAGTTCGTCACACCGAGACGCCGCGCGGCGGACTCGAACCGTTTGGCACTCGGACGAGTGAACGGTACGTCGCCGTCCGGCGCGGAGAAGTCGTCGACGAGGTCCGCGTAGCGCGCGCCCGGCACGTGTCCATGTTGGGCGTAGGTGTCCTCCGCAGCGCGCCAGGTGGTCTCGAGTCCGGTCCCCGACGTGTGCACCGACGCATCGAGGACGACGAGCTCGTCAGCACCGAGGTGGTCTGCGAGCCACTGCGTCGACACGAGCGGCGAGGTCAGGACGGGGGCCATGGCGACCACGGTAACGGGGACCCCTGACGCCTGCGAGACGAACCGCAACACTGCGCAACTGCACGCCGTTCCGTGTCGCGCGATTCGGCTCTCGGGCGGGTGTCCGGGCTGCCGGCACGGGGTCCGCGGTGCGCGCGAGCGGCGGTCGGTCGCTGCCGAACGACGCCGTCGTCGTCGTACGACATCGGCCGCGTCGTACCTTGCGTGTGCAACGTCCGGCGCGTGCAAGGTGCGACGCGACCGTTGTCGTTCGACGTCGGCCGTGTCGCTCCTTGCGCGCGCAACGTCCGGCGCGCGCAAGGAACGACGCAACCGTTGTCGATTGACAACGGTCGCGTCGTTCCGCAGCGGCGCCACCCTCCCGTGACGTCCCGCCGCCCGGGCCACGCGCGCCCCGCCGCCCGGCGCCACGCCCGGGCCACGCGCGCCCCGCCGCCCGGCACCCGGCACCACGCACCGACGACCCGCCCGGCACCGAGCCGAGCGGGTCGTCGTCGGCCCCGCGACCGTCAGTGTGCGGCGGTCGCGATGCTCCCCGTGTCGGACGCCGCGGCGTGCTCGAGCTTCGCGACCCGCACCGACTGCCGGTTGATGAGCAGTCCACCGGCGAGGGCGACCAGCACGAGGACGCCCGCGGAGATCCCGAACGCCACGTGGTAGCCGTCGAGCACCGCCTGTGCCTGCTGGAGCTTCGTCGGAGCCCCGGAGAGGTCCGCCAGTCGGCCCCGCACGACGTCCGCGAAGATCGTCGACAGCAGCGCGGTCCCGATCGACCCACCGATCTGCTGCATCGTGTTCACGGTCGCCGAGGCGACGCCCGCATCGGTCCGCGCGACCCCGGTCGTGGCGGTGTTGATGGCCGAGGAGAAGATCGTCCCCATGCCGAGGCCGATGACCACGAGAGCGGGCAGGACGGTGCCGGCGTAGGTGCTGTCCAGGTCCGTGCGGAGGAGCAGCAGCAGGCCGGTGGCCGCCACGAGTCCGCCCGCGAACACGAGCACCTTCGGGCCGACGCGGGGCAGGAGTCGTCCGCCGATCTGCGTCGAGGACACGATGATCGACAGCGGCATCGGCAGGAACGCCAGGCCGGTCTGCAGCGACGTGAACCCGAGGGTCTGCTCGAGGTAGTAGGTCAGGAACAGGAAGATGCCGAACATGCCGATCGCGACGAGGCCGATCGCGATGTACGAGCCGCCGCGGTCTCGGTCGAGCACGACGCGCAGGGGCAGCAGCGGGTGCGCGACCCGGGTCTCGATGACCACGAAGGCAGCGACGAGCACCACCCCCGCGGCGAGCATCACGATGGTCAGCGGGTCGTCCCAGCCGTTCGTCTCGGCGTTCGAGAAGCCGTAGACGATCCCGACCAAGCCGGCCGTGATGGTGAGCACCCCGGCGACGTCGATCCGCGGACGGTCCACCTTCGGCGGTTTGGCCATGAACACGAGTGCGCCGATCACGCCGAGGACGGCGAACACGACGTTCACGTAGAGGCACCAGCGCCACGACGCGTACTCGGTGAGCACCCCACCGAGCAGGAGTCCGAGTGCAGCGCCGGAGCCCGCGATGGACCCGAAGATGCCGAACGCCCGACCGCGCTCCTTCGGGTCGCGGAAGGTCGTGGTCAGCATGCCGAGCGCGGACGGAGCGAGCAGCGCGCCGAAGACGCCCTGGAGGGCCCGGGCGGCGACGAGCAGCCCGAAGGAGTCGGCGAGACCGCCCAGGACGGACGCGAGCGCGAACCCGACGAGCCCGATGATGAAGGTGGTCTTGCGCCCGAAGAGGTCGCCGAGTCGGCCGCCCAGCAGCAGGAGCGAGCCGAACGCCAACGAGTACGCCGTGACGATCCACTGGCGCTGGTCCGTCCCGAAGCCGAGGTCGGCCTGGGCCGAGGGGAGCGCGATGTTCACGATGGTCGCGTCGAGCACGACCATGAGCTGTGCGAGGGCGATGACCGCCAGGGCGATCCAGCGGCGGCTCGAGCGGCCGGGGAGGCCGGGGGTCGGTGCGGTCTGCTCGGCTGGCGTCGACCCGTTCGGGTTCGCCACGGTCTGTTCTGCCGTCACGGGCAGCCTCCTTCTGGAAGGTGGAGGGGGATGAGTGGTCGGATCGACCGGAGGAAAGCGGATGCTCGGCATCCGCTTGTGTCCAGTGTAGACCGAAACGGAGTCATCGCATCCGTTTGTTCCCAGAAACGTCATCTAGGTTTGGCGACGTGAGCACCACCGACCTCGACCGCCCCCTGCGCGCGGACGCAGCACGCAACCGCGAGCTGATCCTGCAGACCGCGCGACGGTGCTTCGCGGAACGGGGTCTGTCGGTCACGTTGAACGACATCGCGCACGAGGCCGGCGTCGGCGTGGGGACGGTCTACCGACGGTTCGCCGACAAGGACTCCCTGATCGAGGCCCTGCTCGCGACGAAGTTCGAGGCGATGAACGGCGCCGCCGCCCGCGCCGCCGAGGAGCTCGACCCACGTGAGGCGCTCCGCGTCTACCTGATGGGCGTGTTCGAGTTCCGCGCGCGCGACCGCGCGCTCGCCGACGCGATCGTCCGGGCCGGCAAGGCTCGGCCGGCGATCGTCGAGGAACGCAACCGGCTCGAGACTCAGGTGTCCGAGATCATCCGTCGTGCGTCGTCCGCCGGGGTCGTGCGGGACGGCTTCGACTACCGCGACCTGCCGATGCTCACCCAGATGCTCGGTGCCGTCGCGGACACCACCCGCGCGACCGATCCCGACGCGTGGCGCCGCTACGCACAGGTGCTCATCGACGGCGTGATGCCACCCGAGCGGACGGAGGCCATGATCGGTACCCCGCTCGACCGCGACGCACTCGAGCGGGCGCTGCAGCCGAGCACGTGAGCCGGACCGCCCCGGCTACAGCCAGCTCGGCACCCAGTAGTGCGACCGGATGAAGTCCCACGGCATCTGGATCGCCGTCCACATCGGGAACCAGTACACCGAGGCCAGCACGACGACCCCGAGGTACACGCCGACCCAGACGATCGCCCGGGTCCGGCGCGACCGTTCGTCGCTCCGGTGTCCGAGCACGAGCCAGATCGCCGCGGCGAGGGCCATCACCATGAAGGGCTCGAAGGCGATCGTGTAGAACTGGAACACCGTCCGGCCGACGTACATCAGCCAGGGCAGGTAGCCCGCCCCGACGCCGAGCAGCACGAAGCCGTACTCCCAGCGGCGCCGCACGATCCACAGCACGAGCAGGGCGACCACGGCGACGACCGAGGCGTACCAGATGAACGGGTTCGCGATCCCGGTGATGGCCTCGCCGCAGCGCTGCGCGGCGCAGCCGTCCTGGCCGGCGTCCGTGCCCACGTAGTACATCGACGTCGGGCGCTGCATCACGAGCCACGTGAGCGGGTTCGCCTGGTACGAGTGCGGCGTGTGCAGGCCGATGTTGAAGCCGTAGATCTCGGACTGGTAGTGCCACCAGTTCTGCAGGCTGTCCGGCACCCACGCCAGGACGCCCGTCCACCGTTCGCCCCCGTTGGCGATCCAGTCGCGGTCCCAGCCGTCCCGGGAGACGAACCACCCCGTCCACGACGCCAGGTACGTCGCGGCGGCGATCGGCACGGTGAGCAGGAACGACACCGGCGCCTGCTGCAGGAACGCGCTCGACGACCAGAACTCGATCCCGGCCCGGCGGCGCATCAGCATGTCGCTCAGCACCGAGTACACGGCGAAGAAGGCCAGGAAGTACAGCCCGGACCACTTCGTCGCGGTCGCGAGCCCGAGCGCGAGCCCCATCGCGACCAACCACGGCCGCCACCAGAGGAACGGGCCCCACAGGGTGTCCCGACCGGCCGCGACACGACGCGCCACCCAGGCGTCGAGCCGCCGTTCGGTCCATCGCCGGTCGAGCAGGAGTGCGCCGGCGCCGAGGACCACGAAGAAGGTCAGGATGCCGTCGAGGAGCGTCACGCGCGAGAGCACGATGGCCTGGCCGTCGACCGCCAGCAGGAAGCCCGCGAGCGTGCCCACCGCGGTCGAGCGGAACAGCGACCGTGCGATCACGGCGGTGAGGAACACCGTGGCGATGCCGAGGACCGCCACCGTGAAGCGCCACCCGAACGAGCTGTCCGCGCCGAAGAGCAGCATGCCCAGGCCGATGAGGTACTTGCCGAGCGGCGGGTGCGCGATGAACTCGGCCGCCTGCGAGTAGATGTCCGTCTGCCCGTCCGCGAACCGCTGGTCCGTCGTCGGCGCGCCCTCCTGGGACGGGTTCGCGGGCCAGGTGCCCTCGTACCCGAGGTGCACGATCGACCAGCCGTCCTTGACGTAGTACGTCTCGTCGAACACCAGCGAGTGCGGGTGGCCGAGGCCGGCGAGCCGGAGCACGGCGGCGAGCAGGGTCATAGCGAGCGGCCCGGTCCACCGCCACACCGCGACGCGCGTGCCGGTGCGGAGGAGGTGTGCCCACCAGTCGTCGAGTCGCGAGCCGGTGGGGCGGTCCGCCACGTCCCGGCGGTCGTCGGTCAGCTCGCTGGTCATCGCGCACATCCTACGGAGGGTCCCCAAGACCCGGCTGCGACGTCCGGGGTGCTGTGGGCAGCCGCCGTGCGACGACAATGGACGGGTGATCGTGCTCGCAGCCACCCCCATCGGCAACCTCGGAGACGCGTCGCGCCGACTCGTCGAGACGCTCTCGAACGCGAGCGTCGTCGCCGCGGAGGACACCCGGACAGCGATCCACCTGATGCGGGCGCTCGGGATCGAGAACCGCCCGCGGCTCATCGCCCTCCACGAGCACAACGAGCGCGAGCGCGCCGCGGACGTCGTCGCACTCGCCCAGGACGACGACGTCGTCGTCCTCACCGACGCGGGCATGCCGGCGATCAGCGACCCCGGCTTCCCCCTGGTCGCCGCTGCCGCCGAGGCCGGCGTGACGGTCACCGCGATCCCCGGCCCGTCGGCCGTCCTCACCGCGCTCGCCGTGTCGGGCCTGCCGACCGACCGCTTCACGTTCGAGGGCTTCCCCACGCGGAAGCAGGGGGAGCGGCGGCGGTCGTTCGAGGCGCTGGCGGGCGAGCGGCGCACGATGGTCTTCTTCGAGTCGCCGCACCGGCTGGGCGACACCCTCGCCGACATGGCCGCCGCGTTCGGCGGCGACCGACGCGCCGTCGTGTGCCGGGAACTCACGAAGCTCCACGAGGAGGTCCGCCGCGACACGCTCGCCGAGCTCGCCGCCTGGGCCGCCGGCGGATCACGCGGTGAGATCTGCGTCGTCGTCGAGGGGTCGTCCGGCAGCGACGACGTCACGTCGCTGGACGACGGCGTCCGGCTTGTGCTCGAGCGGGTCGCCGCGGGGTCGCGCATGAAGGAGGCCGCCGCGGCGGTCGCGGACGCGACCGGACTGGGGAAGCGCGACCTCTACGAGGGCGCGCTGGCCGCGAAGTGACCTGCCGATCACCGGACTGGAGGCACGGGGCGGGCCCGCAACGGGCCTCCAGTCCGGCTTCTCCACAGCCGCGTCATGCGCGCTCCGCGCGCCCGTAGGATGGTCCGCATGGCCGACGGCAGCTCCTTCAGCATCACCACGCCGATCTTCTACGTGAACGACGTGCCCCACATCGGGCACGCCTACACCGAGGTCGCCGCGGACATGCTCGCGCGCTGGCACCGGCAGCGCGGTGAGGACACCTGGCTGCTCACCGGCACCGACGAGCACGGGCAGAAGATCCTGCGGACGGCCTCGGCGAACGACGTCACGCCCAAGGAGTGGGCGGACCGGCTCGTCACCGACGCGTGGAAGCCCCTCCTCGACACGGTCGACGTCGCGAACGACGACTTCATCCGCACCACGGACGAGCGGCACGAACGCGGCGTGACGGCGTTCCTGCAGAAGCTGTACGACGACGGCTTCATCTACGCCGGCGAGTTCGAGGGCTTCTACTGCGTCGGTTGCGAGGAGTACAAGCAGCCGAGCGACCTCGTCGCCGGCACCGGTGCGTACGAGGGGCAGCAGGTCTGCGCGATCCACTCGATCCCGGTCGAGGTGCTGTCCGAGCGCAACTACTTCTTCCGGATGTCCGACTTCGAGCAGCGGCTGCTCGACCTCTACGAGTCGAACCCGGACTTCATCCAGCCCGAGAGCGTGCGGAACGAGATCGTCTCGTTCGTCAAGCAGGGCCTCCGGGACCTGTCGATCTCGCGGTCGAGCTTCGACTGGGGCATCCAGATCCCGTGGGACCACGACCACGTCCTCTACGTGTGGTTCGACGCGCTGCTCAACTACGTGACGGCGCTGGGGTACGGCTCGGACGACGACGAGGCCTTCC
The DNA here is from genome assembly GCA_913778205.1 of uncultured Curtobacterium sp. Lineage (GTDB taxonomy): Bacteria > Actinomycetota > Actinomycetes > Actinomycetales > Microbacteriaceae > Curtobacterium. The sequence goes on from CAJYUW010000043.1 coordinate 71,514, forward strand.
AGCGCCTCTGGCCGAGCGTGCACATCGTCGGCAAGGACATCGCCCGGTTCCACGCGGTGATCTGGCCCGCCATGCTCATGGCCGCCGGGCTGCCGGTGCCGGAGCGTGTGTTCGGTCACGGCTGGCTGCTCGTCGGCGGCGAGAAGATGTCGAAGTCGAAGCTCACCGGCATCGCACCGTCGGAGATCACCGACACGTTCGGCTCGGACGCCTTCCGCTACTACTTCCTCCGTGCGATCACGTTCGGCCAGGACGGCAACTTCAGCTGGGAGGACATCTCCGCCCGGTACCAGGCCGAGCTCGCCAACGGGTTCGGCAACCTCGCCTCCCGCATCGTCGCGATGCTCGGCCGGTACTTCGACGGCGCCGTGCCCTCGGCCGCCGGGGAGCTGACCGAGGCCGACACCGCGATCGAGGCACTCGCGCAGTCGGTGACCGAGCGGGCGGACGCGGCCGTCGGGGCGTTCGCGCCGCACGACGCCATCGCCATCGTGTGGGAGCTCGTCGACGCTCTCAACGGCTACATCACCGAGCAGGAGCCCTGGGCGTTGGCGAAGGACGACACCAAGCGGGAGCGCCTCGCGACCGTGCTCGTCACCGCGCTGCGTGGTCTGGGCACCGTCGCGGTGCTGGTCTCGCCCGTCATGCCGAAGGCGACGGAGAAGCTCTGGGCGTCGATCGGTGCCGGCGGCTCCATCGCCGAGCAGCGCATCGACCGCGCGTGGGAGTGGCAGGCCGCCGGACAGGTCGTCCCGCTCGAGTCCGGGCTCTTCCCGCGCATCGAGCAGCAGCCGGAGCAGGGCGCAGCGTGACCGACGCCGCGCACGTCCGTGCCCGCGGCGAGGGGTCGGGCGGCGGGTCGAAGCGTGACCTCAGCTACCCGCCGCTGCCGCAGGCCCTCGTCGTGCCCGTCTACGACAACCACACCCACATGGAGATCGCCGACGGCGTGGGCGACGGCGGGGACGGTCCGCTGGACTACCGCGAGCACCTCGACCGCGCGTCGAGCGTCGGCGTCCGGGGCGTGGTGCAGGTCGGCACCGACCTGGCGACCTCGCAGTGGTCCGCACAGATCGCCGCACGCGAGCCGCGTGTGCTCGCGGCCGTCGCGCTCCACCCGAACGAAGCACCCGTGCTCGACGCGGCCGGCACCCTCGACGAGCACCTCGCGGGGATCGCCGAGCTCGCCGCACTGCCCCGTGTCCGCGCGATCGGCGAGACCGGCCTCGACTTCTTCCGGACCGGCGAGGACGGTCGCGCCGCACAGATCCGGTCCTTCGAGGAGCACATCCGGATCGCGAAGGAGCACGACCTCGCGCTCACGATCCACGACCGCGACGCACACGACGCCGTGGTCGAGGTCCTCGACCGCGTCGGTGCCCCCGAGCGCACCGTGTTCCACTGCTTCTCCGGCGGCCCGGACCTCGCACGGCTCTGCGCCGAACGCGGTTGGTACATGTCGTTCGCCGGTACCGTGACGTTCAAGAACGCGCAGAACCTCCGCGACGCCCTCGAGATCGCGCCGCGGCACCTCGTGATGGTCGAGACCGACGCGCCGTTCCTCACGCCGACGCCGTACCGCGGTCGGCCGAACGCGCCCTACCTCGTCCCGCTCACGCTCCGGGCCATGGCGGAGACGATCGGCACCGACGTGTCGATGCTCGCCGCGCAGATCGCCTCGAACACCGAGACCGTCTACGGCGCGTGGGACGCCGAGCCCGTCACGGTGGCGGAGTAGCCGTGGGCGCACTCCTCGGGCCGGCGGAGATCCGCGACCTCGCCGCGAAGCTCGACGTCACGCCCACGAAGAAGCTCGGGCAGAACTTCGTGCACGACGCGAACACCGTGCGTCGGATCGTCGCCTCCGGCCGGGTGAGCCCCGGGTCCCGGGTCCTCGAGATCGGACCCGGCCTCGGTTCCCTCACGCTCGGACTGACCGAGACCGGCGCGTCCGTGACGGCGGTGGAGATCGACGGACGGCTCGCCGCGCAGCTCCCGGCCACGGTGACGACCATGCAGCCCGACGCACGGCTCCGGGTCGTGCACCAGGACGCCCTCACCGTCTCGGCGACCGACCTGCCGGAGCTGCCGACGCACGTCGTCGCGAACCTGCCCTACAACGTCTCCGTACCCGTGCTGCTGCACCTCCTGGCGACGTTCCCCAGCATCGAGCGGGCGCTCGTCATGGTGCAGGCCGAGGTCGGCTACCGACTGGCCGCCGACCCGGGCAACAAGGTCTACGGCGCACCGAGCGTGAAGGCCGCCTGGTACGGGTCGTGGTCGATCGCCGGGCAGGTGAGCCGGCAGGTGTTCTGGCCGGTCCCGAACGTCGACAGCGTCCTCGTCGGCTTCGACCGTGGCGAGCAGCCGGGCGACGAGGCCCTGCGGTCGCGGGTGTTCGCGCTCGTCGACGCGGCGTTCCAGCAGCGACGCAAGATGCTCCGACAGAGCCTGTCCGGCGTGCTCGGTGGCAGCGCCGTCGCGGCCGAGGTGCTCACGTCGGCGGGGATCGACCCGACGGCGCGCGGCGAGGTCATCGGGATCGACGACTTCGTGCGGCTCGGGCGTACGCTGCTGGCGACGGACTGACCGCCGCGCACCGGACATCCGACGTGTTCGACGGGACGGTCCGGGCAGCACGTGCCGCGAACGGACGCCGGCCACGACGGCCACGACGGCCGAGCTGCCGCAGCTGCGCGCCGGACCCGGACGGACCGCGGCCGAACGGGGGCGTTCGCGGACACCCGGTCGGCGCTACGCTCACCGGGTGCTGCACCGCCCCTCGAAGCTCGCCCGCGCCGTCACCGCGACGTTCGTGGCGGGTGGCGTCGCGGTCGCGGTGCTCGCCGCCCTGTCGGTCGTCCACGACCCGACGAGTGACGCCGCCTGGGTCGCGGTCCCGCTCGGCGTCCTGCTCGTGGTCTGGGGCGTCGCGTTCGCTCGGCTGAGCGCTGACGACAACGACGACGACGACGACAACGACAACGACAACGACAACCGCGACGTCGACGACGCTGCCGTCGAGAGGCCCTCCCGCGGCCTCCTGAGCGCGCCCCTCGCCCCCTTGAGCGGGGTGATCGCGCTCCTCGCCGGCTACGTCGCGGCCCGCATGGTCGGCCGACCGGTCGACTCGTCGCTCGTGGCCGTCGGGGGCGTCCTGGCCCTCTGGCTCGTGAACCGTGCGGTCGACCGCTGGGTGCGTCGACGTGGGGCCGGCGACGGCGAGCCGCGGCCGGAGACCGACTGACGCCACGAGGTAGCACCGCGTCACACACCTGGCTCCTTGTCACACGGCGTGCCTAGGGTGGGCGCGTGAGCACTCCGCGCGTGTACGTCATCCACGAGAACCCCGAGTGGTTCCCGCCGCTCGCCGCTGCCTTCGAGGCCGAAGGGGTCCCGGTCGAGGAGATCCTCCTGACCGACGGCAGCATCGACCTCGCGGCGGAGCCCGCGCCCGGCGTGTACTGGAGCCGGATGTCCGCGTCGAGCCACACCCGCGGGCACGAGCACAGCAAGGAGTACACGCGTGCGCTCCTCGGCTGGCTCGAGCGCGCCGGTCGCACGGTCGTGAACGGCAGCCACGTCCTCGAGCTCGAGGTCTCCAAGGTCGCCCAGCACGGCCTGCTCCGCGACGCCGGGTTCGACGTCCCGCGCACCACCGCGGTGTTCGGGTCCACGGGGCTCAAGGACGCTGCGCGGGGCTTCACGGACGGGCAGGACGTCCCGTTCATCACGAAGCACAACCAGGGCGGCAAGGGCCTCGGCGTCCGCCGGTTCGACACGCTCGCCGAGTTCGACGCGTACGTCGACAGCCCCGAGTTCGAGGCCCCGGTGGACGGCATCACACTGCTGCAGGAGTACCTCTCCGCCCGCGAGCCGTTCATCACGCGCGTCGAGTTCGTCGGCGGCGAGTTCGTCTACGCCGTCCGCGTCGACACAAGCGCCGGCAGCTTCGAGCTCTGCCCGGCCGACGCGTGCGAGGTGCCGCAGCCCGGCAGCCAGACGATCGCCGGAGCGGTCTGCGAGGTCCCCGGCGCCGGCGTGCCGAGCGCGTTCAGCGTCCGCGAGGACGTCACCGCCTCCCACCCGCTGGTCCAGCAGCTGCGCGGCTTCCTCGCCGAGCAGCGCATCCCGATCGCCGGTGTCGAGTTCATGGAGACCACCGACGGTCGCCACGTCGTGTACGACATCAACACGAACACGAACTACAACCCCGCGGTCGAGGCGTCCGCGCCGGTCTCCGGACCGCGCGCGATCGCGCGCTTCACCGGCGGCCTGCTGGCCGCGCAGTACCAGACCATCGCGGTCTGAGCACCAAGCCACCCACGGCCGGGAGGCACGGTGCGGGCCCCCACCGCGCCACCCGGCCGACACCCACCACCCAAGGAACCCCTGTGCGATTCGGATACTGGACCCCGCTGTTCGGCGGTTGGCTGCGCAACGTCGAGAACGAGGACATGCCGGTCACGTTCGACTACGTGAAGCGGCTCGCGCAGCGTGCCGAGCGCATCGGCTTCGACCTCACCCTCGTGCCGGAGCTGAACCTCAACGACATCAAGGGGACGGCCGCGCCGTCGCTCGAGGCCTGGGCGCTCGCGGCGGCCATCGCGGCGACGACCGAGCGGCTCGAGATCATGGCGGCCATGCGTCCCGGCTACCACCTCCCGGCCGTCACCGCGAAGCAGGCGGCGACCATCGACGACATCTCGTGCGGTCGCTTCACCTTCAACGTGGTGAGTGCCTGGTGGGCCGAGGAGGCGAAGCAGTACGGCGGGATCTTCTCGGAGCACGACGACCGGTACCAGCGCACCGCCGAGTTCGTCGAGGTCATGAAGGGCCTCTGGCGCGAGACGCCGTACTCGTTCCACGGCGAGTACTACGACATCGAGAACGCGCACCTCGAGCCGAAGCCGCGCGTCACCCCGCGCATCTACGCCGGCGGCGAGAGCGAGGCGGGGAAGACCGCGATCACGGGCTACGCCGACGCGTACCTGACGCACGGCGGCACGGTCGAGGAGCTCCGGACGAAGATCGCCGAGATGCGCCGCCGTCGCGAGGCCGCGGGCCGCGAGCCGTTCGAGGCCTTCGGCATGGCCGCGTACGTCATCGTGCGCGAGACCGAGGAGGAGGCGCAGGCCGAGCTCGCCCGCATCACCGACGTGCAGCACGGCACGGCGTACGAGTCGTACCAGGACTTCATCTCGAAGTCGCAGCTCGAGCACGTGCCCTCGCTCGAGGACTACTCGGTGTCGAACCGCGGGCTGCGGCCCGGGTTCGTCGGGACGCCGGCGCAGGTCGCCGCGCGCATCCGGGAGTTCGAGGACGCCGGGGTCGACACGCTGCTCCTGCAGTTCTCGCCGCAGCTCGAGGAGATGGAGCGGTTCGGCGAGCAGGTCATCCCGCTCGTCCGGTCCGCAGCGGTCGCCGCGTCCGGAGCGGGCGCCTGATGCCTGCGGTCGAGGACGACTGGGCGTTCGAGACACGCCAGATCCGAGCCGGGTTCAAGGCCGACCCCGGGTGGGGCGCCAACGTCCCGCCGATCGCGCAGAGCGCGGCGTTCGTCTACCCCTCCGGCGAGGACGCCGCCGCGCGGTTCCTGCTCGACGCACCCGGTCACACGTACTCCCGCGTGAACAACCCGTCGGCCGCGGCGCTGGAACGACGGATCGCCGACCTCGAGGGCGGCGTCGGGGCACTCGCGCTCGCGTCCGGACAGGCCGCGACGACGCTCGCCGTGCTCGGGGTCGCCCGCGCCGGTGACCACATCGTGTCGAGCGCGTCGCTCTACGGCGCGACCTACACGCTCTTCGCGTCGACGCTCCGCGACCTCGGCATCGCCTTCACGTTCGTGCAGGACCCGACGGACCTCGACGAGTGGGCGGCGGCGGTCCGGCCGGAGACGCGCGCGTTCTACGGCGAGAGCATCCCGAACCCGCGCGGCGACGTGCTCGACTTCGCCGGGGTCGCCGGCGTGGCGCACGAGGCCGGCGTGCCGCTGATCGTCGACAACACCATCGCGACGCCGTGGCTCGTCCGGCCGATCGAGCACGGGGCGGACATCGTCGTGCACTCGGCGACGAAGTACCTCGCGGGGCACGGCAGCGCGATCGCGGGGCTCATCGTCGACTCGGGGCGGTTCGACTGGGCGGCGCACCCGGACAAGTTCCCGCAGCTCACCTCGGTCGAGCACTCCGGGTTCGCGGGCACGGACTTCGCCGCGAAGTTCGGTCCGCGGGCGTTCATCCAGCGCACGAGGTCGAAGCTCTCCGCCGACCTCGGGCCGGCGATCGCGCCGTTCACGGCCTTCCTCGTCCTCCAGGGCATCCAGACGCTCTCGCTCCGCATGGAGCGGCACGTGGCGAACGCCGCGGCCGTGGCGTCCTGGCTCGACGCCCACGACCAGGTGCTCGGCGTGCACTACGCCGGCCTGCCCTCGTCGCCGTGGCACCACCTGGCGCAGCGGTACGTGCCGAAGGGGCCGTCGGCCGTCCTCGCGTTCGACCTCGACGGTGGGCTCGAGGCCGGTCGCCGGTTCGTCGCGGCGCTCGAGCTGTTCGACCACGTCTCGAACATCGGCGACGTGCGGTCGCTCGTCGTCCACCCGGCCTCGACGACGCACGTGCAGATGACCCCCGCGGAGCGCGCTGCCGCGGGTGTCGGCGAGGGACTCATCCGGCTCTCGGTCGGACTCGAGCACATCGACGACGTCCTCGCCGACCTCGCCCGCGGGTTCGCGGCGGCTCGGTCGGAGCACAGCCGGGCGGGTGCGGGTGCGTCGACGTCCTGACGGCGCCGTCCGCAGGCGGGGTCCTGGCGGCGTCCGCGGGACGGGGCCCGACGGCGGCGTCCGCAGGAACGGACTCCGGCCGCGGGATAGGTTGGGGGCATGACCTCGTTGGCCGCACCGACCCGCGTGCGGACGCGCGCCCCCGGCAAGATCAACGTGTTCCTGTCCGTCGGAGCCCTGCAGGACGACGGCTACCACGACGTCGCGACCGCGTACCAGGCGGTCTCGCTGTACGAGGACGTCACCGCGGAGCCGGCCGACGACTTCTCGGTCTCCTTCACCGGACCGATCGACACCTCGAGCGTCCCGACCGACGAGTCGAACCTCGCGATCCGCGCAGCGCGACTCGTCGCGGACGCCGCCGGGCACCGTGGCGGGGTCCGCCTGACGATCGACAAGCACGTGCCGGTCGCCGGCGGGATGGGCGGTGGGTCCGCCGACGCCGCGGCCACCCTGCTCGCCGTGGACACGCTCTGGGGGACCGCCCTCGGCCGTGACGAGCTCCTGCGCCTCGCCGCCCAGCTCGGCGCCGACGTCCCGTTCGCGTTCGCCGGTGGGACCGCGGTCGGCACCGGACGGGGCGACGAGCTCAGCCCGGCGCTCGCGAAGGGGGAGTTCCGCTGGGTGCTCGCGCTGAGCGACTCCGGGCTGTCGACCCCGGCCGTCTACCGCGCGCTCGACGAGCACCGGGAGCGCTACCGGGCGGACATCGCGCCCGCGCCGACGACCCCCGTGGTCCAGGCGAACGTCCTGCAGGCACTCCGCGCCGGGGACCCCGGACTGCTGGCGGACTGCCTCCACAACGACCTGCAGGCGCCGGCGATGCGGCTGCAGCCCGCCCTCGCGGAGACGCTGGAGATCGGTGAGAAGGCCGGGGCGCTCGCGGGCCTCGTGTCGGGGAGCGGGCCGACGGTCGCGTTCCTGGTGGCCGACCGGGACGCGGCGCTCGAGCTGCAGATCGAGCTGAGCGCCGCCGGGCTCGTCGCCGTGCGGGCCGCGGGCCCCGTGCACGGCGCGCGCGTCGTGCACTGACGTCCCCGCCGACGGCAGGGCAGGTGGTCGCCGTCAGGACCGCTTGTACTCGGTGAGCACGACCCTGCCGGTCTTCCAGTGCTGCACGGCCGTGAACCCGTGCGCCTCGAGGACCTGCGTCGTCTCGGGTTGGATGTTGCGGGCCTTGACCGTCCCGCCGACGAACCACACGGTGTCGATGTCGCCGAGGCGGCTCGGGATGGTCGACGAGAGGTCGCCGTTCTGGTCCCAGAGGACCCCGGCTGCCGGTCCGTCCTTGCGCACCGCGAGGTCGGTCATGCCGGCGAACGCGGTCGGGTACGACTGGCGGATGATGTCGGCCGTCGTGCCCGGGTGGCCGTAGACGCTGCCGAACACGACGCCCTCGTCGCTGTCGTGCTGCTTCGACCGCTCGGCCGCGATGATCGACGCGGCCACGGCCCACGTGGAGTCCTGCTTCGAGCGCGCCGTCTTCACGTACACGGCCGTCGGGACGGACAGCACGAGCACCGCGGCGAGCGCTCCGGCGAGCAGCGCCCGCTTCCGGACCACCGTGATGCCGAGTGCCAGGAGGAGCGCCACGAACGGCAGGCTCAGGGACGCGTACTTCGGCGTGTAGAGGTGACGACCGAGCGCGGTGGCCAGCAGCAGCGCAGCCGTCGGGAGGACGACGAGGGGGAGGGCGACCCGGACGGCCTGCGCCCGGAACAGCGAGCGGACCGTGGCGGAGGCCCGGCGTGCCGCGACCAGTGCCGACACGACGCCGAGGACCATGAGGGCCCACGCAGCGGCCGCGTACACCTCGACCCCGCCGAACCACGCCGTGGCGAACACCTGCGGGAACGTCCGGGTGCTGATCGGCCCGAGCCACGCGACCTGCTTCGACTGACCGGCGACCGCGGCCACGAACGGCGTCACCGCGACCAGGACGACCGCCGAGACGATCGCCCAGCGCAGCAGGGACCCGCCGGGGACGAGCGGCTTCGTGTCCGGGGATGTCCGCCGCGCCCGACGCTCGGCGGACATCGTCCAGAGGAACGTCACGCCGTGCGCCACGACGGCGAGGGCGAGGTACACGTTGAAGGTGATGGCCACGACGGCGAGGACGCCGTACGCCGCCCACCAGTGCAGGCTCCGGCCCGAGCGGGTGCGTCGGACGGCGGTCAGCCCGACGAGGGTCAGGCAGACCGCGAACGTCGTGATCGTCGCGTACGAGCGGCCTTCGCTGCCCGCCCACTGCACGCGCGGGAGCGCCAGGAACACGAGCCCGGCCGCGATGCCGAGTCGTCGGCCGCCGAGGCGCCGTCCGAGCGCCACGACGAGCGCGGCGGCGACCCCGATCGCCAGGGCGCTGGGGAACCGGAGCGTGAACGGCGTGTAGCCCACCAGCCAGAACCACGCGTGCACGAGCGCGTAGTAGAGGCCGTGCACGGCGTCGACGCTGTGCAGCTCGGCCCACAGCTGCGGCCAGGTCCGGGTGGCGCTCGTGACGGTGGCCGCCTCGTCGTACCACAGGGACGGGACCCACGCGAAGGCGGCGGCGACGATGACCCCGAGCGCACCGATGGTGAGCTCCGGCGTCCGCACCACCGCGACGCGCGCGCCGCCGGCGAGGGCCCGCAGGCGCTCCCGCACCGTGGCCGTGGAGAGGCCGGGCTGCACCCTGATGGTGTCGGTACGGGGGGAGGTCACGTCTGCACGGTAGCCGGGGGGCCTGGGGGACCGCCGGGGCGCACCGTGCCGTCCACTGAGAGTTCACATGCCGGTTCCGGTCCGGCGCACGGACTATCGTCAGGCACCATGACGATGCTCCGCATCCGCGACGCGGCCACGTACCTCGGGGTGAGCGACGACACCGTGCGCCGACTGGTCGACGGCGGGACCTTCACCCGCCACGACGACGGGTCCGGGCGCGCGGTCGTCGACGGTCGCGAACTGGCCGGGTACGCCCGGCGACGCGGTGCGCAGCTCGGCGACCCGTCGGGCGTCCGGAGCTCGGCGCGCAACCGCTTCGTCGGGATCGTGACCGACCTCGTCGTGGACGGCGTGATGGCGCAGGTCGAGCTGCAGAGCGGACCCCACCGGGTCGTCTCACTGGTGAGCGCCGAGGCCGTCCGTGACCTCGGGCTCGAGGTCGGGTCCGTCGCCGTCGCATCGGTCAAGGCCACGATGGTGTCCGTCGAGGTCCCCGCCGTCGACGCCGGGGCGGGGCACGAGTGAGCGCCGCAGCGGACCCCGCGCACCGCCGCGCACTGACCTCCCGCACCGCGGCGCTGCAGGGCGCGGGGGAGCCGGCCCTCGCGGCGCTCGGCAGCGCGAGCGTCCTCGTGGTGGGCGCCGGTGGCCTCGGCGCGCCGGTGCTGCAGTACCTCGCGGGTGCCGGCCTCCGCCGGGTGACCGTCGTCGACCACGACGTCGTCGACCGCTCGAACCTCGCCCGGCAGGTGCTCTTCGACCTGGCCGACGTCGGACGCCCGAAGGCCGAGGTCGCGGCGGAGCGGCTGCGCGCCGTCGACCCCGAGCTCGAGGTCGTCGCGCTCACGACGTCGTTCGCGCCCGACCAGGTCGTCGGGCACGACGTCGTCGTGGACGCCGCGGACAGCGTCGTCGTGACCCGCGCGGTCTCGGACGCGTGCGCCGAGCTCGGCGTCCCGTTCGTCTGGGGGACGGTCCTCGGCTACGACGGCCAGGTGTCGGTGTTCCACGACGCCGCCCCCGAGCCGGTGGACTTCCACGACCTGCACCCCGACGTGCTGCCGGACGAGGGCTCGTGCGCGCTCGACGGCGTGCTGCCCGCGCTGTGCGGAGCGATCGGCTCGGTGATGGCGGCGCAGGTCACCGCGCTCGTCGCCGGCCTCGGCGAGCCGTTGCTCGGCCGGGTCCTCACCGTCGACGCCCGTCGGTGGCGGTGGACCGAGAGCGTCCTGCGGCGCGGACCGGACTCGCGCCGACCCGCGCCGGGGTCCGACGTCGAGCCCGACACGATCGCCCCGGCGGCGCTCGCCCGGGCGCTGGAGGCGGAGGCGGACACGGGCGCGCCCGACCCGGGCGAGCCCGAGGCGGACGTGCCCGACGCGGGCCCCGGCCGACTCGTGCTCGTCGACGTCCGCACCGCGGAGGAACGCTCGACCGGGGTGATCGCCGGCAGCATCCCGCCGGAGGCGCTGCCGGCGGACGACCGGCTGGTCGTCGCCGTGTGCGCGAGCGGACGGCGAGCGACGGCCTGGGCGCGGACGCTCGACCGGCCGGTGGTCGTGCTCGACGGAGGCATCGCCGCGTGGCGCACCGAAGGCCACCCCACGACGAACATCGACGCAGATGCGGCTACGCTGAGCGAGTGAAGACGCTCCTGCGGTCCTGCTGTCCCGTGATCGCGACGTCCGCCCTCGTCGCGGCCCTCGCCCTCGCCGGCTGCTCCTCGCCCGGTACGACCGCGCGGACCGGCTCCGCCGACGCGCCGACCGGGTCCGCCACCGCGCTCTCCGGGTCGATCACGGTCTTCGCGGCCGCGTCGCTGCAGCAGACCTTCACCGAGCTCGGCGACCGGTTCGAGCGCGAGCACCCCGGCACGACGGTGACGTTCTCGTTCGCCGGGTCGAGCGACCTCGTCTCGCAGATCCGGAACGGGGCGCCCGCCGACGTGTTCGCCTCCGCCGACGAGGCGACCATGGACGAGATCGCGACGACCGACCTCGCCGCCGACGCCCGCCGTGACTTCGCCACGAACACCCTCGAGATCGCCGTCGCCCCGGGGAACCCGGAGGGGATCCGTGACCTCGACGACCTCACCCGTCCGGGGCTCCAGGTCGTCACGTGTGCCGCCCCGGTGCCCTGCGGTGCCGCGACCGCGAAGCTCGAGCGGGCCGCGGGCGTCGACCTCCGACCGGTCAGCGAGGAGCAGTCCGTGACGGACGTCCTCGGCAAGGTGGAGTCCGGGCAGGCGGACGCGGGCCTCGTGTACGTCACCGACGTCGAGGGCTCCGACGGCAAGGTCGACGGCGTGCGGCCCGCCGCGGCGTCGAAGGTGGTCAACACGTACCCGATCGGTGTCCTGACGGGATCGTCGGACCCGGCGCTCGCGACGGCGTTCACCGACTTCGTCCTGTCCGACGCCGGGCAGCGGGTCCTCGCCGACGCGGGCTTCGGGAAGCCCTGACCCGTGCGCGGCGTCGGTCCGGACCGGAGCACCACGCGCCCCGTCCCGTGGTGGCTGCCGGTCCCCGCCGTGCTCGGCGGGCTGTTCGTCGTCGTCCCCGTGCTCGCGATGGTCGGCCGCGTCGACTGGGGCTCCTTCGTCGCGCTCGTCACCTCGCCCGCGTCCCGCACCGCCCTCGGCCTCAGCCTCGGCACCGCCGCGGCGACCACCGGCATCGCCTTCGTCCTCGGCTACCCGCTCGCCGTGCTGTTCGCGCGGTCGAGGTCGCGGTGGACCGGGGTCGCACGGGCCGTCGTGCTCCTCCCGCTCGTCCTCCCGCCCGTCGTCGGCGGACTCGCGCTCCTCGCCGCGTTCGGCCGGCTCGGGCCCGTCGGCGGCTTCCTCGACGACCACGGTCTCCGCATCGCGTTCACGACGACCGCGGTGGTGATCGCGCAGACGTTCGTGTCGATGCCGTTCCTCGTCGCGTCGATCGAGGGTGCCCTCCGCGTCGGGGGCGACCGGTACGAGCGCGTCGCGGCGACGCTCGGCGCCGGACCCACCCGCACCTTCCTGACCGTCACGACGCCCCGGATCCTGCCCGGCATCACGTCCGGGCTCGTGCTCTGCTTCGCCCGCGCCCTCGGCGAGTTCGGCGCGACCCTGACGTTCGCGGGCAGCCTGCAGGGCGTGACACGGACGCTCCCGCTCGAGATCTACCTGCAGCGGGAGATCGACCCCGACACCGCCGTCGCGCTCTCCCTCGTGCTCGTGGTGGTCGCGGTGGTCGTCATCGGCGTCTCGTCGCTCCGGGACCGGGGTGCGGTCGCGTGACGGGCATCGAGGCCCGGGTCGTCGTCGCCGCCCGCGACGTCGACGTGTCGCTCACGATCGGGGCGGACGAGTGCGTGGCCGTCATCGGGCCGAACGGGGCCGGCAAGTCCACGGTCGTGGACGTCCTCGCCGGGCTCGTCCGCGCCGACGGCGGGGCCGTCGTCCTCGACGGCCGCACGCTGTCCGACGACGTCCGTACCGTACCGACGCACCGCCGACGCATCGGCCTGGTCGCCCAGCGCCCGGACCTCTTCCCGCACCGCTCCGTGCTCGCCAACGTCGCCTTCGGTCCGCGGGCGGCCGGTGCCACCAGCCGGGAGGCCCGTGGCCGCGCCCACGACGCGCTGGCCGCCGTCGGGGCGCGCACCCTGGCCGACCGCGCGCCCGCGACGCTCTCGGGCGGCCAGGCGCAGCGGGTCGCGATCGCCCGGGCCCTCGCCACCGACCCCGCCGTCCTCCTGCTGGACGAGCCGACCTCGGCGCTCGACGTCGCCGCCCGCCAGGAGGTCCGGGTGGCCCTCACGACCGCCGCCGCCGGACGCCCCACCCTGCTCGTGTCGCACGACCCCGTCGAGGTGGTGGCGCTCGCCGACCGCGTCGTCGTCGTGGAGGCCGGCCGCGTCGTCGACCAGGGGACCCCCGCCGAGGTGCTCGGGCGGCCGCGCAGCGCCTTCGCGGCGCGGTTCTCCGGCCTGGTGACCGTCGCCGGGACGGCGACCGACGGAGGGCTCGTGACCGCAGACGGGAGCGAGCTGGCGTCGACGACGCACGCCGTGCCTCCCGGCCGGCCGGCGCTGGCCGCCTACCACCCGACGGCCGCGCGCCTCGACCGGGACGCCGACGGGGCCGGGCGCCGGATCGACGCGGTGGAGCCGCGGGACGGCCTCGTCCGGGTGACCGCCGGTGACCTCGTCGCCGACATCACCCTCACCCGGTTCGCCGGCGTCGGCCTCGCGGTCGGCGACGCCTGTCGGATCATCGTGCCGGCCGACGAGGTGGTGGTCTACGAGCCGGACGGTGGGAGGATCGACGGATGACCTCCTGGATCAGCAAGGCCTGGCCCGTCGCGGTCCCCGTCGTCGCGGCGATCGTGCTCGTGCTCACCTTCGGTCGCCACGACCTCCCGACGGCCGTTGTGGTCCTGGTCGCGGTCGTCCTCGCGGGCACCGTCCTCGCCGCCGTGCACCACGCCGAGGTGGTCGCGCACCGGGTGGGGGAGCCGTTCGGGTCGCTCGTGCTCGCGGTCGCCGTGACGATCATCGAGGTCGCGCTCATCATCGCGCTGTCGAGCTCGGGCGGGGCGAAGGCGGAGACGCTCGCGCGGGACACCGTCTTCTCGGCCGTGATGATCACGATGAACGGGCTCGTCGGCCTGGCGATCCTCATCGGGACCATCCGGCACCACACCGTCCGGTTCAACCAGGAGGGCGCCTCGGCCGCGACGATGACGGTCGCCGCGCTCGCCGTCCTGACGCTCGTGCTGCCGACGTTCACCACCGGCACGGACAACGCCTCCTTCACCGGGGCGCAGCTCGTCTTCGTCGCGATCGCGTCGCTGGCGCTCTACGGCCTGTTCGTGTTCACCCAGACCGTGGCGCACCGGGACTTCTTCCTGCCCGTGGTGTCCGGACCAGGGCCGTCGTCGACCCGGCGCCCCTCCGCGGCCGACGACGACGCGCACGCCGCGACCCCGACCGGTCGGCAGACCCTGGCGTCGCTCGGCCTGCTGCTCCTCGCGCTCGTCGCGGTCGTGGGCCTGGCGAAGGTCGAGTCGCCGGCGATCGAGGCGGGCGTCGCCGCGGTCGGGTTCCCGCCGTCGTTCGTCGGCGTGGTGATCGCGCTGCTCATCCTGTTGCCGGAGGGGATCGCGGCGTCGAAGGCCGCGGCGCGGAACCGCGTCCAGACGAGCCTCAACCTCGCGATGGGGTCGGCGATGGCGTCGATCGGCCTGACGATCCCGTCGATCGCGGTGGCGTCGCTGTTCATGCCCGGGACGCTCCTGCTCGGGCTCGGGTCGGCGCAGATCGTCCTGCTCGCGCTGACCGTCGTCGCGGCGGTCCTGACCGTGCTGCCGGGGCGCGCGACGCGGCTGCAGGGCGGGGTGCACCTCGTGGTCTTCGCCGCCTTCATCGTGCTGTCGATCGCGCCGTAGCGGGTCCGGCCGGAGCGGGCGCCGGCGACGGTGCGTGCGGGCGCCGGCGACGGTGCGTGCGGCGGCGGGTGCGTGCGGGCGACGGCGGCCGGTGCGTGCGGGCGCCTGCGGCGGGTGCGCGCGGGCGTCAGCCCCCGGCGAAGGGCGGCATGACGTCCACGGTGCCGACCCCGACGAGCGAGGTCGTCCGGTCCCGCGTGCCCACGCCGTCGACGAGGAACGAGCACCGCTCCACCAGCGCCGACCACCGCTCCGGGTCCGCCGCCTCGACCCCGGCCAGCGCCCGGTCGAGCGACGGCACCGCGAGGACGTCGACGTCGACCACGACCTCGTCCGTGCCGACAGCGGCGCGCGCCGCCGCGAAGAAGCGCACCGTCGTCATGCTCACCCTCCGATCGCGCTCATGCCGCGCGTCGGGTGCACGAGGCCGTCGGTGTCGTCGCCGTGGTCGCGCGGCTTCGCCCACATCGCGCGCTGCCACAGCGCCGCGACCTCGTCGTCGGACGCGCCGGAGCGCATCGGGCCGAGCACGTCCGTCTCGTCGTCGGAGAACAGGCAGCTCCGGACGTGCCCGTCGGCGGTGAGCCGGGTCCTGGTGCAGTCGGCGCAGAAGGACTCGGTGATGCTCGCGATGACGCCGATCGTCCCCAGCTCGGCGCCGAGGGTGCCGTCGGCGTCGCGGGCGAGGACACGGAACCGCTCGGCGGGCGCACCGTCGCGCGGTGCGTCGTCGGGCACGAGCCCGAACGACGACGACAGCAGCGCGCGGGTCTCGGCGGCGGTGATCATCGTCGAGCGCTCCCACGCGTGGTCGCTGTCGAGCGGCATCTGCTCGATGAAGCGCAGCTCGTACCCGCGCTCGAGGCACCAGCGCATGAGGTCCGGCGCGAGGTGGTCGTTGACCCCGCGGAGCAGCACCGCGTTCACCTTGATGGCGAGTCCGGCGTCGTGGGCGGCCTCGAGCCCGGCGATGACCTTGTCGAGGAAGGGTCGTCGGGTCACCGTGGTGAAGACGTCGGGATCGACGGTGTCGAGCGACACGTTCACCCGCCGGAGCCCCGCCGCGGACAGCGCCGACGCCCGGTGCGCCAGGCCGATCGCGTTCGTCGTCAGCGACAGCTCCGGGGCGTCCGGCAGCGCGGCGCAGCGGGCGATCACGTCGACGAGGTCGTGGCGGAGCATCGGCTCACCGCCCGTGAAGCGGACCTTGCGCACCCCGAACCGGGAGGTGCCGAGCCGGACGAGCCGCTCGATCTCCGCCGCGGTCATGAGGGCGTCGTCCGGGGCGAAGGGGAGCCCCGCGGCCGGCATGCAGTAGGTGCAGCGGAGGTTGCAGCGCTCGGTCAGCGACACCCGGAGGTCGACGGCGCGGCGGCCGAAGCGGTCGAGCAGTGCGTCCGCCGAGGGAGCGCCGGTCGAACCGAGCAGCGTCGCGGGAGCCATGGCGTCAGCGTACGTCCTCCGCGGACCCGGTACCTGACGACATCGCGGGTGTGCGGGCTGTGCGCGCGGCACGGACGTCCCGGAACAGCAGTCGGTCGCGCCACCGTGCCCAGTCCGAGCGGCTCGTGCGGGCGAGGGTGCCGACGACCACGACGAGGAGCGCCGCGGCGAGCCACCACCGGTAGGCCGCGGTCGACGGCCACACCCCGCGCAGGGCGATGGCGAGCCCGATCGACAGCCACTCCCAGCGGCCGGAGAGCACCACGAACGGGATGAGCAGCAGCGCGTACCAGGGGTAGCGCGGGCTCACGGCGAGGAACGTGACGCCGATGAGCAGGACCTCGCCGGACCACGGGCTGGCGGGATCGCTCAGCCGCCACGCGACGAACGCCGCGAGCAGCACGAGCAGCCCGACGACGACCGTGCCCGAGTCGCCGGGGAACACGAGCGACACGAGGGCGAACCGCGAGCCGTCCTCGTAGCCCTCCTCGGACAGGTAGCCGGGCAGGTACCCGAGCACCTTCGGCCCGGTCGAGAGCACGTACGGCACGTAGAGCGCGGCGAACACCGCGATGCCGACCGGGATCGCCCACCAGTGCCGCCAGCGCCCGAGGAGCGGCGGGTAGACCAGGGCGGGGATGAGCTTCGACGCCGTCGCGGCCCCGAGCGCGATCCCGCCCCAGATCGGCCGTCCGAACGCGACGAGCACGGCGCCCGCGGTGGCGAGGGCCGCCCCGAGCGCGTCGACGTGCGAGTTGGTGACGGCCTCGGAGGCGACGAGCGGCGACCACGCCCAGAGTGCGGCCCACCAGACCGGTCGGCCGGTACGGCGGAGCACCGCGACCAGGCCGACCGTGACGCCGAGCGAGAGCAGCAGCCCGGCGACCTGGAACGGCATGTACTGCGCCGTCGCAGGCACGAAGGCCCGGACGAGCGCGAACCAGAGCTGGGCCATCGGCGGGTAGATCGTCACGACGTCGGGGCGGTTGATCGCGACGCAGTGGCCGTCCGCCCCGTCCCCGAGTCCGCGGAACCGCGGCTCGAGCGGCTTGCAGGTACCGTCGACCTTGTCCGGGAACAGCCAGTCCGGCCGCAGGGAGGCCAGTGCCCCGGACTGCGGCGTGTGCGCGTAGGGGGAGACCCCGGCGTGCTGCACGATGCCGTCCCAGGCGTACCGGGCAGAGTCGGTACTGGTGTTCGGCGGACCCGCGAGCGCGGCGAGCCCGACCACCAGGCCACCACCGACGACGAGCCACGTCGTCCACCGCGCGGGCACGAAGCGCAGCGCCAGCACCGACGCCGCGAACACCGTCCAAGCGATCAGGGTCCACGCAACGAATGGGGAACGATGACCAGCTCGGAGGAACCCCAGATGCGTGACGCCGTAGGCGACGACGCCCGCCAGGGCGAGCACCCCGACGACCGCCAGCACGGTCGGCACCATCGCGGTGGTCGGGCGTCGGCCGGTGCGGAGACGATCACTCATGGTGGGTCGAGGCTAGCGACGGTCCGGCGGCTGCTCCTGGATGCACGATCCGCGATGGCCTCGCCGAACCGCAACGCCCGCTCCGCCGTGGTCCTCGGGCGCCTGCTCGGCATCGCGTTCCTGGTCTGCTTCGGCACCGGCGTCTACAGCTACCTCCTGCAGCAGCCGCTGCCCGGCATGCGGTTCCCGACCCGGCCGACGCAGCTCTACCAGTTCACGCAGGGCCTGCACATCACGGCGGGCATCGCGATCATCCCCCTGCTCCTGGCGAAGCTCAACGCGGTGATGCCCGCGCTCGTGCAGGTCCCGCCGGTCCGCGGTGTGCTGCACCTCCTCGAGCGCCTGTCGATCGGCGTGCTCGTGTCCGCGGCCATCGTGCAGGTGGGCACCGGTCTGCTCAACACGTACCAGTGGTACCCGTTCCCGTTCCCGTTCAAGCAGGTGCACAACGCGCTGGCGTACGTCATCATCGGCTCGCTCGTCGTGCACGTCGCGGTGAAGCTCCGGGTGATCGTGCGCTACTGGCGGTCGCGTGACTCCTACGACGAGCACGGACGGTTCGTCCCCGACGACACGGTGGGCAGCGAGCTGCTGCCGCCGGCGGCCGACCGGGAGGCCCGCCCCGACCCCGCGACGCCGACCGCGCGACCGCAGGCGGTCACCACATACCCCCGCGGCCTCACCGGCCGCGTGCTCCGGTGGGTCGACGGCGCGCCCGCCCCGTCCGCGCGAGCCGACGTGCCGGAGGCGGGTCGTGCCTCCCGGCCGTCCCAGGAGACGACCACGGGTCGGCGTGAGCGCATCGCCCGGCGCGGGTTCTTCGCCGGCGTGACCGCTGCGACCGTCGGCGTGGTCGCCCTGACCGCCGGGCAGTCGAGCGTCCTCGCCGAGCCGTTCAACGTGTTCGGTGCGCGGCAGCGCCACCGCGGGCCGAACGACCTGCCCGTCAACCGGACCGCCCGCGCGGCGGGGGTCCTCGCGACCGCGACGGCGGCGGACTGGTCACTGACGGTGGCGGGTCCGGCGATCAGCCGCACGTTCTCGCGCGCCGAGCTGGTCGCGCTCGGGACGGCCGAGGTCGCCCTGCCGATCGCGTGCGTCGAGGGGTGGAGCCAGATGGCGGACTGGCGCGGGGTCCGACTGCGCGACCTGCTCCGTGCGGTCCAGGCCGAGCCGGGGTCGCAGGTCCGGGTGACGAGCCTCGAACGCCGGGGCGGCTACCGGGTCACGGAGATGGGGCCCGAGTACGCGGAGGACCCGTCGACCCTCGTGGCACTGGAGCTGAACGGCGCGACGCTGGACCTCGACCACGGGTTCCCGGCGCGCATCATCGCCCCGGGACGGCCGGGCGTGCTGCAGACGAAGTGGATCGAGAAGATCGAGGTGATCGGCTGATGCGAGCGACGCGGATCGTGCTCGCCGTGCTCGGCGTGCTGGTGATGGCCTTCGGGGCGTACGTCCTCGTGACGACGGTGCGACCGAACCGGATCTGGGGCCTCGCGACGTGGTTGGTCGGCGCCGTCGTCCTGCACGACGTCGTCCTGTCGCCGTTCGTCGTCGGCGCCGGGCTGCTGCTCCGACGCACCGGGCGGTCGATCCGGCCGTGGATGCTCGTCGTCGTGCAGTGCGCCGTGGTGCTCGGCAGTGTCCTCGCCCTCGTGGTGCTGCCCGAGATCGCGGCGAAGGCCCACGGGCAGAAGAACCCCACGGTGCTCCCGTTCGACTACGGGGCACGGCTGCTCGTCGTCGAGGGCGTGCTCGTGGTCGTCGTGCTCGGGGTCCTGGTGGCCGGAGCGCTGCTGTCGAGGAATCGTCCGCGACCACTGGTTGAACCGACAACCAATCGGTAGACTCCGGGCATGCCCGAGCCGACCGACGACGTCCCGTGGCTCGACCGCGCGCAGCTCCGCGCGTGGATGAAGCTCGTCGCGGTCATGGAGCTCCTGCCGGCCGCGCTCGACCAGCAGCTCCAGCGCGACGCCGACCTCACCCACTTCGACTACATGGTCATCGCGATGCTCTCCGAGACGGAGGGCCGGACGCTGCGGATGTCGGCGCTCGCCTCGGCGACGAACGCCTCGCTGCCCCGGCTGTCGCACGTGGTGTCCCGGCTCGAGAAACGCGGTCTCGTGACGCGCTGCCCGTCCGCGGACGACCGGCGGGCGACCGACGTCCGACTGACCGAGGCCGGGTACGCCGCCATCGTCGAGGCCGCGCCCGACCACGTCCGGACCGCTCGTGCCTTCGTGATCGACGCCCTCACCGCCGAGCAGGTGGCGCAGCTCGACGCGATCACCCGGGCGTTGCTCGGGCGCCTCGACCCCGAGGGGCGGTTCGCGGCGCTGACCTACCCGCGGGACGACGACGCGCCCGCCATCTGCGAGGAGCGGCTCACCGGGCAGGAGCGGGCGCTGCAGTAGCCGTGCCGGCAGCGGGGTGCTCGGGTCGCTGCCGTCGGGTGCCCGGGTCGCTGCCGTCGGATGCCCGGGTCGCTGCTGCCGGGCGCTCGCGCTGCAATAGGCTCGCCGCATGAACGCGCCCGCCGAGCCCTCCGACACGTACTCCTACCTCGGACCGGCCGGGACGTTCACCGAGGCGGCGCTCAAGCTCGTCGACGCCGCCGCCGGCAAGCCGTGGCGCAGCGTGAACAACGTCGGCGAGGCCCTGGACGACGTCATGAGCGGTCGGTCGGTCGGCGCCGTGATCGCGATCGAGAACAGCGTCGACGGCGGCGTCAGCGCCACGCAGGACGCCCTCGCCCGGATCCCCGGCGTGCGGATCGTGGGGGAGTACCTCGTCCCGGTCGACTTCGTGCTCGTCGCCCGGCACGGCACCGCCCTCGCGGACGTGCGCACCGTGAACGCCCACCCCGTCGCGTACGCCCAGACCCACCGGTGGCTCGAGCAGAACCTCCCGGGGCACGGGCACATCCCGGCCTCCTCGAACGTCGCGGCTGCGGTGTCCCTGCTCGACGAGCACCCCACCGCCGACGCCGCGGTCGCCCCGCCCGGGATCACCGACCACCACGACCTCGCGGTGCTGGCGTCCTCGATCGGGGACAACGCCTCCGCCGTGACCCGCTTCGTCCTGGTGTCGCGGACGCTCGCGCTGCCGGAGCCGACCGGCGCGGACAAGACGAGTGTCATCGTCGAGCTGCCGAGCGAGCACCCCGGCGCACTCGTGGACATGCTCGAGCAGTTCGCGACGCGCGGCATCAACATGGGCCTGCTGTCGTCGCGTCCGATCGGCGACGAGCTCGGTCGCTACCGGTTCGTCATCGACCTCGACGGCCACGTGCGCGACGAACGCGTGGCGGACGCGCTGCTCGGCCTGCGACGGTTCAGCCCGCGCGTCACGTTCCTCGGCTCGTACCCGCGTGCGGACGGACAGCGCCCCGAGGTGTCCGCGCGCTACTCCGACGAGGCGTTCGTCGAGGCGCGGGACTGGCTGCGCGGCATCCTCGCCGGCGAGCCCGACGCGCGGTAGCGCCCGCTCTCCCGCGCGCCCGCGCCCGCGCCCGCGCCCGCGCCCGCGCACCCGAGCGCCCGCGGGCGCCTACCCGAGCGCCCGCGCGCGCCCACCCGCGTGCCCGCACCCGAGTGCCCGCGGGTGCCCGCGGCTCAGGGGACCTGGCGGGAACCGTGCCGGTCGTCGCCGGGCTTCGGCACCCGGACCGTCAACGACATCGGGTCGATGCGTGCACGGAACGCCACGATCCGGCCGACCGGGTCGCCGTCGACCTCGAACTCGTCGGCGTGCTCCAACCGTGCGGTGAACTCCTGACCGCGGAGGTACCGCAGCGGGCGTTCCTCGCGCGAGGCCGTGACGAGCTTCTGCCCGACCACGGTCTTCGCCAGGGCCGACCGCCGGAAGGTGCGGAGGATGCCGTTCTCCCAGAACACCCGCGCCCCGATGCGCACCCAGCCGAAGAAGCCGCGCGGCCGCATCACGGCGATGTCGAACACGCCGTCGTCGATCTCGGCGTCCGGCAGCAGGATCGCCCCGGCCTGCAGCTGCCCGCAGTTGCCGACGATGAGCGAGTGCGCCCGCATCGAGTGGTTGCCGTCGTCGTCGAGCTGGTAGCGGAACTCGAACGCGTCGGCGTCGCGCAGTGACCGGAAGAGCGAGTCCACGTACGCCAGCCAGCCGACGCGCTTCTTGAGCTCCGGCTTGGTGTTCGCGAGCATCCGGGCGTCGAGCCCGAGTCCGGCCATCACGAGGAAGCCGAACCGCTCGCGGTCGCCGCCGTCGCGTTCGACCCGCAGCTCGCCGAAGTCGATGGGGCGGTCGTCGCCGTGGAAGATCGTGCGGACGCTCGCGGGCAGGTCGTCGAGCGGGAGCTGCATGTTGCGCGCGAGCAGGTTGCCGGTGCCGCTCGGCAGCAGGGCCAGCGTGGCGGAGGAGTCGTGCACGACCTCGGCCACCGCGCGGACGGTGCCGTCACCGCCCGCAGCCGCGACCACGTCGGCCCCGGCCTCGATCGCCGCGCGCGCCATGCCGCCGCCCGGGTCCTCCTCCGTGGTCTCGAACCACAGCGTCTCGGCCCACCCTGCCTCGTGCTGGTGTTCCGCGACGGTGCGCTTGAGCGTCTCGACGTGCACCTTGACCGGGTTGTAGACCACGGCGGCGGTCCGCTGCTCGGTGTGGAGGGCGTCGTCGGTGGGCGCGGTCTCCGATGGGCTCGACATGTCCCCAACCGTACCGAGCGCGTGCTGCGAGCGGTCGCGGGAGCGACTCGGGAACGGCCCGGACGCGCGGTGCCCGTGTCACTGTCGGTCGTGCAGCGTGATCGCGTACCCGTCCGGGTCGGTGAACGTGAACGTCCGCCCGAACGGCCCGTCGAACGGCGGGGTCACGATCGTGTGCCCGTCGGCGACCAGTGCGTCGTGGATCGCCTGGACGTCGGTGGCGTGGAACCACAGCGCGACGCCGAGCGCGGGCTGTCCGTCGGAGAGGTCCGTGCCCTCGACGAGTTCGCGCAGGGCGAACGCGATCGGCTCGGTCCGGAAGACCACGGCGTGCGGTGGTCCGGCGGGGGAGCGGACGAGGCCGAGGTAGCGCTCGTAGAACGCCTGCGAGGCGTCGAGGTCGCGGACCTGCAGTGAGGTGAAGTCGATCCCGGTGGCGGGCATGGTGTGCTCCTTCGTCTGTGTCAGATGCCTGACACGCACAGTATGTGTCAGAATACTGACATGCGTCAAGCCCGGATCGACCTCGACAGCTCGGTCGGGTACGCCCTCAAGGAGGCCGCGAGCGCCCTGCGCTCCGCGATGGACAACGCCCTGCGACCGCTCGGCATGACGGTGACGCACTACTCGTGCCTCGAACTGCTCGCCCAGCGCCCCGGTCTGTCGAACTCCGAGCTGGCGCGCGGCACCTTCGTCACGAGGCAGTCGATGAACACGCTCCTGCAGCAGCTCGAGCGCGACGGGATCGTCAGTCGGCCGTCCACCCCGACGACGGGCAAGGTGCTCCCCACGACACTCACCGACGCCGGACGTCGACAGCGCGATGCTGCGAGCGCAGCGGTGCGGGAGGTCGAGCTCCGGATGACCAGGGACCTCGACGACGAGGGCCGCGCAGCGGCGTTCCGCCTGCTGCGCGGGATGGTCGCCGCCCTGCGTGAGGACCGTCCCGTGGACACGACCGGATGACGGCCTGGAGGCCCGTGGCGGAGCCCGCCACGGGCCTCCAGGCCGTCGCCGGGGCAGGTCCCCTTAGGATGGTGCGGTGATCGACCCCCAGCTGCTGCGCGACCACCCGGACGTCATCAAGGCCTCGCAGGAGGCGCGCGGCGCCTCCGTCGGGATCGTCGACGAGGCCGTCGCGGCGGATGCCGCGCGGCGGAGCGCGATCACCGCGTTCGAGTCCCTCCGCGCCGAGCAGAACGCCTTCAGCAAGACCGTCGCGAAGGCCCCGAAGGACGAGAAGGCCGCGCTCGTGCAGCAGGCGCAGGCGCTCGCGGCGCGGGTGAAGGAGGCGCAGGCCACCGTCACGGAGGCCGAGGACGCCTTCAACCGGGTCGTCCGGTCGATCCCGAACGTGGTCCTGTCGGACGTGCCGAAGGGCGGCGAGGACGACTTCGTCACGCTGCGCACGGTCGGCACGAAGCCCGAGTTCGCCTTCGAGCCGAAGGACCACGCCGACCTCGGCGAGCACCTCGGCATCATCGACATCCCGCGCGGCGTCAAGGTCTCGGGCTCGCGGTTCTACTTCCTCCGCGGCCTCGGCGCCCGGCTCGAGATCGCCCTCATGTCGCTCGGCCTCGACCGTGCCGTCGCGGCCGGCTTCGAGCCGCTCATCACGCCCACGCTCGTCCGCCCCGAGACCATGGCCGGCACCGGGTTCCTCGGCGAGCACGCGGCCGAGGTGTACCGCCTCGAGGCCGACGACCTCTACCTCACCGGCACGAGCGAGGTCGCCCTCGCCGGGTTCCACGCCGACGAGATCCTGCCGCTCGAGGACGGGCAGGCGCACCGCTACGCCGGCTGGTCGACCTGTTACCGGCGTGAGGCCGGATCCGCGGGCAAGGACAACCGCGGCATCCTCCGCGTGCACCAGTTCAACAAGCTCGAGATGTTCTCCTACGTCCACCCGGACGAGGCCGAGGCCGAGCACGAGCGCCTCGTCGGGTACCAGGAGTCGATGCTCCAGGACCTCGGGCTGCACTACCGCGTCATCGACGTCGCCGGGGGCGACCTCGGCACGAGTGCCGCGCGCAAGTTCGACATCGAGGCGTGGGTGCCGACGCAGGGCACCTTCCGGGAGCTGACGTCGACCTCGAACTGCACGACGTTCCAGGCCCGCCGCCTCGACATCCGCTACCGCACGGAGTCGGGCAAGACCGCGCCCGTCGCCACCCTCAACGGCACGCTCGCCACCACCCGGTGGATCGTCGCGATCCTCGAGACGCACCAGCAGGCCGACGGCTCGGTCGTCGTGCCCGAGGTGCTCCGCCCGTACCTCGGCGGCGTCGAGGTGATCGAGCCCCGATGACCTCGCACGAGCGGTTCGTCGACGGGTCCGGCGGCGCGGGCGGTCCGACCGCCGCGGGGCACGGAAGCGCAGGTCCCCGTGCCGCGGGTCCCGGAGCCGCAGGTCCCGGTGCCGGTGGTGCGTCCAGGCCTGCGCGCACGGGCACGAAGCGCTGGCTCGTCGCACTCGACGTCGACGGCACCACGATGCGCGAGGACGGGGTGATCACCGACGCCGTCGTGGCCGCCGTCCGCGACGCCGAGGCCGCCGGGCACGAGGTCATGCTCTCCACCGGCCGCAGCGAGAGCATGACGGTCCCGCTGCTCGACACGCTCGGCATCCGGCCGACGTACCTCGTCACCGCGAACGGTGCGCTGACGCTCCGTCGCCGCGAGGACGGCTCCTACGAGCACGCCCACGTCGAGCAGTTCGACCCCTCCGAGGTTCTGCAGACGATCCACGGCGCCCTCGCCGACGCCGCGTTCGGCGTCGAGGACGAGCACGGCCACTTCCTGCTCTCCGGCAACTTCCCCGACGACACCATGACCGTGCGGGGGGAGCACGTGCCCTTCGAGCAGCTCCTCGGCGTCGAGGCGACCCGCGTCGTGGTGATCTCACCCGGCCACGACACCGAGGACTTCCTGCAGGTCGTCGAGCGGATGGGGCTGCACAAGGTCTCGTACTCGGTCGGCTGGACGTCGTGGCTCGACATCGCCCCCGAGGGCGTGACGAAGGCCACCGCCATGGAGCGGGTCCGCGAGTGGCTCGACATCCCGCGCTCCCGGGTGTTCGCCGCGGGCGACGGGCGGAACGACATCGACATGCTCCGGTGGGCATCGACGTCGGGCCGTGGGGTCGTCATGGGGCAGGCCCCGCAGGACGTCGTGGACGCGGGCAACGAGATCACCGGCGGGGTCGCCGACGACGGGCTCGCCGCGGCGCTCGACTCGCTGCCGCGCTAGCGTTCGCGCTCGCGCTCGTCTGGTTGGTCGCCCTGGAGGCCCGCTAGACTTCCCGGGACGCGGTCACGTCTCGCCACGTGGTCGCGTCACTGGAGGGTTGTCCGAGCGGCCGATGGAGCCTGTCTTGAAAACAGGTGGGCAGTGATGTCTCGTGGGTTCGAATCCCACACCCTCCGCACGATGAGCACCACGAGCCTGCGCCTGGTCGAACCCGGGGACGCGGCAGCGCTGGCCGCGATCGTCACGGCGAACGCGGACCACCTGCGGCCCTGGGAGCCCGTGCGTGCACCCGCATGGTTCACCGAGGCCGGTCAGCACGACGGCATCGTGCACGCCCTGACGGCGGCCCGAGCCGGCACGACCGTGCCGTTCGTGATCGAGTCGGAGGGTGAGATCGTCGGGCGCATCACCCTGAGCGGCATCACCCGCGGTGCGCTCCAGTCCTGCGCGATGGGCTACTGGGTGCGAGGAGATCGCGTCCGCCGCGGACACGCCACCGAGGCCGTCCGGCTCGCGAAGGCGCACGCGTTCGACCGCCTGAGGCTGCACCGCGTCCAGGCCGAGACCCTCCCCGAGAACGCGACCTCGCAGCGTGTGCTCGAACGGAACGGGTTCGTGCGGTTCGGACTGGCACCGGAGTACCTCCGCATCGCAGGCGTGTGGCGGGACCACGTCATGTTCCAGGCGCTCGCCCCCGAGCGCGCTGGCGCAGTCGAGCAGGTTCGCGGCTGATCGACCGCGCGCCGCCGCGTCGTCGAGGTGCTCCTCGAACGCGTCGCCGTCGGGGGTGCGGAGTCAGCCCCGCACGCTGAACGCCGCGAGCTCCGCCCGCGTCCGGGCCCCGTGCTTCCGGAGCAGGTTCGCCACGTGGTACTTGACCGTGTTGACGCTGATGCCGAGCCCGTCCGCGATCTCCCGGTTGCCGACGCCGGTCGCCACGAGCCGCAGCACGTCGCGCTCCCGCTCGGTGAGGTCCGCGTCGTCCGGCACGTCGAGCGCGGCGGGGGAGGGGTCGAGCGGCAGGGCGATGTCGAGCGTCGACCCCCACCCGGGCGTCGAGTCGACGGCGAGGGTGCCGTCCAGGGCGACGACCTGCTCCGCGATCGGCCGGACGGCCTCGTCGTGGACGTCGAGGGTCCCGGCGCCGTCGTCGCGGAGCTGCATGAGCAGGTTCCGTCCGTCGCAGTCCCACTGGATGCGCACCCGGCGGGCTGCACCGTCGTCGACGAGCGCGAGGACCGCGGTGCGGACGATCGCGCGGGCGCTGTGGGCGACGTCACCGGGCAGGGCACGTCCGGTGGCGGGCGGTTCGACGAACTGCACGTCGAGGTCGCCGAAGCGGACGAGTGGCCGCAGGTCGGCTCGGAGTCGCGAGAACGCACCGGTCACGGGCTCCAGGAGCGTGCTCCGCTGCCGGTCGCTCGACGTGCGGAGCTCGACGAGCGCGGCCGATGCGATCTCGACGGCCTCGGCGCGGGCGGCGGCGTCGGAGAGCCGGCCGGAGCGGAGGGCGGCGAGCACGGACTCGAGCGTGAGGGCGTGCCGGTCCGCCGTCTCGGCCACCGTCCGCGCGTGCTCGGCGGCGGCCGTCCGGCTGGACGCCGCAGCGGCCGTGCGGACGGACGCAACAGCTGCCGTCCGGCTGGACGCCGGAGCGGCCGTGCGGCTGGACGCAACAGCTGCCGGTGCACCCGGTGACCTCGATCCCACGCACCGAACCTACCCGTCCCACCCGGACGGACCGTCCCACCCGATCGGACGGGACCACCGTGCGCCCGGGCGGCACCGCGTCGACGGCGATCGCGGCACCATCGGAGCCATGCCCTCACCCACCGTCGCGGACGCCCTCGGCACGATCGGGAGCGAACTGCAGGACCTCGTCGCCGCCGTCCGCTCGGCCGACCCGGCACCGTTCGACCGTGCCCTGACGCTCCTGACCGACGCCGATCGCGTCTTCGTGCACGGCGCCGGTCGCTCGGGCCTCGCGCTTCGGATGACCGCGATGCGCCTCATGCACCTCGGGCTCGACGTCCACGTCGTCGGCGAGGTCACGACCCCCGCGATCCGCGAGGGCGACGTGCTCCTCGTCGCGAGCGGCTCCGGCACCACGGGCGGCATCGTCCAGGCGGCACGCACCGCAGCAGGCGTCGGTGCCCGGGTGCTCGCCGTCAGCACGACGGACGGTTCACCGCTGTCCGAGGTCGCCGACACCACGCTCGTGGTCCCGGCGGCGACGAAGACCGACCGCTCCGGGACCGCGTCCGCGCAGTACGCCGGGAGCCTCTTCGAACAGGCCGTCGCCCTGCTCGGGGACGCCCTGTTCCACGCGCTCTGGCAGCGCAGCGGGCACTCCGCCGACGACCTGTGGCCCCGCCACGCCAACCTCGAATGACCCACCACCGGAAGGACACCACCATGCAGCTCCAGTTCGCCATGGACACCCTGACCACCGAGCACGCCCTCGAACTCGCCGGCAAGGCAGCACCGTACGTCGACGTCATCGAGCTCGGGACCCCGCTCATCAAGAGCGCCGGTCTCTCCGCCATCACCGCGGTCAAGGACGCCCACCCCGACAAGATCGTCTTCGCGGACCTCAAGACGATGGACGCCGGGGAGCTCGAGGCCGACATCGCCTTCCAGGCCGGAGCCGACCTCGTCACCGTCCTCGGCGTCGCCGGCGACAGCACGATCGCGGGTGCCGTCAAGGCGGCGAAGCAGCACGGCAAGGGCATCGTCGTCGACCTCATCGGCGTGCCGGACAAGGCGGCCCGCGCGAAGGAGGTCACCGCGCTCGGCGTCGAGTTCGTCGAGATGCACGCGGGCCTCGACGAGCAGGCCGAGGAGGGCTTCACCTTCGAGACGCTCCTGCGCGACGGCGAGGCCTCGGGCGTCGCGTTCTCCGTCGCGGGTGGCATCACCACCGACACGATCGCCGCCGTCCAGGCGTCGGGCGCGCGGGTGGCTGTGGCCGGCAGTGCGATCTACAGCGCCGACGACGTCGCCGCGGCGGCGTCCGCCCTGCGCGACGCGATCACGGCGTCCGCAGCGGCGTAGTCACCGGGGGACGGACCGGAGCACGCCCCGCCAAGCGGCGACGCGGAGCGCAGGCGCCGGGCGCGCCGAGCGAGCCGGCCTGGAGGCGCGGTGCCAGCTGGCACCGCGCCTCCAGACCGTTC
>CAJYUW010000044.1 GCA_913778205.1 uncultured Curtobacterium sp.
CTCCACCTGCCCGCCGGGCACCCACCGCGAACCCAGCACCAGGTCGTTGGTGTCGGCCAGTTCGAGCATCCAGGGCAGGTACTCGGGGTGGTGGGAGCCGTCCGCGTCCATCTCCACGAGCTTGTCGTAGCCGTGCTCGAGCCCCCACGCGAACCCGGCCAGGTACGCCCCGCCCAGGCCGTCCTTCACGGTGCGGTGCAGCACGTGCACCCGGTCGGTCTCCGCCGCGAGCTGCTCAGCGATCTGCCCGGTCCCGTCGGGCGAGTTGTCGTCCACGACCAGCACGTGCACCGTGTCATCGGTCGCGGCCAACGTGCGCGCCACGATCGGACGGATGTTCTCCGCCTCGTCGTACGTCGGGATGATCACCAGCGAATCGGTCATGCTGCTCCTTGCTCGGCGACCCACGCTACCGGTCCGCTCGTGGGCGGGGCCCGCGACACCGCTTCGAAGCCGGACAGGTTGCCTTTGTGTCGCCTGTCCGCTCCCTGGGAGCGGGCAGGCACCCGCGCGTCGACGCGCACCACCGCGCGCACCCGCGCGCACCCGCGCGTCGAAGCGCACCACCGCGCGCGCCCCCGCGCACCCGCGCGCAGCCGGACGGACGACGGGAGGCACGGCGCGGAACCCGCACCGTGCCTCCCGGCAGTGACTCAGCCGACGATCACGCGGGACGCGAGGCGGGCGACACCGTCTTCGCGACGTCGCGCTCCGGGATGTCCCCGAGGGCCTGGTCGATCGCGGCGAGGGCGTCCGCGTCGAGCCGCACCCCGGACGCCTTGACGTTGTCCGTGACCTGCTCCGGACGCGACGCACCCACGATGGCCGACGCGACGTTCTCGTTCTGGAGCGTCCACGCGATCGCGAGCTGCGCGAGGGTGAGCCCCGCCTCGTCCGCGACGGGCTGGAGGCGCTGCACGGCCTCGAGGACCTCGTCGCGCATGAACCGCTTGATCATGTCGGCGCCGCCCTTCTCGTCGGTGGCGCGCGAGCCCTCGGGCAGCGGCTGACCCGGCTTGTACTTGCCGGTCAGCACGCCCTGCGCGATCGGCGACCAGACGATCTGCGACAGTCCGAGCTGCTTCGAGGCCGGCACGACCTCGCCCTCGATGACCCGCCACAGCATCGAGTACTGCGGCTGGTTCGAGATGAGCTGGAAGCCGAGTTCCTTCGCGAGCGCCGCGCCGGCACGGATCTGTTCGGCGTTCCACTCGCTGACGCCGATGTAGAGCGCCTTGCCCTGGCGGACGACGTCGGCGAAGGCCTGCATGGTCTCCTCGAGGGGCGTCTCGTGGTCGTAGCGGTGCGCCTGGTAGAGGTCCACGTAGTCGGTCTGGAGGCGCTCGAGCGAGCCGTCGATCGACTCCATGATGTGCTTGCGGCTGAGCCCGGTGTCGTTGTGCCCCTTCGGCCCGGTCGGCCAGTAGACCTTCGTGAAGATCTCGAGGGACTGGCGGCGCTCGGCCTTGAGCGCCTCGCCGAGCACCGTCTCGGCGGCGGTGTTCGCGTAGGTGTCCGCGGTGTCGAACGTGGTGATGCCGGCGTCGAGCGCAGCCCGCACGCACTGCGAGGCGACGTCGTTCTCGACCTGCGAGCCGTGCGTCAGCCAGTTGCCGTAGGTGATCTCGGAGATCTTGAGTCCGGAGTTGCCCAGGTACCTGAATTCCATGACCCCGACGCTACTGGTCCGCGCGTTGCCCAGAGGGGCAGTGGCGGTACCCGTGAGTCGCTCTCCGGACTGTTCGCCCGCAATTGGTTGACGCTTCAACCAAACGGGTGCACAATGGCGTACAGTTCAAGTCGATGCAGGCGCATGGAACATCCCGCGCCCGCTCGGGACCGCAGCCACCGTTCGAAGGAATCACCATGACGCTCACCGCTTCCGCCATCCCCGGCTACCAGACCGGCACCTGGAAGATCGACCCGACGCACTCCGAGGTCACCTTCTCGGTCCGCCACCTCGCCATCAGCAAGGTCAAGGGCTCGTTCGAGCGCTTCGACGCCACGCTCGTGACCGCCGAGAACCCCCTCGACTCGACCCTCGAGGCCTCGATCGACGTCGCCAGCGTGAACACCAACCAGCAGCAGCGCGACCAGCACCTCGCGACCGGCGACTTCTTCCTCGCCGAGGAGCACCCGCAGATGACCTTCAAGTCGACCGGCATCCGCGAGGACGGCGACGACATGCTCATCGACGGCGAGCTCTCGCTCCGCGGCGTCACCAAGAACGTCACTCTCAAGACCGAGTTCGGCGGCGTCACCACCGACGGCTACGGCCAGGTCAAGCTCGGTGCCGAGGCGACCACCAAGATCGACCGCACCGAGTTCGGCGTCAACTGGAACGCCGCCCTCGAGGCCGGTGGGTTCACGCTCGGCAACGACGTGACCATCAACCTCGACGTGCAGTTCGTCCTCCAGGCGGCCTGACCACCGAGGACAGCCGCGACGCCGACCCGTCCGGCGACCAGGTCCTGAGGTCCGCGCCGAGCCGCGCGGCCCGAGGACACCGAACAGCAGCACTGCAGTACCCGCTTCGACGCCCCGACTCCTCCCCCACGGAGCCGGGGCGTCGTCGCGTCCACAGGCGTCCCGCGGGACGGGGCACGACACCCACCGGCGCAGTAGCGTGTGCAGCGCGGGAATCGTCCGGCCGGTGAGCGGGTTCGGACGCGGTGCGGGGTCCGGACGGGCACCGCCGGCCGGCCGACGACGCTGACCGCCCGCACCCGGACGGCACCCGCCCGCGGGCCCGCGCACACACCGGACCGCGCCGCACACGCACCACCGACAGGAGCACCTCCATGGCCACCGACTGGATCGCACTGCAGGCACTCGCAGCCGCCGAGTTCGGCCGCCGCGTCGAGGCCGTCACCGACTGGGACGCGCCGACGCCGGATTCGGAGTGGACCACGCGCGACCTCGTGACCCACGTGGTGGACGAGCAGCGGTGGATCCCGCTGCTGCTCACCGGCCAGGCGTACGACCAGGCCGAGGCCGACCTCGAGCCGATCGGCGACGACCTCGCCGCCGCGTGGACCGAGCACGCGACCCGGGCGACGGCAGCGTGGCGCGACGTCCCCGCCGACGTCTCCGTCCACCTCAGCACCGACGTCGTGCCGGCGCACGAGTACCTCGCCGAGCAGACCAGCGACATCACCATCCACACCTGGGACCTCGCACGTGCGACCGGCACGGACGAATCGCTCCCCGACGAGCTCGTCGAGGCCGTCTGGCACCGGTTCGAGCCGAAGATCGAAGACCTCGCCGCCACCGGCCTGTACGCCCCGCCGGTCGACGTCCCCGACGACGCTCCCCTGCAGGTCCGTCTCCTCGCGGTCACAGGCCGCGATGCCAGGGTGGACGCATGACCACCGCCACCACACGACTCGGCAGCACCGGCCTCGAGATCAGCAGCGTCATCCTCGGGATGATGTCCTACGGCGACCCGTCGAAGGGCTCCCACGAGTGGAGCGTCGGCATCGACGACGCCCGCCCGTTCGTGCGCCGTGCGTTCGAGGCCGGCATCACGACGTTCGACACGGCGAACGTGTACTCCGACGGCAGCAGCGAGGAGATCACCGGACAGCTCCTCAAGGAGCTCGCCCCGCGCGAGGACGTCCAGGTCTTCACCAAGGTCTTCAACCGCATGCGCCCGGGCCGCAACGGCGCCGGACTCTCCCGTGCTGCGATCATGCACGAGATCGACGCCTCCCTGACCCGGCTCGGCACCGACTACGTCGACCTCTACCAGATCCACCGCTTCGACCCGCACACGCCGGTCGAGGAGACTATGGAGGCACTGCACGACGTCGTCAAGGCGGGCAAGGCGCGGTACATCGGCGCGAGCAGCATGTGGGCGTGGCAGTTCGCCGAGATGCAGCACGTCGCCGAGCGGCACGGCTGGACGCGGTTCGTCGCCATGCAGGACCAGTACAACCTCCTCGAGCGCGAGGAAGAGCGCGAGATGCACCCCTACTGCGCCCACACCGGGGTCGGCGTCATCCCGTGGAGTCCCCTCGCCCGCGGACGCCTCACCCGCCCCTGGGACGCGCAGGGTTCCGGGTCCCGTGCGGACACCGACGAGTTCGGCAAGACCCTCTACCGCCAAGACGAGGACGCGAACCGCGCGATCGTCGACGCGGTCGCGCAGGTCGCCGACGACCGCGGGGTGCCGATGGCGCAGGTCGCGCTGGCGTGGGCTGCCGGCAAGTCGGTCGTCAGCGCACCGATCGTCGGCGCGACGAAGGAGCACCACATCGACGACGCGGTCGCCGCATCGTCGCTCGAGCTCACCGCTGACGAGGTCGCACGACTCGAGCAGGCGTACACGCCGCGGGAGCCGTCGGGCTTCTGAGGCACCCGCCACGCACCGGGGGTCGGACCGGCAGGCGCGGCGCACGCCCGCCACGCACCCGGGCCGGACCGGGAGGCGCGGCGCACGCCCGCCACGCACCGGGGCCCGGACCGGGAGGCGCGGCGCACGCCCGCCACGCACTTCCCGGCTCCGAGGGGTCAGGACGCGGCAGCCTCCGGATCCGCCCCCGCACCCTCTGCCGCGAGCCGCGCGATGCGCCGCCGCGCTGCCGTCTCGGTGTCCGGCCGCCCACCGAGCACACCGGTCATCCCCTCGATGACGAGCCCGGCCGCACGCCGCGAGGGGAACTCGAGCGGCCCGACGCTCGGCACCCGGAGCTCGAGCATCTCCCGGTGGCGCGGGTCGAGCGTCGACACCGCCCCGGCGAAGAGCGCTCGGTACCCGGGCCGCAGCAGCCGGGCCAGTGGCGGGTCCTTGATGAACCGGACGACCTCGTGGGTCCGCGCCGTGGCGACGAGTTCGCCCCGCTCGAGGTAGCCGTCCATCTGCGCCCGCAGCTCGGCCTCGGACTCGGGCGCGTCCGACACCCCCATGAGGTGCCCGGCGGTCGCCCACTCCCGCACGTACGCGTCCGCGCCACCGGGGATCGGCTCGCCCCACGTCTGCGCGCTGCGGAGGAAGGCGTCCGTGAACGCGAGGTGCACCCAGCGCGCGAGGTCCGGGTCATTCGCGGCGTACGGCCTGGTCACGCCGTGCCCGTCGACGTACTCGCCGCGGACCTTCTCGTGCAGCCGCACCACCCAGGCGCTGGCGTGCTCCGCAGCCGCACGGTCGCCGTGCGACACCGTGTAGATCCACCGGATGGTACCGGCGAGGCGTCCGAACGGGTCCTCACGGTAGCGGGAGTGGTCGGCGACGCCGGCGAGCGCCCCGGGGTGCAGCGCCTGGACGAGCAGGGCCCGGACGCCGGCGAGCACGGTCTGGCGGCCGCCGTGCACGCTCCAGGTCGCGGATCCCGGGCCGAAGAAGCCGGCGTCGGAGCCCTGTTCGAGGGCGTCGATCCACTCGGGACGGCCGGGGGATCCCCCGGTGAAGGTGTCGTCGAGCCGGGAACGGAAGGCATTCGAGAGCGAGGCCATACGTGCATGTTCCGGCAGCCCCCTGACATCCCGCCGAACGTCATGCACCCGGCGCGTGACCTCCCAGACGGCCGAGGGGTCGGCCGCTAGGTTGGAGCGCGTGAGCATCGACACGCCTCGTCCCTGGCTTGCCTCGTACGCCCCGGGGGTCCCGCACGACATCGAGGAGCCGACGGGCTCCCTGTTCGACCTGGTCGAGGAGTCCGCCCGGCGGTTCCCGAAACGCGTCGCCCTCGAGTTCTTCGGGCGGACGACGACCTACGCAGACCTCGAGGACCAGGTGCTCCGCGCCGCGAAGGGCCTCCGCAAGGCGGGCGTGACCGCCGGGGACCGGGTCGCGATCGTCCTGCCCAACTGCCCGCAGCACGTCGTCGCGTTCTACGCCGTGCTCCGCCTGGGCGCGATCGTCGTCGAGCACAACCCGCTGTACACCCCGCGAGAGCTGCGGCACCAGTTCGAGGACCACGGCGCGAAGGTCGCGATCGTCTGGGACAAGTCCGTCGCCACCGTGCAGGACTTCCCCGCCGACGTCGCGCTCGACACCATCGTCTCGGTCGACCTCACCCGGGCGATGCCGCGCAGCACGCGGCTGGCCCTGTCGCTGCCGGTCGCGAAGGCCCGCGAGAGCCGCGCGAAGCTCACGACCAAGGTCCGCGGCACCACGAAGTGGGATGACCTCGTCGGCAACCGGAAGCTGTCGAAGCGACACCAGCGGCCGTCGACCGACGCCGTCGCGCTCATCCAGTACACCTCCGGGACGACGGGCACGCCGAAGGGGGCGGTGCTCACGCACGGCAACCTCATCGCGAACGCGGCACAGGCGCGGGCCTGGGTCCCGCAGATCCGCCGCGGCGACAACACCGTGTACGCCGTGCTGCCGATGTTCCACGCCTACGGGCTGACGCTCTGCCTGACCTTCGCGATGAGCATGGCGTCCCGCCTCGTGCTCTTCCCGGCGTTCGAGCCCGCCCTCGTGCTCAAGGCAATGCGGAAGCACCCGCCGACGTTCCTGCCGGCGGTGCCGCCGATCTACGCCCGGCTCCAGCACGCCGCCGACTCCGCGAAGGTCTCGCTGGCGGGGATCGAGATCGGCATCTCGGGTGCCATGCCGCTGTCGCAGGACGTCGTCGAGCCGTGGGAGGCGCGCACCGGCGGATACCTCGTCGAGGGCTACGGGCTGTCCGAGTGCTCGCCGGTGCTCATGGCGAACCCGGTCTCGTCGGAGCGTCGCCTCGGCTCGATCGGCCTGCCGCTGTCGTCCACGGAGGCACGCGTCGCGGACCCGGACGACCCCACGACGGTGCTCGGGCCCGGGGAGTCCGGCGAGCTGCAGGTCCGTGGACCGCAGGTGTTCCGGGGCTACTGGGGCAAAGCCGAGGCCACCGACGAGGTCTTCACCGCCGACGGCTGGTTCCGCACGGGCGACATCGTGGCGATCGACGACGACGGGTACGTGCGCATCGTCGACCGGCTCAAGGAACTCATCATCACCGGCGGGTTCAACGTCTCGCCGTCCGAGGTCGAGGACACCCTCATGCGCCATCCGAGCGTGCGGGAGGTCGCGGTCGTCGGCATCACGCAGGGCGGCAACGAGCAGGTCGTCGCCGCGGTCGTGCCGAAGGACCGAGCCGCGTTCGACGCCGACGCACTGCGCGCCTGGTCGCGCGAGCAGCTCACGCCGT
Source organism: uncultured Curtobacterium sp. (assembly GCA_913778205.1). Classification (GTDB taxonomy): domain Bacteria; phylum Actinomycetota; class Actinomycetes; order Actinomycetales; family Microbacteriaceae; genus Curtobacterium. Next base: position 7,137 of record CAJYUW010000044.1, read on the forward strand.
ACAAGGTGCCCCGTCGCATCGTCGTGGTCGACGACCTGCCCCGTTCCATGATCGGCAAGGTCCTCCGCCGCAAGGTGCGCGACCAGATCACCGGGGGCTCCTGACCCGACCCGCGTGACGGACGGGAGGCCCGTGGCGGCGTCGCCACGGTCCTCCCGTCCGTCGTTCGGTTCCGTCGACGGCACGCACGATCGCGCGGACCGCACCCGTCGCCGCCGCGCGCACTGCCGCAGCGCGCGCGGTGGCCGCGCGCGCTGCCGCCGCGCTGCACCCAGTCGTGGCCAGGCCGTGTCCGGTCGTGGCCACGCCGTGTGGCCACGTTCCGTGACTGCGCCGTTTCCGGCGTCAGGACACGTGCACCGTCGGCCGTCGGTGGACGTCGGGCTCGGCCTCGCGCAGCACCTCGCGCGTCACCGGGGCGACGTCCCCGACGCCGGTGAACACGAAGCGGAGCGCGTTCTGGATCGGGCTGCCCTCGTTCCACTCGAAGTAGATGCTCGGGACGACCCCCGCGAGGTCGCGGATCGCGAGGAGCGTCGACGCGATCGTGTTGGGCACGTTGCCGGACCGCACCCGCAGGACGCGGTGGCCGTGCACGACGTGCCCCTCGACGACGAGGTCCTCCTCGAAGTCGGACGAGTCGGCGGGCAGGACCTCGAGGAACATCGTCGGCACGCGCGCGGGGATGCCGGAGTCGCGACGCTCCTCGCGTCCCTTCGACCGGTAGGCCTCCGCGGTGCCGGCGCCGGGCTCGTTCGCGATGATGCAGACCGAGCTGAACTGATCGGCGTCCGCCTCGACGAACTGCCGGGCGACGGCATCGAGCTCGATCGACGACGCGCGGAGCTCGAACGAGCGGCGCACCCGGGAGACGAGCGACACGACCACGATCGCGATGATGAACACCGCGGCGATCCGGACGCCGTCCGGACGCTCGATGACGTTCGCGACCGTCGTGTAGACGAACACCACGGTGATGACGCCGAAGCCGATCGTGCGCTTCCGCTGCCCCTTGCGGCGCGCCGAGAGCGTCACCGCGACCGCCGCGCTCGTGATGAGCACGAGGACACCGGTGGCGTAGGCGCCGCCCTGTGCGTCGACGTTGGCCTGGAACAGGATCGTGATCGCGAAGGCGATGAGCGTGAAGATCACGACGAGCGGCCGTGTCGCACGGGCCCACTGCGGGGCCATCCCGTAGCGCGGCAGGAAGCGGGGCACGAGGTTGAGGAGCCCGGCCATCGCGCTCGCGCCGGCGAACCAGAGGATCGCGACGGTGGAGAAGTCGTACACCGACCCGAACACGCCGCCGAGGTACTCGTGCGCGAGGTAGGCGAGCGCGCGTCCGTTCGCCTGCCCGCCCGGCTGGAACTCGCGCTGCGGGATGAGGAACGTCGTGACGATCGACGAGGTGATGAGGAAGCTGCTCATGATGATCGCCGCGACCGTGAGCAGACGCTTGGTCCCGCGGATGCGACCCTCGGGACGCGCCGCTCCGGAATCGGTGGCGTCGCCACGCACCTGGGGCATCACGGCGACACCGGTCTCGAACCCGGACAGGCCGAGCGCGAGCTTCGGGAACACGACGAGCGCGATGCCGATCATGACGAGCGGGTTGCTGTGCTGCGCAGTGAGGCCGCTCCACCAGTCCCCCGCGACCGTCGGGTGCTCGAACACGTGCCAGAGCGCGACCACGACCACGACGGCGTTCAGGGCGAGGTAGACGGCGACGAGGCCGACCGCGATGCCGATGGCCTCCTTGAACCCGCGGAGGAACACCACCCCGAGCAGGAGCAGGAGCGCCAGGGTCAGCGGCACCGGGATCTCGGTGAACCAGTGCGGCGTGAAGGGGTTCTCCGCGATGTGCGCCGTCGCGTCCGCCGCGGACAGGGTCATCGTGATCATGAAGTCGGTCACCGCGAAGCCGAGCAGCACGAGCACGAACAGCTTGCCCGCCCACCAGGGCAGGAGCTTCTCGAGCATCATGATCGACCCCGCGCCGCGGAAGCTGTCCTGCGCGACCCGGCGGTACACCGGCAGGGCGCCGAAGAGGGTCACCAGGACCAGGACGATCGTCGCGATGGGCGAGAGGAGGCCCGCGGCGAGCGCGGCGATGGCGGGCTGGTACCCGAGCGTCGAGAAGTAGTCGACGCCCGTCAGGCACATGACGCGCCACCACGAGTGCGTCTTCTCGACCTCGACCTGGTGCGGGCCCTGGTGCGACGCCCCACGGTCGGTGCCCTCGAGCATCCAGCGCTTGAGTCGGCCGCCGCGGTCGGGGAGGCGTCGGGGTTCGGTCGCGGTCACGAGGGAAATGGTAAGCGGTCCCGCGCCCCGGTCACTTCGCGCTGATCCTCGTGTACTTGTTCACCGCCCACGGAACGAAGACCACGAGCATCACGGCGATGCCGACGAGCACCGTCACGACCGGGTGCTGCATGGTCCAGACGTCCGGCACGGGTGCCGACCCGACGTTGCCGAACAGCTCGCGAGCGGCCTGGACGAGCGAGGACACCGGGTTCCACTCCGCGAAGACCCGCAGGACGAGCGGCAGGGTGTCGCTCGGTACGAACGCGTTCGAGATGAAGGTCAGCGGGAACAGGATCATGAAGGACGCGTTGTTGATGACCTCGGGCGTCTTCACACTCATGCCGAGCAACGCCATCACCCAGCTGAAGGCGTAGCTGAACAGCAGCAGCAGCGCCACGCCGGCGACGAACTCGCCCGGCGAGGAGTTCACCCGCCAGCCGACCGCGAGGCCGGTCCCCATCATGATCACCATCGAGATGCCGTTGAGGACGAGGTCGGAGTTCGTCCGGCCGATGAGCACCGCGGACGCCGACATCGGCAGGGTGCGGAAGCGGTCGATCAGGCCCTCCTTGAGGTCCTGCGCCATCGCCGACCCGGAGAACGTCGCGCCGAACACGACCGTCTGGGCGAAGATGCCCGCCATGAGGAACTGCGTGTAGTCGGTGCCGCGCACGTCGATCGCGCCGCCGTAGACCTGGCTGAAGAGCAGGACGAACATGATCGGCTGCAGGACCGCGAAGACGAGCATGTCCGGGGACCGCTTGATCTTCGTGAGGTTCCGCTTGGTGACGGTCCAGCCGTCCTCGAACCACACCGCGAGCGGCGCGGTGACGACGACGGGGAGCGCCCGGTTCGGGGCGGTGGTGGTGGCGGTCATCGCGCTGCCTCCTGCTGCTTCGTGCGACCACGCCCGGCGCGCGCACCGGACTGCTCGTCGTCGGCCTCGGCCTCCGTCGCGGCGTGGCCGGTGAGCCGGAGGAACACGTCGTCGAGGGTGGGGCGGCGCATGCCCGCGTCGTGCAGGTCGATCCCGGCGTCGCCGAGGTCGGCCAGGACCCGCTGCAGGGCGGACGGACCGGCGTCGACGGCGATCGCGAGCGTGCGCCCGTCGCCGGAGGTCTCGACCTCGCCGACGCCGTACCGACGGAGCGCCGTGGTGGCCGCCGCCGCGTCGGCGGCGTCGACCAGGGTCACGACGACGCGGTGCCCGCCGACCTGGGCCTTGAGCTCGTCGGCGGTGCCCTCGGCGATGACGGTCCCGCCGTCGATCACCGCGATGTCGTCGGCCAGGCGATCGGCCTCCTCCAGGTACTGCGTGGTGAGGAGCACGGTCGCGCCGTCGGCGACCAGCCCCTCGATGATGTCCCAGAGCGCCAGACGGCTCCGGGGGTCGAGCCCCGTGGTGGGTTCGTCGAGGAAGAGCACGCGCGGGTTCATCACGAGGGCGCCGGCGAGGTCGATCCGGCGCCGCATGCCGCCGGAGAACCCCTTCACGGGCCGGTCCCCCGCCTCGGACAGGTCGAACACGTCGATGAGCTCGCGGGCCCGCTCGCGCGCGGTCCGCCGACCGAGGTGGTACAGCCGGCCGATCATCTCGAGGTTCTCGAACCCGGTGAGGTTCTCGTCGACGGCGGCGTACTGCCCCGACACGCCGATGGAGCGCCGCGTCGCCTGCGGGTCGCGGACGACGTCGATCCCGTCGATGCTGGCGCTGCCGCTGTCCGGGGTGATGAGCGTGGTGAGGACCTTGACGGTGGTGGTCTTGCCGGCACCGTTCGGCCCGAGGAGCGCCTGGACGGTCCCCTCGGGCACCGTGAGGTCGAGACCGGCCAGCGCGTGCACCGGCCCGGACTTCGACTGGTACGTCTTGGTGAGGCCGGTCGCCTCGATGATGGCCATGTCGCTCCTTCGTCGGTGGAGGAGAATACCAGTATTCCAGTGTGCGGCGACCGGCCGGCTGGGTCAGATGTCGAAGCCGCCGCCGAGGTCGCCACCGAGGTCGTCGCCGAACCCGCCGCCCCAGTCGGAGCCGCCGTCCGCCGATGCCTCGTCGTAGCCACCACCAGTGTCGCCCGCGCCACCGTCATCCGCAGCGTCGGTACCGCCGTCGAACGATCCGGGGTCCGGCAGGAACGCGCTCATGATCGCCGAACCGATCACGTACCCGGCGACCGTGCCGAGGATCGAGGCCCCGACCATGCGCCCGAACGACGGGCCCTGGCGCTGGCCGGCGCCGCCACCCATGCCGCCGAGGGAGCGCTCCATGAAGCCGGGCTGCCGGATCTCCGAGCGCGTGGCCGCCTGGGCGAGGGACCGCGGGTCGTCACCGCGGGGAGCCTCACCGGCGGGAGCGCTCCGGGTGAACTCGTCGTAGACCATCCGCCGCTGCTCGGGCGTGAGGGTCGCGAAGGCCTCGGCGTGCACCTCCTCGATGCGCTCCGGCGGTGCGGTGCGGAGCAGGTACCGGTAGCGCTCGACGGCGCGCTCGTCCTCGGTCGAGCCGGATCCTGGAGCCCCGGCCGGGGCCGCGGACGGGGTGCCGGCGCCCCACTGGGGTGCACCCGTCGGCACCTGGTAGGACTGCTGCCCGTACCGGTACCCCTGCTCCTGGGGCCGGCCCCACTGGTTCTGGTCCTGCTGCGGGCGCTCGGGGCGGCCGAGCAGTCGGTCGAGGAAACCCATGGTCCGTGCTCCTTCGGGAGGTCGTGGGGTGCTGGGATGCCGAGCCTACGAGCGCCGTGCGCCCGCTCCCTGTACGCGGACTCAGAGAACGCCGAGTGCACCCGTCCACACGGCGTGCAGCTCGTCCGCGGCGCCGGGGTGGGCGACGAGGAACGGCTCCCCGACCGCCGGGAACCCGTCGACGGGACCGCTGCGGGTGAGCACGACCCCGCCGGCCTCGTGCACGAGCAGCACCGCGGCGCCGTGGTCGACCGGGTCGAACGCCGGGACGCAGCCACCGATCCCCCGCCCCGCCGCGACCTGCGCGATGGTGAGCGTGCCGGAGCCCTGCACCCGGAGCGTGCACGAGCGGTCGGCGAGCGCCTCGAGGAACGCTCCGAACCCCGACCACGGACGGTGCCCGTCGAGCTCGGTCCCGACGACGGCTCCCGCGAGCGGCCGCGGTTCGTCGCCGAGTCGGAGGGCCCGGTCCCGGAGGACGGCACCGCGGCCGCGACGGGCCTCGAGCACCTCGCCCCGCCACGGGTCCGCGACGACGCCGACCACGGGACGCCCGTTCCGGGTGAGGCAGAGCGACATCGACGTCCACGGCACGCCGTTGGCCAGGTTGGTGGTCCCGTCGACGGGGTCGAGGTACCACCGGTGTCGGTCGCCCGGCGCCTCGCCGAACTCCTCGCCGGTGAAGCCGTGCGTCGGGAACGCCGCCCGCACCCGGCCGCGGACGTGGCGCTCGACCAGGCGGTCGACGTCCGTGACGAGGTCCGCCGCGTGCGCCTTCGTCGCGACGGTGCCGACGGGGTGCTCGCGGGTGAACGCGATGACCTCGTGCGCGACGCGGTGCGCGAGTGCCTGGGCCCTGGTGGCGACCTCGGCCTCGGTCGGCTCGTGGGTCGGCAGCGGCCAGCCGTCGCGCTCGGCGGTCGCGAACGCGCCGGCGATGGTCGCGAGGTCGTCCGTGGTCACGGAGTCCGCGCCGACGTGGGCGGCCCAGACGGCGAGCCCCGGGTCGTCGACCGTCCGCACGGACACCCGCAGCCCGAGCTCGTGCGCGGCCCGGACGACCGCGGGCGTGAGGAACGCGACGTCGAGGTCGAGGGTGCTCGGGGCGAGCGCGTCGATGTCCGCCGCGGTGGGCGGGTCGAGGGACTCCCACGCGAGCCAGACGTCGGCGTCGGGCAGCACCGTCCGGACCGCGGCCACGGCGACCGGCGCACCGCACCACGCGACCGGGGTCCTGGACGTCGACGCGGCCACGGTCTGCGCCGCGACGACCGCGTCGAGCGGGTCGGCGAGGGCGACGAGCAGGGAGGACCGGCACCCGTCGAGCCGTTCCAGGACGGCGTCGAGCCGCGGGATGCGGTCCAGGCCGTTCCCGAGCCGCGCGACCTCGCACCACGGGACCTCGTCGACGCGGCGGGCGTCGCCCCACATCCGCCCGAGCGTCTCGTCGTGGAGGAGGACCGCGACGCCGTCCGACGTGCGCCGGACGTCGACCGCGACCGTGCCGGCCCCGAGCGCCTCGGCGACCGCGACGGCGGGCACCGTGTTCTCCCGGCGGACGCGCGGCGCACCGCCGCGGGCGACCAGCGCCGGACGGGTCAGCGGCCGCACCCGGGCAGTCGTCGGTGCGTGGTCGAGCGTCGTCATCCCGGCATCGTGCCGCCGCCGGGCGAACCCACGGTGACGCGCCGGTGAACGACCGTCGGCGGCGGCGCGCCCCGAGCGCCAGCGCCGCCACCCCCGGACCGTCAGTGCGCCGCCGTCGTCCCGACGGTCAGTGCGCCGCCGTCGTCCCGACCGAGCGTCGCTGCCGCCGGGCGACGAGCGGACCCGCGACGAGACGCCACCCCAGCAGGAAGACCGCGAGGACGATGGTCGCGACGATGACGAACGACACCGGCAGCGGGTTCCCGTCCACGACGCCCTGCCCGGTCTCGACACGGATCGCCATCCCGATGAACACCGTCAGGACCCACACGACGACCCCGGTCGGCCAGAGGCGGAGCGGCCGGCCCCACGCACCGCTCGACACGTAGCCGATCGCCCAGCCGGCGAGGAACGGGTACGCGGTGGTCCAGAGTCCGAGCGGGGAGAACGCCTCGGCGTGGGAGGACCGTCCGATCGCGGCGAACGCGACGATGAGGACGATGTCGACGACGGCTGCGAGCCAGCCCCAGGTGCGAGTCACACGTCCATTGTCCCGCGGCGTCCGCCCCGCGCCCGACTGGCAGGTCGGTCGCGCTCAGAACAGCCCGTCGCGTCGGTCCTCGCCGGGTCCGTCGAACCCACGGAACATGTCGGACACGAGCGCCTCGATCTGCGGCTCGACCAGTCGTTCGACGGCCTCGGCGATCCGCGGCCGGTGCTCGACGAGCGCCAGGCACACCGCCGTCCCGGTGGCGCGGGCGCACTCGTCGGAGAGCTCGATCTCGTGCCGGAGCGCGGCCTTCGCCTCGTCGGACAGCGGTTCGCGCGGCGTCTGCTCCCCCGCCCCGGTACCGGTCATCTCGCCGAGGGTGAACAGGAACGGCGACCCGGGCGAGGGCTCCGGGTCGACGTCGAGGCCCTGGAACTCGGGCGAGAGCCCCTCCGTCGGTTGGTAGCCCGCGTGCCGCTTGCGTGCGGCCGCACGTTCGAGTTCGCGGTGCAGCAGCGGCAGGTTCTTGGCCGTGTAGTCGTCGACGGCGTCCTCGATGATCGTCGAGATCCGGCCGATCAGGGCGTGCTGGACCGCGTGCGGCACGTCCGGCCCGAACCCGGCGGCACGCGCGATCGGCGACCCGGTGCACTTCCGGCAGATGCGGGTACGAGGGCGGGCGGTGCCGATCTGCCACCGCGGCAACCACCGCAGCCACACGTCGACGGCACTCCGTACGCGACCGTCGATGCCGTCCATCCTGCAACAGTAGGCCGGGAGGCCCGGATCGCCCCGCCATCCCGCGCGCGTGGACGAAACGGTCAGCTCGTCAGCCCTGCGGCTCGGTGACGAAGTCGATGAGCTCCTCGACACGTCCGAGGAGCTGCGGCTCGAGGTCGGCGAACGTCCGCACCTGCCCGAGGATCCGCTGCCAGGCCCGCGCGATGTCCGCCTGCTCGGCGTGCGGCCAGCCGAGGTGCTGGCAGATCCCCTGCTTCCACTCGATCGAGCGCGGGATGGTGGGCCACGCCTCGAGGCCGAGCCGCGCCGGCTTGACCGACTGCCAGACGTCGACGAACGGGTGCCCGACGACGAGCACGTGCGCGCCCCACTTCCCGCGCATCACGGCATCGGCGAAGCGCGACTCCTTCGAGCCGGGCACGAGGTGGTCCACGAGGACGCCCACCCGACGCTCGCGGGTCGGCCGGAACTCGTCGAGCACGTCGGCGAGGTTGTCGACCCCGGAGAGCTCCTCGACGACGACGCCCTCGACGCGGAGGTCCGCTCCCCACACCTTCTCGACGAGCTCGGCGTCGTGCTTGCCCTCGACCATGATCCGCGACGGCAGCGCCACACGCGCGCGCTGCTGCTCGACCGCGAACGAACCGGACGCGGTGCGGAGGCGACCGCCGTCGGTCGCGTGCCGCACGGCGGGCGCGACCCCGGGCCTCCCGACCGGAGGCGCAGCAGCGGCGGCAGACCGCCCGGGCGACGCGGTCCCACGGGGGCCGCGCCCCACCGGCGCCTGGGGCCGGCCCAACGTCACGAGCTCGCCCTCGAGCAGGAACTGCCCCGAGAACGGGAACGAGCGCGTCCGGCCCTTCCAGTCCTCCAGCTCGACGTTGCCCGCCTCGAGCCGCACCACGGCGCCGGCCCAGCCGGTCACGGGGTCCTCGAGCACCATGCCGCGCTCGAGGGGCACCTGGCGCACCCTCTGCACGCCCCGCGAGCGCCAGTCGCCCGAGAGGACGTCACTGCCGTACCGGTCGTCGTCCACCCGCAGGAGCGTAGTGTCGATGCGGCCCCGGACGACGTCGACCGGCCGAACACCCCACCATCCGACGGAAGGCAACCCGTGCGCGCAGCCATCATCCACGCCCCCAACGACATCCGCGTCGAGGACCGTGACCAGCCGACGATCATCACCCCGGAGGACGTCGTCGTCCGGGTCGTCGCGGCCTGTGTCTGCGGCTCCGACCTGTGGCCGTACCGCGGCGTGACCGGGACGAAGGAGCCGCACGGCATCGGCCACGAGCTCGTCGGCACCGTCGTGGCGGTCGGCGACGACGTGACCGACCTCAACGAGGGCGACTTCGTCATCTCCCCGTTCACCATGAACGACGGCACCTGCCAGGCCTGCCGACACGGCATGACCACGGGCTGCGAGCACCTCTCCGGCTTCGGCGGCACCGACGCGTACGGCCACCCGGTCGGCGGTGCGCAGGCCGAGTACGTCCGGATCCCGGACGCCGCGGCGACGCTCGTGCGGGTGCCGGGCCCGGTCGACGAGGCCCTCGTCCCCTCGCTCCTGACCCTGGCCGACGTGTTCTCGACGGGGCACCACGCCGCCGTGTCGGCGCAGGTCGGCCCGGGTCGCACCGTCGTGGTGGTCGGCGACGGCGCCGTCGGTCTGTCGGCGGTGCTCGCGTCGAAGCGCCTCGGTGCGGACCGCATCATCGCGATGAGCCGGCACGCGGACCGGCAGGCCCTCGCGCGCGAGTTCGGGGCGACCGACGTCGTCGCCGAGCGCGGCGAGGAGGGCGTGGCCGCGATCCGTGCCCTGCTCGGCGGTGACCTGGCGGACAGCGCGGTCGAGGCCGTCGGTACCGAGGAGAGCATGGACCAGGCACTGCACTCGGTGCGGCCCGGCGGCGCGCTCGGCTTCGTCGGCGTCCCGCACGGGGTGCCGACCATCGGCACGCGGTACCTCTTCGACACGAACATCTCCGTCGCGGGTGGCATGGCGCCGGCGCGGAAGTACATCCCCGAGCTGCTGCCCGACGTGCTCTCGGGTGCGATCGAGCCCGGCCGCGTGTTCGACCTGGAGCTGCCGCTCGACGAGGCCGCAGAGGCGTACCGCGCCATGGACGAGCGGCGCGCCATCAAGGTGCTGCTGCGCCCGTAGGACGGGTCGCGTCCGGTCGGCCGGCCACGCGACCGGCGGGCCCGCGGGGTGCGGAGCGCGTTCTGTCGCTCTCGCGAGAGCGACAGAACGGTGCGCTGCGTACGGGGAACACTGTCGCTCCCGCGCACCGGACGAATCGACGATCCGGCACCGTGTCGCTTCCGCGACCGCGTGCGGACGGGAGGCGCGGGTCGGGCCCGCACCGTGCCTCCCGTCCGCCGGTCACGCACGTTCCCCATGACGGAACCCGTGTTACGGATCTGTGAACAAACCTTTCAGTAAAGAAGGTTGTCCGTTACAGTCACTCCATGACCACACGCGGACGCACCCCCGGCCAACCCGGCCTGTTGCGCGTGCTCAACGACCGCGCGGCGCTCGAGCTCCTCCTTGACGACGGACCGCTCACCCGCAACGAGATCGCGGGGCGCACCGGCCTCAGCAAGCCCACCGCGGCCGAGATCATCCGTCGTCTCGAGACCGCCGACCTGATCCGGCCCGCGGGCACATCGGCGCAGGCCGGCCGTCGTGGGCCGAACGCCCTCGTGTACGAACCGATCACGGAGCGCGACCTCGCCGTCGCCGTCGACGTGCAGCTCGTCGACGTCCGCTCCACCGTCGTCGACGCGGTCGGCCGCGCCTACCCCGTCGCCACGCACACCATGTCCCCGGACGAGGTGCGCGCTCCCGGAGCCGACATCGTCGCGGCCGCGATCTCCCGCGCCGCCGCCGCAGCCGACGTCGACCCCGAACTCGTCACGGCGGTGGCCGTCGGGGTGCAGGCCTCGGTCGACCACACCACCGACACCCTGATCTTCACGGACGGCCTCCCCGGCTGGCCACGCGACCGTGTGGCGGCGACGCTCTCCGCCGAGCTGGGCGTGCACGTCGTGGTCGAGAACGACGCCAACCTCGCCGCCATCGCCGAACGGAGCATGGGAGCCGGTCGCACCGTCGGCTCGTTCGCCCTGCTCTGGATGGCGGAGGGCCTCGGCATGGCGCTCGACCTCGACGGGCGCCTGCACACCGGGGCCTCCGGTGCCGCCGGCGAGATCGGCTACCTCGGTGTCCCGATCGACGCCCGCCCCATCGACCCGGCTGCCACGATCATCGCGGACCTCATCTCCGAGTCCGCGATCACGTCGTTGGCCGCCGAACACGGGATCACCGCATCGGACGGCTCTCCCGCCTGCTGGCGCGACGTGCTCCCGCAACTGCCCGGACTCCCCGAGCAGCACCCCTTCACGACCGCCCTCGGCGAGCGCATCGGGCACAACGTGCTCCCTGCGCTCGCCGTCGCCGACCCCGAGACGGTCGTGCTGCACGGCCCGACCGGGATCGCGGGCGGCCCCGCCCTGGCCGCCGCCGTCACCGCCTGGCTCCGGACCCGCACGCGCTGGTCCACCGCCGTCGTCGCACCCGGCGTCCCCGACACCCCCGTCCTGCACGGGGCGCGTCACGTCCTCATCGACGTGGTGCGCTCCGCGCTCGCCGCCCGGATCGACCGCATCAGCGACGATGCGTCGGTCCCGGCGAGCGCTCCCGAACCGCACCTGCGCGCCTGATCCGCGCAGGTGCCCGACCGGCACCACGCCACCCACCCGCACCACTCGAGGCACCATCACCCAGCCCTGACCGAGGGCTCTTCGTCGCGCCAGGGAACGGGCGACCACGGTCCACCGACCGCGGCCGTCGCGCGTCCGGCGCACCGGAGCGAGAGCAGAGAGCGAGTCCCACATGTCACTCCCCAGTCCGAAGTCCCGGCGGATCGTCGCCGCCGCGGCCGTCGCCGTCTCCGGTGCGCTGGTCATCGCCGGCTGCAGTTCCGGGTCGAGCGCCGAGAGCATCGACAAGACCGCCCCGAAGAAGCTCACGGGCACCGTGTCCCTGTGGCACTTCTTCACCGGTCGTGAGGCCGGCGTCGTGCAGAGCGCGGTCGCGGGCTTCGAGAAGGCCAATCCCGGCGTCACGGTCGACATCCACGCCGGTCAGGACGACGAGAAGCTGCAGAAGGCGATCTCATCGGGGCAGAACATCGACGTCGGTCTGTCCTACTCGACCGCGATCGTCGGGAGCTTCTGCTCGTCCGGTGCCTTCCGCGACCTCACCCCGTACATCGACCGGGACGAGGTCGACCTGTCCGACATCCCGAAGGCGGTGCGCTCGTACACCGAGTACAAGGGCAAGCGCTGCACGCTCCCGGCCCTCGCCGACGTGAGTGCCCTGATGTACAACAAGCCGCTGCTCGAGAAGGCCGGCATCGCAGCGCCGCCGAAGACCCTCGACGAGCTGAAGACCGACGCGCTCAAGCTCACGACCTACAACGCCGACGGCTCGATCAAGCAGCTCGGCTTCAACCCACTGATCGACTTCTACGAGAACTCCCCCGAGCACTGGGCGCCGATGATCGACGGGTCGTGGCTCGACAGCACGGGCAACAGCGAGATCGGGACGTCGTCCGCCTGGAAGAAGCTCATCACCTGGCAGAAGGGCTTCGTCGACGAGATCGGCTACGACAAGCTCAAGGCGTTCACGTCGGGACTCGGGCAGGAGTTCGCCGCCGACAACGCGTTCCAGACCGGCCAGGTCGCGATGCAGATCGACGGAGAGTACCGCACGGCGTTCATCAAGGACCAGAAGCCCGACCTCGACTACGGCACGGCCCCCACCCCGGTGATGCCGGGCCTCGGGAACTACGGCTCGACGTACATCGCGGGCAACGTCGCGGGCATCGCGAAGGGCTCGAAGCACCCCGAGCTCGCGTGGGCGCTGCTGAAGTACCTCTCGACGGACACCGACGCGCAGGTCACGATGGCGAACGGGCTGAAGAACATCCCGACGATCACCTCGGCGCTCGAGTCGCCGAAGCTCGAGGTCGACGAGAACTACAAGACCTTCGTCGACGTCGCGGGCAACAAGGACACGATGACGTCCCCCGGCACCGCCGACGGTGCCGCCTACATCGGCACGTTCACGAAGTTCTGGCAGGCGTACCAGGAGAACGGCGGGAACCTGGACCAGAAGCTGAAGCAGCTCGACGAGGACATCGACAACGCCAACCAGCTGGCGGGTCCGTGATGACCGACGTCACAACCCCCGGAACGGACAGCCTGGAGGCGCGGCCCACCCGCGCCTCCAGGCCGACCTCCCTGAAGGGGTCGTCTCCCGACCCCACCGGCAGCACCACGCGCTCGTCGCGCGGGAGCGGGCCGGGTCGGCGACGCAGCGCCGAGTCGCGGCGCCGCGTCGTCGCCCTGACGATGCTCGCGCCGGCGCTGCTCGGACTCGTCGTCTTCTTCGCCTACCCGCTCGTCGCGTCGATCGTCTACTCGTTCACGCGGTACAACCAGCTGCAGGAGCCGCAGTTCGTCGGGCTGCTCAACTACCGGTTCCTGTTCACGCAGGACCCGCAGATCGGTGCCGCGGTGGTGAACACGATCTGGTTCGTGGTGATCCTGGTGCCGGTGCGGATCGTGTGCGCGCTGCTCGTCGCCGGGCTGCTCAGCCGGGCGAAGGCGGCGAGCGGGTTCTGGCGGACGCTGTTCTACCTGCCGGCCCTCGTGCCGCCGGTGGCGAGCGTCGTCGCGTTCGTCTTCCTGTTCAACCCCGGCACCGGGCCGGTGAACCAGATCCTGCGGGTCTTCGGCATCGACGGCCCGCTGTGGTTCAACGACCCGGCGTGGTCGAAGCCGTCGCTCGTGATCATGGGCGTCTGGGTCATGGGCGACATCATGATCATCTTCCTCGCGGCCCTGCTCGACGTCCCACGGGACCTGTACGAGGCCGCCTCGCTCGACGGGGCGAACGGTCCCCAGCAGGTGCGGCACATCACCCTGCCGACCATCTCGCCGGTGATCGGCTTCGCGGTCGTCACCGGAGTGATCGCCGCGCTGCAGTACTTCACCGAGGCGGCGGTCGCGTCCGGGGTCGCGTCCGGCAAGGCGACGATCGGCGGTGGGACGGCGGCGCAGCTCGGGTACCCGGGCACCTCGCTGCTCACCTACACCGAGCTGCTGTACCAGCACGGGTTCGCCAACTTCCAGTTCGGCTACGCCTCCGCCATGGCCGTGGTGCTGTTCGTGGTCACCGCGATCGTCCTCGTGTTCACGATGCGCCGGATCAGTGTGTTCCGACCGGAGGAGTCCTGATGACCGCCGTCTCCCAGTCGCCGCTCGCGCGGGCGCCCCGCGGAGCGGCCCCCGGTGGTACCGTGCCGGGCTCCGCCCGTGGGCCGCGTCGGGGCCTGCTCGTGTGGATCGCCGAGCACGCCGCGCTCGTGGCCCTCGGGGTGATCACCATCGCCCCGATCGTGTTCGTCGTGCTGACGTCGCTCATGTCGAGCAACCAGGCCCTGACGGCGTCGATCATCCCGAAGCCCTTCGACTTCGCGAACTACGGGCGGGTCTTCACCGAGCTGCCTCTCGCGCAGTGGTTCGGCAACTCCGCGCTGTACGCCGTGCTCGCCACCGCGTTCATGCTCGTCAGCTCCGTGCCGGCGGCGTACGCCCTGGCCCAGATCCGGTTCCGGGGCGCCAACGCGATCTTCACGATCATCATCGTGGCGATGCTCCTGCCCCCGCAGGTCACCGCGGTGCCGGTGTACGTCATGTGGTCCGAACTGCACCTCACCGGGACGCTCTGGCCGTTGATCCTGCCGAACCTGCTCGGCGACGCGTTCAGCATCTTCCTGCTCCGCCAGTTCTTCCTGACGATCCCGAAGGAGTACGGCGACGCGGCCCGCATGGACGGCTGCAGCGAGTGGGGCGTCCTCGCGCGGGTCGTGGTGCCGATGGCCCGGCCGGGCATCGCGTCGGCGGCGATCTTCATGTTCTTCCACTCGTGGAACGACTATTACGGACCGCTCCTCTACGCGTCCGAGAACCAGGCGGCATGGCCCGTGGCGTACGGCCTCGCCACGTTCCGCGGCCAGCACGGTACCGACTGGTCGATGACGATGGCGATGACCGTCGTCGTCATGGTCCCCGTCGTCGTCATCTTCTTCTTCGCACAGAAGGCATTCGTCGAGGGCATCGCGCTCACCGGCGTGAAGGGATAGCACCACAGTGAAACTCACGGTCATCGGTGGCGGATCCACCTACACCCCCGAACTCGTGGACGGCTTCGCCCGGCTCCGCGACCAGCTCCCGATCGACGAACTCTGGCTCGTCGACCCCGACCCCGAGCGACGGCGCCTGGTGGGCGGTGTCGCACAGCGGATGTTCGCGCACGCCGGGCACCCGGGCACCGTCCACGTCACGGACGACGTGGTCGCGGGGGTGTCGGACGCCGACGCCGTCATGTTCCAGCTCCGCATCGGCGGCCAGTCGGCACGGCAGCAGGACGAGACCTGGCCGCACGAGGCGTGCTGCATCGGGCAGGAGACCACGGGGCCCGGCGGGTTCGCCAAGGCGCTCCGGACGGTGCCCGTCGTCCTCGAGTACGCCGACCTGGTGCGGAAGCACGCCAAGCCCGACGCCTGGATCGTGGACTTCACGAACCCCGTCGGCATCGTCACCCGGGCGCTGCTCGAGGCGGGCCACCGCGCGGTCGGGCTCTGCAACGTCGCGATCGGGTTCCAGCGCCGGTTCGCCCGCGAGTTCGACGTCGCGCCCGAGGCGGTCCGGCTCGACCACGTCGGTCTCAACCACCTGACGTGGGAGCGCGGGGTGCACGTCCGGTCCGCCGACGGGACGGAGCGGGACGTCCTGCCCGAGCTGCTCGCCGCCGGCACCGGGGCCCTCGACCGGATGGCGGAGAGCGTGCAAGTGCCCGCCGACCTCATCCGGCTGCAACACGCCGTGCCGTCCTACTACCTCCGCTACTTCTACGCCCACGACGTCGTGCTCGAGGAGCAGCTCCACGAGCGCACCCGCGCCGAGGCCGTCATGGACACCGAGCGCGCCCTGCTGACGAAGTACGCGGACGAGTCCGTCGTGACGAAGCCCGCAGAGCTCGCGCAGCGTGGCGGGGCCTACTACTCCGAGGCCGCGATCGACGTGCTGTCCTCGATCCTCGGCGACCGCGGGGACGTGCAGGTCCTCAACGTGCGGAACGACGGCACGTTCCCGTTCCTCCCCGACGACCACGTCATCGAGGTCCCCGCGCGTGTCACCCGACAGGCGATCACCCCGCTTCCGGTAGCACCGCTCGCCCCGGACATGGCCGGACTCGTGGCGCACGTCGCCGGGTACGAGCGGCTCGCGCTCGAGGCCGCGGTGCGCGGCGGACGCGACCGTGTCCTCCGCGCGATGTGGGCGCACCCGCTCGTCGGACAGGTCGACCGGGCCGAACGCCTCACGGACCTGCTCCTCGCGGCGAACGCGGACCTCATCCCGTGGGCACGCGACGGAGCGGTCCGCACCCGCGGCGCTGCGGCACACGGTGCCGTCGCCACGGAGGCACGGTGACCACCGCGGACGACGTGGTCCGCGAGACCCGGACGGCAGACGCTGCGACCGGCACGGCGAACGCACGGTCCGGCACCGCGGGCCCACCGGCCGGCACGGCGGAGCGCCACGGGCCGTCGGGCCGGGGCGGCGCCCTGCGCGCCCGCGGCGGTGCGCGCGCGGACGGCAGCGGCCACGCGGACGCCGTCGTGCTCGCGGTCGACGGGGGCGGGAGCAAGACCGACGTCGTGGCGATCGGCCTCGACGGGTCCCTCGTCGCCCATGCCCGCGGTCCGGGGACGAACCCGCAGTCCCGGGGCTGGTCCGCCACCGGGCCGGTGCTCGACGAGGTCCGCGCCCGGGTGCTCGCCGAGATCGGCACCCGGGAGGTCCGGACCACCCACGTCTACCTCGCCGGACTCGACCTGGACGACGAGCTCGTCGCGGCCCAGGCGGCACTCGCGCACTGGGCCGAGGACGGCGGCGCGCCGAGCGTGCTCGACAACGACCTCTTCGCGCTGCTGCGGGCGGGGACGCTCTCGCCGGACGCGGCAGCCGTCGTGTGCGGCACCGGCATCAACGCCCTCGCGGTCCGTGCCGACGGTGCGACGGTGCGGTACCCGGCGATCGGGGACGTCTCCGGCGACTGGGGCGGTGGCGCCTACCTGGGGAACCGGGCGCTCTGGTACGCCGCCCGGGCCGAGGACGGCCGCGGCTCGACGACGGCGCTCGAGGACGCGGTCCCGCGGTCGCTCGGGTTCCGGTCGGTCCGTGAGGTCACCGAGGCCCTGCACTTCGGTCGGCTCGACCCCGGCGCGGTCGGACGGCTCTGCCCGGTGTTGTTCGACGTCGCGGGGGCCGGGGACGACGTCGCCCGGTCCGTGGTCGAGCGCCAGGCGGAGGAGATCGTCGTGATGGCCTCGGTCGCCCTGGAGCGGCTCGACCTCGGTGGAGCGGGCTCGGCGGTGCCGGTGGTCCTCGGCGGGGGTGTCCTCGCCGCCCGGCACCCGCTCCTGGTGGACCCGGTCGTCGCCGGGTTCGCGGCGCGTGTGCCCGGAGCGGTGCCGACGTGGGTCACCGATCCCCCGGTGCTCGGTGCCGGCCTCGCAGCGCTCGAGTCCGTCGGTGCCGGGCCGGAGGCTCTCGACCGGTACCGCGCAGCGGTCAGGGCACGCGAGTTCGCCTCGACGGCCGCGCCGATCACCTGACTGCAGCACACGCGGACCGGAGGCCCGTGGCGGCGCCGCCACGGGCCTCCCGTCCGTCGCGGGACCGCGCCGCGCGCTCCTCCCGACCCCGCGCACGATCCGCCGAGCGCCGGAGGTGAGCCGGTCAGGCGTCGCGCACGGCGAGCACCCGGTGCGGGGCGACCGCCTCGGCGATCCAGCCCGCGGGCAGCACGCGCCGCAGCTCCTCCACCGTGTAGCTGCGCCGGATCGAACGGAGGCCGTCGACGCGCACGAAGGTCCCCGCCGCCACCAGGGGCGACGCGAGCGCGTACGACCGGTAGGCACCGCGGGACCGACGGATGTCGGAGTGCACGACCCTGCTCGTGGCGAGGCGCGCGGAGTCGGCCAGGAAGCCCGGACGGTCGTCCTCGGCGAGGTGGTGGAGCACGTGGTTCGACACGACCACGTCGAACTCATCGCCCGCTGCGACCAGGTCGGCGCTCGACCGCTCCCGGAACGTCGCGCCCCCGGCACGTGCCCGGGTGGCCGCGGCGATCGCTCGCGGGTCCGGGTCGATGCCGACGACCTCGACCTCGAACCCGTCGCTCGCGGCCCAGCGCACGAGTGCGCGGGCGAGGTCGCCGCCACCGCAGCCGAGGTCGAGGACACGCCCGCGACCCGTCGCCGGCAGCGCGGGCATCACGTGGGTGCGCCAGACGGTCCGCCACCCGCTCACGAGGGCGTTCACGACCGCGAAGCGTCGGAACGTGCGGTCGAGGACACGCGGGTCGCAGTCGGGGTCGTCCATGCGCTCCCGCAGGGCGAGGTCGCGTACCGACAGGTCGACCGGGAGGCGCGGTGCGGCCCCGTCGCGGCGGCTCACGGCAGTCCCGTGGCCGCGGCCGGGCACGGTGCGGCCCCGGCGGCCAGGTTGGCAGCGCCGGCGTCGTCGGCACCAGCGGCCTCGTCGGTCCCGACGGTCCCGACGGTCCCGTCGACTCCGTCGGCTCCGTCGGCAGCGCTGGCTCCGTCGGCAGCGCCGGCTCCGTCGGCAGCGCTGGCTCCATCCGCAGCGCCGACTCCGTCGGCCCCGGCGACGGTGAGGCGCGCGCACTCGACGGTGAGTCCGGGGCCGAAGGCGAGCGCGACGACCGGGGCGCCGTCACCCAGCCCGCGCCGGAGGGCTTCGGCGAGCACGAACAGGACCGTCGCGCTCGACATGTTCCCGTGCTCCCGCAGCACCGCGCGGCTCGCGGCGAGGGCGTCGTCGGGCAGCCCGAGTGCCTCCTGCGTGCGGTCGAGGATCGCCCGGCCGCCGGGGTGCACGGCCCAGGTCGGCACGGAGGTCGCAGGCGCGTCGCCGAGCAGCGGAGCGACAGCTGCCCCGGCGTGCTGCCCGATGAGCTTCGGGACCGCCGTGGAGAGCACCATCTCGAAGCCCTCGTCGCCGATGTTCCACGCCATGTCGCCGGCGCCCTCGGGCACGACGGTCGTCGCGAAGTCGTCGATCCGGAGCCCCGGTCCGCCGGCGGCGACCACGGCCGCCGCCGCGCCGTCGCCGAACACGCTGTTCGACACGATCTGGTCCGGGTCGTCCGAGGTCCGGACGTGCAGGGTGCAGAGCTCCGCGCACACCACGAGGACGACCGCCCCCGGGTCGGCGTCCACGAACGCAGCGGCGATCCGGAGCGCGGGGAACGCGGCGCAGCACCCCATGAAGCCGATGTGCTGCCGGAAGACGTCCGGCCGGAGCCCGACCTGCCCGACGACCTCGAGGTCGGGCCCGGGCTGCGTGAAGCCCGTGCACGACACCGTCACGAGGTGGGTGACGGCGTCGGCGGGCGTCCCCGAGCGGCTCAGGGCATCGCGCGCCGATGCGACGAACAACGGCGGAGCGAGCACGCGGTAGGCGTCGTTCCGTGAACGGGTGGACGGGGACACGAGCGCGCCGCGCGCATCACGGAAGTCGCCCGCGTCGGCCGCCGGGTCGAGTTCGGGCAGGACCGTGTGCCGGGTGTCGACGGCCGACCCGTCGAACGCGGCGCCGATCAACCGCTGCGCGAGCCGGGAGGTACCGGTCTGCGTCCGGAAGAGCTCCCGGACCGCGGGCTGTCCGATGGTCGTCTGCGGGACGGCGGTACCGATGGCGCGGATCGTTGCGGACACGACTCATCCTGTCACCGCGTCGCTGACGCATCCCCAGGTTGCATCGCCCACCGTGTCGCAGTCGTCGGTGTCGACGCCGGCACGACATCGGGTCGACACAGCATCGCGGAACGGACACAGCACCGTGGAGGACCACGGTGCTGTGTCCGGAACCTGGTTCCGCCGGGTTCGTCGCGCGGGGTGCGGCGCTCGGTACGTCAGCCCTGCTGCGCGCGCTCGAGCACGAGCTCACGGACGCGCGCGGCGTCGGCCTGGCCCTGCATCGCCTTCATGACGGCGCCGATGATCGCGCCGGCGGCCTGGACCTTGCCGTCCTTGATCTTCGCGAGGACGTCGGGCTGCGCGGCGAGGGCCTGGTCCACAGCGGCGGTGAGGGCCGAGTCGTCCGAGACGACCTTGAGCCCGCGGGACTCGACGACCTGCGCCGGCGAGCCCTCGCCCGCGATGACGCCCTCGAGCACCTGACGGGCCAGCCGGTCGGTCAGGTCGCCGGACTCGACGAGCTGGATGAGCTCGGCGACGTGCTGCGGCGACACGAGCTCTCCGGCTGCGGCGTCCTGCGCGTTGGCGACGCGGGTGATCTCGCCGGTCCACCACTTGCGCGCGGCCTGCGGGGCGGCCCCCGCCGCGACGGTGCCCTCGACCTCGTCGAGCAGCCCGCCGTTGACGACGTCCTGGAACTCGAGGTCGGCGAAGCCCCACTCGCCCTTGAGTCGGCGACGGCGGGCGACCGGGGCCTCCGGCAGCGCGGCGCGGAGCTCCTCGACGAGCGCCGGGTCCGGCACCACGGGGAGCAGGTCCGGCTCGGGGAAGTAGCGGTAGTCGTCCGCGTCCGACTTGGGTCGACCGGCCGACGTGCGACCGGTGTCCTCGTGCCAGTGCCGGGTCTCCTGGGTGATCGTGCCGCCGGCTGCGAGGATCGCCGCCTGCCGCTGGATCTCGTACCGGATCGCGCGCTCGACCGACCGGAAGGAGTTGACGTTCTTCGTCTCGGTGCGGGTTCCGAGCTTCTCCTGTCCGCGGGGGCGCAGGGAGATGTTCGCGTCGCAGCGGAGGTTGCCGCGTTCCATGCGTGCCTCGGACACCCCGAGCGCCCGGACGAGGTCGCGGATGACCTGCACGTACGCCGCGCCGAGCTCCGGCGCACGGTGCTCGGCCCCGAAGATGGGCTTGGTGACGATCTCGACGAGCGGGACGCCCGCGCGGTTGTAGTCGACCAGCGAGTACTCGGCGCCCTGGATGCGACCGGTGGCCCCGCCGACGTGCGTGAGCTTGCCGGCGTCCTCCTCCATGTGGGCGCGCTCGATCGGCACCTGGAAGATCGTGCCGTCGGCGAGCTCGACCTCGACCTCGCCCTCGTACGCGATCGGCTCGTCGTACTGCGAGATCTGGTAGTTCTTCGGGTTGTCCGGGTAGAAGTAGTTCTTCCGCGCGAACCGGGACGACTCGGCGATCGAGCAGCCCAGCGCGAGTCCGAGGCTGATCGAGTACCGGACGGCCTGCTCGTTCACGACCGGCAGCGACCCGGGCAGGCCGAGGTCGACGGGCGTGACGTTCGTGTTCGGCTCCCCACCGAAGAAGTTCGGCGCGTCCGAGAACATCTTGGTCTTGGTGCCGAGCTCGACGTGCACCTCGAAGCCGAGCACCGGCTCGTAGCGTTCGAGGGCCTCGTCGAAGTCCATCAGGGCTTCCTTCTGCGCCATCAGATCACGCCTTCCTGCGCGGCCGACTGCTGGGAGGCGTCCAGGTCGGGGATTCGGTCGATGAGCGGGCCACCCCACTGCTGCTCGAGCAGGCGCTCGAGGGCGGCGCCGTAGCGGTAGAGCCGGGCGTCCTCGCGCTGGGGCGCCATGAGCTGGACGCCGGTCGGCAGCGAGTCCTCCGGCGCGAGCCCGTTCGGGATGCTCATGCCGGGCACGCCGGCGAGGTTCGCCGGGATCGTGGTGAGGTCGTTGAGGTACATCGCGAGCGGGTCGTCCATGCGGTCACCGAAGGGCAGCGCGGTGGTCGGTGCGGAGGGGCTGAGCAGCAGGTCGACCTGGTCGAACGCGGCCGCGAAGTCGCGCTGGACGAGTGTGCGGACCTTCTGCGCCGATCCGTAGTACGCGTCGTAGTACCCGGCGCTCAGGGCGTAGGTGCCGAGGATGATGCGGCGCTTGACCTCGGGGCCGAAGCCGACCTCGCGCGTGGCTGCCATGACGTCCTCGACCGTCGCACCGCCCTCTGGCGTGACGCGCAGGCCGAAGCGCACGGAGTCGAACTTCGCCAGGTTCGAGGAGGCCTCGGCCGGGAGGATCAGGTAGTACGCGCTGATCGCGTACGCGAAGGACGGCGCGTCGATCTCGACGACCTCGGCACCCGCGGACTCGAGGAGCGCCACGGTCTCCCGGAAGCGCTGGGTCACGCCGGCCTGGAAGCCCTCACCGCCGGCGAGTTCCTTGACGACACCGACCCGGAGGCCGCGGAGCGTGTCGGACTGCAGTCCGGCGCGGGCGGCGTCGGCCATCGACGGCCACTCCCCCGGGATGGACGTGGAGTCGCGCGGGTCGTGCCCGCCGATGACGTCGTGCAGGAGCGCCGCGTCGAGGACGGTCCGGGACACCGGCCCGATCTGGTCGAGCGACGACGCGAGCGCGATCGCCCCGTACCGGCTCACGCCGCCGTACGTCGGCTTGACGCCGACGGTCCCGGTGAAGGCACCGGGCTGCCGGATCGAGCCTCCGGTGTCGGAGCCGAGCGCGAACGGCGCCTCGTACGCCGCCACCGCCGCGGCCGAGCCACCGCCGGAGCCGCCGGGCACGCGGTCGAGGTCCCACGGGTTGTGCGTCGGGCCGTAGGCGGAGAACTGCGTGGTCGAGCCCATCGCGAACTCGTCCATGTTGGTCTTGCCGATCGGCACGAGACCGGCGGCGCGCAGCTTCGCGACGGGCGTGGCGTCGTACGGCGGTCGCCAGCCCTCGAGGATCTTCGAGCCGGACGTCGTCGGCATGTCCTGGGTGCACAGGACGTCCTTGACCGCCACCGGGACGCCCGCGAGGGGGCCGAGCTCGTCCCCCGCGGCACGGCGGGAGTCGACGGACTTGGCGACCGTCAGGGCGTTCTCGTTGACGTGGAGGAAGGCGTGCACGTCGCCGTCGACGGCGGCGATGCGGTCGAGGTGGGCCTGCGTGGCCTCGACGCTCGAGACGTCGCGGGCGACGAGGGCGTCGGCGAGCGCTGCGGCGCTCAGCTTGGTGATGTCGGTCACGGTGGTGGTCCCCTTACTGCTCTTCGCCGAGGATCGCGGTGACGCGGAACCGCTCACCGTCGGAGTCGGGCGCGCCGGACAGCGCCTGCTCCTGCGTGAGGGTCGCGCCGACCTCGTCCGGGCGGGTGACGTTCTCGAGCGGGACCGGGTGGCTCGTCGCCGGGACGTCGGGCGTCGCGACCTCGGTGACCTTGGCGACGCTCTCGACGATGTGCGAGAGCTCCCCGGTCATCTTCTCGATCTCGTCGGGCGTGAGTGCGATACGCGCGAGGCTCGCCAGGTGGGCGACCTGCTCGCTCGTGATGTCAGGCATGGTGCTCCGTCGATTGCGTTCGTGGGATGCACACCAGTCTATTGCGGACACTCGACGGGCCCGCCCGCCGGGCGACGACCGTGGAGAACGCCCGCCCACCGGGCGGCGACCGTTGGAGGGCGCCCGCGCCCGCCCACCGGGCGGCGACCGTGGAGGACGCCCCCACCCGCACGACCGGTGCCGGGACGGCGGGTCCGAGCCGCGCCTCCAGGCCGTCAGCCGCCGGCGGCCCCGCTCCCGCTGCCCTTCCCGGCGGGCTTCCCGGCGGGGGCGACGGGCGCACCCGTCTGCTGCTGGCCGGGCTGCTGGGCGCCGGTCGAGGCCGCACCGCCTGGCGTGGCCGCGGCGCCGGGGGTCCCCGAGCCGTTCCCGGACTGCCCGCCCGCGGACCCGGACGAGGCGCCGGACGATCCGGACGGCGCGTCCGAGGCAGCGGACGACGAGGACGACGACGCCCCGCCGTTCCCGATCATCGACGGGTCCGGCGTCGGGAGCGCGTCGCCGCCGTAGTGCGCGTCGAGGTAGGTCATCATCTGCTTCCCGACGCCGAACTTCGCGCTGTACCCGGTCGTCCCCTGCAGGAACGGCCAGTTCGCCAGGCCGACGTTGCCCTGGACGTTGCCGATCCAGGTCACGTTGGTGTACTTCGTGCTCGATGCGGCGAGCCAGTTCTGGACGTCGCTGTCGGTCGTGCCCGTCTTCGCGAACTTCGGCGTCGAGTCGCCCGGGTTCGCGCTCGCCGCCGTGCCGTTGCCGGTCAGGACGCCCTGGAGCGCGTAGTCGACCGTGCCGGCGACGGCCGGGTCGACGCCCTGCGTGCAGGACGACTTCGTCGGCGTGATCGTCGAGCCGTCCGCCTCGGTCACGGAGTCGATGGCCGTCGGGGTGCACACGACGCCGCCGTTGGCGAAGCCCGCGTACGCCTCGGCGAGGTCGACCGGCGACAGGTTGTTCGTGCCGAGGATCATGGACGGCACGGAGCTGATCTTCCCGCCGTCGGCGAGGTGGATCCCCATCTTCGCGGCGAGGTTCGCGATGGCGCACAGGTCGAGCTGCTTGCCCATCGCGCCGAACGCGGTGTTGATCGACTCGCTCGTCGCGGCCTGCACCGACATCGAGGCCGGGACCTGCTCGGCGTTGGCGACCGACCAGTTCGGTCCGGCGATGTTCGCGCAGGAGTTCGTGAACTCGGCGGTCGGGAACGAGTGCTCGGTCGTGCTGACGCTGTCGCTCAGGGTGTGACCGGTGGCGAGCCACTCGGCGAGCGTGAAGACCTTGAACGTCGAGCCGGTCTGGAAGCCGCCCGAGTTGCCGTACGCCGTGTCCGCGCTGTAGTTCACCGCGGTCGTGCCGGGAGCGCTGCTGTCGCCCTGGGTGTACGCGGTGTTCTGCACCATCGAGAGGATGCGCCCGGTGCCCGGCTGGACGGTGACGTTCGACCCGCCGACGTCGACCCCCGCCATCGAGGACGGGACGTACGCGGAGAGGACCGACTGCCCCTGGGCCTGGAGGTCGAGGTCGAGCGACGTGTGGATCTGCAGGCCCTTCGTGTCGAGGGTCGCGATGCGCTCGGCGGCGGTCTTGCCGAACGCCGGGTCCTGCAGCACCTCGTCGCGCACGTAGTCGCAGAAGTACCCCGCGTCGAAGCCCGACGCCGCCGTCGAGCAGCCGTTCGCCGTCGCGGTGATCCTCGGCTGGACCGGCGTCGCGACGGCCGCCGTCATCTGCGCCTTCGTGATCGAGTGGTGCGCCTCCATCCGCCGGAGCACGTAGTCGCGGCGCTCCTTCGTGAGCGCGTACCCGTTCGCCGTGCCGTTCGCCTTGTTCGAGGGCTGGTCGATGCGCAGGTTCGACGGGTTGTTGAGGATTGCCACGAGCGTCGCGGACTGGACGAGCGACAGGTCCTTCGCGTGCACGCCGAAGTAGTACTCCGCACCCGCCTCGGCACCGTAGACGCGTCCGCCGAGCCCGACGATGTTGAGGTACCCGGTGAGGATCTGGTCCTTCGAGTACTTCTTGTTCACGGCGATCGCGTAGCGCATCTCCTGCAGCTTCCGCTGCGGGGTGACCCCGGCCGCGTCGGCGTAGCAGGCGTCGACCTTCTTCTGCGTGTCGGCCGCGTCCTTGCCGGTGAGGGACTCGCACTGCTGCACGAGGACGTTCTTCACGTACTGCTGGGTGATGCTCGAGCCGCCCTGCACGTCGCCGCCGACCGCGGTCGCTGCAGCTCCACGAAGGGTGCCGATGACGTCGATGCCGCCCTCGTCGTAGAAGCGGGGGTCCTCGGTGTCGATGGCGGCCTCCTTGAGCGAGTCGGCCATCTGTGCGCTCGTCACGTTGGTCCGGTTCTCGGCGTAGAACGACGCGATCTTGACCTGCTGGCCACCCTTCGTCGCGTAGACCGCGGACACCTGCTGAGGCGTCTGGATGTCCAGGTAGTCGGGCAGGTCCTCGAAGAACGAGACGGCGCCGGACGCCCCCTCGCCGACCACGGCCACGGCGGGCGTGACGGCGACGGTCACGAGCATGCCCGCGAGGACGGACATGCCGAGGAAGGTCAGGAGGGCCGCCGGCCACCGGATCACACGCATGCCGAGCACGGTAGGTGGGCGCCCTGGATCGGTTCTGGCGCGGAACCACCGCAGACTGCGCCGTCGCTCAGGTTCTCACCCAGCCAGCCCGTCCCGCGGCGCGCGGTCCGCACGGGGCTGCGGATCCGGCCGGGAGGCACGGTGCGCCTCCCACGGGTCGGCCGGCGGTCACGATCCGGTCACGACGCGCCACCGGCCCCGGGTCAGTCGCGCTGCTGGACGTCCTGCGGGCGGACGAGGTACATGTCCGGCGTGCCCGGCACGCCGCTGCCACCGTCGTCCTCGCCCCGCCGGAGCTGATCCCGGACCAGGTCGCCGCGACCCAAGGCGATGAGGGCGACGTCGTGCAGGGACGCCGTCCCGGGCTTGAGGTAGTCGTTGTGCCCGGACGGGCGCCGGAACACGTCGCCGGCTGCTCCCGTGTCCCCGCTGGCCGCCAGGTCGAGCAGCGTGGAGCCGAAGGACGCGGAGCCGGGGTCGGTCCCGAAGTAGCCGGACCCGGCGATCGGGTCGCTGTGGGCCCCGCCGACGAAGACCGCACCGGACGGCACCGCGAGCTGCGAGGCGTGCCGCACCGAGCTCCCGGGCGAGCCGAGCACGGTGAGGCTGTCGGCCCGCATCCGCCCGGAGGCGAGCGCCATGAGCGCGGTGGTCGAACCGTACGAGTGCGCGACGACGTTCAGGCGCGGCTGCTCGGTCCCGCGGATCTCCCGGAGCCCGGCCACGGTGCGCTCCAGGCGCTCGGCACCGGTCCGCGCGAGTGCGAGCGACAGGATGTTCGTCAGGTCCGGCGTGCGGTACCCCATCCACGCCACGACCGCGACACCGTGCCCGCGGCCGGCGACGGCGACCGGGGCGAGCGTCGCCTGCTCCGTGGCGAGGTCGTTCGCGGTGTCCGTGAAGTCCCGCATCTGCCCGGTGACGGTGAAGAACATCCCCGGGACGACCACCGTGACGTCGGCCGCGGTGTCGAGGTCCCCGATGGCGATCGCGGCCCGTCCCGCCCCCCGGGTGTCCAGCGCGATGAGCGACCGCCGCGGGTCGCCGGGCTCCGACTCGAGCGAGCGGCGGACCTGACCCAGCATCGCGGTCTCGGCGGCCGGGGTGTCCGGGTCGACCAGGGCAGCCGTCATCGTGACGCGGTTCGCCCGGTCCCGTACGGCGTAGGGCACGCCCTCGAGGTTGCCGACGACGGTGGGCGCGAGCGTCTGGAGCACCTGGCGTTCGTCGTCGTCGAGTCCGGCCCACCAGGTGGCGACGAGGCGCGCGGTCGGCGGATCGTCCTGCACGGTGGCGAGGATCGCCGGGTCCGCGGCCGCTCGACGGAGTTCGGCCGTCGGCATCGTCACGAGGTCGTCGAGGAACGCGTCCGCCGGCGCCTGGGCGACATCAGCGAGGTCGATCCGCCCGCCGTTGGTCGCGACCGGGGCCACCGACGGGTCCGTGAGGACCCGCCCGGCCGTCTGCGCTACGACGTGCGGCGACGGGCCGGGCACAGCGGGGGCCTCGACCACTCCCAGCGAGTGCATCGAGGCGGTGAGCAGAGCCGCGGCGACGAGCAGCAATCGGGTCTCCCCCGGGAAGGCCGTCCCGACGTCCCCCTGCAGACGTCGGGTGATGCGCTACCGAGTGTAAGGAAAACCGCGTGCGCTGGAACATGCGGGTTGCAACTTGGCCCCACAACTGGGTGCACGGAGCGGTGTGCCGCTGCGCTCGGAGTCCGCTAGGCCGTGCTCCTGGGTCGGGGTCAGGCCGACGTGTCCGGCTCCGGTGCGTCGCCGAGCGCATCGGGCCCCTCGGTCACGAGCAGCCGGAACTGCTCCGCGTCGATGATGCGGACCCCGAGCTGCTCGGCCTTCGTGAGCTTCGAGCCGGCCCCCGGGCCCGCAGCGACGAAGTCCGTCTTCTTGCTCACGCTGGACCCGGCCTTCCCGCCCGCGGCGAGGATGGCTTCCTGGGCGCCCTCACGCGTGTAGCCCTCGAGGGTCCCGGTGGCCACGACCGTGATGCCCGAGAGGACCCCGCCCTCGACCGCGGCGGCGCCGGGACCGGGGTGGTCCGGGATCGCGAACCGGACACCGGCGGCGGTCCAGCGGTCCACGATGTCGCGGTGCCAGTCCACGTCGAACCAGGCGAGCAGCGCATCCGCGATGATGCCGCCGACACCGTCGACCGCGGCGAGGTCGTCGCGGGACGCGGACCGGATCGCGTCGAGCGACCCGAAGTGCGTCGCGAGCGCCCGGGCGGCGACGGGACCGACGTGCCGGATGTTCAGCGCGACGAGCAGGCGCCAGAGGTCCTTCGTCTTCGCGGCGTCGATGTTCGCGAGCATCTCGAACGCGTTCTTCGACGGGTACCGGCTCGGCTCGCCCGTGTAGTCGGCTCCGCGCGCGTCCGGGTCGAACGGCGGGTCGGTCTTCTTGCGGGCCCGGCTGAACGGGGTGACCCGCTTCGGGACGCCGGCGTCGTCGACCTTCTGCATGCCGGTCTCGGCGTCGCGGACGATGACCTCGATCGGGACGATGTCCTCCATCGTCAGGTCGAACAGCCGCGCCTCCGTCACGAGCGGCGGGGTCTCCGGGTGCAGCGGCTGCGTCAGGGCGGCCGCCGCGACCTCGCCGAGCCCCTCGATGTCGAGCGACCCACGCGAGGCGATGTGCTCCACGCGACCGCGCACCTGCGCCGGGCAGCTCTCCGCGTTCGGGCAGCGCAGGTCCTTGTCGCCCTCCTTCGCCGGCGCGAGCGGGGTGTCGCACTCCGGGCAGGTCGCGGGCATGACGAACTCGCGCTCGGTGCCGTCGCGGAGCTCGACGACCGGCCCGAGGACCTCGGGGATGACGTCGCCGGCCTTGCGGAGCACCACGGTGTCACCGATGAGCACGCCCTTGGCCTTGACGACGTCCTGGTTGTGCAGGGTCGCCTGGCGCACCACCGAGCCGGCGACCTCGGCCGGCTCCATCGACGCGAACGGCGTCGCACGGCCGGTCCGCCCCACGCTCACGACGATGTCGAGCAGCTTCGTGTGCACCTCTTCCGGCGGGTACTTGTAGGCGATCGCCCAACGCGGGGCACGCGAGGTCGAGCCGAGCTCCTCGTGCAGGGCGAGGTCGTCCACCTTGATGACGATGCCGTCGATCTGGTGCTCGACCGAGGAGCGGCGGTCACCGTAGTCACGGACGAAGCCGAGGACCTCCTCGACGCTGTCGAACACCCGGTAGTGCGAGCTCGTCGGCAGGCCCCAGGTCTGCAGGAGCTCGTAGACCTCGGACTGGGAGTGCGCCTCGGTCTGGCGTTCGAGCTCCCGCACGGGCCACGCGCCGATGCCGTGCACGAGCATCCGGAGTCGGCGGAGGCGGTCCACCATGAGGGCACGCTTCGCCTCGGACTTGCCCTCCTCCTTCTGGCGGAGCGAACCGGCGGCGGCGTTGCGCGGGTTCGCGAACACCTTCTCGCCCGCGTCGCGCTGCCGGGCGTTGAGCTCGTCGAACTCGGCGACCGGGAAGAAGATCTCGCCACGGACCTCGACGATCGGCGGGTGCCCCGTGCCCGCGAGCCGGTCCGGGATGGTGCCCATGGTCCGGACGTTGCCGGTGACGTCCTCCCCGACGACGCCGTCGCCACGGGTCGCGGCGGAGACGAGCCGGCCGTCCTCGTAGCGCAGGTTGATCGCCAGACCGTCGATCTTGAGTTCCGTCAGCCAGCGCACGCGCTCGGCGCCGGCGTCGCGCTCGACCTTCGTGGCCCAGTCGGTGAGCTCCTCCGGGCTGAACACGTTGTCGAGGCTGAGCATGCGCTCGGCGTGCTCGACCGGGGCGAACTGCGTCGTCTGCGCCTGACCGCCGACGGTCTGCGTCGGGCTGTCCTCGGTCAGGAGCTCGGGGTGGAGCCCCTCGATCGCGGCGAGGCGGTGCTGCAAGGCGTCGTACTCGGCGTCGGACGCGGTCGAGGCGTTGCCCTCGTAGTACTCGTGCCGCAGCTCGGTGATGCGGGCACGGAGCCGCTCGACCTCGCGCGCGGACTGGGCGGCGTCGAGCTCGGACGGCTCCGTGGTCTCGAAGGTCGCGTCGTCGGGCGTGCTCTCGCTCATGCCTCAGTTCTACCGGCTGCCACCGACCCGGCGCGCAGCCGGCACCCCGCCCGGGAGCGGCGACGGTACCGACGACCGGATGCGCGGCCGGCAATGCGCCCGGGAGCGCCGCCCGCACCGCCGCTCAGGCGCCGACCGGCACCGCCGACACCGTCGCGTCGATCGTGCACTGCCCGAGCACCCGCGTCCCGACGTAGACCACCGCGGTCTGCCCGGGCGCGACGCCGGACAGCGGCTCGTCCACGTCGATCACGAGCTGCCCGTCCGCCACCCGCGCGGTCGCCGGCACCGGGTCGGCATGCGCACGGATCTGCACGTCGCAGGCGAACGGCGCCGCGGGGTCGGCCGGGGCCGTGCCCGCCCACGTGAACCGCGAGCCGGACATCGAGGTGACGTCGAGCGCCTCCTTCGGACCCACCACGACGGTGTTCTCCTTCGGGCGGATCTCGAGCACGAACCGCGGCTTGCCGTCCGGCGCCGGTCGGCCGAGGTGCAGGCCCCGACGCTGCCCGACGGTGTAGCCCGCAGCGCCCTGGTGCTCCCCCACGACCGTGCCGTCGCGCTCGACGACGTCGCCGGGTGCGGTGCCCACCCGGTCGGCCAGCCAGCCGCGGGTGTCGCCGTCGGGGATGAAGCAGATGTCGTACGAGTCGGGCTTCTGCGCCACGGTCAACCCGCGGGCGGCGGCCTCGGCCCGGACCTCGTCCTTCGAGGGCGTGGCACCGAGCGGGAACATCGCGTGCTGGAGCTGCTCGGCCGTCAGGACCCCGAGCACGTAGGACTGGTCCTTCGCCCACGCCGCGGCGCGGTGGAGCTCGCGGGAGCCGTCCGGCCCGGTCACGATCGAGGCGTAGTGCCCCGTGGCGACCGCGTCGAACCCGAGCGCGAGCGCCTTCTCGAGGAGCGCCGCGAACTTGATGCGTTCGTTGCACCGCATGCACGGGTTGGGGGTGCGACCGGCCTGGTACTCGGCCACGAAGTCGTCGACGACGTCCTCCTTGAACCGCGCCGAGAAGTCCCACACGTAGTACGGGATGCCGAGCACCGAGGCCGCGCGCTGGGCGTCCATCGAGTCCTCGATCGTGCAGCAGCCGCGGCTCCCGGTCCGCAGCGTGCCGGGCATCCGGCTGAGGGCGAGGTGCACCCCGACCACGTCGTGTCCGGCGTCGACGGCCCGTGCCGCCGCGACCGCCGAGTCGACGCCACCGCTCATCGCTGCCAGTACTCGCATGCCTCCAGGGTAAGCACCGGCGTACCGTTGTGCGAACGATGCCTGCCGAGACCCCCGCCTTCGACCTCCGGGCGGTCGTCCTGTCCGGCTTCCTCCCCGCAGCCCTGTTCGCGATCGGCGAGGGGGCGATCATCCCGATCATCCCGATCGCCGCCGACTCCCTCGGCGCAGGGCTCGCGTTCGCCGGTTTCGTCGCGTCGCTCATCCTCGTCGGCGAGCTGATCGGCGACGTGCCGTCGGGGGTGGTCGTCGGGCGCATCGGCGAGCGGAACGCGATGATCGGCGCGGCCGGGGTCTCCGTCCTCGGCCTGCTCGTCTGCACCTGGTCGCCGAACCCCTGGGTGCTCGCCGTCGGGGTCTTCCTCGTCGGCGTCTCGACCGCCGTCTTCGCGCTCGCCCGGCACGCGTACATGACGACCGCGATCCCGGTGCACGTCCGGGCCCGCGCGCTGTCCAGCCTCGGCGGGGTCTTCCGTTTCGGCTACTTCGTCGGGCCGTTCATCGCTGCCGGGGTCGTCCACCTGACGGGCGCGACACAGAGCGCGTTCTGGATCCACATCACCTGCTGCCTGCTCGCGGCCGTCGTGCTCCTCGTCATCCGCGACCCCGCGACGGGCGCACGCGGCTTCCGGAAGCCGCACCGCGCCTCCAGGCCGACCGCGCCGGACGTGACCACAGCGACCGCCGCGACCGAGCCGCCCACCGACACCGGCGCGCAGTTCGTGCAGGACGAAGCGCACGGCCTCTTCCGCACGATCCGCACGCACCGGAGCGTGCTGCTCCGCCTCGGCAGCGGCGCCGGCCTGATCGGCGCGCTCCGCGCCGGACGGCAGGTCATCCTGCCGCTGTGGGCCGTGAGCGTCGGCCTCGACGACGCGACCGCCGCCCTCGTCATCGGCATCGCCGGGGCCGTCGACTTCGCGCTCTTCTACACGAGCGGGCAGATCATGGACCGCTGGGGTCGGCTCGCGAGCGCGCTGCCGTGCATGCTCGGCCTGGCGGTCAGTTACTTCCTCCTCGCCTGGTCCGGGCACCTCGACACCCGGGTCGGCTGGTTCGTCGGCATCGCGATCGGGATGTCGCTCGCGAACGGCGTCGGCTCCGGCATCCTCATGACGCTCGGCGCCGACCTGGCACCACGGGACCACCCGGCGCCGTTCCTCGGAGCGTGGCGCTTCACGGGCGACTTCGGGCAGGCCGCGGCACCCCTCGTCATCTCGGGGGTGACCGCCGTCGCGTCGATCGCGGTGGCGAGCGGGGTGATGGGTGTGCTCGGACTCGTCGGCGCCGGGGTGCTCCTGCGCTACGTCCCCCGGTACCTGCCCCGTCGGCTGCGCTGACGCGCGCTGCGCTGCGCACCGTCGGTCCGTCGGCGCGTCAGTCCGTCGGTCCGTCGGTCCAGCCGTCCGGGAGGCCCGGTGCGAGTCCGCCCCGCCCGTCGCGCTCGGTAGACTGCCGCTGCTCGCGGGAGTGGTGGAATTGGTAGACACGCAGGATTTAGGTTCCTGTGCCCCGGCGTGAGGGTTCGAGTCCCTCCTTCCGCACGACAGACGGCACTCCGCACGACGGACGGGCCCTGCGCAGCATGGCCGGCACTCCGCACGACGGACGGTTCTCCGCAGGATCCGCGCGATGTCCGGGAACTCATACGGACGGCGGATGGGCAGGACACCCCGGGGCGGTACCCTCGACCCAGCGGGGACCTCCTCGTGTCCACGCCCGCCCGACCGGAAGAACCATGCACTCCGTCGCACTCGCCCTGATCCCCTGGCTGGATCCGCAGTACATCCTCGACCACTTCGGGGCCGTCGCCGTGCTCGTCGTCTGCGCGATCATCTTCGCGGAGACCGGCCTGCTCGTCGGCTTCATCTTCCCGGGCGACAGCCTCCTCGTCATCACCGGCCTGTTCGCCTTCGACCGCGGCGGTGCGATCGGCGGGATCCCGGTCTGGGTCGCCGCCCTGATGATCGCCGCGTCCGCGTTCCTCGGCGGTGAGCTCGGCTACTACATCGGCAAGAAGGCCGGTCCCCCGATCTTCGAGCGCAAGGAGAGCGGCCTGTTCTCCAAGGCGAACGTCGACCGCACGTACTCCTTCTTCGACCGCTTCGGCCCGCTCGCCGTGATCCTCGCCCGGTTCGTGCCGGTCGTCCGGACCTTCCTGCCGATCGCCGCGGGCGTGGGGCGGATGAACTACCGGAAGTACTCGCTCTACAACGCGGTGGGTGCGCTCGTGTGGGGTGTCGGCGTGACGTTCCTCGGGTACGTGCTCGGGTTCGTCCCGGTCGTCGGCGACCTCGTGCGCAACTACATCGACGTGATCCTGCTCCTCGCCGTGGTCGTGACGGTCGTCCCCGTGGCGCTCACCGTGCTCCGCAACCAGCGCAAGGCCAAGCGGGACGCCGAGGCCGAGACCGAGGTCGAGCGCCCGTAGCGCCAACGGCCGCAGCCGCGCGCACGTCGGCGCACGCGCGTTCGCGTCCGCGCGCGACTTCGCGTTGGCACAACCAAAGACGCTCCGCACCACGTCATCCCGTGGTGCGGAGCGTCTTTGGTTGTGCGGCAGCATCCGGCGCCGGCCGCCCGACGACCTCGACGCTGGGCGCCCCGCGGTGCCTCGCAGCGCCTCCTACTCGGCGCTGCAGTACTCCCGCACGATCGGCGCGATCCCCCGGAACGCCTTCGACCGGTGGCTCAGGGCGTTCTTCTCGTCGCGGGTGAGCTCCGCCGAGGTCCGGTCGGCGTCGTCGGGCCGGAACACCGGGTCGTAGCCGTGTCCACCGGTTCCGATCGGCTCCGTCGTGACCTCACCGTTCCACACCGCCTCGAACACGTGCTCGGTGCCGTCCGGCGTGACGAACGCTGCGGCGCACACGAACGCGGCGGTGCGCTCGACGACGCCCTCGAGGTTCCGCAGCAGCAGCGCGATGTTGTCCGCGTCGACCCGGGTGCCCGCGTACCGGGCCGAGTGGATGCCCGGCGCACCGTCGAGCGCGTCGACCGCGATGCCGGAGTCGTCGGCGAGCGCCGGGAGCCCGGTGTGCTCGACCGCGGCCCGCGCCTTGATGAGGGCGTTCGCGGCGTAGGAGTCGCCGTCCTCGACGGGCTCCGGGCCGTCGTACCCGACGAGCTCGACGCCGTCCCCGAGGGCGTCGCCGAGGATGTCCCGGAGCTCGACGAGCTTGCCGGCGTTGTGACTGGCGAGGACGACGCGCCGCTCGGTCACGAGGACTGCCCCAGCACCTCGCGCTGGATCGCCGCGAGCGAGGCGTTGCCCGCGAGACCCAGGTCGAGCAGCGTGTTCAGCTCGTCGCGGTCGAACGGCGCGTGCTCGGCCGTGCCCTGGACCTCGATGAACTTGCCGGACCCGGTGGTCACGATGTTCATGTCGGTGTCGGCCGCCGAGTCCTCGGTGTAGGCGAGGTCGAGCATCGGCTCCCCCTTGACGATCCCGACCGAGATCGCCTGCACGCTGTCGAGCAGCGGAGTCGCCTTCTTCCCGACGAAACCGCGCTCGCGGCCCCACTCGATCGCGTCGACCATCGCGACGTAGGCGCCCGTGATCGATGCCGTGCGCGTGCCGCCGTCGGCCTGGAGCACGTCGCAGTCGATCACGAGGGTGTTCTCGCCGAGCCCCTTGGTGTCGACGACCGCACGGAGCGAGCGTCCGATCAGCCGCGAGATCTCGTGCGTCCGTCCCCCGACGCGGCCCTTGATCGACTCGCGCTGCATGCGCTCGTTCGTCGAGCGGGGCAGCATCGAGTACTCCGCCGTGACCCAGCCGGTGCCCTTGCCCGCGAGCCAGCGCGGGACCCCGTTCGTGAAGCTCGCGGTGCACAGCACCCTGGTGTTCCCGAACGAGATGAGCGCGCTGCCCTCGGCCTGCGTGCTCCACCCCCGCTCGATCGTGACGGGACGGTGGTCGGTCGCGGTGCGGCCGTCGATGCGGGTGCTCATGGCGTCCTTTCGGTGTGGGGCAGCAGGATCGCCCCGGTCTGGAGGTGTCCGACGCTCGAGACCTCGGGGCCGAGGAAGCGTCGGGCGAGTCGGATGAAGCCGTTCTTGTCGTCGCCGGTCGCCTCGAACGCGTACGTCGGCGGCTCCGGCGTCGTCCGCTCGAGACCGTGCTCGACGAGCCGTCGGTAGACGTCGTTGGCGGTCTCCTCGGCGCTCGACACGAGGGTCACATCCGGCCCCATCACGTACTGGATCGCGGCGGACATGAGCGGGTAGTGGGTGCAGCCGAGGACGAGCGTGTCGACGTCGGCGTCCCGGATCGGCGCGAGGTACTGGTCGGCGACGGCGCGGAGCGCGGGCGACGACGTGTCCCCGGCCTCGACGAACTCGACGAACCGCGGGCAGGCGGCGAGCGACAGGGTGACGTCCGCGGCGACGGCGAAGGCGTCCTCGTACGCGCGGGAGGCGATCGTGCCGACCGTGCCGATCACGCCGATGCGGCCGGTCCGGGTCTGCTTGACGGCGGCACGGGCAGCGGGCTGGATGACCTCGACGACCGGGATGCCGTACGCCTGCTCGTACCGTTCCCGGGCGTCGCGGAGCACGGCCGACGAGGCGGTGTTGCACGCGATCACGAGCGCCTTGACGCCCTGTTCGACGAGGTCGTCCATCACCTCGAGCGCGTACCGACGCACGTCCGCGATGCGCTTCGGGCCGTACGGCGAGTGCACGGTGTCCCCGACGTACCGGATGCTCTCCCGCGGCAGCTGGTCGATGATCGCCCGCGCCACCGTGAGCCCGCCGACGCCGCTGTCGAAGACTCCGATCGGTGCATCCGTCACGGTCACCAGCGTACCGACCGCACGACGCGACCCGACCGCTCGACGCGACCCGGGCCTCCCGGCCGGACATTGCCGGAGCGTCGCGCCCGCCGCAGCCCCGCGCCCCGCCGCAGCGCCGAACCCCGCCGCAGCGTCGCGGCCTGCCGGAGCACCTGGCCCTGCCGTAGTGTCGGGGAGGTGACCAGCGCGCTCCTCACGGACCAGTACGAACTCACGATGGTGGACGCCGCCCTGAAGGACGGCACCGCCGACCGGCGGTGCGTCTTCGAGGTGTTCGCCCGCCGACTGCCGGACGGACGCCGCTACGGCGTCGCGGCCGGGCTCGGCCGGTTCCTCACGGCGCTCGGCGACTTCCGGTTCGGCGACGAGGAGATCGGCTTCCTCCGCGACCGCGGCGTCATCGACGCCGGCACCGCCACGTGGCTCGCCGACTACCGGTTCACCGGGAACGTCCGCGCGTACCGCGAGGGCGAGGTCTTCTTCCCGAACTCCCCCGTCCTCCAGGTCGAGGGCACCTTCGCCGAGGCGGTCGTCCTCGAGACCCTCGCGCTGAGCATCTTCAACGCCGACTCCGCGATCGCGA
Organism: uncultured Curtobacterium sp.; assembly: GCA_913778205.1. Lineage (GTDB taxonomy): Bacteria > Actinomycetota > Actinomycetes > Actinomycetales > Microbacteriaceae > Curtobacterium. The sequence goes on from CAJYUW010000044.1 coordinate 43,734, forward strand.
GCGCCGCCGCGCGCATGGTGTCCGCCGCCGACCACCGCCCCCTCGCCGAGATGGGCTCCCGGCGCACGGGCGAGTGGAACGCGGTCGCCGCCGCCCGCGCCGCCTACATCGCCGGGTTCGGTGCGACGAGCAACCTCGAGGCCGGTCGCACGTGGGGCATCCCGACGATGGGCACCGCCGCGCACGCCTTCACGCTGCTGCACGACTCGGAGGAAGCGGCGTTCCGGTCGCAGATCGACGCCCTCGGCACCGGCACGACCCTGCTCGTCGACACCTACGACATCGAGGCCGCGGTGGAGACCGCCGTCCGCCTCACCGACGGGAAGCTCGGCGCGGTGCGCATCGACTCCGGCGACCTGCCGTCGGTCGTCGCGGCGGTCCGGGCGCAGCTCGACCGCCTCGGCGCCACCGGAACGCGGATCACGGTCACGAACGACCTCGACGAGTACACCATCGCCGCGCTCCGGGCCGCCCCGGTGGACTCCTACGGGGTCGGCACGTCGGTCGTGTCCGGGTCCGGGCACCCGGCGGCCGGCATGGTGTTCAAGCTCGTGGCCCACCGGGACGCCGCCGACGAGGCGTGGGTGCCGGTCGCGAAGAAGTCCGCCGACAAGGCCTCGACCGGCGGCCGGAAGGAGGCCGGGCGGCGCCTGCGGAACGGCATCGCGACCGCCGAGGTCGTCCTCACCCAGGGCGCCGTCGGGCCGGACGAGCGCCCGCTGCTCGTCCCCGTGGTGACCGAGGGCGAGATCGACCCCGCGTTCCTCGGCAGTACGGGGGTCGAGGCCGCCCGCCGCCACCACACGATGGCGAAGGCCGAGCTGCCCGTCGACGCATCACGCATCGGTCGGGGCGACCCGGCCATCCCCACGCTCGTCATCTGAGCGTGTCACCCGCACGTCGGCGGCGTCACTCCGCCTTCATGCGCTCGTAGATCTTCTTGCAGTCGGGGCAGACCGGGAACTTCTCCGGGTCGCGCCCGGGGATCCACTTCTTCCCGCAGAGCGCCTTGACGGGCTTGCCGCTGAGCGCCGACTCGAGGATCTTGTCCTTCTTCACGTAGTGCGAGAACCGCTCGTGATCACCGGGCTCGATCGCCTCGTCCTCGAGGAGCTTCTCGAGCTCGCGGTCCATCACGTCGAGGCCGCCACCGGGTTCCGTCATGCTCATGCGTCCAGGGTACGACGCGCACGGCCGGGTGGCGACGGCCGGGAGGCGCGGTGCGGGCCCGCCACGGGCCTCCCGGCCAGCGAGGTGGCGACGATCGGGAGGCGCGGTACCGGCCCGCCACGGGCCTCCCGGATGCTCCGGTGGCGGCGATGCGCCGGCGGCGACACGACGGTCGGTCAGAGGGACGGATCGGACGGCCGGATGGCCGCGCCCCGCCGGACGGTGCAACGACGACGGTGGGTGACGAGCCGCTCGGCGCGGCACACGGCTGCGACGCGCGCCGCTCCGCGGACCGTACGCCGTCGAGGCGCGCGGACGCGGTCAGTTGCGCTGCGCTGCAGCGAGGAGGTCCGGACCCCGTCGGTCGAACGCACGCCCGCCGACCACGACACCCGCGACCAGGACGACCACGCCGACCACGGCACCGACGACCAGCGTCGCGGTCGCCCACGGCTCCGCGCCGTCGCGGAACGCCAGCACGGCGAGCCACACGGCCGGCACCGAGCAGAGCACGGTCCCGAGCACCATCACCGACTGCGCGACCGTCGCCGTGACGCCCGCGGCCTGCGGCTGCTGGAAGGGGTGGTCGCCGGGACGCACCGTCGGGTACGGCAGCAGCACCGAGACGACGCTCGACAGCCCGAGTCCGGACAGCAGCGCCGATGCGCCGATGCCGATCAGCACCGGGAACGCGGTCCAGTCGCCGAAGAGCCGCGCGGAGACCGCGGCCCCGGCGACGAGGAGGGGCACCCCGACGACGAGGAGCGGCACGACCCGGCCGAGCCGGTCGCTCCACCCCGGAGCCCCCGACGCGACGTGCAGCCACACGGCGGTGTTGTCGTAGGAGACGTCGTTGTGCGGCAGGAAGCCGGCGATGAGGGCCATCAGCGGCAGGGGCACGAGCGCCGTCCAGTGCCACGGGACCCCGGCGACCCCGAGCGGGACCACGACGATCGGCACGAAGACGAGCACGAGGTAGGACGTCCGGTAGCGGGGGTCGCGACCCCAGTACGTCAGCGCCCGCGCGGCGACGGCAGCGACGGGCGCGGAACCGAGGCGGTCGAACCAGCCGAGGCCGCGGTACCGACGACTGCGCCGCCGAGGCTCGGCGGTCTCCAGCGCGTGCCCGACCTGCGCCCACCAGGCCCAGCCGAGGAGGGCGACCGTGACCAGTGCCACCAGGAGCTGGAGCACACCGGTGCCGACGTCACCGACCGCGACGTCCGCCGGGACGGCCCAGGCGGCACCCCACGGCGTCCACCCGGCGATGCCCGCGACGCGCTGCGTCTCGGCTCCCGCCGGGTCGATCCAGCCGCTGCCCAGCAGGAGCGAGACGGTGGGGACGGCGAGGGCGACGATCACGAGCGCGACGAGCCAGCCGGCGTCACGCGTCCGGTGCTGCCCGATCAGGCGCGAGCCCGCCGTGCCCGCGACGCGGACGAGCAGTGCGCACGTCGCGATGGCGAGCAGTCCGCCGACCACGCCGAGGACGGCCGTCCCACCGCCGCGCATCCACGTGACGGACTGCCCGACGGCGACGATCGCGACCGCGACCACGGGCACGCCCACCAGCCCGGCGACGAGGAGCCCGACCGCGAGGTCCTTCCGGCCGATCCCGAACACGGTGAACCGCCGCGGGTCGAACTGGTCCGCGTGCCCCGCGACGAGCGGGACGACGGTGAAGCCGAACGTGACGAGGGTGCCGACCGGGACGATGATCGCGCGTGCCGATCCGGCGTCGACCGTGCGGAGGCCCGCGGCGACGACGGCGATCGCCACCGCGGCGACGAGTCCGACGAGGCTGGCGAGGACGACCAGGACGGAGCGACGGGCACTCCCCCGGACCGCGCCCGCGAGCACGTCGACCCTCAGCCGGAGAAGCTGTGCAACCATTCCATGCTCTCTGCCACGACGCGGCCGCCCGCGAGCTCGACGAACTTGTCCTCGAGGCTCTTGCGCCCACGGACCTGCGCCATCGTCCCCGAGGCGAGGACCTTGCCGCCGACGATGATCGCGACGGAGTCGCACGTCCGCTGCACCAGCTCCATCGAGTGGCTGGAGAGCACGACCGTGCCCCCGCCCGCGGTGTACCGGCGCAGGATCTCGGTGATCGTCGCGGAGCTGACCGGGTCCACCGACTCGAACGGTTCGTCGAGGACGAGGACCCGCGGAGAGTGGATGAGCGTCGCGGCGAGGGCGATCTTCTTCGCCATGCCCACCGAGTAGTCCGCGACCTGGCGCCCGAGCGCCTCGCCGAGACCGAACGCCTCGGCGAGGTCGGCGCTGCGGTCGCGCGCGGTGGCGCCGTCGAGGCCGCGGAGCGTGGCGGAGTAGTAGAGCAGCTGGGCGCCGGTCAGGCGGTCGAACAGCCGCAGCCGGTCGGGCAGGACGCCGAGGCTGCGCTTGGCCGCGGTCGGGTCGGCCCAGACGTCGTGGTCGAGCACGGTGACGGTGCCGGCGTCCGGACGCAGCAGGCCGGTGACCATCGAGAGCGTCGTCGTCTTGCCCGCTCCGTTCGGACCGACGACGCCGAAGATCGAGCCCTGCCGGATCTCGAGGTCGACCTCGTCCACCGCGAGCGTCTGGCCGTACCGCTTGACGAGCCCTTCGGCGCGGAGCACCACGGGCTGCTTCGGGGCCTGCTTCGTGGCCTGCGGCCGCTTCGCGTTCGCGCGGGGGGCCCGCTTCTCCTGGCGGTCGGCCCGGTCGGACGAAGCCGTGGTGACCGCCGGTTCCGCAGCTGCGGGACCGGCCGCTGCCGACTGCGCCGGGGCGCCCTTCGCCGGTGCGCCGGCCGGGCGCTTCACGCGACCCTTCGTGCGCTGCTTCGCCGGACGTGCGCTCGACGTGGTCCGGTCGGCGGCGGGTGCAGCCGGACCGACGGCCCCGTCAGTGCCCGTCCGGGCGCCGCTCGCCGGGTCGGCGCTCCGGTCGGCGCTCGTCCGGTCTGCGCTCGTCCGCGTGTCGGACGCGGTACCGCGCGTGTCGACGTCCTCCGTCGCGGTGTCGCCCGCGACCGTCCGGGCGTCGATCGTCGTCGTGTCGTCGGTCATCTCGTCACCAGCGGGCGCATCGAGCGCATCCCCGTCCCCCATGTCGTCCCCGGCCTCGGTCAGCCAGGCAGCGTCGGACGTCGCGTACACGTCCTCGTCGTCTGCTCCTGCGGCCATCGCTCAACCGTACCAACGGCGCGACGACCGGAGGCGACCGTGACCGGACCGTCACCGAGTCCACGGGGCGCGGGTCACGAATCGAGAACGAAGCGCGCGCGGGTGTACCCCGAACGGGCTCGCGTTCCGTATCATTCACCAGGACACGCCGCAGTGTTCACCACTTGGAAACCCGCTCGGGTGACCGACGTGATGCAGCCCACGCCAGGACGTCCATCCGGGAAGCGCAGGGCTCACGGCGGATCCGGACCTTGCGGGAGCAGACTCGACCAGGCCCGCCCGTGCCCCACCGGCGCGCGGGCGGACACCAGAAGGGACCAGCATGACCACGCAGATCGTCATCCTCGCCGCGGGGATGGGCAGCCGCCTCGGGCGCAGCCTGCCGAAGCCGCTGACGGAGCTCTCCGACGGCCGCACCATCATGCAGCAGCAGTTCGACAACATCCGGGCCGCCTTCGGCTCGAGTGCCCGCGTGACGATCGTGGTCGGCTACAAGTCGGAGCACATCGTCGAGGCCTTCCCGCAGGCGAACTTCGTCTACAACGAGTCCTACGACTCGACGAACACCTCGAAGAGCCTGCTCCGTGCTCTCAAGGCCACCGGCAAGAGCGGCGTGCTCTGGATGAACGGCGACGTCGTCTTCGACCCGCGTGCCCTGGTGCGTGCCGCCGACATGATCGACGAGGACCGCTCGTTCGTGAGCGTCAACACCGACAAGGTCTCCGACGAGGAGGTCAAGTACACGGTCGACGCCGAGGGCTTCATCGAGAAGCTCTCGAAGCAGGTCGTCGGTGGACTCGGTGAAGCCGTCGGCATCAACTACGTCTCCGCCGCCGACAAGCAGGCACTCGTCCGCCAGCTCGGCCGGGTCGACGACCAGGAGTACTTCGAAGGCGGCATCGAGGCGGCCATCGCCGAGGACGGGCTACGCTGGTCGCCGGTCGACATCTCGGACCTCTACGCGGTCGAGATCGACTTCGCCGAGGACCTCGAGCGCGCGAACAACCTGTTCGCCTGACCGGACCCCACCCCCTCGGCGGTTCCGCCCGGAGGGAAACCGTGACCACAGCGAGTGCGCCGACCGTGCCCGCGGCTGCTGCCCAGACGGCCAGCCGCAGTGCCGGTCGGCGCTATCGTCATGCGCTCTGGCTGCTGACGGTCCGCGACCTCCGGGTCCGCTACTCCACCTCGGCGCTCGGCTACCTCTGGTCCATCCTCGACCCCCTGGTGATGTCGGCCATCTACTGGTTCGTGTTCACGCAGGTGTTCCACCGCGGCAAGGTGGGCGAGGAGCCGTACATCGTCTTCCTCCTGTCCGCGCTCCTGCCGTGGATGTGGTTCACGGGAGCGGTCTCGGACTCGACCCGTGCCTTCACGAGCGAGGCGAAGCTCATCCGGTCGACGACCATCCCGCGCAGCATCTGGGTCGCCCGGATCGACGCGTCCAAGGGCATCGAGTTCGTCCTGAGCCTGCCCGTGCTCGCGATCTTCGTGCTCGCGACCGGTGCGCACCTGCACTGGGAGATCCTGCTCTACCCGATCGCGATCGTGCTGCAGTGCGCGCTGATCTACGGCCTCGGACTCATCGTCGCGCCGCTCGTGGTCTTCTTCCGCGACCTCGAGCGCGCCGTGAAGCTGGTCCTGCGCTTCCTGTTCTACGCATCGCCGATCATCTACGGCACCTCCGCGCTTCCGGAGCGCTTCCGCGACCTCATGGCGCTGAACCCGCTCTCCGGGATCATCGGCATCTACCGCTCGGCCTTCTTCCCGAGCCAACTGCAGTGGCACGAGGTGATCGGTTCGACGGTCGTGACGATCATCGTCGTCGTCGTCGGCACGCTGGTCTTCAAGCGGAGCGAGCACCGGGTCCTGAAGGAGTTGTGATGACGACCACCGACGCGTCCCGACGCAGCACGACCACGACGCCGGTCATCAGCGTGCGCGGGGCCGGTATCCGGTTCAAGCGGAACCGCCGCGCGAGCCGCAGCTTCAAGGACCTCTTCGCGGGCCGCGACCGCCGGAAGCGCGGCGACGAGTTCTGGGCGCTCCGCGACGTCTCGTTCGACGTGCAACCCGGCGAGGCGATCGGGGTCGTCGGGCGGAACGGACAGGGGAAGTCCACGCTCCTCAAGCTCGTCGCCCAGGTGATGCTCCCCGACGAGGGCCAGGTCCGCGTCGGGGCCGGGGTCGCTCCCCTGATCGAGATCACCGGCGGGTTCGTCGGGGACCTCACCGTGCGGGACAACGTCTACCTCACCGCAGGCCTGCACGGGATGTCGCGCGCGGAGATCCGGGACGCCTTCGACGAGATCATCGAGTTCGCCGAGATCGGTGACTTCGTGGACACCCCCTACAAGCACCTGTCGAGCGGCATGAAGGTCCGCATCGCGTTCTCGGTGATCTCCCGCCTCGACGAGCCGGTGCTGCTCGTCGACGAAGTCCTCGCGGTGGGCGACAAGGGGTTCCGGGAGAAGTGCTACAAGCGCATCGACGAGCTGCTCGCCGGTGGGCGCACGCTGTTCTTCGTGTCCCACAGCGATAAGGACCTGCGACGGTTCTGCGACCGTGGGCTCTACCTCGACAAGGGGAACCTGCAGTTCGACGGCCCGATCGACGAGGCGCTCGCGCGCTACAGCGCCGACTACACGTCCTGAGCGGGATCGGCAGCGCCGACCCCGCGTCCTGACCGGGGCGGGCAGCGCCGACCCCGCGTCCTGACCGGGACCGGCAGCGCCGTCCCTCCGCCCCGACACGGCCGGTCGGCAGCGCCGACCGCGGGTCCCGATCGGGACTTCGACGCCCTCCACAACGGTCGCCGCGCCGGCTCCCTCCACAGCACAGGAGGCCGGAGCGCTCCCCGGTGGCCCCGGCGTCGGTGCCCCCACCTACCGTCGACCACATGCACCCCAGCGCCACCGCCTACCGCGTCCCGTTCCACCTCGACCGCAGCGCAGCCCCGCGTCGGTACACGCTCGTCAACACCGGCCATGAGCCGGTGGACGGCCTCACCCTCACCCACCTCGGGACGGGGTACGCGCCTCCTCTGGCGGTCCGTCGGCTCGAGCCCGGCCGCGGCCTGACGATCGCCGTGTTCGGTGCCCCGGCGGAGGAGACCGGCGTGGTCGTCCTCCGCTGGCGCCGCCCGGACCGCAGCGAGTACCTCTGGCACGTGCCGCTGGCGGCCGACGCCCCGTGCCGCTGACGGCCGGAACCACGTGCCGCTGACGACCGACGCACCGGCTGTCGACCCGGCCAGCAACCGTCGCCTCCCGGCCCGGCCCCGGCAGCAGTCGCCGCCGGGACGGCCGGTCAGACGTCGCGCTGTGCGGCGAACGTCCGCCAACGCTCGAGCAGGTGCTCGACGGCGGCGTGGAACCGCGCGGTCGCCGCCCCCGGCGTCGTGTCGCCGAAGTACCGCTCGACCCAGTGCTGCAGCCGGGCGAGCTCCTCCGCGTCGTGCGCCGCGGCGTCCACCCGCGCGACCACGTCCGCCGCTTCGGTCGCCCGCAGCCAGTTCGCGTCGCCGAGGTACCCGCGTTCGTCGACGTCGGCGTCCGGGGAGACCGGCCGGGTCACGATGAGCGGCTTGCCCACCGCGAGCCGGTCGTAGATCATCGCGGAGATGTCGGTGATGGCGACGTCGGCACCGGCGATCTGCCACCCGAGCGTCGGGCCGTCGTCGTACACGTGGTGGGCGGTCGGGTCGGCGGCGTTGGCGGCCGCGATCGCAGCGACGATCCCCTCGTGCGCGGCCTTGTACGTCGCGTCGAGCACGCCGGAGCGGGGGTGCGGGCGGTAGACGAGCCGGTGGGCCGGGGACGCGAGCAGCCGTTCGGCGATGGTCGTGCCGTGGCTGGCGATCGACCCGTACGCCGCCGCGGCCCGGTCGCCCTCCCACGTCGGCGCGTAGAGCACGACGGTCCGGCCGTCGTCGGGCCACGGGACGTCCCCGGCGAAGTGGTCCGCCTGAGGCCGGCCGATGGCGATCGTCCTCGCGTCCAGGTCGTAGTCCCACAGCGCGTCGGCCAGCCGTTCCCGAGCGGCGTCCCCGGCGATCAGGGCGTGGTCGTACGCCTTGAACTGGTTCGTCGTCATGTACATCTTGTCGCTCTCGCCGTGGTTCACGAAGACGTGCCACATGCGCCCGTACCGCATCATCTGGAAGTTGCGGGCGTTCTGGTTGACGTAGAGGACGATCTTGGGCGACTGCTCGTCGACGAAGCGTTCGAGGTCGACGACCTGCCGGGCGTAGACCACGGGCACGGGCGACTCGTCGAGCAGGGCGAGCATGGTGCCGGGGCTGCGCGAGATGATCGCGACGGGGTGCTCGGCGTGCAGCTCGGCCAGGGGCGCGTACCACTGGCGCACCTGGTACAGGTTCACGGGGCCGTCGGCGAAGTAGACCGCGATCTCGGCCGAGCCCGGCGCGAGCCGGGGCTGGGTCCGGAGTCGGCGGGCGAGGGCGTTCCGGCTCCGTCGCGACTTCAGGAGTCGCGCTGCGAGTCGGAACGCCGTGCGCAGGTCGCTGGTGATCGCCACGGGTCTCCTCAGGTGATCGGTCAGATGATCGGGGGTCGGCCGGCGAGCGTCATCCGCCCGATGGTCAGCCATCCCATGGTCGAGACGGGTCCGCAGTCGGTCGCCCATCCCTCACGGACGCCGGCGAACCAGGTCGCCAGACGGCGCGGGTGCCGCCACCAGCGGGCGAGTTGGACCACCGCCCACGACCCGACGTACAGCGGCCGGAGCACGGCGGGCAGGTTGCGACGGGCGAGCCAGACGCGATTGCGGGCGTTGAGGCGGTAGTACTCGCGGTGCCGCGCGGGGTCGATCGCGGGGTGGTGCGCGACGAGGTCGCCGGCGTACCAGGTGCGGCGGCCCGCGTCCCACACCCGCCAGGCCAGTTCGATGCCCTCGTGCGCGTAGAAGTACGGAGCACCCCAGCCGCCGACCGCCCGGTACACGTCCATCGGCAGCACGACCGCGCCCTCCCACACGGAGAAGACCGGCGACGACACCGACGCCGACCCCTTGCGGATCCGCGGGGTCCACCGCGTCGGGCTGGCGGCGCCCGTCGGGTCGACCACACGCGGCTGCACGAGACCGAGCGACGGGTCGTGCTCGAAGAGGGCGATCGCGTCACGCAGGAAGGTCGGAGACGGCACCGAGGCGTCGTCGTCGAGGAAGAACACGTAGTCGCCGTCGACGACGTCGGCGCCCGCGTTGCGCCCGGCCGGGATGCCGACGTTCCCGGGGAGCGCGAGCGTGCGGACGCCCTCGGGCAGTCCGGTGGGGTCCCAGCCGTTGCCGACGCAGACCACGTCGAGTTCGACGTCCTGCTGTGCGAGCACGCTCTCGAGCCCGCGGCGCAGGTCATCCGGGCGCGTGCCCTGCGACAGGCTGACCACGGCGACGCGCGGCCGTTCCCGGTGCGGCACCGCGTCGCGACGGAGGGTCCCGGGCGTCACGCGCGGACCCGCTTCGACGCGATGATGGCCAGGAAGTGCCCGGCGGTGGCGAGGACCGCGAGCGGGAGGAGGGCGCCGACGAGGACGCGCGACGCGAGCGTGTCGCCGACGACGAGGCCGACGAGCGCGAACACGAACGCCAGGATGCTCAGCTCGACGGAGTGGTAGAGCCGGTGGAACGGCAGGAACCGCGCTGCCTTGCGGAGCGTCGCGAGCCGCCGACCGGACGGTGCGGTCGAGGCGTCACGTCGGTCGACGAGCTTCTCGAGGCCGGCGTTCGCGCGTGCGACGTGCACCATGTCGTTGAGCGCCTTGTTGAGGACGATCACGAGTCCGAGCGCGCAGCCGATCGTCGTCCACATCCAGTCGGCACCGTGGATCGGCCAGGTCGCCGCGCGGATGCCGAGGGCGATCGGGATGAGCCCCTCGGTCGTGTAGTGCCCGACCTTGTCGAGGAACACACCGGCCGGCGAGTGGGTGCCGCGCCATCGGGCGACCTCGCCGTCGCTGCAGTCGACGAGCATCTGCAGCTGCCCGAGCACGAGCGCGAGCGCGGCACCCCAGATGCCCGGGATGAGCAGCGCCGCGGCGACGCTCCACCCGACGAGGATCATGAGGCCCGTCACCTGGTTCGCGCTCACCCGGGTCTTCAGCAGCACCCACGTCAGGTACGGCGAGACGTCCCGCAGGTACAGCGAAGCGGTCCAGTGCTCGGCGTTCGCCCGCATCCGGACCGCGTCCGGCTGCGCGATCGCGCGGAGTTCGGCGATCGAGGTCGGCCGCGCGGCGCGTCCCGTGGTGGCGTCGTCGGTCATGTCGGTCACCGTCCCGTGTGCGTCGTCAGCTCGGACGTCCTGGTCAGGAAGCCGATGATGAACCCGATCCCCCAGCCGACGTGGATGCACGGCAGGACGACGAGGAGCCAGAGGAGCGTCGCCGCCCCGGATCGCCGCGCGACGGCGACCGCGCCGACCACGACGAAGACGAGGTAGACGGCGGGGACGACGAACCCGAGCAGCGCCCAGACCGCGCCGGTGCCGGTCGCCGCACCGATGATCCCGACGACGCCGGCGAGGATGCCGACGGCCATCGCCGCGACCATCGCCGGGGGCACGAAGTACCGCAGGCCGTTGTTCGCCGGGAAGCGCCGGGCGAGCTCGCCACGCCACAGCCCGGTCGCGACGAACTGCCGCACCAGGCGCTTCAGGCTCGGGCGCGGCCGGTACGTCACGACCAGCTCGGGTGTGAACCACACCGTGCCGCCGGTCTGCCGCAGCCGCCGGTTGAGCTCCCAGTCCTGCCCGCGCTTGATGCCCTCGTCGAAGAGCCCCACCTCGAACAGGCGGTCACGGCGGAACACGCCGAGGTACGCCGTCTCAGCCGGACCGGCCTGGCCCCCGACGTGGTGCGGTGTGCCGCCGAGGCCGACCCGGCTGCCGTAGGCGAGCGCGACGGCCCGTTCGAACGGCGTGCGTCCCTCGGCGTGCATGATCCCGCCGACGTTGTCTGCACCCGACTCCTGCAGGACGCGGACCGCGATGCGCGTGTAGTCGCGCGGCAGGACGGAGTGGGCGTCGACCCGGACGACCACGGGGTGCTCGGACGCACGGATCGCCACGTTCAGGCCGGCGGGCGTCGACCCCACCGGGTTCTCGATCGCCCGGATGCGCGGGTCCGCGGCGCTCATCTCCGCGACGAGCTCGTTCGTCCCGTCGATCGACGGCCCGAGCGCCAGGATGACCTCGAACGGGCCGGCGTAGTCCTGGTCGAGCAGGCTCTGCACGGCGGCACGCACCTCGGTGACCTCGTTGAGCACGGGCATCACGTACGAGACGCCCGGCAGGCGCTGTCCGTCTGGCTGCATGCGTCCCTCGGTCGGTGGCTGGGTGCGCGGGGCGCACCGCGAGCGGTGCCGCCCCGCAGAGCGACCATGAGCCTATCAAGCCGGGCACCGCCAGGACGGACGGGAGGCCCGGCACACGTCGTGCACCGGGCCTCCCGTCCGTCCTGGGGTCGCGTCAGCTCTTGCTGTCGTACGTCCCGAGGGTCACGTTGGTCGTGGCCGACTTGCCGTTGCGCAGGTAGGTGATCTCGGTCTTGGTGCCGCCCGCGAAGTACCGGACCTGCGCGGTGAGGTCCGTCGCGTCGCTCACGGTCGCGCTCCCGATCTTCGTGACCACGTCGCCGGCCTTCAGGCCGGCGTCGGCGGCCGCGCCACCCGACGTCACCGACTTGATGAGCGCGCCCATCTGCGTCGCGTTCGCCGCGTCGGTGGAGTCGGCGACACCGGCTCCGAGCAGGCCGTGGGTCGCCGAGCCGTTGTCCTTGATCTCGTTCGCCACGCGCTTGACGAGGTTCGACGGGATCGAGAAGCCGACGCCGATGCTGCCGGACTGCGAGTCGGACGACGACGAGCTGCCGGCCGACGCGATCGCGACGTTGATCCCGATGAGCTTGCCCTTCGAGTCGAGCAGCGCGCCGCCCGAGTTGCCGGGGTTGATCGACGCGTCGGTCTGGATGACCGGGAGCGAGACCGTGGAGTTCGCCGAGGAGCTGGACCCGTTGTCCCCGTTGCCCCAGAAGTCGAACGGTCCGCCCTGGCTGCCGTTGCCGCCCTCGTTCGAGTCGCCGCCCTGCGTCGGCGCACTGGACGTGACCTGGATGCTCCGGTTCAGTGTCGACACGATGCCGTCGGTGACGGTGTTCGACAGCCCGAGCGGGGCGCCGATCGCGACGGCGGTGTCGCCGACGTTGAGGTTCGACGAGTCCGCGAACGTGATCGGCTTCATGTTCGTCGCGTCGATCTTGATCACGGCGAGGTCGACCGTCGGGTCGGTCCCGATCAGCTTGGCCGGGTAGATCTTGCCGTCCGAGGTCGTCACGGTGATCTTGCCGTTCCCGCTGTCCCCGTCGAGGGTCACCACGTGGGTGTTCGTGACGATGTAGCCGTCCTTGCTGAACACGACGCCCGACCCGGTGCCGGCCTCGTTGCTCGCGGACACGTTGATCGTCACGACCGACGGGGTGGCCTGCGCGGCCACCGCGGTGACGACCGTCGCGCTGTTGTAGTCGTTGACCGTGAGGTTGCCGCCACCCTGTGCGGAGCTGCTCGTCGTCGTCCCGGGACCGTTCGTCGCGGAGGCCGCGAGCCAGCCCGCGCCGCCGCCGACGAGGCCCGCGACGACGATGCCGGCCAGGAGCGGGACGAGGAGACGGTTGCGGCCCTCGGCCTTCGTGCCCGCCGGTGCCGCGGTCGCGCTCTCGGCGAAGTAGTGGCCGTTGCGCTGGTTCGAGCCGTCGACGTCGCCGAAGGACGACGCGGACGCGGGAGCGTCGGTCGCCGAGCCGGGCGCCTGGGCGGATGCGGCAGCGCCAGCGGCGGATGCCGCTCCGGCCTGCTGGGCGTACTCGCCGTAGCGCGGACGGGCCTGGTCGGCCTGCGGGGTCTGGTCGCCGGACCGGCCGTACGCGCCGTACTGGCTGGCCTGGCCGTACTGGCTCGGCTGGCCGTACTGGCCCTGCTGGCTGCTGCCGTTCTGGCCGTACTGGCCCTGCTGGCCGTACTGGCTGCTGCCGGTCTGGCCGTACTGGCCCGACTGGCCGTACTGGCTGCTGCCGTTCTGGCCGTACTGGCTGCTGCCGGTCTGGCCGTACCCGCTCGACTGGCCGTACTGGCCCTGCTGGCCGTACTGCCCCTGCTGGCCGTACTGGCCGCTGCTGCTCTGGCCGTACTGGCTCGACTGGCCGTACTGGTTGCCGCCGGTCTGGCCGTCCTGGCTCGTCTGACCGCTGCCGTACCGGCTCGTCTGGCCGCCACCGTACGGACTGCCGTGGTCGGAGCCGTACGGGCTCGTGCGGTTCACCGCGCCGTCGGAGGCGCTGCCCGTCGACGTGGGGTACGGCGCCGTGTACTGCGCGGTCTGCTGGTCGTCTGCACGCGGGAACACGTCCGTCGGGTGTGCCGCGGCCGGCTCGATCACGTCGGTGTGGTCCGCGTCGCCGCGCTCGTCCTGGACGGCGCCGTTCGCGGTGCCCTCGGCGTCGGTCGTCTCGTCGGGACGGCGGTCGTCGGCGTGCCCGTTGGGCGTGTTGTCGCTCATGCTGGACGTGCTCCTTTCAAGCTCGTGCAGTCTGTCGCACACACCTGAGCGCCGGTCCTGGCCCGGCTGCACGCGACCTATGGCGATCTTATGCGTGCGCTGAAGAACGGTCCTCGGCAGCCCTGCAGCGCCCCGCTAGGTTGGTGTCGACCGGCACGACGACCGACGGCGGAGGGACCACCATGCGACTCGAGGGCCCCTGGCTGCGCGCGGCGGAGGGAGCGATGCTCCTCGGTCCGGACGGTGTCCCCGCCCCCACGGTGTTCGCGGAGATGAGTGCGCTGGCCGCCGCGACGGGAGCGATCAACCTCGGGCAGGGCTTCCCCGACGAGGACGGCCCGCAGGAGGTCCTCGACGCCGCCGTGCAGGCCGTCCGGGACGGCGCGAACCAGTACCCGCCCGGTCGGGGCACCGCGGACCTGCGCGCCGCGATCGCCGAGCACCAGGCGCGCTGGTACGGCCTCGAGGTCGACCCCGACCGCGAGGTCCTCGTCACCGCAGGGGCGACGGAAGCCCTCGCCGCGACACTCCTCGCCCTCGTCGAGCCCGGCGACGAGGTGGTCACGTTCGAGCCGTTCTACGACGCCTACGGAGCCCTGATCCGGCTCGCCGGCGGCACGCACGTCACCGTCCCGCTCACCGCGCCGGACTTCCTGCCGGACGAGACGACGCTCCGCGCAGCGTTCTCGGACCGCACCCGGGTCGTCCTCGTGAACACGCCGCACAACCCGACCGGTCGCGTCCTCCCGGTCGAGGTCCTGCGGACGATCGTCGAGCTCGCCGAACGCCACGACGCGGTGATCCTCACCGACGAGGTGTACGAGCACCTGACGTTCGCGATCCCGCACGTCCCGATCGCGACGCTGCCGGGCGCCCGCGACCGCACCGTGACGGTGTCGAGCGCCGGGAAGACCTTCAGCACCACCGGCTGGAAGATCGGTTGGCTCACCGCCCCCCCGGCGCTGGTCGACGCGATCACGACCGTCAAGCAGTTCCTGACGTACGTGAACGGCGCGCCGTTCCAGCCCGCGGTGGCGGCTGGACTCCGTCTGCCGGCCGAGGTCTTCACGGGCATCGCGTCCACCCTGGCCGCGAAGCACGAGCTCCTCGCCGAGGGACTCCGGACGGCCGGCTTCGACGTCCTGCACCCCGACGGCGGGTACTTCGTGATCGCGGACGCCGCGCCGCTCGGCTTCGACGACGCCCGTGCGCTCTGCCTGGCGTTGCCCGAGCGCGCCGGGGTCGTCGGAGTCCCGGTGTCGGCCTTCGTCCGCCCCGAGCACGCCGGCGGGTACCGGTCGCTCGTCCGGTTCGCGTTCTGCAAGCGCCGGTCTGTGCTCGACGAAGCCGTGTCCCGCCTCTCGACGCTCGTGCCGAGCGTCTGACCGCCCGCGCCGACCACTCGCGCCCGATCTGGCCGTCCGGCTGACGGTCCGCGCACGCCATGGCCGTCCGGCTGACGGCCCGCGCCCGCTCTGACCGTCCGCGCACGGATTGGGCGATGCGCCTTCGTGGGGGATGCTGCCGGATCGCCCTCAGGAGCGCGGGACCACCTCGTAGCGGCGCAGTGACAGGGACGGGTTGACGGACCGGACCGCGGCGATCGTGTCGGTGTCCACGGTCGCGACGAGCAGTCCCGGCGCGGCGCCCGCTGCCCCGACCACGACGCCGGCGGGGTCCACGACGACCGACCCGCCGATGCCGATCGGCGGTGTCTGCCCGACCCCCACCACCCACAGCGTGTTCTCGATGGCACGCGCGGTGAGCAGCGTGCGCCAGTGGTGTTCCTTGCCGGGGCCGCGGACCCACTCCGCGGGCAGCACGACGACGTCGACCGCGCCGTGCTCCGCAGCAGCCAGCCGACGGGTGACCTCCGGGAACCGGAGGTCGTAACAGGTCTCGAGGCCGATCCGCACGCCGTCCAGCTCGAAGACGGGCAGTTGCTCCGGGTCGCCGGCGTCGATGCGGTCCGACTCCCGCGACCCGAACGCGTCGTAGAGGTGCACCTTGCGGTAGGTCGTGTCGACCGTGCCGTCCGGCCGGATCGCCACGAGGGTGTTCCGGAACCGAGACCGGTCGTCGGCGGTCTCCGCGACACCGACGACGAGCGCGATCCCGGTCGCCTCAGCGATGCGGCACAGGCCCTCGACGAAGGGTCCGTCGAGCGGCTGCGCGGCGGCGACGAAGCGGTCGTCGATGTCCGGCGTGAAGTACGAGCTGTACTCGGGCGTGACGAGGAGTCGCGCCCCGCGGGCTGCCGCCTGCTCGGCGGAGGACCGGATCGTCACGAGGTTGGCCGCGGGGTCGTCCACGGGCGCGAACTGCGCTGCGGCGATCGTCAGGGAACCCATGGCGCGAGCGTACCGCCGCCGTCGGCCGGACTCCCGGACCGGCCAGGAGAACGGGACCGGCCAGGACAACGGGACCGGCCGGGACAACGGGACCGGCCAGGACAACGGGACCGGCCAGAGCGGTACGACCGCCCGGAGCGACGTCACCGAAGAACCCGTCCGACCGGCGGCATCCGACCGGCGCGGCGGCGGGACCGCACCGCCCGCGAGAACGACGAAGGCCCCGGTCCGATGGACCGGGGCCTTGCGCCACTTGGTTGCGGGGGCAGGATTTGAACCTACGACCTCTGGGTTATGAGCCCAGCGAGCTACCGAACTGCTCCACCCCGCGGCACGTTGAACAGCCTAGCGGGGCCCACGGCGGGGTGCAAATCGAGCACCCCGCCGCGGCGTGTCAGTTGCCGCTCTCGGCCTTCGTCGCGGCCTCGATCGCGTCCTGCAGGCGCTGGTCGGCCTCGGCCGCCGCGACGAGGTCGTTCTTCGCGTAGGCCGCCTGGCGGTCGGAGAGCGCCTGCTTCGCCTCGTCGAGCGCCTTCTGCAGCGCGCTGTTGTCCGTGCTGCCCGAGCTCGACCCCGAAGATCCCGAGCTCGAGGAACCCGAACCCGTCGACGAGGAACCGGAACCGCTGCCCGACGACCCCGATCCACTGCTCGACGATCCGGACCCGGAACTCGACGACCCGTCGGACACGCCCTGGTCACCGGCGTTCGCACCGGAGTTGCCGCCGAAGAGCGTGTCGAGCGCCTGGTCGAGGGTGTCCTCGAACGCGATCTTGTCGCCGAACGCCACGAGCACCTTCTGAAGCAGCGGGTACGAACCGCTCGACGTCGACTGGACGTACACGGGCTGGACGTAGAGGAACCCGCCACCGACCGGGAGCGTGAGCAGGTTGCCCTGCTTCACCGTCGAGTTGCCGCGCTTCAGGATGTTCAGCTCGGCCGACACGTTGGTGTCCGAGTTGAACAGGTTCTGCACCTGCAGCGGACCGGGGATGTTGTCCGTCTTCGGCATCGTCAGCAGCGTGAGCTTGCCGTAGCCGGACGCCTTCTCGCCCTTGCCGGCGCCCCCGGCGTCCGAGTCGACCGCGAGGTACCCGGTCAGGACGTTCCGGCTGTCCGCGCCCCGACCCGACTGCTGCGGGATGTAGGTCGTGTAGAGCGAGTACTTCGTGTCGGACCCCGGCACCTTCATCGTCAGGTAGTAGGGGTCCTGCAGGTCGTCGGCGTTGGTCGTCGTCGTGGTCTGCGTGCCCAGGCCGTTCGTGGTCGTGTTGGTGATCGCGGCCGAGCCGGAGGACGAGTCGCTGTTGGCTTCCTTCGTCGGTTCCTGCGGCGTCTGCCACGCGTCGTCACCCGAGTAGAACGAGTTCGCGTCGGTGACGTGGTACGTCGCGAGGATCGAGCGCTGCACCTTGAACAGGTCGGTCGGGTACCGCACGTGGTCGAGGAGCTCCGCGCTCATCGCGGACACCGGCTCGAGCGTGCTCGGGAAGATCTTCTGCCAGGTCTTGAGGATCGGGTCCGTCGTGTCCCACGCGTAGAGCGTCACCTTGCCGGTGTAGGCGTCGACCGTGGCCTTCACCGAGTTCCGGATGTAGTTCACCTGGTCCGTGCTGTACGCCGACGACTCCGCGCCGCTGATGCTCGCCTGCAGGCTCGCACTCTGCGAGTACGGGTACGCGTTGGTGGTCGTGTAGCCGTCGACCACCCACACGATCCGGTGGTCCACGATCGCCGGGTAGGCGTCCTGGTCGGTCTGCAGGTACGGCGCGACCTTCTGGACCCGCTGGATCGGGTTGCGGTCGTAGAGGATCTGCGAGTCGGCGTTCACACGCTGCGACAGCAGGATCTGCTCCGACTGGAACTTCGCGGCGTACACGAGCCGGTTGAAGAAGTTGCCGATGCTCGGTCCGCCGTCCGCGGCGTACGTCGTCGTCGCGTTCCCGCCGTTGCTGGCGTCGTCGCTCTCCTCCGAGCCGGACGGGTAGTCGAGCTCGATGTTCTTCGAGCCCTTCGGGGCGCCCACGATCGAGTACTGCGGCGAGTTCTCCCCGAAGTACACGCGCTGCTGGAAGTCGCCGAGGGCACCGCTGGACGGGATGCCGGACTCGAGGAACACCGGTTTGCCGTCGCTCGCGCGCTGGTTGCCGTACGCCGCGGCCACACCGTAGCCGTGCGTGTAGACGAACGTCCGGTTGTACTGCGTGTTCGTCTTGGCGCTCAGCCCGTCGAGGTTGATGTCACGGACCGCGATCACCGTGTCCTCGGTCTGCCCCTTGATGTCGTACCGGTCGACGTCGAGGGTGTCCGGGAACTTGTAGTACTGGCGGTACTGCTGGAGCTGGCTGAAGGTGTCCGAGACGATCTTCGGGTCGATGAGGCGGATGTTCGCCGTCGTCTGCGCATCCGACGCCAGGGCCCCCGAGGACGCGCTCGTCTTCGCGTCGTAGTTCTGTTCCTCGGTCGACGCGACCCCGTAGGCGTCACGCGTCGCGTCGATGTTCCGCTGGATGTAGGCCGACTCGTACGAGCCCTCGGAGGGCTTCACCTGGAGCCGCTGGACGATCCACGGGTAGATGCCGCCGACGACGATCGCGGCGACGAGGAGCAGCCCCGTGCCCACGATCGAGATGCGCCAGCGACCGACGACCGCCGTCACGATGAAGAGGATCGCGACGATCGCGGCGATGCCCGCCATGATCTCGCGGCCGGGGATGACCGCGTTGACGTCGGTGTACTGCGCACCCGTGATGAGCGAGTTGTTCTTCGCGAGGGTCGCGTACTGGTCGAGCCAGAGGCTGACTGCCTGCAGCGCGATGTAGACGGCGGCCGTGACCGCGAGCTGCACGCGGGCCGCGCGGGAGATGCGGATCTCGCGGCCACCGAAGCGCATCGCGCCGTAGAGGTACAGGGCGGCGAGCGCCGCGAGCCCGGCGATCAGCACGACCGCCGAGGCGTACGCGACGATCGAGCGCCAGAACGGCAGCTCGAAGACGTAGAACGCGATGTCGAGGCCGAACTGCGGGTCCTTCTTGCCGAACGAGGTCCGGTTGAAGTACTCGAGGACCGTGCTCCACCGGCCGGAGGTCGACAGGCCCGCGAAGACGCCGAGGACGACCGGGACACCGATCATGACCGCGCGGCGCAGCGGCTCGATGACCTGCTGGTAGCGGTCGAGTTGCGAGTTGAGCTTCGCGTAGACGGGACGGAACCGGAACGCGAACGCGATGCTCAGGTAGACCGGCACCGCCATGCCGAGGAACCCGGCGACGAACATCGACGTCCCCGCGATCCACCGCGTGGTCAGGACCTGCTGGAACCCGAGCTGCGCGAACCACGCGTAGTCCGTGTAGAGGCTCGCGAAGATGAAGAAGGCGATCACCAGTGCAGCCAGCACGATGATCGTGACCACGATCGGGACCCGCGGCGAACGCCGCCCAGAGGAGGATGGACCCGAGGTGGACGAGGTGGTCGTCACTTGATGTGCTCCAGACGTGTCGGACCGGCGGGCCCGGCGCGGCGGGCCGTCAGTGCGTCGATCCTATTGGTCGCCGCCGACAGTGAAACTGTACGGGGACTCAGGAAGGTGATCCGGGCCTCCCGGCAGACCGCCTGGAGGCGCGGATCGCGACGTGCGCGCACGTCGCGTGGCGCGCGTGGCCGGTCCTACGACGTGCAGCGTGCGAGCTTCGCGGTGCTCTTCCCGGAGGCGATGGTCTGCAGGTCGGTGACCGCCTGGTCGAGCGTTGCCACCTTGTAGACGTCGAGCCCGTCCGGGACGTGCCCGACGACCTCGCCGCAGTTGTCCGCCGGCGCGAGGAAGATCGTCGCCCCGGCGTCCTTGGCGCCGTACATCTTCTGCCGGATGCCGCCGATCGCACCGACCTCGCCCTGCGCGGTGATCGTGCCGGTGCCGGCGACGTGCTTCCCGCCGTTCAGCTTGCCGGGGGTGATCTCGTCGATGATCCCCAGCGCGAACATCATGCCGGCGGAGGGCCCGCCGACGTCCTGCAGGGTGATCTTCACGTCGAAGGGGAAGTCGTAGCGCTCGACCACGCCGACGCCCAGGAGCGCGGTGCCGTCCTGCTCGCGCGGGGTCACCCGGACCTGCCGCTCCTTCCCGTCGCGCTCGATCGTGATCGTCGCCGGGCTGCTCGTCCCGTGCTTGGCGACCGCGGCGCGGAGGCTCGATGCATCGACGTCCTCGGTGAGCTGCGTCCCGTCGAAGGCGCGGATGACGTCGCCCCGCTCGATCGTGCCGTCGGCGGCGGACCCCTCCTGCACGGTGCCGACCTCGAGCTCGGTCGACACCGGGATGCCCTGCTGCACGAGCGCCGCTGCCACCGCCGACTGCTGGGACTGCTGCATGTCGGCCGTGTCCTGCTGGCTGATCTGCTCGTTGGTGGTGCCGGGCGGGTAGATCGCCGAGGCGGGGACCACGGCCTGGGACTTCGTGAAGAGCGCACGGATGACGCTGGTCCAACTCGGCCGGTGCGTGGCGTCGCCCTGGACGCCGACGGTGAGCATGTCGAGGGCACCGGACGTCGGGTAGGTCTTCCGGCCCGAGATCTGGATGAGCTCGACCTGCTTCGCGTCCTTGCCCTCGCCCTGCTCCTGGGTGCCGATGGTGTTGTAGACCGGTCCCGGGACCTCGATGAGGTACGGGCTCGGGAGGAAGCTCGCGAGGAGACCGAGCACGACGGCGCCGATCACGAACGCCCAGCCGAGCGTCCGGGCACGCGATCGACGGCGGGGCTCGGGGGCGAAGAGCGTCACGCAGGGTCCTTCCGACGGGGTGTTCGCCCTCGGCGCAGCGGTCCGGGCGTTCCCACGGGAGCGTCCCAGGTCGGTGCCCGCGAGCAGCGGTTAGCGTAGTCGGCATGCCTGATGAACCGCAGCCGGGGCCGGACGACGACTTCCAGGAGATGCTCCGCAAGCTGCTCTCCGGAGAGGGCCAGATCGACCCGTCGCAGCTCGCCGGCGCAGCGGGGCTGCCGAACGACCCGGCGTTCGTGGCGAACCTGATGAGCCAGCTCCAGCGGGCCGCACAGTCGGGTGGGGACGGCATCGACTTCTCGGTCACCGCGGAGCGCGCGACGGCGATCGCGCGGGAGGGCGGCCACGCGGTCGACCCCGTCACCGCGCAGGCGTCGGACCAGGCGTTCCAGGTCGCCGCGCTCTGGCTCGACGAGGTCACGACCGTCGCAGAGCTCACGGCCACCCCGAGTCTCTACACCCGCGAGCAGTGGGCGAAGGCGACCGCTCCGGTGTGGACGCAGATCGCCGAGCCGGTGGCCTCGAGCATCGCGAACGCCCTCACCGAGGCGATCGACCAGCGCGCGCCCGAGGAGCTCAAGGCCATGCTCGGCGACGTGTCCAAGGCGATGCGCGGCGTCGGCGGTGCGCTGTTCGCGATCCAGCTCGGCCAGGTGGTCGGACAGCTCTCGAAGGAGGTCGTGTCCGGCGGAGACGTCGGCGTGCCGCTGCTCGACGAGCAGGTCGCCGCGCTCCTCCCCCAGAACGTCGCCGAGTTCGCCGAGGGCCTCGACGTCCCCGAGGACGAGGTCCGGATCTGGCTGGCCGTCCGGGAGCTCGCGCACGCCCGGCTGTTCCGCTCGGCGCGGTGGCTGCGACTGCACATCATCTCGTCGATCACCGACTACGCGAAGGGCATCCACATCCCGTTCGACCGGGTCGAGGAGCTCGCCGCCGACATCGACCCGACCGACCAGGAGCAGCTCCGCGACGCGCTCGCGTCCGGTGCGCTCATCCCCCCGCGGACGCCGGAGCAGGACGCCGCGCTCGCCCGCCTCGAGACGATGCTCGCGCTCGTCGAGGGCTGGGTGGACACCGTCACCGCCGCGGCGACCGCCCGGCTCCCCCGTGCGGACGCCATCGCCGAGATGGTCCGGCGGCGTCGGGCGGCCGGAGGTCCGGCCGAGTCGGCATTCGCCACGCTGGTCGGACTCGAGCTCCGTCCGCGCCGACTGCGCGAGGCCGCGGCGATGTGGCAGCGGGTCACCGACGAGCTCGGCGCCGAGGGCCGCGACGCGCTGTGGTCGCACTTCGATGCCGTGCCGACGTCGGAGGACATCGACGCCCCGGACGCGCTCGTGCTCCGGTTGCGGAACCCGGGGTTCTCGGCGCAGGACGACGAGTTCGACAAGGCGCTCCAGGACCTGCTCGACGACACCACCGGCAGCCGACCGCACGAGGACGAGCAGGGTCGGATCGAGGAGGACGGTCCCGCGGGCGACGGCGGGCGGGCTGGCGAAGGCGGACCGGCGGGCGACGGCGGGCCGGCGGGCGACGGCGGGCCGGCGGGCGACCCGAGGTCCTGAGCGCCGCGCGTTCTCCACAGATCGGGC
Source organism: uncultured Curtobacterium sp. (assembly GCA_913778205.1). Classification (GTDB taxonomy): domain Bacteria; phylum Actinomycetota; class Actinomycetes; order Actinomycetales; family Microbacteriaceae; genus Curtobacterium. The sequence goes on from CAJYUW010000044.1 coordinate 66,361, forward strand.
CGCGCCGCCCCGGCCGACCCCGGGGTGCGGGACGGTGGGTGCATGGGCATCCGCATCGACCCGACGCTCGAGTTCGTCTGGCGTGACCCCGCGACCGTCCAGCTCGGCGTCGATCCCCCGCTGGCGGTCGTCCCCGTCCCGACGACGGCGGAGGAGCGGTTCGTCTGCGCGCTGCGTCGCGAGACCGGGCGCGAGGCGCTCGGTGCGCTGGCCGCGGGGCTCCGGTGCCCGCCGGAGGTCGCGGCCGACGTGCTCGCGGCCGCCGCGCCGGCGGTGGTCGAGGTCATCCCACGGCCCGCTCCGCGCGTGCAGGTGCACGGGACGGGCTCCGTCGCCGACTCGGTCGCCGCGCAGCTCGCCGGCGAGGGCGTGACGGTCGTCCGGACCACCACCGGGAGCGGGACGGCGCCCGACGTCACAACGACGAGCTCGTCCCGGCCGTCGGGTGCCGGTCCCGCCGGCGCGCGCCGCGGGAGCGGCGCCGGAACGCGCCGCGGGAGCGGTGCCGGAACGCGCCGCGGGAGCGGCGCCGAAACGCGCCGCGGGAGCGGCGCCGAGCGCGATCCCGCTCCCGGCACCGGCGCCGGCACCGACCTCGACCCCGGCACCGCCACCGGCACCCCGTTGGCCTTCGCCGTCGCGGTCGCGGACCACGTGCTCGACCCCGCCCTCCGCGCCGCGTGGACCCGACGGGACGTCCCGCACCTGGCGGTCCTGGTCGGCGACGGCACCGTCCGGGTCGGTCCGGTGGTGTCGGCCGGCGACGGCCCCTGTCTCCAGTGCGTCGAGTACGCCCGCACGGACGACGACCCCGCCTGGCCGGCGATCGCCGCGCAGCTGTGGGGCCGTCCCGCGGCCGCGCTGGGACCGTGGCGGACCGCGGCCGTCGCGGTCGCGGTCGTCCGCATCGTGCTCGAGCACCTCCCGGGATCGACGGCCGCGCACCCGGGCAGCGTCCGCCGCCGGGGTGACGGTCCTGGACACGAGCAGGTGTGCTTCGCCCGAGCCGACCTCTCGGTCACCCGGCAGCCGGTGCAGCCCCATCCGCGGTGCGCGTGTCGAGGGCTGCCAGGAAACGACTCGGCGCCCGGCTCCCCCCACGCGCCGACCCCTGCCGCGACCACGTCACGGTCACCGACCGACGCGCCCGGGTGAGCCCCACGTAGAACAGCCGGCGTTCCTCGTCGACCTCCGCGTCGGTCGTCGCGTGCGAGATCGGCAGCAGGCCCTCGGCGGCGCCGGCGATCACCACGTGCGGCCACTCGAGGCCCTTGGACGAGTGCAGGGTCGCGAGTGTGACCGCGTCCAGTTCCGGCTCGTGGTGCGTCGCCGCGCGGTCGACCAGGTCCTGCGTGAACTGCTGCATCGTCGTGCCCGGCGGGGCGTCCTCGGCGAGCCCCATGATCGCCTGCAGCGCCTCCCACTGCTCGCGCACCGCCCCTGTCCCCTCCGGCGGTGTCGCGGTCCAGCCGCTCAGCTGCAGGACCAGCCCGACCCGCCGCGTCAGCTCGTCGTCGGTCTGCCGGACGGCTTCACCGCGCATGTGGTGGACGGCGAGCTTGACCTCCGGGCGGTCGAAGAACCGCGTGCCGCCCTGCACGCGGTACGGGATGCCGGCCCTGCCGAGCGCCGACTCGAGCGCGGCGGACTGCGCACCCACCCGGAACAGCACCGCGACGTCACCCCACGACGCCGTCCCGCCCGCCACCAGCTCGCCGACGGTCCGCGCCACGGTCTGCGCCTCGTCGCCGTCGTGGACGCAGGCCAGCACGGTCGGCTCCGGCCCCGGGGCGGTGTGCTGCGCGACGAGGTCGAGCGCACCGGGTTGCCCGCGCATCAGGGTGTTCGCGACGTGCACGACCTCGCGCGTCGAGCGGTAGTTGCGCTCGAGGCGCAGGACCGAGCCGCGCGGGAACTCCGAGCCGAACCCGAGCAGGAAGCGGCTCGATGCACCGGCGAAGGTGTAGATCGTCTGACTCGCGTCGCCGACCACGCACACGTCGTCCCGGCCACCGAGCCATGCCCGGAGCAGCGCGTGCTGCACGGGCGAGACGTCCTGGTACTCGTCGACCACGAAGAACCGGTACTGCTGGCGCACGTAGCTCGCCACCCGGGGCTCGGACTCGACCATCCCGAGGGTCGCCAGCAGGACGTCCTCGAAGTCGAGCTGCCGCCGGTCGTCCTTGAGCTGCTCGTACGCGCGCATGAGGTCGATCACCCGGCGCGGCGTGGTGTCCCGCGGCATCGGGCGCTGGGCAGCCGCCACCTCGTACTCCTCGAGCGTGAGCATCTGGACCTTGCGCCACTCGACCTCGGCAGCGAGGTCGCGGAGCACCGGGGTGTCGACGTGCAGGCCGACCGTGTCCGCGGCGTGCGCGATGACCCGGCCCTTCTTGTCCACGAGCCGCGGGGCGTGGCCGCCGACGGTGTCGGGCCAGAAGTAGCTGAGCTGCGCCATCGCCGCGGAGTGGAAGGTGCGCGCCTGCACCGTCCCGGCGCCGAGCGCCCGCAGGCGTGACCGCAGCTCGCCGGCGGCACGGGTGGTGAACGTCAGCGCCAGGACGTGGTTCGGCGAGTAGGTGCCGGTCGCGACCCCGTAGGCGATCCGGTGCGTGATGGCCCGGGTCTTCCCGGTACCGGCGCCCGCGAGCACGGCGACCGGTCCGAGCAGGGTCCGGGCGACGGTGCGCTGCTCCGGGTCGAGCGCGGCGAGCAACTCCTCAGCGGACGGTCCCGCAGCGACTGCCCCTCCCGACCAGGCACCCGCGTCCGAACGGGTACCCACCCCCGGTCCGGGGCCGAACCCGGCGGTACCCGCCCCCGGTCCGGGGCCGAACCCGCTCACGGCAGGTCCAGCGGCCCGCCGTACCACTCCTCGATGATCGCGCGGGCAATGGAGGTCTTGCCGGGCAGCAGCAGGGTGTCACCAGCCCGCTCGCGGATCTCGTCCCGCGAGAACCACCGCACGTCGAGGATCTCGACGCCGTCGGGTCGGGCCGTCGTCGGGTCGCCGTCCACCGCTCGGGCACGGAACCCGAGCATGAGCGACGCGGGGAACGGCCAGGGCTGCGAACCGAGGTACTCGGGCTCCTCGACGCGGACGCCGGACTCCTCCCAGACCTCGCGACGGACGGCGTCCTCGAGCGACTCCCCCGGCTCGACGAACCCGGCGAGGAGCGAGTAGCGGTTCGCGTCCCACGCAGCGTTCGAGCCGAGGAGGATCCGGTCGTCGGCGTCGGTCACGCCGACGATGATCGCCGCGTCGGTGCGCGGGAAGAGCTCGTGCCCCTCGGGGTCACGACGGACCCACCCGCCGGTCGTGACCTCCGACGGCGAACCGGTCCGGGGCGAGTAGCCGTGCACGGCGTGCCAGTTCGCCATGGCGACCGCCTCGACGGCGAGTCCTTGGTCGCGCGCGGACAGCTCGGTGCCGAACATGCGGAGGCTCTCCCACGCGGCATCGTCGGGTTCGATCGTCCGTGCGGTGTCGCTGTCCACGAGGGCTGCGACGAACCGGGTGCCGGCGGGGGCGTCGGCGGCCTCGGTGATCGCGCGGCCGAGGTAGAGCGTCACCGTGCCCTCGGGGACCGCCGCGGCGGACACGAACCGCAGCGTGCCGTCGGGGTTCCGGAGCATCTCGGCGCCCCGCACCGGCAGGTACCGCGTCGCCGGGTCGTCGCGGAGGACGCGGTCGAGGTCCTCGGTGCTGCGGAACTCGGCGTCGCGGTCGAGTTCGTTCCGGGAGAGCGGCAGTCGTGCGGCGAACTCGACGGTCACGGCGGAGGGCTCCTCAACATCAGCGGGTTCGGCCGGGAGCGCCCGGGTCAGCGTGGCGCGCCGTGAAGGCGACGACACGGACCTACCCTGATGGGCATGGCGGGATCCCAGTTCACTCTAGCCGCGTTGGCGACGACGGCCGTGCCCGGGCTCGTCGTCACCGGGACGCGAACGCTCGGCTCGGCGGCATCGGGCGACTACGAGTCCGCCGTCCTCCGCGACGCCGAGGGGTCGGCACTCGCCATCCGTCGGCCGCGCAACCAACGCGCCGAGGCGCGGCAGTCTGCCGACCTCGTCGCCATCCGCGCCCTGAGCGCCGGGATCCGCACGCGCCTCCCCTTCGAGGTCGCCGAGTACCGGGGCCAGGCTCCGATCGGGTCGACCCGCGCCATCGTCACGACCTACGTCCGTGGCACGCACCCGACCCTGCGCACGCTCGCGGAGCGCCCCGCGCTCGCGACCGCCGTCGGCCGTGCGGTCGCCGCCGTGCACCAGCTGCCGACGAGCTTCGTCACCGATGCCGGCCTGCCGTCCCTCACGCCGTTCGAGGTGCTGCGCTCGGCGGTGTCGGTGATGGACCGCGCCGTCGCCACGAAGCTCGTGCCCGCGCCGCTCAAGGAGCGGTGGGAGGGCGCCGCCCGCGACCAGCAGCTGTGGCAGTTCACGCCCACCGTGGTGCACGGCTCGCTCGGCACGGAGTCCGTCCTCGTCGACGGCGACGACGTGACCGGCGTCCTCGGGTGGGGCGAGCTGCGTCTGGGCGATCCGGCGAAGGACCTCGCGTGGGTGCTGGCCGGCCGGCGGGACGTGTTCGACACCGTCATCAGCGCGTACGAGGCGAACGGCGGCGGTCGCGACCGTCAGCTCGCGCAGCGCGCCCGCGTGCACCACGAGCTCGAGACCGCACAGTGGCTCCTGCACGGCGTGCAGGTGAAGAGCACCGAGGTCGTCGACGACGCGGTCGCGATGATGCACCGCCTGGTGGAGGCGGTGCACGCACCGAGCGCGACCCCGCTGCAGTCGGTGTCGCCCGAGACGATGGAGATCGGCGAGGTCGAACAGCTGCTGTCGTCGACCGAACGCCGACACGGCTGACGCCACCGCCCACCGGCCGGGAGGCACGGGGCGGGCCCGCACCGCGCCTCCCGGCCGGTGGGCATCGCGTCGGGCGCGGGGCGCACGCGACACGGGTCGACTGCGTGCATGGCGGCGGTCGGCGTCGCGGCGGTCCACGCCGGTCCGCATCGCGGCCCATGTCGGTCTGCACGGCGGCCGTCCGCGCTGGTCCGCATCGCGGCCCGCGCCGGTCTGCACGGCGGCCGTCCGCGCCGGTCCGCATCGCGGCCCGCGCCGGTCCGCACGGCGGCTGTCGGCGTCGCGTCGGCCCGCGTCACGGCGACCGTCGGCGTCGCGTCGGCCCGCGTCACGGCCGTCGGCGTCGCGTCGGTCCGCGTCGGCCCGCGTCACGGCGGCCGGTGTCGTGCCGCGTCCCGGCCGACCGCGCACCGAGCGCGGTCAGCCGATCGCATCGCGCCAGGCCCGCTCCAGGCCCGCGCGGTCGAGCAGCCCGGTCGGACGGACCTCGAGGTCGTCGGCCACGAAGTAGAACACGGCGTCCACCTCCTCGATCGGCCGGCCGGTGAACTCGGCGTAGGCGACCCGGTAGAGCGCGAGCTGCAACTGTCGCTTCGCCAGGTCGTCGCGCCCGCTCGGCGCCTTGCCGGTCTTCCAGTCGACGACCTCGGCGCGACCGTCGATCTCGTAGACCGCGTCCAGCTTGCAGACCACGCTGTGGCCGAGGAACGGGATGTGGATCTCGCGCTCGACCTCGACGGGCGTGAGCCCGGCCCAGCGGGACCGGGCGAACGTCGCCTGGAACGTCTCGAGCCGCCGCGCGTCGTCGTCCGTCACCGGCGCCGTCACCGATGCGTCCGGCAGGTCGTCGGTGTCGACGTCCGCTTCGCCGTCCCAGAGGTCGAGTGTCTCGAGCGAGCCCCCGGCCCGCGCCCGCTGTTCGACCCACTGGTGGAAGAGGGTGCCGAGCCGGGTCGCGCGGTACGGCCGCTCGGGCATCGGGCGGCGCAGTCGTTCGGCAACCCGGTCCGGCTCGGAGAGGTAGTCCTTGAAGCCCGAGGCGGGGACGCGGTGCGGCACGACGACGGCGTGACGGGCGCTCCGCACGGCCGCGCGCTCGGCGAGCAGCAGGTCGATGTCGGCGGCGAACCGGCCGGCCGCCCCGGGGTTCGCGTTGCGGACCTGCTCGGCGGCCGCCTGCACCCGGGCCGCCCGCTGCCCGAAGGGCACGTGCGGCCACGTCTGGGTGGCCCCGGATTCGCCGAGCGGGTCGTGCTCGTGCTCGGACTGCTCCGGCAAGGCGTCCGCGGGCAGGACGCCCGCGACGGCGAGCTCACCGAGGTAGCGACTCGGCGCCGCCTGGTTGACCCCGCCGGACCAGAACGACCCGCTGACGAGGAGGTCGTGCTTCGCCCGTGTGAGCGCCACGTAGGTCAGGCGGCGCTCCTCGTCCTCGTTGCGGGCCTGCACCTCGGCGCGGAAGGACTTCACGGCCTCGACGACGTCCTTCTGGGTGTCGTGCCCGCGCCAGCCGAGTCGCGGGAGCTCGTCGGCGTCACCGCGGAACTCGTACGGCAGGCGACCGAAGCCGATCCACCCGGACGACCCCTCCTGCGGGCGGGCGGGCAGGCCCCCTTCGACCATGCGGGGGACGGCGACCGCGTCCCACTCGAGGCCCTTGGAACCGTGGATCGTGAGGATCTGCACGGTGCCGGACTCGGGTTCCTCGGACCGCGGGCCCATGTCGTCGCGGCGGGCTGCTGCGTCGATCCAGCCGAGGAACGCGCCGAGGTCGGCTCGGTCGTCGGTGGTGACGAAGCCGGCGAGCTCGTCGAGGAAGGCGTCCAGGAACGCCTGGCTCCCCTGCTCGTGCGCCGCGACCTCGATGTCCAGCCGCATCTCCTGCACGACGAGCGTCACGAAGTCGACCAGGTCGCCCCGTGCCCGCTGCCGGAGTGCCTGCAGCTGCTGTCCGAGCGCCCGCATGCGCTGCCGTCCGGCCGGCGAGATGCGCGCGAGCGCGCCGTGCTCGTCGGGTGCGGTCACCACGAAGTCGAGCGCGTCGACGATCGACCCGTGCTCACCCGCCGCGACGGACGCCCGGAAGGCCGCGGTGAGGTCGTCGTCGAGGCGTCGCTGCGTGTGGTCCCGGCCGAACAACCAGGTGCCGAGGTCGTGCAGCGCCGCGATGTCCGCCGCTCCGACCCGCCACCGGGCGCCGGCGAGGAGACGGATGAGGTCGTTGCCCGCCGCCGGGTCGTGGAGGACCCGGAGGCACGCCACGAGGTCGACGATCTCCGGCCGTCGCAGCAGGCCACCGGTACCGAGGACGTGGAACGGCACGCCGAGCTCGCCGAGCGCCCCGGTGAACGCCGCGAGGTCCTTCCGCGCCCGGAGCAGGAGCGCCATCGACGTGCGGGGGTCACGCTCCCGTCGGTCGCGGAACCAGTGCGCCACCGCCGCGGCCTCCTCCGGCAGGGTCTCGGTGAAGACCACCTCGACCGAGCCGTCGTCGGCACCCGGTCGTGGCGACAGCCGTTCCACCGCGACGTCCGAGGCCTCGGACAGCGGGGACACCACGGCGTTCGCGGCGGCGAGCACGGAGACCGGGTTCCGCCAGCTCGTCGAGAGTGGGAAGGTGACGGGCGCCGCCGCCCCGTCCGCACCGAAGTCGCGCGGGAAGCGGCCGAGGTTCGCGGCACTCGCGCCGCGGAAGCCGTAGATCGACTGGTGCGGATCACCGACGGCCATGACCGGGTGGCCACGGAACAGCCGGGCGAGGAACCGGGTCTGCACGACGGAGGTGTCCTGGTACTCGTCGAGGAGCACGACGCCGAAGCGACTGCGCAGGTCGTCGACGACGCGCGGTGCGGACTCGGCAGCGGCGAGCGCGAGTGCGATCTGGTCGGAGAACTCGACGAAGCCCCGGTCGACCTTCTGACGGCGGAAGCGCTCGACGAGGTCGGCGAGGGGCTCCAGCCCACCGACGGCGGCCACGGCCTTCGCCACGTCGGCGTAGGGCTTGCCGCGGTTGCCGGGCAGTTCGAGCAGCTGGGTGAACTCGTTCGCGAACCGCCGGAGCTGCTCGGGCTCGACGAGGTGCTCGGACGCGGCGCCGGCGAGTGCGACGACCGCCGCGGTGATCGTGTCGACGTCGCGGTCGAGCCCGGCGAGCCGGTCGTCCCGGGCGTCGACGACGACGCGTCTGGCGAGCTGCCAGGCGGAGGGCTCGGTCAGCACCTGGGACTCGCCGTCGCGGCCGACGAGCAGGGCGTTCTCGCGGAACACGGCGTTGGCGAAGGCGTTGTAGGTCGACACCGTCGGGGCCTCGAACGCGTCGCCCGGCGTGATGAGGCCGACGTCCTCGAGCGCGCGGATGCGGTCGTTGATGCGCACCGACAGCTCACCGGCCGCCTTGCGGGTGAACGTGAGCCCGAGCACCTCGTCCGGGCGGACCATGCCGTTGGCGAGCAGCCAGACGACCCGCGACGCCATGGTCTCGGTCTTGCCGCTGCCCGCGCCGGCGACGACGAGTGCCGGCGCGAGCGGCGACTCGATGACGGCCCGCTGCTGGGGCGTCGGACGCGGTCGGCCGAGCGCGTCCGCGATCTCGTCGGCGCTGCGAGCGACGACCGCTGCCTCGGTCGTCGACTGTCCGGTGCTCACCAGGTGACCTCCCCCACCACGTGGATGCGGCACTCGGCGCCGGTCCGGGCCTGCTCGCAGTGGTCGTCGACGTTCGCGAGGAACGTCCGCCCGGCCATGCCGCGCGCGACGTGGTGCAGTCGTTCGCGGTAGGCCTCCCGCGACTCCGGGTCGAACGCGTGCTGGGTCCGCTCCGCGTACGCCCGGTTGCTCCGCGCGTTCTGCACGTACACCAGTCGGGCGTCCGCCATCGGCGCTCCGGCGGGGACACCCTCGACCGCTCCGTCCGCGACCGCGAGCTGGTACGCGCCCAGCTGCGGGTGCGCGGCCGCCTCCTTCTCGGTCGGCATCGTCCTGCCCGTCTTCAGGTCGACGACGCTGATCCGACCGTCGGCGTCGATCTCGATGCGGTCGATGCTGCCGCGCATCCGGGCCGGACCGGTCGCGAGGGAGAACGCGGTCTCGGCGCCGAGCAGCCGCCGTCCCGCCGCCGCGAAGGTCCGGAGGTAGTCGCTGAGGCCCTCGACCATGCGACGGGTGCGTGCGCGCTCCCGGTCGGCGATCCAGGGCGACTCGAACGTGAGCTCGCTCCACCGTGACTCGACGTGTGCCCAGAGCGACTCGACGTCGACGCTCGTGGCGTGCTCCATCGCGTCGTGCACGATCGTGCCGATGCCCATGGCCGGGCTGGGGGCGCCGCCGCCGAAGGTGCGGGCGAACCAGTGCACGGGGCACTCCTCGAACGTCTCGATGTGGGACGGCGAGACCTTCACGGTGGGGTCGACGTCCGGGCCGCCCTCGTGGTCAGGGGCCGGGTCGGCGTCGAGGTCGACGAGCGGCGCGTCGGTCGTCGGCGCCGCGGTGCCGTACCAGTCGTCCGGGTCGGCCCCGGGAACCTCGGCCTCGGCGAGCCGGGCGAGCGCCGACGCGGCCTCGTGGTCGCCCGAGGCCACGACGCGGCGGCGGAGCGAACCGGCCAGGCCGCGCAACGACAGCGGGTGCACGGTCGCGGCACGCTCGGGCGGTCCCGGCACGAGCCGGACGAACGGCGACGGGGCCTCGTCGTCGTTCGCGACGGTCCCGATGACGACCTGGGTCGTCGCCCGCGAGACGGCGCGGGCGAAGAGGCGGAGCTCGTCCGCGATCACGGCGGCGCGGTCGTCCACCGCCGAGCGCTCCCCGCCCTCGGCGGCACGGACCAGGCCGTCCGGGTCGAGCAGGCTGCCGCGGACCCGGGTGTTCGGCCAGACGCCGTCCTGGAGGCCGAGGACCACGACGACGTCGCACTCGAGACCGACGGTCGCCGAGGGCGTCAGCACCCGGACCCGTCCGGCGGTGCGGTCGGGGCCGATCGAGTCCTCCGGGAGGTCCGCGTCGAGCAGGTCGTCGACGAAGACCCGCGCGGGGGCGTCCGGCGTGCGCTCGACGAACCGCTTCGCCGCGGTGAAGAGCCCGACCACCGCGTCGAGGTGTCGGTCGGCCTCGCCCGCGCCGACCCCGCCGGCCTCGGACTGGGAGCGCCAGAGCTCGGCGAGCCCGCTGCGTTCCCAGAGCCCCCAGAGGATCTCCTCGATGCTGGCGTCGGACTCGGCGTCGGCGCGTGCCTGCACGAGGCTGCGGGCGAGCCGGGTCGCGCGCCGGGCGAAGCCGGCGTCGATCGTGGCGAGTCGCTCCGGCGCACCGAGCGCCTCGACGAGCAGGTCGTCGGCGGAGCGCGCGCCGTCGCCCGCCAGTTCCTCGCGACGGAGGGCGAGCCGCAGCCGTCGCATCGCGAGCGTGTCGAGCCCGCCGAGCGGGCCCGTCGCGAAGGCGGTGGCGAGGTCGGCGTCGAGCGGGACCACCCCGAGGGCGACCGCTGCGGCGTCGAGGAGCGACCGCGCCGCCGAGTCGTCCCGGATCCGGACCGGAGCCGCCCCGGCCGTCGCGGGGACCTCGGCGACCGACAGTGCGCGCACGAGCTCCGGGATGGCGGCGCCGCTCCGTGTCACGACGACCATGCGGTGCCACGGGACGCCGTCGAGCAGCCGGTGCTCCCGGAGTCGCCGCGCGATCGCGACGACGAGGGCCGCCCGGCTGGCCCCCTGCACGTGCACGACGGCGTCGGGGCGGGCGTCTGCTGCGGTCGCGACCGCCGTGCGCTGTCGACCGGCCGCAGCGGCGCCGATCCTGGACGTGATCCCGGACACGAGCGCGCGGACCGGCGCGGCGTGGCGGTGCACCGTGCCGAGGACGACCTGCTCGACGTCGGCGACCCCGAGGCGCACGCCGAGCCGGCCCAGGACGTCCGGGACGGCTCCGCGGAAGGCCGATGCGGCGATGTCGGGATCGCCGAACGCGACCACCTGCACCCCCGACCGGGCCAGCGCGCCGAGGAGCGCGATCTCGCCCTCGACCAGTTCCTGCGCGTCGTCGACCACCACCGTGCGGAGAGCGGCGACCGCGGGCGGGAGCTCGCCCCGGAGGACCGCCGCGGTGGCGTACGCGACGAGTTCGGCGGCGTCCAGGCTCGTCGCGCGGAAGGCGGACAGCGCTGCACGGTAGCCGTCCACGAAGTCCCCGACCGCACGCCACTCCGGGTGACCGGTGTCGTCGCCGAGCTCGCGCATCTCGTCCGGCTCGATCCCGGCCGCGACCGCGCGCATCATGACGTCGCGGAGCACCGTGCGGAACCCGGCGCGCTCGCGGACCACCGCGGTGATCGGTTCCGGCCAGTCCGGTCCGGTGCCGTCGGTCTCGTGTCCGGCCAGCAGGTCGGCGATGATGCGGTCCTGCTCGCCGCCGGTGAGGAGCGTCGGGACCTCCTGCCCCTGCACGACCGCCGCGTGCGCGACGACCTGGAACGCCAGGGAGTTGACGGTGCGGGCGAGGGCACCGGGCACGACCCGGTCGACGGCCGTCGCGAGCCGGTCCCGGAGCGCGGTCGCGGCGGTCCGGGCGGACGTGAGCGCGAGCACGGTGGCGTGGCCGTCCGGGGAGATCGCGTCCGGGGCGGACATCCGTCGCGCGACGAGGCGGGCGAGCGTCGTCGTCTTGCCCGTGCCCGGCGCACCGATGACCGCGGCGTGACGGTCCGGTGGCAGCGCGAGGACCGCTGCCTGGGCCGGGTCGTCGACCAGCGCACGTGCGACCCCGGTGTCGTCGGGGGTGGGCGTCAGGGTCGTCCGGGGCACGCTCGTACGGTACCCACGACGGCCGACACCGACGGCGCCCGACACGGGTGCGGCTACGCGTCCGGACGGCGACTGTGCGCCCGCGGCGAACGTCCCGGGCAGGCCGGGACGGCCCCGCTACGCTGTGGTCGTGGACATCAAGATCGGCATCATGAACAGCCCGCGCGAGATCGCGTTCGAGAGCGCGCAGACCGCTGACCAGATCGAGCAGGCGGTGTCGGAGGCCCTCACGGCGAAGGCCACGCACCTGTCGCTGCAGGACGAGAAGGGCCGCCGGTTCATCGTCCCGGTCGCGTCGCTCGCGTACGTCGAGATCGGCGCCGAAGAGTCTCGTCGCATCGGCTTCGTCGCCTGACGTGGAACTCCTCTTCGCCGTGCTCGGCGGCATCATCCTCGGTGCCGTCGCGCACGTCGTGGTGCCGTGGCGGGCGAGCCGGGGCGTCCTGCTCGGCCCGGTCGTCGGCGGTGTGGTCGCGGCGGTGCTGTGGGAGGTCCTGACCTGGGCGGGCTGGCCCTACGGCGGCGGCTGGATCTGGGTCGTGGCGCTCGTCGCGGCAGCGGTGGCCGCCGGTGTCGTCGAGTGGCTGCTCGGTCGCCGGCGACGCGCGGCCGACGCCGAGTACTTCGAGCGGGTGCGGGCAGGCGGCGCCTGATCCCGCGGCGGACTCGCGACGACGGGTCCCCGGCCGGCTGACGGTCACGCCGACTGACGGTCACGGGGACCGGTCGCGGTAGCGGGCGGTGCCACGACGCACGCCCGGCCCCGCGCGGTCCGCGACACCGAGCGTCAGGCGGTCAGCCCGAGCGCGTCCATCCTCCGGCTGTGCGCCGCGATGAGCTCCGTCCAGACGGGCTCGAGCCGCGACTGGTCCTCCCGGGCGTGGGAGGCGAGCGCCGACCGCGCCACGAGCAGCGTGTCCCCGACCAGTCGCCGGCCCCACATCGCCAGGCGGGAGCCCACGCGCGGGTCCTGCTCGATGTGCGCCGTGAGCTCCTCGACGACCGCGGGCTCCTCACGCGCGTCGAACACGGTCCGCAGGCGCTGCCGGACGTCGATCGGCAGCGAGCGGAGCAGGTCGCCGAACAGGTCGTTGAGGATCCCGGCGGTCACGTAGCCGGTGAGCATCGACTCGTACCAGTCGGCGCCGCTGGTCCGCTCGAGGAAGCGGTCGATCGCCTCGCGGTGCGGCGCCATGAGCTCGGCGGGGTCCTGCCCGATGCGCTCGATCTCGGCGACGATCGTCCGGTGCCGCTCGAGGGCCGTCGTCGCGAGCACGCCCGTCACCAGGCGTCCGGACAGCGTCGGTGCCGCCGCACCAGCGCGCCCCATCGTCTCGTACATGGAGAGCTGCAGGTAGGCGGCCTGGCCGAGGTAGACGTCCAGCTCGGGGCTGACGTCGTCGAGTCGGAGCCGCTCGCCGGACGCCTTCTTCGGGCCGCGCGACGCGAGCCAGGCGGCAGCGAGCTGCGCTGCGCGTTTCCGGTTCCACCAAGACACCACGCCAGCAGCATAGGGGGCGACCGCCTGGGCGACGGCTGCGTCGGTGACACCGGTAGACTGGCCGGGACTTCCACCAGGACCAAGGTGATTCTTTGACTTTCGCAGAACTCTCCATCGAGCAGGACATCGTCGACGCGCTCGCGACGAAGGGCATCATCGAGCCCTTCCCGATCCAGCAGCAGACGATCCCGCTCGCCCTGACCGGCCAGGACATCATCGGTCAGGCCAAGACGGGCACCGGCAAGACCTTCGGGTTCGGGCTCCCGCTGATCCAGCGCCTCGGCGCCGATCCGGAGCACGGCGTGAAGGCCCTCGTCGTCGTCCCGACCCGCGAGCTCGCGGTGCAGGTGACCGAGGACCTCGAGCTCGCCGCCTCGAACCGCTCCACGACCGTGGTGTCGATCTACGGCGGCAAGGCGTACGAGGGCCAGATCGAGCAGCTCAAGGCCGGCGCCCAGATCGTCGTCGGCACCCCCGGGCGGCTGATCGACCTGCAGCGCCAGCGGCTCCTCGACCTCTCGCACGTGCAGGAGGTCGTCCTCGACGAGGCCGACCGCATGCTCGACCTCGGGTTCCTCTCGGACATCGAGCGCATCTTCCAGGCCGTCCCGGCGGTCCGGCACACGATGCTGTTCTCGGCGACGATGCCCGCCCCGATCGTCGCCCTGGCCCGTCGCTTCATGTCGCGTCCGGTGCACATCCGTGCGACGGACCCCGACGAGGGCCTGACGCAGGCGAACATCAAGCACGTCATCTACCGCGCGCACTCGCTCGACAAGGACGAGGTGATCGCCCGCATCCTGCAGGCCGAGGGCCGCGGCAAGACCGTCATCTTCACGCGCACGAAGCGCGCCGCCGCGAAGCTCGTCGAGGAGCTCAAGGACCGCGGCTTCAACGCCGCCGCCGTCCACGGCGACCTCAACCAGGAGCAGCGTGAGCGCGCGATGGCCGCGTTCAAGGCCGGCAAGCGCGACGTCCTCATCGCGACCGACGTCGCGGCCCGTGGCATCGACGTCGACGACGTGACGCACGTCATCAACCACACGATCCCGGACGACCCGGACACCTACCTGCACCGTGCCGGCCGCACGGGCCGCGCCGGCAAGACGGGCATCGCGGTCACGTTCGTCGACTGGGACGACCTGCACAAGTGGACGCTGATCGACAAGGCGCTCCAGTTCGGCATCCCCGAGCCGGTCGAGACGTACTCGTCGTCGCCGCACCTCTTCACCGACCTCGACATCCCCGCGGGCACCAAGGGCCGGCTCCCCGGCTCGTCGGCGCACGCCGCGTCCGCCGGTACCGACGACAAGGGCGGCGACCGCCAGCGCGGCGGCCAGCAGGGCGAGGGCCGTTCCGGCGGCTCGCGTTCGCGGTCCCGCAGTCGCACCCGCTCGGGAGGCTCGGATCGCTCCACGACGAACGGGTCCGCCGAGCAGGCTGCCGCCTCCACCCCCGCGGACGCCCCGTCCGCCGAGGCGGGCTCCGCGGACGGAGCCGCCAAGCGCCGCCGTCGGCGCCGTCGGCGCAGCGGTGGCGGGGGTTCCGCCGAGGCGACCGCCTCGGCACCGCGGGCCGCCGGCGAGGGCGAGTAGCGCCTCCAGGCCGAAGGGTCCGTCGCTGACGCGACGGACCCTTCGTCGTTGCTCCGGTCGGGTGCTCCCCGTCCGGGCGAGGCGCGCCTCCGAGCCGATGCGGCCGCCGCAGAGGCGACGCACGCGTCAGTCGCCTCGACGGGCCGACCGCAGCGAGCGGGGTCAGCCCAGGCGGGCGCCGGGGCCGGACACCGGGCGGGCGCCGGTGGCCGAGGCGACGATCGCATCGAAGGCGACCCGCGCCGTCCGGTGCTCTCCGAGCCGGTTCGGCTTACCGGTGCCGTGGTAGTCGCTCGACCCGGTGACGAACAGGCCGTGCCGCGTCGCCCAGTCGAGGAGCGTCCGCTTGCCGCGCGACACGTTCTCGCGGTGATCGACCTCGAGGCCGCCGAGGCCGGCGTCGACGAGTTCGGCGAGCATGGCCTCGTCGACGACGATCCCCCGCGAGGACGCGGCCGGGTGCGCGATCACGGGCACACCGCCGGCGCCGCGGATGAGCTCCACGCCCCGGAGCGGTGACGGCGCGTCGTGGGGTTCGTAGTAGCCGGACGACGGGTGCAGGATGCCCCGGAACGCCGCGCTCCGGTCCGGCTCGAGCCCCCGTGCGACGAGGGCGTCGGCGATGTGCGGTCGGCCGATGGTCGCACCCTCGCTCGCCTGCGCGAGCACGTCGTCCCAGGTCAGCGGGTGGTCGGCGCCGATGCGGTCGACCATCCGACGTGCGCGGGCGAGCCGGCCGTCGCGGATCCGGGTGGTCTCCGCGACGAGGGCCGGGTCGGTCGGGTCGACGAGGTAGCCGAGCACGTGCACGCTGCGGTACCCCACGCGCGTGCTCAGTTCGAGTCCGGGCAGCAGGGTGATCGGGAGCTCGAGCGCCGCGGCGATCGCCTCGTCCCAGCCGGCGGTCGTGTCGTGGTCGGTCAGCGCGACGCCGTCGAGGCCGGCCGACGCTGCCGCCCGCACGAGCTCGGCAGGGCGCTCGGTGCCGTCGGACACGCTCGAGTGCGTGTGCAGGTCGATGAACGGGTCGGGCACGTCGTCCATGCTATCCACAGGTGGATGGGCACACCGCCCGGCCGGGCTCGGACGGTGCGAGGATGGGGACATGGCCGACACCACTCCCCGCGCGACGAGCAACCGATCCACGACCCCCGGATCCTCGACCTTCAAGGACTACATCGGGTCGCAGTGGGCCGAGCGTGAGCGTCCGCTCCCCGAGCCCCGGCAGCAGGCCGCGTTCGCCGCGGCACGCCGTGCCCGCATCTCCGAGCTCCACCCCGGGCGCACGATCGTCGTGCCCGCCGGCCAGGCGAAGGTCCGCTCGAACGACTGCGACTACCCGTTCCGGCCGCACTCGGCGTTCGCGCACCTCACCGGCTGGGGCTCCGACACCGTCGTCGGCTCCGTGCTCGTGATGACGCCGAACGGCTCCGGCCACGACGCCACGCTGTACTTCCGTGCGACCGCGGGCCGTGACTCCGAGGAGTTCTACGCCAACCCGGAGATCGGCGAGTTCTGGGTGGGGCCGCGTCCCTCGCTGGACGAGGTCGCCGCCGACCTCGGGCTCGCGACCGCCGACCTCGGCGCGTTCGACGGGGTGGTCGACGGCCTGGACGCCACCGTGCTCGTGGTCCGCGACGCGGACACCGAGCTCACCCGGTCGCTCGACGACCGGCTCGGCAGCGCGGTCGGCGGCGCGCCGGAGCAGGTCGGCGCGCCGGCGACCGACGACGTCCTCGCACGCGACCTCTCGGAGCTCCGGCTCGTGAAGGACCCCTTCGAGGTGCACGAGCTCCGCCAGGCCGTCGCCGCGACGAAGGCCGGGTTCGACGACGTCATCGCCGACTTCGACGCCGTGCTCGCACACCCGCGCGGCGAACGCATCGTCGAGGGCACCTTCAACCGCCGCGCCCGCGCCGACGGCAACACGGTGGGCTACGACACCATCGCCGCGTCCGGCCACCACGCCTGCATCCTGCACTGGACCCGGAACGACGGGGCCGTGCAGCCGGGCGACCTCATCCTCATCGACGCCGGTGTCGAGGTCGACTCGTTCTACACGGCGGACATCACCCGGACGCTGCCGGTCAGCGGCACGTTCACCGACGTGCAGCGGATGGTCTACGAGGCCGTCCTCGAAGCCGCCGACGCCGCGTTCGCGATCGTCGAGCCGGGCATCACCTTCCGGCAGGTGCACGCGACGGCGATGGAGGTCATCGCCCGGAAGACCGCCGAGTGGGGCTTCCTCCCCGGCACGGCCGAGGAGTCCCTGCGGCCCGACAACCAGTTCCACCGGCGCTACATGGTGCACGGGACGAGCCACCACCTCGGGCTCGACGTGCACGACTGCGCGAAGGCCCGTCGCGAGATGTACATCGACGGCGTGGTGCAGCCCGGCATGGTGTTCACCATCGAGCCCGGCCTGTACTTCCAGCAGGACGACCTCACGGTGCCCGAGGAGTTCCGCGGCATCGGCGTCCGCATCGAGGACGACATCCTGGTGACCGAGGACGGCGCCGAGAACCTGTCCGTCGGCATCCCCCGGACCCCCTCGGAAGTGGAGGGGTGGATCGCCCGCTCCGGCCGCTAGCCTGAGCGGGTGACCACGCCCGAGCACACGCCGACGACGGACGGCCTCGACATCGAGGTCGAGCACTTCGACTCCCCGGACGCCCAGCGGCTCCGAGCGGCACAGCGGTTGGAGATCGACCGCGCCTACGGGCAGGACACCGAGCCGGGCGAGAAGCCCACGGCGGAGACCATCGCCGTGTTCTTCGTCGCTCGGGACGCCGTGGGGACGCCGCTCGGATGCGCTGGCCTGCGGATCGTGCAGGACGGCATCACCGAGATCAAGCGGATGTACGTCCGGCCGGAGTCGCGCGGCGCCGGTGTGGCGACGGCGCTCCTCCGACGACTCGAGGAGGCGGCGATCGACCTCGGTTCGCCGGCGCTCGTGCTCGAGACCGGCACGGAGCAGAAGCGGTCGATCGGCTTCTACGAGCGCGAGGGGTTCACGCGCATCGCGAACTTCGGGCCGTACGCGGGCGTGCCGACCTCGGTCTGTTTCTCGAAGGTCCTGTAGCCCCCGGCGGTCCTGTCGCCGCCGGAGGTCCTGTCGCCTCCAGTGGTCCTGTCGATCCCCGAGGTCCGGTCAAGCCGGAGGGGCCGCTCGAGCAGCAACCGAGGTTCCAGAACCTCGGCATCTGAACGGGCATCGTCGTCGATCCGTGGAACCTCGGCGGACCGACCACGGCACGCCTCGGAACCTCGACCACTCCGATCACACCGGGCGCGGACAGATGCGGTCGGCTCCCGGGAGACGCCCGTGGACGGTCGGGTGGACCGACCACGGACGGTTCCCGGCTGTCGGGGGGCGCAGTCAGGACCGGCCGTCGTCGGCGCCCTTGCCCTGTTCCGGTGCCGACGGAGGGGTCACCCGTTCACCGAACTGGGGCTGCGTGTCAGGCCGTGCTGGCTCGGCGGGGCGGTCGGACCCGGATGCCGGAGGCTGGTACCGGGGACCGTCGTTCGTGCCGTAGCGCGGCGGACCGGACGGAGCACCCGACGAGCCTCCGGGCTGACCGGCGACGGGACCGGCGGGCTCGCCACCCGGACCGACGCGTCCGTCCGACGGAGCCTCGTAGCGCGGCCCGTCGTTCGTGCCGTACCGCGGCCCGTCGTTCGTGCCGTAGCGGGGCCCGTCGTTCGTGCCGTAGCGGGGCGCACCCGCCTGCGGAGCGGGGGCCGACGGACCGGGCTGCTGCGGGCCTCCCGGCTGCTGGTGCGGCGTCGTGTGTCCGCCGTAGGGCGACTGCTGCTGACGCGGCTCGGGCCGCCACGGCTCCTGCCGGGGCATCGGCGCACCCTGGGACGGCGACGGTACGTTCCAGTGCGTCGACTGGGTCGCACCGAACTGGCCGAGGATCTTCTGCGCCTGCCCGGTCAGCTGCGGGTCGACGACGATCTGGTAGTTGGTGGCGAGCACCTGGTGCACGCTCGTGAAGTCGCGCTGCCGCTTCGTGATCGCGAACGAGACGATGCCGTAGAGCATGCCGAACGCGGCGCCGATGATCGCGGCGGCGATGATGAGTCCGCCGGCGGTCGGGGAGAACAGCGTGAGGACGATACCGAAGAAGATGCCGAGCCAGAGGCCGGACAGCGCGCCCGCGATCGCGGCACGACCGTACGTCATCTTGCCGGTGACGCGTTCGACCGTCTTGAGGTCGTTCCCGACGATCGAGATCTTCGCGACCGGGAAGTCCGACTCGGCGAGCTTCGCGACGACGCGCTGCGCCTCCGGGTAGCTGTCGTAGGTGCCGAGGACGTCGCCGCGCGGCAGCGTCGGGAATGCCTGGGCCGTCCGGCCGCCGAAGGGGCTCTGATTGCTCACACAGCCATCATCCACCGGACACCTTGCAATCGCACGTGCGCTCCCAGGGAGCCCGCCGACCGGCGCCCCGACGACCGGGGCTCCGCCGACCGGGGCTCGCCGACCGGCGCACCACCGACCGGGGCTCCGCCGACCGGCGCACCACCGACCGACTACGCTGGACGGGTGAGCGCCACGAAGGTCTTCGTCGCCCGCCTCGCCGGGTGCTCCGTCTTCGACCCCGCGGGCGACCGCGTCGGCCGCGTCCGGGACGTCCTCGTCGTCTACCGACGGGTCGACTCCCCGCGCGTCGTGGGGCTGATCGTCGAGGTCCCCGGCAAGCGCCGCATCTTCGTGTCGGTCGGCCGCATCACGTCGATCGGCGCCGGCCAGGTCATCACCACGGGCCTCGTCAACATGCGCCGCTTCGAGCAGCGCGGGGGCGAGGTCCGCGTGATCGCCGAGATGCTCGGTCGCAAGGTGCTCATCAAGAACCAGCGGATCCGCGCCACCATCGAGGACGTCGCGATCGAGGACCGCGGGCAGGGCGACTGGGAGGTCTCGCAGCTCTTCCTCCGGAAGCCGAAGACCACCCCGTCGCCGTTCGGCAAGGGTCCGACGACCTTCGCGTCCTGGAACGAGGTCACCGAGGACGAGCTCCCCGGCGAGGCGCAGTCCGCCGAGCACGTCATCGCCGCGTACTCCGACCTGGTGCCGGCCGACCTCGCGTCGACGCTGCTCGACCTCCCCGAGGAGCGGCGCTTCGAGGTCGCCGAGGAACTCCCCGACGACCGCCTCGCCGACGTGCTCGAGGAGATGCCCGACCAGGAGCGCATCGACATCCTCAGCCGGCTCGAGGACGCCCGTGCTGCCGACGTCCTCGACCAGATGCAGCCGGACGACGCCGCCGACGTGCTCGCGCAGTTCCCGGACGACCGGTCCGAGGCCCTCCTCCAGCTCATGGAGCCCGAGGAGGCGCAGGACGTCCGCATGCTCCTCGAGTACGAGCCCGACACAGCCGGTGGTCTCATGACGACCGAGCCCGTGATCGTCTCGGCCGACGCGACCGTCGCCGAGGGGCTCGCGCTCGTGCGCCGCCACGAGCTCGCCCCGGCGCTCGGAGCGAGCGTGTGCGTGGTGCTCCCGCCGTACGAACCGCCGACCGGGCGCTTCCTCGGACTCGTGCACTTCCAGCGCATGCTCCGCTACCCGCCGAACGAGCGCCTCGGCACCCTCATCGACCAGCAGACCGAGCCGGTCCGGGTCGACGCGAGCGCCGCGGAGGTCACCCGGATCATGGCGACCTACAACCTCCTGTCCGTCCCCGTGGTCGACGACGCCCACCGACTCGTCGGGGTGGTGACGATCGACGACGTCCTCGACCACGTCCTGCCGGACGACTGGCGAAGTCAGGGCGAGGGAGAACCCTCGCCCCTGCCTCGCCAACGCCCACGCAAGACGCCCGTGACCACGGGAAGGAGGACCACCAGTGGCCCGACCGGATGACGCCCGCCAGGAACGCCTGGACTCCCCGAAGGGCATGCGCACGCGCGTCCTGCCGACCCGTCGCCGCGGTCGCGGGGACACCTTCGGCCGGGCTACGGAGGGCATCGCGCGGGCGATGGGGACGCCCTGGTTCCTCGTCGGCCTGACGCTGTTCTGCGGCGTGTGGATGGTCTACAACTCGACGGCTCCGCAGGCGTGGCGGTTCGACTCCGCCGCGATCGGCTTCACCGCCCTCACCCTGATCCTGTCGCTGCAGGCCTCCTACGCCGCCCCGTTGATCCTGCTCGCGCAGAACCGGCAGGACGACCGTGACCGCGTGCAGTTCGAGCAGGACCGGCAGCGTGCGGAGCGGAACCTCGCGGACACCGAGTACCTCGCCCGCGAGGTCGTCGCCCTCCGCCTGGCGATGCGGGACATGGCGTCGAAGGACTTCATCCGCGCCGAGCTCCGCGCCCTCCTCGAGGAACTCGACCGGCGGGACGCGGACGACGCCGGCTTCGCCGACGAACCGAGCAGCGCTGCACGTGGCTGAGGACGCCGACCGCTCCCTCGGCACCGCCGTCCTCGCCGCGCTCGGTCGGGTGGTCGATCCGGAGATCCGCCGGCCCGTCACGGAGCTCGACATGATCCGTGGGGTCGACGTCCAGCCGGGAGGCGCGGTGCGCGTCGACCTGCAGCTCACGATCACCGGGTGCCCGGCCGCCGACACCATCGAGCGCGACGTGCGCGCGGCCGCCGGATCGGTCGACGGCGTGACCGCCGTCGACGTCGACGTCTCCGTCATGTCGCCCGCCACGCGCGCGGCGCTCACGGAGCGGCTCCGCGCCGGACGCCCGCGGGGCGTGCAGTTCACGGCGGACTCGTTGACCCGGGTGATCGCGGTGACGAGCGGGAAGGGCGGCGTCGGCAAGTCGACCGTCACGGCGAACCTGGCCGTCGCGCTCGCGGCACGCGGGCAGCGCGTGGGGATCGTGGACGTCGACGTGCACGGCTTCAGCATCCCCGGGCTGATGGGCCTCACGGACGCCGCCGGCGTCGCACTCCGGCCGACCCGGGTGGACAGCATGATCCTGCCGCCGGTCGCGCACGACGTGAAGGTCGTCTCGATCGGCATGTTCGTCGACGACGTCTCCACCGCGGTGTCGTGGCGCGGACCGATGCTCCACCGGACGGTGTCGCAGTTCCTCACGGACGTGTTCTTCGGCGACCTCGACGTGCTGCTCCTCGACCTCCCGCCGGGCACCGGCGACGTGGCGATCTCGGTCGGCCAGCTGCTCCCCCACGCCGAGGTCCTGGTCGTGACGACCCCGCAGACCGCGGCGGCCGACGTCGCCGAGCGGAGCGGGATCGTCGCCCGGCAGACCGGTCAGCGGGTGATCGGCGTGGTCGAGAACATGGCCGGGCTCGCGCAGCCGGACGGCTCGGTGCTGCACCTGTTCGGCGAGGGCGGTGGTGCCGAGACCGCGGCCCGGCTCTCGCGCGGGCAGGACGCCCCGGTGCCGGTGCTCGGCAGCGTGCCGCTCTCGGTGCCGCTGCGCGAGGGCGGGGACGCCGGGGTGCCGGTGGTCCTCGGCGCGCCGGACGACCCGGCGGCGGTGGCGCTCGGGGCGATCGCGGACCGGGTGACGACGATGGGCCGTGGGCTCGCCGGACGGAAGCTCGGGCTCACGCTGTCCTGAGGCGCTCCGCGGAAGCAGTCGTCGTCGCCGTCGGCGTCTCGTCGGAGCGAGCGCTGCGTCGCCGTCGCTGACGGCGTCTCCGTCGGAACGAGCGCTGCGCGGCCGTCTGCGTCGCCGTCGCTGCCCTAGGTGTACTCGGCCGTGACGTTGGTGACACTTCGGGGGTTGTGACGCGACGAGGCCTCCTGGCTTGATGGAGCTGTCTAGTTCTGCCACTGCCAGGAGGCCTCTGTGTCCCACGCTAACGCCCG
>CAJYUW010000045.1 GCA_913778205.1 uncultured Curtobacterium sp.
CTACCACCGGAAACGACGGCAACGCGGTCTCGGCAAGTTGACCCCGATCGAGTACGAGACGATCATCAACCCACAGGTCGCACTCGCGGCCTAAACGAATGAGTCAACTCAACCTGCAGCAGTCCCAACAAGAAGTACGCCGGCAACTCCTGCTACCAGGCGAAGATCGGCGACTCCCGCCCCTTCGTCAAGACCGCCCGGAACAACTGCAGCTAGGGTCGATTCGATGCTGCTGAAGTTTATTGCGATACCGATCGTCATCCTGGGCTTGATCGGCTTCCTCACAGACACCAGCTGGTGGTTGCTTGCCATCATCGGAGCCCTGTGCGCGCTGGCACTTATTGCGGTCGACGCGCTGATCGCTCGCCGCAAGCGAGGCACAGCGCCGCCTCGCTAGACATCGATACTCAAACGAGAGCCCCGCATTTATCGGTGCGGGGCTCTCGTCGATGTACCGGCTGCTAAGCAGCTGACGCAAGACAACGTGATCAAAACCGCGCAGATCAGCGTGAACAGTCACAAGCGTTTCCGGGGGGAGTGACGCAGCGTGCCGGGCGTCCGGTTAGCGATCGCCCACTACGCGTCCGGTCGAGAAGCCCCGCGCCGTGGCATCGGTCGGGTCTGATGCGCGGATTGGTGACAGTTGTCGTCACGCCGCCAGTACGACGTTGGTCTTCATGATGGTTTCGAACTCGATGGGCGTCAATCGGCCGAGGCGGGCCTGACGGCGACGCCGGTGGTAGGTCCGCTCGATCCACGTCACGATCGCGATTCGCAGTTGTTCCCGTGTGGCCCAGGAGCGTCGGTTCAGGACGTTGTTCTGCAAGAGCGCGAAGAAGCTCTCCATCGCGGCGTTGTCACCGCAGGAAGCGACTCTGCCCATTGACCCGACCATGCTGTGACGGGTGAGTGCCCGCCGGAGTTTCCGACTCCGAAATTGCGACCCCCTATCGGAATGCAGGACACAACCGGCCACGTCGCCACGCATCCGGACCGCGTTCTCTAACGCCGACACGGCCAGCTGCGACTTCATGCGGGAGTCGATCGAGCACCCGACGATGCGTCCGGAGTAGGCGTCCTTGACCGCGCAGAGGTAGAGCTTGCCCTCCGCGGTGTTGTGCTCGGTGATGTCGGTCAACCACAGCCGGTTCGGCGCCTCGGCTGTGAACACGTGTCGGATGCGGCCGTGGTCGTCGGTCATGGTGCAGAGGTCGTCGTGGACCGCGGGGCCGGGCTTCTTCCCGAACACGCTCCACCAGCCGTTGTCCGACGCGATCGTCCACGCGGTCCGGTCCGCCATCGGTTCGCCGGCGTCGCGGGCCTCGTCGACGAGGAGCCGGTACCCGAACTCGGGATCATCCCGATGCGCATCGAACAACGCGTTCGCCCGATACGCCCGCACCACCTCGCTTCGCGGGATCGGGTCCGCCAACCATCGGTAGTAGGGCTGGCGGGCAAGCTGCAACACCCGGCACGTCACCGCGACGGGGATCCCGTCCGCGGCGAGCTCGCTCACGAGCGGGTAGAGCCTTTCCCGGCAGGTTCGCCTGCGACAGATACGCCGCCGCCCGTCGGAGCACCTCGACTTCCTGCTCGAGGAGCCGGTTCCGCCGACGGAGCTCGCGAACCTCGTCGGACTCGGCACGCGTGGTTCCGGGACGTTCCCCGTCGTCTCCCGCAGCGCGACGCATCCACTTCGTCAGCGTCATCGGGTGGACACCGAAGTCGGCGGCGATCTGTTCGATCGTCACTCCCGGCTCACGGTTCCGAACGACACGGACGATGTCGTCGCGGAACTCCTGCGGGTAGGGCTCGGGCACGATTGCATACTTCCAGGCCAACCCCACCGGGCAAGCCAGATCAGATGTCACCTATCCATGCAGCAGACCCTCGGCCTCGGGCAGGACTACCTCGGACTCGTGGTGGCTGGGCTCGTCATCGCTTCCTTCGGGTTGGTGCTCGCGGTCGCGGGAGCGATCGGCTCAGCCCTGCACGGGTCCGTCCGGGCTGGACGTGGGTGATCGAGGCGAACATCCGTGGCTCGTCGGGGCCGAGAGATGATCGGCCATCGGGACGCCGCTTCTTCATCATCGCGATCAAGAGCTCGGCTCGTCTGGCATGTTCGATCTGTGCAGTTCTCGTGGTGGACGTGATGGGGACTCGTGGTCATCGCGCTGGCGGGGCTCGGACTGGTCGTGCGAGCTGCCGTCATCGCCGTTCACCGCGACGGGGTCGGCCGAGCGAGAGCGGAACGCGGCGCGAGCGCTCCGTGGTTCTGGTCGGGGATCGGGGTTCTGCTGGTCGCAGGACTCCTGCTGCTGCTGTGGGTCATCGCACTCGACGGCTGACGATCGATCACCCGAACGCGACTCGGTGAAGATCCCCTAGCCGGCCACCCGCCGCGAAGCGCGAGGATGCTCGAGCGGAGCAAGCGAACAACAGGACGGTGACAGTGCAGGGCCGAACCCAGGGCCGTTATGCCGACCTCGACCAGGTACGGCGTTTCGATGTCGAAACCGACACGGGGCACCGTCCCGTCGTCACCTGCTGAGGCCTACCGGTCGGATGTCCTGCTGACTGGAAGGTGACGAGCGCCGATGATGGTCATCTGGTCGGCAGTGACCGCTCGCGGCGTCGCCGTGGGACGGTCGGCACGATGACGGTTGCGCACAGGACGAACGCCACAGCCGTGAAGAGGCTGGCGAAGGTGAGGGCCCTGTGGGTGCGTCCGACGACTCCCACGACGCCGTTGCCGGCGATCAGTGAGCTGGACGCGGCGACGAGGGCTGCGAGTCCGGGTGAGCTGCCGACCCGCGGGCGGTGTCGACCAGCCCAGGGGCGGCTCCGGCGTCGGCGACGGTCGCGCCGGCGATGCCGAAGCTGGTGAGGGGTGCGAACGCGAGGCCCTGACCGGCTCCGATGGCGACCCCTCATCGCCTTCATCACACCCGGTGCCGGGGTCGGCAACGAGTGGCTCGAGCCCGCCGACGAGCGCGACTCCGCGCAACTCCCAACGCGCAGCTGACCCGGCGCAGCCCGGTGCCGACCGGGACGGTCGTTCCGGGTGAACGGGGTCTGACAGAACCTCTCTCCCGTCCGGAGCGTCGCTCTACGGTCTTCGGGACACCACTCCGGAACGAGCCCGCACGATGAACGCACCCACCATGACCAGCGAGACCGCCACGACCATCGAGGGGTCCGGACGACGACTCCCGATCGTCGTACCGGTCCTCGCGGTCGGCACCTTCCTGATGATCACGACCGAGTTCGTGATCGCCGGCATCCTGCCGGAGGTCGCCGCCGACCTGCACGTCCCGCTCGGCCGTGCCGGCCTGCTCATCACCGTCTTCGCCGTCGGCATGATCGTCGGCTCGCCGGCGATGACGCTGCTGACCATCCGGCTCCCGGAGCGGCTCGCGCTCCTGCTCGCCCTCGCGCTGTTCGTCGCCGGCCACGTCGTCGTCGCGCTGGCCGGGGACTTCGCGGTGATGCTGGCTGCCCGGCTCCTCACCGCCGTCGCGACCGGGGCGTTCTGGTCCGTCGCGTCCGTCGTCGCCGCTCGCCGGGCCGGTCCGCAGCTCGGCTCCCGCGCGCAGGGTGTCGTCGGAGCCGGCGGATCCCTCGGCACCGTCCTCGGCGTCCCGCTCGGCGCCTTCCTCGCCCAGGCGGTCGGCTGGCGCGGCACGTTCTGGGCCATCGCGGCTGCCGCGATCGTGCTCGCCGTGCTCGTTGCCCGGTTCGTCCCGCACGACGCCGCGGCACACGATCGCGGTCGGATCCGTGACGAGTTCACCGGGCTCGGCTCCGGACGACTCTGGCTCACGCTCCTCGCCTGCGTCCTGACCAGCGGCGGCGTCGTCTCCGCGTACTCGTACATCGCTCCGTTGCTCTCGGAACGGGCCGGAGTCGCGGCGGGACTCGTGCCGATCGTCCTCACCGGGTTCGGTGTCGGTTCCTTCATCGGCACGCTCCTCGGTGGCCGGTTCGGCGACTCCCGCCCCGGCCTGGTCACGATCACCACGCCGGCCGCGAGTGCGGTGCTGCTCGTCCTGATCGGGCTCGTCACCGACCAGCCGGTCCTCGTCGGCACCCTCGTCGCGGTCCTCGGTCTCTTCGGTCTGAGCGCCAACGGCGTCCTGATCCACACTGCGGTGCACGCCGCGGGCAACGCGGCACCGCTCGGTTCCGCGCTCACCGTCGCCGCGTTCAACCTCGGGACCGCGATCGGCACGACGATCGTCGGCGGCCTCCTCGACACCACCGGCGTGGCCGGTCCAGCGCTGATCGGGGCCGGCATCGTGGCGCTCGCCGTGGTCCCGGCGATCCTGCTGGCGCGCACCCGCCCGAGCCGACCGGCCCCGTGACCCGCCGCTCCCTGTCGCGGAGGGTCGTCCACGCCACAGATGGCCGGCTCCCGTCGACCGATCCGGTACCCGTTCGACGACGGACTGGAGGCACGGTGCGCCCCCGCCACGCGCCTCCAGGCCGCCAGGCGCTGCGTTCCGCAGCGGGGCACCCGTTCGCGGGGTCGGCACGTCGGGCCGGCCGTGCGAGCATGGCTCCGTGATGGGGAACAGCGCAGCAGCGATCGTCCTGGTCGTGCTCGCGGCACTCGTGTGCTTCTGGGTGGCGGCCGTGCGGTCGATCGTCACGGATGCCCGGCTGTCGGCCGAGGCCCGCGTCGGTTGGGTGGTCGTGGTGCTGATCGCCCCCTTCCTCGGCGCGGTCCTGTGGTTCGCCGTGCGCCGACGGCACGGCGCCGTCTGACTCCCGGCCCGTCACCGACGGACCGGTCCGCACGGACCGGAGCGCGGTCACTGCCAGTGGCGGGACCCTCGTCGTCGTGACGGGTCGGACGTGCGCCGACCGCGACCGGACAGGAACGTCCGCCCGACGACGAGCTGCACGGCGAGCGTGGCGATGCCCGCGAGGAACAGCCCCGCGAGGTTGAGGAGCAGCTGGAGCACGGCTGCACCGGCCTCGTCCCAGGCACCGACGGCGAGGGTCAGGCCGACCGTGCCGACGGCCGGGACGGTCGTGATGGAGATGAACACGCCGACCAGTGCCGAAGGCTTGGCCGACGTCAGCGAGAGCACGCCGGCGATCCCGGCGAGCACCGCGACGACGAAGGACCACCCGTCGGGTGCGACGATGAACTCGGTCTGCTCGCCGGTGGTCGCCTGGTCGAACGTGATGAGACCGGCGGCGTAGGCGACCGCCCACAGCCCCCACGCGATCAACGCCGACAGCGCGAACCCGCCGAAGAGGGTCACGAGCGCGCCGACGACGACACCCCGGCGACGACGGACGACGGCGTAGCACGCGGCGGCGATCGGGGCGAACTCCGGCCCGACGACCATCGCGCCGATGATCAGGATCGGCTGGTCGAGCAGCCGGCCGATGCCCGCGATCAGGGTGGCGAGGACGAGGAACACGAAAAACGTCGCCGACGGACGGGCGTCCTCGCGGGAACGGTCGGCGAGCTGCGCCCAGAGCACACCGTCCGCGGGGTGCCCGGGGGCGGCACGCTCGGCGGCGTCGGCGCTGTCGGACAGGACGGTGACGGGGTCGTACACCGCCACGGTGCCCTGCTCGGGGACCCCCGAGTGGCGGAGGAGGCGCATGATCGCGTTGGCGTTCTCCCGCGCCATGTCGAAGAGCAGCACGTCGCCGGCGCCGTCGAGGCTCGCGCCGCGCAGCACCGTGACGTCGGAGACGGTCGGGTCGTCGGCCAGGGTCGCGCGGAGGTCCGCGACGAGGGGCGAGGGGGCTGAGACACGCACCGAGAGCATGTGCACAGTGTTCCCCACGCCGGTCGTGGACGGCCCCCGACGAGCGGACACGGACGGCGTCGGCCCGACTCGGCGGTCGGGGCCCGGGTTCCGCAGTCCGTTGGGCGCACCGCCGTGCGCCGGACCGGACCCGCGCCTAGCCTCCAGGTGTGTCGACCTCGACCCGGCGCCTGCTCGGCGTCACCACCGCTGCACTGCTGCTCTGCGGGCTCACCGCGTGCACGGGTGGGCCGGGCGACCAGGGCAGCACGAGCGGAACGGACCGGGGCGGCGCCTCCGGTGCGGTGACCGGCAACCCGTCGGGCGACCTCCACTCCGTCCGCCTCACGGTCGCCGACGGCGCCGACGCCGGTGCCGCCCGGGGTCGTTCCCTGTCCGTCCCGGAGGGCTGGCACGCCGAGGTGTGGGCCGACGTCGCCGGCGCTCGGATGGCCGCGTGGCTCCCGGACGGGAGCCTGCTCGTGACGACGGGCGACCACGGCACCCTCCTGCGACTCGATCCGCGGAGTGGTGGCAGGGCCCCGGCCGTGCGGGAGCTCGCGCGCGGGCTCGACGACCCACAGGGCGTCGCGGTGACCGAGCACGACGGGCAGACCGTGGTCGTGCTCGGCGAGGGCACGAGGATCGTCACCTGGCACTACCGCGCGGGCGGCCTCACCGACCGGTCGACGCTCGTGGACGACCTGCCGACCGGCGGGCACGGCGGCAAGTTCGTCGCGGTGCACGACGGCGTCGTCGCCTACGACATCGGGTCCGCGTCGAACAGCGACGGGTCCGATCGACGCACCCACCCCGACCGGGCGGTGATCCGGCAGGTGCGCCTGGACGGCGGCGGCGACACCCTCCTCGCGACCGGGGTGCGCAACGGTGAGGGACTCGGCTTCGCGCCGGACGGGACGCTGTTCGCCGCGGTGAACCAAGCCGACAACCAGCCGTACCCCTTCCGCGACGGCACGGGGCAGTACGGCCAGCGCGTCCAGTCGTACGTCGACGAGCACCCGAACGACCAGGTGACGCGGATCACCCGCGGCGCCGAGCTCGGGTGGCCCTTCTGTCAGCCGGACTCCCGCGGGAAGCCCGACCTGCTCGACCTCGGCGCCGTCGAGGACCCGACGAACAACCCGGACGGCACGTCCCTCGACTGCTCGACCGTCACCCCGACGATGGTCGGCCTGCCGGCGCACAGCGCACCGATCGGCTTCGTCTTCACCCACGGCAGCGCGCTGCCGACGGCGTTCCGCGACGGCGCGCTCATCACGACGCACGGCTCGTGGAACCGCGAGCCGCCGCGGCCGCCGTCCGTCTCCTACAGCGCATGGGACGACGCGACGGCGACGCTCGGGCAGCCGCGCACCGTCGTCGAGGGGTTCCAGGACCCCGACGGGTCCCGGTGGGGGCGGACCGTGGACGCGGTCCCCGGTCCGGACGGATCGCTGTACGTCACGGACGACGCTGCCGGCCTCGTCTACCGGCTGACGCCGGGCGCGTGACGCGCGGCGACCGCTCCGTCGGGTGACCGGCCTCCGGACGGGAGGCCCGTGGCGGCGCCGCCACGGGCCTCCCGTCCGGCGTCGGGTCACGGCCCTGGCCGGTTCCCGCCGTGCGCGGCGCCCGCCCAGCGCCGCGGCGCAGGATGAGTGGACGCTCAGCGACGACCGACGAGAGGAGCACCATGTCGGACACGGACGACACCCGCCCGGAGGCCCCGAAGAACGACGAGGACGGCACCGCGAAGGCCGGCGGCCTCGGCGACGACGCGACGATCCCGAACCACCCGGACGGCCTCGCGGCCGGGTTCTCGGAGACGGACTCGCACTTCAACCCGGAGGAGGACCCGGAGCACGAGTGAACCCGGAGCACGAATGAACCCGGAGCACGAGTAAACCCGGAGCACGAGTGGAGCCCGTGCACGCGTGAACCCGGCTGCGGTGCGGGCGCCACGGCGGTAGGTTGCCGGCGGAGGTGCTCATGACCGACGACGCCCGCGCGGCCGCCAGCGCTGCCGCACTCGAGGTCCGGCCGCTCGACCCGGCGACGTGGGACGCGTTCGCGGAGCTCTGCGCGTCGAGCGACGGGTACCCGAGCGGCTGCTGGTGCAACGGCATGCACGAGGAGGGACTCACCCGCGACGCCGCCTGCAACCGGGAGCGCAAGGCGGCCCGGGTCCTCGCGGACTCGGCCCACGCGGCGCTCGTGTTCGACGGGCGGCTCTGCGTCGGCTGGTGCCAGTACGGACCCGCCACCGAGGTCGTGCACATCAAGAACCGTCGCCGCTACGACGCGACGCAGGACGGTCCGCTGCCGGACTGGCGCATCGGCTGCACCCACACCCGCGCGGGTCACCGACGCCGCGGGGTCGCGACGACGGCGCTGCTGGGTGCGCTCGACCTCATCGCGGCGGCCGGTGGCGGACGGGTCGAGGGGTACCCCGAGCCGGCCGGGGTCGTGCCGGCGGGGTTCCTGTTCCACGGGGCGCTGTCGACCTTTGAGCGGGCCGGCTTCGCGCGCGACCGGATGATCGGCAAGCACCGGTGGGTGGTCACGCGCACGGTCGAGGCGTCGGGGCCGCGCCGCACACGCTGACCGTGGCACCATGACCTCGTGCCCGGCCCCGAACACGATGCCCTGATCGCCGCGGCGGAGGCCGTGCCCTCCCCGACCTGGAGCGACCGCGCCCTGCTCGCCTGCCTCCGGAAGCTCCGCGACGGCGGGCCGACCGAGTGGCGGTCGATCACGGTGCGCGACGGGTGGCCGCTCCGGGACACCGAGGGCTTCTGCGTCGTGTACTCCTGGTCGGAGGGCGACCCGATCGGGCTGCGCGCGGCGCTCGAGGGGAGTCGCGGCGCCCCGGTGTACGCGGACGGGGTGTACGCCGAGCCCTTCTCCGGGGACGAACCGACCGCGGAGCAGTTCGGGTGGGAGATCGCCGACTTCGCCGTCGCGGAACCCCTCGGGAGGAGAGCCGACCACCTCGTCCGCGACGGCGACGGGGTCGGCTGGTGGGGCGTCGCCCCGCTGCCGGTCTGACGGACCCGGAGGCCCGTGGCGGCGCCGCCACGCGCCTCCCGGCCGGATCGGAAGCTGACCGGCGCCGAGCGCTGCCCGGTGCCGGGCGCTGACCGGAACCGAGCGCTGCCCGGTGCCGAGCGCTGACCGGCACCGAGCGCTGGGCCGGCGCCGACGAGCTGCGTGCCCGCCGGCGATCGCGAGTGCGCCGTGGCCCGAACGGGGTCGTGGCGACTCCGGGGGCGGCGTGTCTACCATGGGCGCCACCAGGGGCCGGCGGGCGCAGGGGCGCTGCCGGGGAGAGGCACCACCATGCCCGTTCGCACCACGCCGTGGACCGCCGCGGCCATCGCGCTCGTCGCCGTCGTGACGTGCACCGTCACCGCGGTGCCCGCGAGCGCCGCACCGCCGACGTCAGGCTCGGCCTGTCCGGCCGGGCCCCTGAGCATCCGCGCGCTGCAGTCGGGGTGCACGACGTCCGGGGGCACGGTCCGGCTGGCCGACGGCCGCACGTTCGCGGTCCCGGCTCGTGGCGAGTCCGTCGTGGCGCTGAGCGTCGCCGCTCCGGGAGCGGAGGAGGCGCCGGAGGTCGTCGTCACGAACACCGGCCGGGGCGGCGTCGCCGTGCGGGTCGGCGAGTCGTGGCACGGCGCACCGACCGCGGTCCGGGAACAGCGGGCCAGCGGAGCGACGAGGTCCGCCACGACCTCGGCCGCGGCGTCGACGAAGTGCACGAGCACCGCGTACACCCGGAACGCGTACCGGTGGACGGGCACGGTGCGGTGGTACCACAACGCCGCGGGGGCGCCGTCGTCGGCCGCCCAGACGGCGGTGCAGCGGGCCGCGAGCGCCTGGACGGGCACCGTCTCGTCGTGCAGCCGAACGGTGACGTCGACCGCCGCGAACGCGTTCGCGGGCACGACGAAGCAGGCGTACAACGTGACCATCGCGGGCGGTTGCTCGGCGAACAACGGTTCGAGCGTGGTCGGCTGGGGGTACCTGCCCGTCGGGACCCTCGGTGTGACGTGCGTCTGGTTCGACCAGGACGGCGTCGCGAAGGAGGCCGACCAGCGGTACAACACGAAGTACGCGTGGAGCACCGCCTCGACGTGCACCGGGACCCGCTACGACGTGCAGGCCGTCGCGACGCACGAGTGGGGGCACCTGTACGGCCTCGGCCACGTCGCCACCGGCACCGGCCAGGTGATGGAGAAGTCGATGGGCCCGTGCGCCCTCGGGTCACGGACGCTCGGCCGCGGCGACATGGTCGGGATCGCGGCGATCTACTGACCTGCGCTGCGCGGCCGAGCGGACCGGGTGACCGGGTGACCGGTCGGGCGGTGCTCAGGCGGTGCCCAGGGCCCGTCTGGTCGGACGGTGCTCAGGCGGTGCCCAGGGCCCGTCTGGTCGGACGGGGCTCAGGCCAAGGCCGAGAGGAACGACGCGATCTCCGTCGAGCCGCCGTTGAACCGGACCGTGTGCCCCGCCGTCGACGGGTCCTCCACGACGTCGGCGACCACGTGCGCGACGTCGCCACGGGGCACCTGCGACGACGAGCCGTCCCAGTCCACACGGCCCGTCGGCTCGTCGTCGGTCAGCGTGCTCGGCGCGACCACGGTCCAGGCGAGCCCGGAGTCGCGGAGCACCGCGTCGGCGACGTACTTCGACTGGGCGTACGCGAAGAAGTCGTCGTCCTGGGGGACGCCGTGGTCGAGGACCGAACCGGACCACGACACCATCACGTAGCGGTCGACGCCGGCGCGGGCAGCGGCCTGCACGGTCAGCACGGCCGCGTCGCGGTCGATCGCCCAGGTCCGGTCGGCCGAGCCGCCGCCGGCGCCGGCCGACCACACGACCACGTCGTGACCGCGGACGAGGTCCGTGAACGCGTCGAGGGTCTGCTCCTGGATGTCGGCGACGCGGGGCTCGCCGCCGTGGGCACGGACGTCGTCGGACTGCCCGGGGTCGCGGATGACGGACGTGACGGTGTGGCCGCGGTCGGAGAGGATCTTCGTCGCGAGGAGCGCGACCTTGCCGTGACCGCCGAAGAGGATGACGTTGCTCATCGTCCGGACGGTACCCGGTGGGCCTCCGCGCGGCTCAGCCCCGTTCCACCGCTGCCCGGAGCTGCCGGAGCCCACGCTCGAAGTCGGGCCCGATGAGCCGGTCGAGCGGGAACACCCGGGTCATGAACGTCCGAGGGCTCTCCATCCGCCAGGTGACGTCGGTCCCCGAGCCGGACGGCACGAGCACGAAGCGCGAGACGCTGCTCGACCGGAACGGTTTCGTGAACTCGAGGGCGACGGCGACCCCGTCCGCCGTGACCTCGGTGACCCGCATGCTGCCGGCCCCGGCCTTCCGGTTGCCCGACCAGGCGTACGTGGCGCCCACGGTCCCCGGCTCGCCGGCGTAGTCGCGGCGCAGGTCCGGGTCGGCGCCCTCCCACGGCGACCACGCACGCCAGCGCGTGAGGTCCGCGAGGAACGGCAGCACCGCGGCGGGTGGCGCCGCCACGTGCTCGTGTCGTTCGACGGTGATCGTCTCCATCTGCCGATGGTAGGACCGCAGGACCTCCCAGCACAGGGTGCGTAGCGTCGCGGGAGGACCACGACGCGTCAGCCAGGAGGAGACACCGATGAGCACCGACCACGAACAGCGCACCCTCGCCCGGACGCTCGCACTGGGCGTCATGAGCGGTGGCCGCAGCGCCATGCCCCTCGCCGTGCTCGCGCTGAACCACGACAACCGGAAGCTCTCCGGTGCGTGGCAGGACTGGAAGGTCTTCGCCTCGCCGCTCGGACGTGGGATCCTCGTCGCGGCCGCCGTCGGTGAGCTCATCGGCGACAAGCTCCCCGCCACCCCGAGCAGGATCGGCTTCCCCGCCATCCTCGGGCGGATCGCCTCCGGAGCGCTCGCCGGCGCGGCCCTGGGGACGACCGGTCGGCGGAACCTCGCGGTCGAGGGCGCGATCCTCGGCGGCGTCGGCGCGGTGGTCGGCAGCTTCGTCGGCTGGGCGGCGCGGAAGGCCGTCGGCGGGGTGACGCACCTGCCGGACCCGGTGGTGGCGCTCGCCGAGGACGCCGCCGTCATCGCGGGGTCCGTGAAGGCGGTCACCGCCGACTGACGCGCACCGCGTCGCGACCGGCCCCGCCGCGGAACGGTCAGCGGGTCCGTCCCGGTGTCCCGTCTCGCAGCCACCCCGGCCTAGCCTGGCGTCCATGCGCATCGTCGTCATCGGGGCCACCGGTCACATCGGCTCCTTCCTCGTCCCCCGTCTCGTCCGGGCCGGCCACGACGTCGTGGTCCTCACCCGTGGTACCCGTTCCGCCTACGTCGACGCCCCGGAGTGGCATCGGGTCGAGCGGGTCACCGTCGACCGCGAGCAGGAGGACCGCGACGGGACCTTCGGCGCCCGGATCGCAGGTCTGCGCGCAGACGCGGTGATCGACCTCGTGTGCTTCACCGTCGACAGCGCTCGGGCGGTGCTCGACGCCCTCCGCGGGTCGGACACGCACCTCGTGCACTGCGGGTCCATCTGGCGTGCGGGCCTCTCGCACGTGTTGCCCATCACGGAGGCGAACGCGACGCCGCCGTTCGGTGAGTACGGCGAACAGAAGGACGCGATCGCCCGAATGTACAAGGAAGAAACCGCTTCAGGTGGTGTCGTGACGACGACCCTGCACCCCGGCCACATCAGCGGGCCGGGCTGGGTCCCGATCGGGCCGCTCGGCAACCTCGACACCTCGGTCATCACCAGGCTGTCCGCAGGGGAGCCGGTCCAGGTGCCGGGGCTCGGCGCCGAGGCGATGGCCCACGTGCACGCCGACGACGTCGCGCAGGCGTTCCAGCTCGCGGTCGAGCACCGCGACTCCGCGGCCGGCGAGGACTGCTTCGTGACCGCCCCGACGGCGCTCACGGTGCGCGGGTACGCCCACCTGGTCGCGTCGTGGTTCGGCCAGGAGGCCCGGCTCGAGTCCGTCACCTGGGAACGGTTCCGCGCGACCACGGCCGACGACGACGCCGACGCCAGCTGGCAACACCTGTCGCGGTCGCAGGTCTTCAGCCTCGACAAGACGCGGCGGGTGCTCGGGTACGAGCCGACGTACACCGCCGAGGAAACGGTTCTCGACGCGGTGCGGTGGCTCGTGGAGCACGGGGAGGTCGCGGTCGCACGGCCGCTCGTGGTCTGACGGACCGATCGTCACCACGGCGGCCGTGTCGGCACCGTCTCAGACGCGCGAGCGGGCCCGCTCCCCGATGCCCTCGGTGGCCGCCCACGACGCGAGCACCCGGAGTGCGTCCGCCGTGGGGCTGCCGGGGACCGGCGGGTAGATCGTGAGCGACAACCCCGGGTCCTCGGTGAGCTCGAGCGTCTGGTAGTGCAGCTCCAGCGGTCCGACGACGGGGTGGAGGAACGACTTCACGCCGGCGTAGTGCCGTCGGACGTCGTGGGCCGACCAGAGCTCCCGGAATTCGTCGCTCCGGATCGAGAGCTCCCCGATGAGCGCAGCGAGGTCCCGGTCGTGCGGGCTCCGGCGATCGCGTCGAGCACGGTGTCGGAGACGCCCTGCAGGTTCCCGCGCTCCAGCCGGGTGTAGTAGTCGATGCTCACGCCGGCGAGTCGTGCGACCTCCTCGCGTCGGAGACCGGTGACCCGGCGACGCGAGCCGAAGGTCTCCACCCCGGCCTGCTCGGGCGTGATGCGGGCGCGGCGGCTCGACAGGAAGTCACGGGCTTCGGCGCGGTGGTCCACAGGGCCACGGTACTTCCGTCCGCCGGACCGGAGGAGGGGCTGACAGCACCCCGTTCCGGCGGCGTCCCGACGCCCGGCAGGGTGGGTGGCGCGCCCACGGGACGGCCGGGAGGCCCCGGGCGGCGCCCCC
>CAJYUW010000046.1 GCA_913778205.1 uncultured Curtobacterium sp.
TACTCACGTGTTACTCACCCGTTCGCCACTAATCCACCCAGCAAGCTGGGCTTCATCGTTCGACTTGCATGTGTTAAGCACGCCGCCAGCGTTCGTCCTGAGCCAGGATCAAACTCTCCGTAAAAAATTACCAACCACACCCGAAAGCATGGCCGAGTTGATACTGACAAAAAGAACTGTCTACTGACAAGTTCTGTCTATCCAAAAGGAATTGTCTCCGTACCTCCACAAGTGAAGGCAACGGGGTCAATAAATTGGCATTGACAATGTGCACGCTGTTGAGTTCTCAAGGACCAGACGCACTCCCCACTCGACCCCTCGAAGAGGTTCCGCCAGAGAGGCACTTCCTTCCACACCGAACACGACACCTTGCGGTGGCGCTTCATCGGGTGACGTTGCTGCGAGCGGTACCCCGTCCGGACTGCATCTCCAGGTCAGTGACCCGGTGACCGTCTCGGCCGTTCCGTTCTCCGCCTCAGCGGCAACGAGTGATTACTCTACACACGCCCTGGGGGCCCCGCCAACCAGCCCCCATCCCGGGCGTGTCGCGATCGAGCACGACCGCGGCGATCCCGGGCTGATCGGCCCCGGAACGGCGAACGGCCCGCCCCCGGTGTGGGGAGCGGGCCGATCGGCGGGGCGCATCAGTGCTTCGCGATGACGGGGTTCTTCAGGGAGCCCAGACCGGAGACGGTGACCTCGACGACCTCGCCGTCGCGGATCTCCCCCACGCCGGCGGGCGTCCCGGTGAGGATGACGTCCCCGGGCAGGAGCGTCCAGATCGACGACACGAACTCGATGAGCGACGGGATGTCGTGGATCATCTCGCTCGTCGAGGCCGCCTGGCGCAGTTCACCGTCCACGCGGGTCTCGAGGCGGATGTCCGAGGGATCGATCTCGGTCTCGATCGCAGGGCCGAGCGGGCAGAAGGTGTCGAACCCCTTCGCTCGGGTCCACTGGCCGTCGCGAGCCTGGAGGTCGCGGGCGGTCACGTCGTTCGCGATGGTGTAACCGAGGATGACGCTGGCGAAGTCCTCGCGTCGGACGTTCTTGGCGAGGGACCCGATCACGATGGCGAGCTCGCCCTCGTGGTCGACCCGTCCGACGCCGGCCGGCAGACGGATGGGGTCGTCGGGTCCGATCACGGTGGTGTTCGGCTTGAGGAACACCACGGGGTCGTCACCCGACCGCTCGTCCATCTCCGACGCGTGCTCGGCGTAGTTGAGTCCGACGCCGATCACCTTCGAGCGCGGGATCACCGGGGCGAGCAGCTTCGCCTCCGTCAGCGGGACCCGCTCCCCCGTCGTCTCGAACCCCTGGTACATCGGATCCCCCGCGAGCACGACGAGGTCACGCTCGTCGAGGATGCCGTAGCGGGGGTCTTCGCCCTTGCTGCTGAACCGTGCGATCTTCACCGTTCGACCCTACCGACCCGGTGCCGCGATCAGGACGGGTCGGTCAGCTTGGTCATCCACCCGTGCGGGTCGGGACGACGGCCGTACTGGATGTCGGTGAGCTCCTCACGGAGGGACATCGTGAGTTCGCCCGCTCCCTCGGTGGGCGAACCGATGGTGAACCCGTCGCCGCGGAGCTCCGCGATCGGGGTCACGACGGCGGCCGTGCCGCACGCGAACGCCTCGGTGATCGAGCCGTCGGCGACGCCGTCGCGCCATTCGTCGAGCGTCACCCGGCGACGCTCGACCCGGAGCCCGCGGTCCTCCGCGAGCTGCAGGATCGAGTCGCGCGTGATGCCCTCGAGGATGGAGTCCGAGTCGGGGGTGACGAGCGTGCCGTCCGACTTCACCAGGACGACGTTCATCCCGCCGAGCTCCTCGAGGTACTTGCCCTCCTGGGAGTCGAGGAACATCACCTGCTGGCAGCCGTGCTCGTAGGCCTCCTGCTGGGGCAGGAGCGACGACGCGTAGTTCCCGCCCGTCTTCGCCGCACCCGTCCCGCCCTTGCCGGCTCGGGCGTACGTCGTCGAGAGCCAGATCGACACCGGCTTCGGACCCGAGGTGAAGTACGCACCCGCGGGGCTGGCGATGCAGTGGTAGTCCACGGCCTGAGCGGCACGGACGCCGAGGAACGACTCGGTCGCGATCATGAACGGACGGAGGTACAGGCTCGTCTCGGGGGCGGACGGCACCCAGTCGACGTCGGTCCGGACGAGCTGCCGGATGGACTCGACGAAGGCCTCCACCGGGAGCTCCGGCAGGGCCAGCCGGCGGGCGGACCGCTGGAAGCGCCGCGCGTTGGCGTCCGGGCGGAACGTCCAGACCGAGCCGTCCGCGTGCCGGTAGGCCTTGAGCCCCTCGAAGATCTCCTGCGCGTAGTGCAGGACGCTCGCGCTCGGGTCGAGCGAGAGCGGGCCGTACGGGTGGATCGACGCATCGCGCCATCCGTCGTCGAGGGTCCAACGGACCGTGGCCATGTGGTCGGTGAAGTGCTTGCCGAAGCCCGGGTCCGCCAGGATCGCCTCGCGCTCCGCTGCGGCGCGGCGCTCGGGTGACGGGGTGGTGGCGAACTCGAGCCCGAAGGCGGTGTCGGTCGACATGGGTGACTCCTGTCAGGCGGTGGTGGTGCGTGCCGTGACCGCGGCGACGATCGCGTCGCCGATCTCGGTCGTCCGACGCTGCGTGGTGCCCCGGTCGGCGAGGTCCGCTTCGACGGCTGCCGTGACCCGCGCCGCGAGGTCGCCCCGACCGAGGTGGTCGAGGAGCAGCGCGACGGAGAGGACGGCCGCCGTGGGATCGGCCTTCTGCTGACCCGCGATGTCCGGCGCGGAACCGTGGACCGGCTCGAACATGCTCGGGAAGGTGCCGTCCGGGTTGATGTTCCCCGAGGCCGCCAGACCGATGCCGCCGCTGATCGCACCGGCGAGGTCGGTGATGATGTCGCCGAACAGGTTGTCGGTGACGATGACGTCGAACCGCGACGGTTCGCGGACCATGTGGATGGTGACGGCGTCGACGTGCTGGTAGTCCACCGTGACGTCCGGGTACTCGGCCGCGACCGCCGCGACCGTCCGCTGCCAGAGCGCCCCGGCGTGCACGAGCACGTTGCTCTTGTGCACGAGCGTGAGGTGCTTCCGGGGTCGCCGGTCCGCGAGCGCGAAGGCGTAGCGGACGACCCGCGCCACGCCGTGCGCGGTGTTGAGCGAGACCTCGGTCGCGATCTCGTGCGGGGTCCCCACGCGGATCGCGCCGCCGTTGCCGACGTACGGGCCCTCGGTCCCCTCGCGCACGACCACGAAGTCGACGTCGCCGGTCTCGGCGAGGGGCGACCCCACCGACGGGTACACGACGGTGGGACGGAGGTTGACGTAGTGGTCGAAGGCGAAGCGGAGCTTCAGCAGGAGCCCGCGCTCGATGATCCCGCCGGCCAGTCGCGGGTCGCGCGGGTCGCCCCCGACGGCGCCGAGCAGGATCGCGTCGTGTGCCGCGATCGCCGCCAGGTCATCGTCGGTCAGGATGTCCCCGGTGGCGAGGAACCGGTCGGCGCCGAGGGAGAACGCGGTCTCCTCTACGACGAGGTCCTCCGGCAGGACGGCGTGCAGGACCTTGAGCGCCTCGTCGACGACCTCGGGTCCGATGCCGTCACCCCGCACGACGGCGAGCTTCACGGTCTGCGTCATCTGTCCGACTCCCCTACAGCGTGATGTCGATCTCGCGGAGCGAGCTCGCGTCGATGGTCGAGCGGACGTGCTCGAGGATCTCGGCGGGGACCGGCGAGTCGACGGTCAGCACGCTGAGCGCCTGGCCGCCGGCAGCCTCGCGCGAGATCTGCATCGCGGCGATGTTGATGCCCGCGTCGCCGAACTCCTTGCCGTACACCGCGACGATGCCGGGGCGGTCGACGTACTCCATGACGACGTGGTGCCGGTCGAGCGGGACCTCGACGTCGTGGCCGTTGATCTCGACGAGCTTCTCGACCTGCTTCGGGCCGGTGAGCGTGCCCGAGACGCTGATCGCCGGGCCGTCCGACTGGGCGCCGCGGATGGTGAGCACGTTGCGGTACTCCGGGCTGTCGGCGTCGGTGATGAGCCGGACGGAAACGCCCCGCTGCTCCGCGATGAGCGGCGCGTTGACGTAGGAGACCTGGTCGCTGACGACATCGGTGAAGACGCCCTTGAGCGCCGCGAGCTTGAGGACGCTGACGTCGTACCCGGCGAGCTCGCCGTGGACCTCGACGTCGATGCTCGTCACCGGCGAGGTCGCGAGTGCCGTGAAGACCTGGCCGAGCTTCTCGACGAGCGGGATGCCGGGGCGCACGTACGGGTCGATGACACCGCCGGCGACGTTCACGGCGTCGGGCACGAGCTCGCCGCCGAGCGCGAGGCGCACCGACTTCGCGACCGAGACGCCCGCCTTCTCCTGGGCCTCGTCCGTCGAGGCGCCGAGGTGCGGCGTCACGACGACGTTCGGCAGCGACGTCAGCGCGTCGTCCTGCGGCGGCTCGGACACGAACACGTCGAGGCCGGCGCCTGCGATCGTGCCGGCGGTGAGGGCGCGACGGAGCGCGTCCTCGTCGATGAGGCCGCCCCGTGCGACGTTGACGACGAAGGCCGTGGGCTTCATGAGCGCGAACTGCTCGTCCGAGATCATCCCGAGGGTCTCGGGCGTCTTCGGCATGTGGATCGTCGTGAAGTCCGCGCGACGCAGCAGGTCCTCGAGGGAGACGAGCTCGACCCCGAGCTGTTGCGCGCGAGCGGTGGTGACGTACGGGTCGTACGCGATCACCGAGACGCCGAACGCCTGCAGGCGCTGCGTGATGAGCGCACCGATCCGGCCGAGGCCGATGATGCCGACGGTCTTCTCGTAGAGCTCGACGCCGGTGTACGCGGAGCGCTTCCAGGCACCCCCGGCGAGCGACGCGTGCGCCGCCGGGATGTGGCGCGCGAGGGACAGGATGTGCCCGACGGTGAGCTCGGCGGCGGAGATGATGTTCGACGTCGGGGCGTTCACGACCATCACGCCGGCGGTGGTCGCCGCCTTGATGTCGACGTTGTCGAGACCGACACCGGCGCGGGCGACGACCTGCAGGTTCGGCGCGGCCGCGATGGCCTCGGCGTCGACCTTGGTGGCGGAGCGCACCAGGACCGCGTTCGCGTCGGCGAGGGCGGACAGGAGCGCGGAGCGGTCGGTGCCGTCCACGTTCCGGATCTCGAAGTCGGGCCCGAGGGCGTCGACGGTGGCGGGCGAGAGTTCTTCGGCGATCAGGACGACCGGCTTCGGCACGACTGCTGTTTCCTCACACGAGACGGGCGGTATCCCACCATGCTATCGACGCGGGCGGATGGTTACGACCGCGGCGCGGTCCGCCCGGGTGCGTGGACGACGGACGGGAGGCACGGCTCGCGACGCGCACCGTGCCTCCCGTCCGTCCGCGGGTCCGTCAGGACCCGATGCTCAGCGTCGACGTCACGTACTGCAGGAGCGTGAACCACAGCGCGCTGACGGCGCAGAGCGCCGTGACGAAGACGACGATCGTGCGCGCGACGGGCATGCGTCGGGAGACGACCAGCGCCACGACGAAGCCGGCGGGGGCGATGAGGACGTCGAGGACGAGGGCAGGCCACGGCACCGAGGACTGCAGGGCGGCCGCGCCGTTCTGCGCGAGGAAGGCGTTGTTCTCCTGCAGCCGGGTGGAGACGCCGACGAAGTTGCCGACGGCCTGCCACGTGACGTACGCGAGCAGGAGCGCGGCGACGACCCAGACCGCGATGCGCCAGGGCGTCAGGACACGGACCGTGGTCGGCCCGGAGGCGGTGTCGACGGTCACCCGAAGCTCCTCGTCAGGATGAACGGCCACGGGATGAGCACGACGGCGCCGATCAGGAGCCAGACGAACTTCGTGCGGTTGCGCGCGGTCTGGCCGAGCCAGAGCGTCGCGACGAACCAGAGCGCGGGCGCGACGATCGCGAGCGCGCGCATGACCTCCGACGCGGGGTCGGCGACCACGAGCACGCTCGCGCTGATCAACCACGCGACCGTGTAGAGCAGGTAGAGGCCACCGAGGACGCCGAAGCCGACGAGCGGCCCGGAGCCGACGGGGCCCTCGTCGTCACGCGTCCGCTGCTGCTTGACCGCGACGGGGTTGTGCGCGGCGTCGACGTGCGTCGCGTCGTCCGCGTCACCCCAGTTCAGCGCGTCGTCGTCGTCGTGGTCGACGGACCCGTCCGGAGGTGAGGCTGCCGTGGTCATGCCTCGATTCTACGAGGCGTCGAGGACGACGCACGCCGGTCTGGCGGGATCGCCCGGCGCTCAGACGTCGGCGGACTCGGTCTCCAGAACCGCCGCCACGACGTCGCGGACCGCCGGGAACAGCGGGTGGCTCTCCATGAGTCCGGTCAGGATCTCGGTGAGCGCGTGCGCGGTCGCGCCGGACCGCAGGAGCGCGTGCAGCTCGATCGACTCCGGGTCGTCCTGGTCGTCGAACGCCAGCGCCGCGCGGACCGCGCCGAGCAGGTGGTCGACGGGCAGCCCGCGCTCGGCGAGCTGCGCGGCCGGACCGACGAAGCGTTCGCGCCGACCGAGCTTGCGGAGCGGGTTGCGCCCCACCCGGATGGTCGTGTCGGGCA
The DNA here is from genome assembly GCA_913778205.1 of uncultured Curtobacterium sp. GTDB lineage: Bacteria > Actinomycetota > Actinomycetes > Actinomycetales > Microbacteriaceae > Curtobacterium. Next base: position 6,581 of record CAJYUW010000046.1, read on the forward strand.
GGTGCGGGTTCGCGATGCGCGAGAGGTTCGCGGCGACGTACCGCGCGTGCTCCGCCGGGTCGAAGCCGTGCTTCGCGACGAGGAGCGCGGTCGTCTCGGCGAGGACGCCGTCGACCTCGGCGCGGACTTCTCGGTCCTCCAGGGCCTCGCGGATGAGGCGGATGCCGCGGGTGGAGCCGTGGTAGGCCGCCGTGGCGTGCGCGGTGTTCACCGTGTAGAGCTTGCGCTCCACGAAGGGCTGCAGGTCGTCGACCCACGTCACGCCGTCGATGACGGGCGGCTCGCTGCCCGATGCGTCGAACGGGGTGCGCTCGATGACCCACTCGTAGAACGGTTCGAGCACGACGTCGAGCCCGCCGGACTGCCCGAGGACGCCGGACTGGTCGGGGACGATGCGGTCGATCGCGCAGTTCGCGAACACCGCCGCGACGTCGCGGTCCTCGAGCACGGGCGCCCTCCGGATGCTCGCGTGCAGCGAGTCGGTGGCGTTGAAGGCGTTCTCGCACGCGACGATCGTGACCTCGCCGCGGTCGGCGGCGCGGGCCGCGAGTCCGTCGGCGATGACCGGCGCCACGAGCGGCAGCGTCCGGGCCCCGACCGCGGTCGTGACCACGTCGGCCTCGGCGATGGCCTGCACGACGCGGTCGCGGTCCGACTTGCTGTTCAGCGCGCGGAAGCCGTAGACGAGGTGCTCGACCGGCATCTCGCCGACCTCGTGCACGACGAAGCGTCCGGCCTCGTTGAGGGCCGAGACGACGCGTTCGTCGACGTCGACGAAGGTGAGCTCGTAGCCGCTCGCCACGAGGAACTGGCCCACGAAGCCGCGCCCGATCTTGCCGGCGCCGATGTGGACCGCTCGTCTCGTCACCGCCATCGGACGATCATCCCATGCCGATCGGTACGGTTCTGACCAGCGCGGACCGAGGTCGACGACGACCGTCGCGCGACGGACGACGACCGGTCGCGGACGGGCGCGGAAGCCGCGCGGACACGCCGATCTCCGGCGCCGGGGGTGATGAGGAGCTGCTGCATAACGTTCGGGTCACATCGAGAGGCGGCGGTGCAGGGAGCACCGCCGCCTCGTCATCGAGTGGTGTTGCGAAGACTACCGCGCGGCCGAGCCGTCCACGTAGTCGGAGTCGTTCGACTTCCACGCGAACAGCGCGCGCAGCTCGCGACCGGTGGCCTCGATCGGGTGGCCCTCGCCCTTCGCGCGGAGCTCCTTGAACTCCGGCGCGCCGGCGTCCTGGTCCTCGATGAAGCGCTTGGCGAAGGTGCCGTCCTGGATGTCCTTCAGGACGGCCTTCATGTTCTCCTTGACCTCGGGCGAGATCACGCGCGGGCCGGAGACGTAGTCGCCGAACTCGGCGGTGTCCGAGATCGACCAGCGCTGCTTGGTGAGGCCGCCCTCCCAGATGAGGTCGACGATGAGCTTGAGCTCGTGCAGGACCTCGAAGTAGGCGATCTGCGGCTGGTAGCCCGCCTCGGTGAGGGTCTCGAAGCCGTACTGGATGAGCTGCGAGGTGCCACCGCAGAGGACGGCCTGCTCGCCGAACAGGTCGGTCTCGGTCTCCTCGGTGAAGGTGGTCTTGATGCCGCCGGAGCGCAGGCCGCCGATCGCCTTCGAGTAGCTCCACGCGAGGTCCCACGCCGAACCGGACGCGTCGACCTCGACGGCGACGATCACCGGCACGCCGCGGCCGGCCTCGTACTCACGACGGACGGTGTGGCCGGGGCCCTTCGGCGCGACGAGCGACACGTCGACGCCCGCGGGCGCCTCGATGTAGCCGTAGCGGATGTTGAAGCCGTGGCCGAAGACGAGCGTGGCGCCGTCCTTGAGGTTCGGCTTGATGTCCTCGGCGTAGACGATGCGCTGCACCTGGTCGGGGGCGAGGATGACGACGACGTCGGCCCAGGCGGTCGCGTCGGCCGGGGTCAGGACCTCGAAGCCGGCCTCCTCCGCCTTCTGCCGGCTCTTCGAGCCCTCCTTGAGGCCGATCTTCACCTCGACGCCGCTGTCGCGGAGGTTGAGGGCGTGGGCGTGGCCCTGCGAGCCGTAGCCGATGACGGCGACCTTCTTGCCCTGGATGAGCGTCAGGTCGGCGTCGGCGTCGTACACGATGTCAGTCACGAGGGTGTGTCTCCTTGGTTCTGGTGGTCTGGTGGTGCGGCCGGGAGGCGCGTGGCGGGCAGGCCACGTGCCTCCAGGCCGGAAGTCGGGTGCGCGTCAGCGCACGCGGTCGGTGATGCTCTTCGGCCCGCGGCCCATGCCGAGGAGGCCCGCGCGGGCCAGCTCTTTGATGCCGTACGGCTCGAGCACGCGCAGGATGGCCTGGATCTTGCCCGGGTCGCCGGTGACCTCGACCACGAGCGAGTCGGTCGCGACGTCGACGACCTGCGCACGGAAGAGGGTCACGGCCTCGAGCACGGCGGAGCGGGTCTGGTTGTCGACCCGGACCTTGACCAGCATGTGCTCGCGCTGGACCGACTGCGAGAAGTCGAGCTCGACGATCTTGATGACGTTGACGAGCTTGTTCAGCTGCTTCGTCACCTGCTCGAGCGGCAGGTCCTCGACGTCCACCACGACGGTGATGCGGGACAGGCCCTCGACCTCCGTGTTGCCGACGGCGAGCGACTCGATGTTGAACCCGCGTCGGGCGAACAGGCCGGCGACGCGCGTCAGCAGACCCGGCTTGTCCTCGACGAGCAGGGAGAGGACGTGGCTCATGCGGGGTCTCCGGTCATGTCGGCGTCCTCGACGTCCCAGCTGGGCGCGTGGTCGCGGGCGTACTCGATCGAGGAGTTGCCGACGCCCTGCGGGACCATCGGCCAGACCATCGAGTCACGGCTCACGACGAAGTCGATCACCACGGGGCGGTCGTTCGTCTCGAGCGCGAGCTGGATGGCGGCGTCGACCTGGTCGGCGCGCTCGACGCGGATGCCGAGGGCACCGTACGCGTCGGCGAGCTTCACGAAGTCGGGCACCCGGCGGCTCTGGTGGCCGGTCTCGAGGTCGGTGAAGGAGTGGCGGCCGTCGTAGAACAGCGTCTGCCACTGCCGCACCATGCCGAGCGACGAGTTGTTGATGACCGCGACCTTGATCGGGATGTCGTTGATGACGCAGGTCGCGAGCTCCTGGTTCGTCATCTGGAAGCAACCGTCGCCGTCGATCGCCCAGACCACGCGGTCCGGCTCGGCGACCTTGGCGCCCATGGCCGCCGGGACGGAGTAGCCCATGGTGCCGGCGCCGCCCGAGTTCAGCCACGCGTGCGGACGCTCGTACTGGATGAACTGCGCGGACCACATCTGGTGCTGCCCGACGCCCGAGGCGTAGATCGCCTCCGGGCCGGTGAGCTCGCCGATGCGACGGATGATCGCCTGCGGCGCGAGGAGGCCGTCGGTCGGCTCCGCGTACCCGAGCGGGAAGTCCCCGCGGAGCTGCTCGAGCTTCTGCCACCACGCCGCGGTGTCCGCGCGGTCGGCGGGTGCGATGCCGCCCCAGGCGTCGAGCAGGTCGGCCAGGACCTCCTTCGCGTCGCCCACGATCGGGACGTCCGCGAACCGGATCTTCGAGATCTCGGCGGGGTCGATGTCGACGTGCACGACCTTGGCGTGCGGCGCGAACTCGTCGGCCTTGCCCGTCACGCGGTCGTCGAACCGGGCGCCGAGCGCGATGATGAGGTCGCTGTCCTGCAGGCCGAGCACCGCCGGGACGGTGCCGTGCATGCCGGGCATGCCGAGGTGCTGCGGGTGCGAGTCGGGGAACGCGCCGCGCGCCATGAGCGTGGTGACGACGGGCGCACCGGTGGCCTCGGCGAACGCCTTGAGTTCGGCCGTGGCACCGGCGCGCACGACACCCCCGCCGACGTACAGGACCGGACGCTCGGACTCGGCGAGCAGCTGCGCGGCAGCGGCGATCTGCTTGCCGTGTGCCTTGGTGACCGGGCGGTAGCCGGGCAGGTCGATCTTGGGCGGCCACACGTAGGGCGCCGACTTCTGCTGGGCGTCCTTGGTGATGTCGACCAGGACGGGGCCCGGCCGACCGGTCGTCGCGATCTGGTACGCCGCGGCCAGGGTCGCCGGGATGTCGGCCGGGTCGGTCACGAGGAACGAGTGCTTCGTGATCGGCATCGTGATGCCGACGATGTCGGCCTCCTGGAAGGCGTCCGTGCCCATCAGGGTCGAGAACACCTGCCCGGTGATGGCGATGAACGGGACCGAGTCCATGTAGGCGTCGGCGATGGCGGTCACGAGGTTCGTCGCACCGGGACCGGAGGTCGCGATGGCGACGCCGACGCGGCCGGACGCCGAGGCGTAGCCCTCGGCGGCGTGACCGGCGCCCTGCTCGTGACGGACGAGGACGTGGCGGATCGTCGTGGACGCCATGAGCTCGTCGTAGAAGGGGATGATGGCGCCACCGGGCAGGCCGAAGACGTCGGTGATCCCGAGGTGCTCGAGCGTCCGCAGGACGGCTCCCGAGCCGGTCAGGACCTCCGGCGTCCGGCGTGCACCGGCGGCCGCGGACAGCGGAGTTGCTTCCGTGGGCATGAGGTGTTCCTTGCCTGGAGAGATGGCGGTGGTGCGGGTGTCGACGCTAGCCCGTGACCGCGCCCTTGGCGGCGGACTGAACGAGCTTCGCGAACTTCGCGAGGACTCCGCGGGTGTAACGCGGGGGCAGCGGGGCCCAGCCTGCTCGGCGGGCCTCCAGCTCGGCGTCGTCGACCAGTAGGTCGAGCGAGCGAGCCGCGATGTCGACACGGATGCGGTCGCCATCGCGCACGAATGCGACTGGACCTGCGTCCACCGCTTCCGGTGCGATGTGGCCGATGCACAGGCCGGTTGTGCCGCCTGAGAATCGTCCGTCCGTCAACAGTAGTACATCCTTGCCGAGGCCAGCGCCCTTGATGGCGGCGGTGATCGCCAGCATCTCGCGCATGCCGGGGCCGCCCTTCGGGCCCTCGTACCGGATGACGACGACGTCGCCCTTCTGGATCTGCCCCTCGGTGAGGGCGTCCATCGCGGCGCGTTCGCGGTCGAACACGCGTGCGGGGCCCTCGAACACGGCGGCGTCGAAGCCCGCGGTCTTCACCACGGCGCCCTCCGGCGCGAACGAGCCCTTGAGGATCGTCAGGCCGCCGGTGGCGTGGATCGGCTCGTCGAGCGGTCGGAACACCTTGCCGTCGAGCGCCGGCGGGTCGATCTCAGCGAGGTTCTCGGCCATGGTCTTGCCCGTGACGGTCATGACGTCGCCGTGCAGCAGCCCGGCGTCGAGGAGCGCCTTCATGACGACGGGGATGCCGCCGTTCTTGTCGACGTCGTTCATCACGTACTGGCCGAACGGCTTCATGTCCGCGATGTGCGGGACCTTCGAGCCGATGCGGTTGAAGTCGTCGAGGGAGAGTTCGACCTCGGCCTCGTGCGCGATCGCGAGGAGGTGCAGGACGACGTTGGTCGAGCCTCCGAGCGCCATGGCGACGGCGATGGCGTTCTCGAACGCCTCCTTCGTCAGGATCTGGCGCGCCGTGATGCCCTTGCGCAGCATGTTCACGACCGCCTCGCCCGAGCGGTGGGCGTAGTAGTCGCGGCGACGGTCGGCCGACGGCGGCGCGGCGGAGCCGGGCAGCGACATGCCGAGCGCCTCGGCGACGGAGGCCATCGTGTTCGCCGTGTACATCCCGCCGCAGGCGCCCTCGCCCGGGACGATCGCGCACTCGATCTCCTTCAGCTCGGCCTCGGTGATCTTGCCGGCCTTGCACGCACCGACGCCCTCGAAGGAGTCGATGATCGTGACCTCCTTGAAGGAGCCGTCCGCCTGCTTGACGTAGCCCGGCGCGACCGAGCCCGCGTAGAGGAAGACGCTCGCGAGGTCGAGGCGTGCCGCGGCCATGAGCATGCCCGGGAGCGACTTGTCGCAGCCGGCGAGCAGCACGGTGCCGTCGAGGCGCTCCGCGTTCACGACGGTCTCGACGCTGTCGGCGATGACCTCGCGCGAGACGAGGGAGAAGTGCATGCCCTCGTGGCCCATCGAGATGCCGTCCGAGACGGAGATGGTGCCGAACTGGAGCGGGTACCCGCCGCCGGAGTGGACGCCCTCCTTGGCCCCCTGCGCGAGGCGGTCGAGGGAGAGGTTGCACGGGGTGATCTCGTTCCAGGACGAGGCGATGCCGATCTGCGGCTTCTCCCAGTCCTCGTCCCCCATGCCGACGGCGCGGAGCATGCCACGCGAGGTGGTTGCTTCGATCCCGTCGGTGACGACCCGGCTGCGCGGCTTGACGTCGATATCAGGCATGGGGTGAGTCTAGGCGCAGTTGGGATACCACCGGGGCAACAACATGCGTCCGCATGCTGGACCTGCGCAGGGCGCCGGCCGGGAGGCACGGTGCGGGCCCGCCGGATCGGCCGCGGTGGTCAGCGCGTCGCGCGTGCCCTCGCGAGCTGCTTGAGCACGCCGGTGAGCGCTGCCGGGTCGGCGACCCGGTAGCCGGCGAGCGTGTCGCCCTCCCCCACCTTCACGCCGACGTCGCCGTCGCGGAGGACCCGGAAGCCGTCCTCGTCGGTGACGTCGTCGCCGGCGAAGAACACGGCGTCGGCGCCCCGCAGTGCACGGAGCCGGTCGATCGCGTCGCCCTTCGTGACGTGTCGTACCGCGAACTCGAGGATGTCCTTGCCGCCGCGCTCGAGCACGGCGTCGTCGACCTCGTGCGCGACCCGGCTCGCCTCGGCGTCGGCCGCCGCTGCCGTCTCGGCGTCGACGCCCCGCGTGTGCACGCCGACACCGGCGGGCTTGTGCTCGATCCGGACGCCCGGGTAGCGGGTCGCGACCTCGTCGATCGCCGCGCCGAGTCGCTGGACCCGGGCGGACTCGTCCTCGGTGAGGGCGTCCTCGTCGTGGCCGTCCACCCGCCACTCGACGCCGTGCGACCCGACGAGCGCCATGCCGTCCGGTGCCTGCGTGACCCGGGCGAGGCCGTCGAGGGAGCGTCCGGACACCAGGACGACCTCGGTGTCCCGGGCACGCTGCAGGGTGAGGACCGCGGCCCACGACCCAGGCAGCGCGCCGACCTTCGCGGGGTCGTCGGCGAACGGCGCGAGGGTGCCGTCGAAGTCGAGTGCGACGATCAGTCGCGGCGCAGCCGCGAGCGTCTCGACGGCCGCCGACAGGGCGGAGGCGTCGTTGCTCGTGTCAGGCACCACGGGCCTCCCGGGTGTCCTCGGCCGCACGCGCGGTCTGGGCGTCCTGGTCGAAGATCGACATGCCGTCGTCCTCCGCCTCGCGGTGCACGCCCTCGGTCGCGGAGGGATCGAGGCGCGACCCCCTCGGTGCGTGCCGGTCGAGCGCCTCGAGGAAGGAGCGCGACCAGCGCGCGACGTCGTTCTCGCGGACCCGCTTGCGGAGCGCGCGCATGCGCGTGGAGCGCTCGCGTCGCGGCATCTCGATCGCACGCTGGATCGAGTCCTTGAGCGCCCCGATGTCGTGCGGGTTGACGATCACCGCCTGCTTCAGCTCGTCCGCGGCGCCGGTGAACTCGGAGAGGATGAGCACGCCGTCGTTGTCGAAGCGGGTCGCGATGTACTCCTTCGCGACGAGGTTCATGCCGTCCCGGAGCGCCGTGACGAGCATGACGTCGGCGGCGAGGTAGAGCGCCACCATCTCCTCGCGCGGGTACCCGTGGTGCAGGTACGCGATCGGCTGGTGTCCGATGACGCCGAGGTCGCCGTTGATCCGGCCGACCGTCAGCTCGATCTCGTCGCGGAGGGCCGCGTACGTGTCGACGCGCTCGCGGCTCGGGCTCGCGACCTGGATGAGGGTGGCGTCCTCGACCGCGACCCGGCCGTCCTCGACGAGCTCGCCGAACGCCTTGATGCGGTGGCGGATGCCCTTCGTGTAGTCGAGTCGGTCGACGCCGAGCAGGACCGTCTTCGGGTTGCCGAGGCTCGCCCGGATCTCGCGGGCGCGCTCTTGCACCTCGGGACGGTGCGCGATCTCCTCGAAGCCGGCGGCGTCGATCGAGATCGGGAAGTGCCGGGCCTCGACGTGACGGACCGTGATCCCCTTGCGACTCCGCGGTGCCGACGGGTCGTCGACGGGGACGTCGATCATCGCGCCCTTGGTCGTGTAGCCCTTGATGTGACGGACCGCGCGGAGGAAGTCGCTCGCGTCGTCGTGACGCTGGAAGCCGATGACGTCGGCGCCGAGCAGCCCGTCGAGGATCTGCGCGCGCCACGGCAGCTGCGCGTAGATGCCGACCGGCGGGAACGGGATGTGGTTGAAGAAGCCGATGGTGAGGTCGGGGCGGGCCTGGCGGAGGAGCGCCGGCACGAGCTGCAGCTGGTAGTCCTGCACCCACACCACGCCGTCCTGCTCGGCGATCTCGGCGATCTCGTCCGCGAACCGCTGGTTCACGCGCTGGTAGGCGTTCCACCAGTCGCGGTGGTAGCTCGGGTGCTCGATGACGTCGTGGTACAGCGGCCAGAGGGTGTCGTTGCTGAAGCCCTCGTAGTACTCCTCGACGTCGTCGTCGCTGAGCGGCACCGGGACGATGTGGATGCCGTCGTTGTCGAAGGGCGCGACCTCGACCTCGGGCTGGCCCACCCAGCCGACCCAGGCGCCGTCGTTCGCCCGCATGACCGGTTCGAGTGCGGTGACGAGGCCGCCGGGCGAGTGCCGCCAGCCCTCGTTGCCGTCCTCGTCGACGACGCGGTCGACCGGCAGGCGGTTCGACGCGACGACGAAGGCGTAGCGGGTGCGGTCGGTTCGGTCAGCAGCCATGGGGTGGTGGTGTCTCCGTTCGCCCGGGGTGGTGCACGCACGTCGTGGTGCACGTGGACGAGGCCGAAGTTACCAGCGGGACGTCAGCGGATCCACGGGACCTCGGCAGGTTGGATGCGGTGATCGCCCGTGTCGGCGGGACACGAGGTGCCCGGCAGGGTGACGCCGACCGCGCGGTCGGGAAGGCGCCACCCCTCGTGCGCGAGCGGCCGGCCTGGTGGACCGGGCGGGCCGCGTCAGTACGCTGACGGGGTGGTCAGGACGAGGGCATGGCGGAACGGCACCGCGGCAGAGCGCGACTTCCCGGTCGAGCGGGTCTCCGACCTCGTCGCGGAACCGGACACGTTCGTCTGGGTGGACCACACCGACCCGCGGCCGGAGGACCTGGCGGACCTCGAGGACGAGCTCGGCATCCACGCCCTCGCAGTGGAGGACGCGCTCGAGGCCGGCCAACGACCGAAGCTCGACCGCTACCGGGAGAGCCTGTTCCTGGTCGTCTACGACGTCACCGGTCGGACCGACACCGGGGAGCTCGTGACCCACGAGGTGAAGGCCTTCGTCACGAAGCGCGCGCTCATCACCATCCACGGCGCCGAGGTCGACCTCCGCGACGTGGAGCACCGGCTCGACGCGAACGCGGACATCGCCGACCACGGTGTCCCGTGGCTGATGTGGGCGCTCCTCGACACGGTCGTCGACCACGCCTCGGACGTCGTCGAGGACCTCGACGACGCGGTGAGCGCGCTCGAGGACGACCTCTTCGAGCACGGGAGCAGCCGGGAGCGGCAGATCCAGCGGCGCTCGTTCGAGCTGCGGAAGCAGCTCGCCGTGCTCCGACGGCTCGTCGTCCCGACCCGGGACAGCGTCACGTCGGTCCTGCACGGCGACGCGGAGCTGGTGGTGGACGGGATCCGACCGTACTTCCGGGACGTGCAGGACCACCTCGTCACCGTCGCCGACTCGGTCGAGCAGCTCCGCGACGCCGTCGGCAGCGTGCTCGAGACGAACCTCGGCATCGCGTCGAACCACCAGAACGTCGTGATGAAGAAGGTCACGGGCTGGGCGGCGATCATCGCGATCCCGACCGCCGTCACCGGGTTCTTCGGGCAGAACGTGCCGTTCCCGGGCTACGGCACCTGGGGCGGGGTGCTGGCCTCGGTCGGCCTGATCCTCGGGACCTCGCTCGTGCTGTACCGGGTGTTCAAGCACAAGGACTGGCTGTAGCCGCCCGGTCGGCGGCGGCGCTGCGGGCGCGTCAGATCCGCAGCGCGAGCACCCCGGCCACGACCGTGAGCGGTGCCACGACGCAGCCGAGCGCCATGTAGCGGCCCCACGACAGGTGCACCCCCTCGGACGCCAGCCGGGCGTGCCAGAGCAGCGTGGCGAGCGACGCCCACGGGGTGATGAGGCAGCCGGCGTTCACGCCGACGAGGAGCGCCGCGTACCGGATCGCCTCGTGCCCGGCGGCCGGCTCGAGCACGAGGTAGGCGGGCAGGTTGTCGATCACGTTCGCGGCGACCGCGCCGGCCCCGCCGAGCGCCAGGAGCGACCCTGTCCCCGTGCCGCCGGGGAGCGCGTCGACGATCGGGTCGGTGATGCCGGTCGTGTGCAGGGTCTCGACGACGACGAAGAGCCCCGCCGCGAAGATCAGCGTCGACCACGGCACGCGCGAGATCCGCAGCTCCGACGGCGCCCGGAACGCGGCGACCGCGACGAGCAGCACGGCGGCGACGACCGCCGCGATCCAGACCGTGACACCCGCGGTCAGGGCGACGACGAGCGCGACGAGCACGGCCGACGCGGACCAGAAGAACACCGGGTCCTTTGCCCGCCGGACCGACACGGGCGTGTACCGCCCGAAGAGCTTGCCGCGGAACACGACGAGGAGCACCGCGCACGGGATGACCACGCCGGCGAGCGCCGCCCACACCATCAGTCCGGCGAACGGGATCGGCCCGTCGAGCCCGATGCGGTCGACGGCGAGCAGGTTCGTGAGGTTCGACACCGGCAACAGGAGCGACGCCGTGTTCGCCAGCCAGACGGTCGTCAGCGCGAAGGGCATGGGCGGCAGGCCGACACGTCGGGCGAGCGTGATGACGATCGGGGTGAGGAGCACCGCCGTGGTGTCGATCGACAGGAACACCGTGCAGACGACGGCGAGCACGACGACCGCGGCCCAGAGTCCGATGGTGCGTCCGCCCCCGACCCGGGCGGCGAGGTCCGCCAGCCGGTCGAACACCCCGGCGTCCGCGGCCAGCTCGGCGACGATCGTCAGACCGAGGACGAAGCCGAGCACGGGGACCACGCGGTCGGCCAGCTGGGCGAGGTCGGCGAGGGGCAGCAGCCCGAGGGCGACGCACACAGCACCGACCACGAGCAGGACTCCGCCGATGACGGCCTGGCGCACACTGACTCCTCACGCGCGCCGGCAGGGAGACCGGCGGCGCTCCAATGTAGCGGCCGGTAGCGTTGACGGGACGACCAGGAGGAGGAACCCGTGCGGAAGTTCATGTTCAGCGGTGCCGTGTGGAGCTCGATCATCAGCGGCTACAGCGTCGTGCAGACCACCCGGCAGGGTCCGCGCGACTGGCGCCTCGCCCTGACGTGGGTTGCGTGGCTCGCGACGACGATCGTCGCGATCGGCACGGTGGTCGAGGACGACCGCGCCGTGAGGGCGCGCCAGCCGTAGGTCGCGGACGCGACCAGGAGACGGACGGGAGGCACGTGGCGGGTCCGCCACGTGCCTCCCGTCTGCCGTCAGCGCGGTGGGGGGACGTCCGAGGGCCGGACGTCCGAGGTGCTGATCGGCCCGGTGAACATCGCGGCGCGGTCGTCCTGGTCGCCGAAGAGTCGCGACGAGGCGGCCGTCGACGTCCCGCGGCGCCGTGGCGCCGCGACCTCCTCGACCATCATCACGCGCTGCACCGGCTGGGCGTCCGGGTGGGTGCGCTGGATCCACGCGACGAGTTCCTCGCGGACGTAGCAGCGGAGGTCGAAGAGCGACGGGGCGTCGTGCGCGGTGACGAGGACACGGACGTGCACGAAGCCCTGCAGGGCGTCGGTCACCTGCAGCACCTGGGTCCGACGGTCCCAGAGCTCGGTGCGGTCGAGGATCCGCTCGAGCTCGGCGCGCATGTCGCCTGGCCGGACCCGCCAGTCGAGGTCGAACTCGACGGCGCCGAGCAGTTCGCTGTTCGTGCGGGTCCAGTTCTCGAACGGGGTGCTCGTGAAGTACGTCGACGGCAGGACGAAGCGCCGGTCGTCCCAGAGGTGCACGACGACGTACGTTAGGGTGATCTCCTCGATCCGGCCCCACTGCTGCTCGACCACCACGACGTCGTCGACGCGGATGGAGCCCGAGAACGCGAGCTGCATGCCGGCGAACACGTTGCCGAGCGTGGACTGCGCCGCGAGGCCGGCGATGACCGAGATGAGCCCGGCGGAGGCGAGCACGCTGGCGCCGGCGGCCTCGACGCCGGGGAAGGTCAGCAGGATGGCACCGACCGCGATGACCACGAGCACGGCGACAGTGAGGCGCCGGAGCACGAGCACCTGGGTCTTCACCCGGCGGGCGACGCGGTTGTCCGGGACGTCCGTGCGGTAACGGTGCAGACCGAGGCTCTCGAGGAAGATCGCGATCTCGCACGCCAGCCAGCACCCGGTCCCGATGACGGCGATGAGGAACACGTGCGACACGACGTCGCGCCAGGGGAAGGCGTCGGTGTCCGGGACGCTCGTGGCGAAGGCCGTCCAGAGCATGGCGACGAGGAGCACGGCGCGGAACGGGTGCTTCGTGCGGCGGGACAGGACGGACGCCCACCGTTCCCGCCGGGCGACGGATCGGAACACGAGGTGGGTGACGAGCGCCGCGACGGCCGTGACGACCAGTGCGAACCCGGTCGCGACGAGGAGTCGGAGGAGGATGTCCATCGCTCCATGCAACCGGGTCGGCCGTGTCCGTGGTCCGTTCCGTTCGCCGCGCGTGCCACCGCGGGTCGCCGACCCCTGTAGCGTGTCGCGCATGACAGCGCAGAACGACACGGGGGCCCGTCGCGCACCCGCGCAGGACTTCTCGCACGAGCAGGAGGGCTACCAGCACGGTCTGAAGCCCCGGCAGTTGCAGATGATCGCGATCGGTGGGGCGATCGGCACCGGGCTCTTCCTCGGCGCCGGTGGGCGGCTCAACTCCGCGGGCCCGGCGCTCGCGATCACGTACCTGGTGGCCGGAGTCTTCGCCTTCTTCATCCTCCGGGCACTCGGCGAGCTCGTGCTGCACCGCCCCTCCTCGGGCTCGTTCATCTCGTACGCCCGTGAGTTCTACGGGGAGAAGTTCGCGTACGCGGCGGGCTGGATGTACTTCCTGAACTGGGCGATGACCTCGATCGTGGACACCACCGCGGTCGCGCTCTACCTGCAGTACTGGCGGGCGTTCACGGCCGCACCGCAGTGGCTGCTCGCCCTGATCGCGCTCGTCGTGGTCCTGGCCGCGAACATGGTCGCGGTCAAGGTCTTCGGCGAGCTCGAGTTCTGGTTCGCGCTCATCAAGGTCGCCGCGCTCGTGGCGTTCCTCGTCGTCGCGCTCGTGTGGCTGATCTTCGCGTTCCCGGTCGAGACCGGCGGCGAGGCGGTCCGCACGGGCTTCACGATCTGGGGCGACCACGGCGGCCTCTTCCCGAACGGCCTGCTCCCGGCGGTGCTCGTGATCCAGGGCGTCGTGTTCGCGTACGCCGCGATCGAGCTCGTCGGGACGGCCTCGGGCGAGACGCAGGACACCGAGAAGGTCATCCCGCGCGCGATCAACTCGGTCGTGTTCCGCATCGCCGTGTTCTACGTCGGCTCCGTCGTGCTCCTCTCGCTCCTGCTCCCGTACACCTCCTACAAGGAGGGCGAGAGCCCGTTCGTGACGTTCTTCTCGTCGCTCGGGAACCCGCAGGTCGGCGCGATCGTGGGCTCGATCATGAACTTCGTCGTGCTCACCGCGGCGCTGTCCTCGCTGAACGCGGGCCTCTACTCGACCGGACGGGCCCTCCACTCGATGGGCATGAACGGTTCGGCGCCGAAGTGGACGACGAAGATGTCCCGCGGAGGCGTGCCGTACGCGGGCATCCTGCTGACCGCCGGGTTCACCGTCGCGGGCGTCGCGCTGAACTACTTCGTGCCGGCGCAGGCGTTCGAGATCGCACTGAACGTCGCGAGCCTCGGCATCATCACGGCGTGGGGCACGATCATCCTCTGCCAGATGAAGCTGCGGAGCTGGGCGAAGCAGGGGCTCGCGAAGGAACCCACCTTCCGGCTGCCCGGTGCTCCGGTGACCTCGTGGCTGACCCTGGCGTTCCTGGCCTCGGTGGTCGTGCTCATGGCGATCGACTACCCCGTCGGGACCTACACGATCGCGTCCCTCGTGATCATCATCCCGCTGCTCATCGTCGGCTGGTTCCTGCAGCGCGACCGTATCCTGCGGATCGCCGCGCTCCGGCAAGGCGTGACCGGGCCGTACCCGGTCACCGGACGCGACCCGGCGAACCAGGTGCGTCGCGACGGCCGCGGGGGCGACCCCGGGCAGTGACACTGTCCGGAAGCCGCGCTCCCCGCGTCTGACGGTCCGTGACGGGTCCGGCACCCACCGATAGCATCGGTGGGTGCCGGACCCGTCGCCGTTCCCCTCGCTCGACCTGCAGCTCACCTGGCGCGGGGCCTTCGGACGCGTGCGGTTCTTCGACGACCGCGTGCGTGCAGAGACGAGCTACGAGCGCCCCGGTCGCACCGAGGTGCCGATGGACGCGGTGCGGGGGTGGCGCATCGAGCCGTGCGACTTCGACGCGGTGTGCCTCGAGTTCGTCACCGGCTCCGAGACGTACCGGATCCTGCTCGACACCGCGGACGAGCGGGTCGCCGACCACGCGCTGCGCCGGGTGCTCGGTCCGCCGCTGACCGACTGACCCGTCACCGGGCGGCCAGCCGGACCCTCAGCGTGCGGCCAGCCGGACCCTCAGCACGCGGCCAGCCGGGCCCTCGGCGTGCGGCCAGCCGGACCCTCAGCACGCGGCCAGCCGGGCCGCCGTCGTGCGGCCAGCCGTGCCGTCGAGCCGTCGGGCGTCGGCACCGGGCCGTCAGACCAGGAGCAGGATCCCGGCGACGACGGACGCGACGGCGATCACGAGCGCGATGACCACCAGCACGAGGTGCACGCGCCAGAACGCCGTCGGCCGGCCCGCGGCGTCACGCGCACGCGGGTCCTTCGCGACGCGCTGGAAGAAGCGCGGCCAGGCCACGACGTTGAAGACGGCCCCGAGGAACAGGACGACGGCAGCGAAGACGAGCACCCGCCGATCCTACCGACCCCGCCCGGCGCGGACGCCCGAGCCCACGCACCCGGCCCACACACCCGCCCCACACACCCACCCCACGCGCACTCCCGCACCCTGAGCGCCGGGCAGCGCTCCGACCGCGGACGGTACACGACACGGCGCCGGTAGCCTCGATCCGGTGAGTGCGCCCCTCCCCTCCACGATCGCCGCCCCCGTCGAACACGAGATCGTCATCACGCGGTCACGCTTCATCACCACCGTGGCACCGGTGGCCGACGTCGCCGACGCCGAGCGCGTCGTCGCCGAGGTCCGGAAGCGCTCCTGGGACGCACGCCACCACTGCACCGCGATGGTGACGGGTGTGCTCGGCGACCAGGCGCGCTCGTCCGACGACGGCGAGCCGAGCGGCACCGCCGGCGTCCCGATCCTCGAGGTCCTGCGTCGCCGACACCTCACGGACGTCGTCGTGGTCGTGTCGCGGTACTTCGGCGGTGTCAAGCTCGGGGCCGGCGGCCTGGTGCGGGCGTACTCCACGTCCGCGTCGGAGTGCCTCGACCGCGCCACGGTCGTCGCACGGCGGGCGCTGACCCGTGCGACCGTCTCGGTCCCCCACGCCGATGCCGGACGGATCGACAACGCCCTGCGCGACTGGGTCCGGCACCACGACGCCGTGCTCGGCGAGCCCGCGTACGGCGCAGCGGCCGCGTTCGAGCTGTGGGTGCCGGCAGCGGAGCGGGAGCGGCTCCGGACGGACCTCGCGGCCACCACGGGCGGGACCGTCGACCCGGTGTTCGGCGACGAACGGATCGTCGACGTCCGACCCGAGTGAGAACGGGCCTGCCGCGCACCTCGGGCGTGTCGGCGTGCGGGGGCCCTCGGATCCGGGAACGACGAAGGCCCCGGTCCGATCGGACCGGGGCCTTGCTGGTGCACCCCCTGGGACTTGAACCCAGAACCCACTGATTAAGAGTCAGTTGCTCTGCCAATTGAGCTAGAGGTGCGTTCGCTGCGTTCCGTTTCACCGTGCTGCAACGGGAAACAACAATAGCATGGCTTTCGGGTGCTCACGACCACCGGGCACCGCGATCGAACAGGAGCACCATGACCGACCGTCTCGCCGCCGGCGACACCGCCCCCGACTTCACCCTCCCGGACCAGGACGGCACGGAGCACTCGCTCTCGGCGCTGCGGGGCCGGAAGGTGATCGTGTACTTCTACCCGGCGGCCTCCACCCCGGGCTGCACCACCGAGGCGTGTGACTTCCGCGACAACATGTCGTCGCTGCAGGCAGCCGGCTACGAGGTCCTGGGCGTCTCGAAGGACGAACTTCCTGCCCTGCAGAAGTTCCAGCACGAGCAGGCCCTCACCTTCCCACTGCTGAGCGACCCGGACCTCGCGGTGCACAAGGCGTACGGCGCCTGGGGCGAGAAGAACAACTACGGCAAGATCGTCACCGGCACGATCCGCTCGACGATCGTCGTCGACGAGGACGGCGCCGTACAGCTGCCCCTCTACAACGTGAAGGCCACCGGCCACGTCGCCAGCCTGCGGAAGAAGCTCGGCCTGGCCTGATCGCCGGGGGCGACCGACTGGAGGCCCGGTGCCGGCCCGCAGGACCGGCACCGGGCCTCCAGGCCGTCGCGTGGACGGATCAGCCGCGCGCGTCAGCCACGCGCGTCGCGGCGTCGCGTGCGCGGGTCAGCCGCGTTCGCCGTCCGGCCGCACCAGGGCGGCCGTGACCGACTTCGAGAGCACCAGGGTGATGGCGAGCAGCGCGGGGATGAGCAGCAGCCACCCGAACCAGGCGACACGGAAGACGCCCTGGAACGCGCCGATCGCGAGCGCCCCCTGGAGGACCTGCCAGACGATGATGCCGGAGCGGACCCACGAGCGACGGTTCCGCAGGCCGACGAACAGCGAGCCGAGCCACAGGGCGGCGATCGCGGTGAGGATCGTCAGGGCGATCCCGGAGGCCAGGCTCGTCGCGGGTGAGGTGACGAGTTCGACCAGCAGCCAGACGGTCACGCCGGCGAGCGCGAGGAACTCGAGGCCGAGCACGACCTGGAGCACCGTCATCGCGGGCGACCGCTGTCCGGGGTCCGTGGACTCGGCGGGTGTGGTCTCGTGCACAGCGATCCTCCAGCGTCGGAACCCTTGATTTGCCCCTACCAGTATGGAACGATATTCGAGGTCGTTCGGACGGCACGATGTGGTGTGCGTCTCCCGTGGTTCGACGCTCCTCCCCCGAGCGTTCTGCGGGCGTCAGACTCGCTTCCAGCGGATCCCTCCCCCACAGGTGTCCCCTCATGCTCAGCATGCCCAGCGTTCCGATCCCCGAACCACGTCCACGGCTGCCGTTCGAGCATCGACATCAAGGAGCACCACACATGGACTGGCGTGACCAGGCTGCCTGCCTCACCGCGGACCCCGAGCTCTTCTTCCCGGTCGGGAACACCGGCCCCGCAGTGGACCAGATCGAGAAGGCGAAGTCCGTCTGCGCCCGCTGCACCGTCACGGAGATGTGCCTCCAGTACGCCCTCGAGAACAACCAGGACTCGGGCGTCTGGGGCGGCCTCAGCGAGGACGAGCGTCGTGCGCTGAAGCGCCGCGCCGCCCGCGCCCGCCGCGCCTCCTGACGCAGCACTGACGAAGCCCGCCGCCCTCCGGGGTGGCGGGCTTCGTCGTGTGCGGTACGCGGTGCGTTGCGGTATCCGGTGCGTTGCGTGTCTGCACAACCAAAGTCAATCGGCACCACGGTTTCTCGTGGTGCCGATTGACTTTGGTCGTGCGAACGCAGCGGGCGAATGCGCGCCGCTACGCGGCGGGCGTCGCCGTCAGCCAGCGGAACGGGATCGAGATGCCGACCTCGGTCCCGCTGCCGGTGAGCGTGTGCCAGTCGATCGTCCCGCCGAGCTCGCCCTGGATGAGCGTCCGGACGATCTGCGTGCCGAGCCCCGACCCGACCTTGCCCTCCGGCAGTCCACGCCCGTTGTCGCGCACCTGGATCTCGAGGTGGTCGTCGTAGCGGTCCGCCACGATCTCGACCTCGCCGTCACGGCCGTCGAGACCGTGCTCGACGGCGTTCGTCACCAGCTCGGTGAGCCCGAGCGCGAGCGGGGTCGCCGCCTCCGAGGGCAGCACGCCGAACTCGCCGGTCTTCTTCGGGCGGACGGTGGTGTTGTGCGAGGCCGCCACCTCGGTCACGAGCTTGAGCACCGAGTCGAACACCTGGTCGAAGTCGACGTTCTGGCTCAGCCCGGTCGAGAGCGTGTCGTGCACGACGGCGATCGCCGCGACGCGCCGCATCGCGTTCTGCAGGGACGTCCTGGCCTCGTCCGAGTGCGTCCGCCGGGCCTGGATCCGCAGCAGCGACGCGACCGTCTGCAGGTTGTTCTTCACGCGGTGGTGGATCTCGCGGATCGTCGCGTCCTTGGTGATGAGCTCGCGCTCCTGGTGGCGCATCTCGGTGACGTCGCGGCAGAGCACCACGGCCCCGATGCGCTCACCGTGGTCGCGGAGCGGGATCGAGCGGAGGGTCACGGTGACGCCCTTCGCCTCGATGTCGGCACGCCATGGCGCGCGCCCGGTGACGACGAGCGGCAGGGACTCGTCGACGTCGAGCTTCGAGCCGATGAGCTCGGTCGTGACCTCGGCGAGGGACTTCCGCTCGAGCTCGCCCTCGAACCCCATCCGGTTGAACGCGCTGAGGCCGTTCGGGCTCGCGAACGTGACGACCCCGTTCGTGTCGAGCCGGAACAGTCCGTCGCTGGCACGCGGGGCACCGCGCCGCGGACCGGCCGGGGCGCCGAGGTCCGGGAAGTCACCGGTCGCGATCATCCCGAACAGGTCGTTCGCGCTCGCGGTGAAGTTGAGCTCCTGACGGCTCGGCGTGCGCATCTCGTCCTGGTTCGAGTGCCGGGTGACCACGGCGATCGGACGGTCCGTCGTCTGGGCGCTGTTGGCACTGAGCCGACGGAGCACCGGGATCGCCCGGACCCGCGTCGGCGTGTCCTCGTACCAGTCGGGTTCGGCCGAGTCGACGAGCCGTGACGACGCGAAGCTCTGCGTCACCTGCTCCCGCCACTCCTCGCGGATCTCCTGCCCGACGATGTCGCGGTAGAAGAGCGTCGCGGCCGAGCTCGGGCGGGCGTGCGCGACCGCGACGAACGAGCCGTCCTCGGCGGTCGGGACCCAGAGCACCATGTCGGCGAACGAGAGGTCGGCCAGCAGCTGCCAGTCCCCGACGAGGAGGTGCAGCCACTCCACGTCGGCTTCGGAGGAACGGCCTTGCGCGAGGACGAGGTCACTGAGGGTCGACACGAGCCAAGTCTAGGTGCCGGTCGGTGGGGACAACTCGCCGTTCTCCACAGCCCACAACATCGCCGCATTCCTCATGTTGCACTCGAAATACGCTCACCCCGACGAAAGGGGCCGGGGTGGCGCGAGCAGCAGGACGACCTGAGTGGGTGCAGTGGGAGCGCGCCGCCGAACCATCGCCGGAGCCGCACCTGGTCGCGGTCCCACGGGAGACCGACACGACACCGGTCGACCCGGATCCGGGCACACGCACCGACCCGGACGAGACAGCCCGGGCGCTGGCGCTCTGCGTGGTCGAGATCCTGAGCGGAGCGCGCGAGGTCGACAGCATCGCGCGGTGGGTGAGCGAGGACGTGCACCGGCACCTCCTCCGACGAGCAGCGATCACGGCGCGGAACCGTTCGGCGCTGCGCCGGCCGCTCAGCCGCCCGGCGCTCCGCGCCGGCGGGGTCGTGAGCTGCTCCCCCGCCCAGGACGTCGTCGAGGCGACCGTGGTCGTCCACGGTCGGAGCCACGCGCGGGCGGTGGCGATCCGACTGGAGGTCCGGAACGCACGCTGGCGTGCGACCGCCGTCGGCGTGCTCTGATCGAGCCCGGGACGGACGGGAGGCGCGGTGCCAGCTGGCACCGCGCCTCCCGTCGGTCGGCCGACCCGCGTCAGCCGCGCTTCGCCGCCCGACGCTCCGCGCGGTTGTTCGCGGCCTGACCGGACGCCGTCGCGGCGTTGCCGAACGCGGAGCCCTGCTCCGGGCCCTGCTGCTCCTCCGCCTCGGCCTGCGCGCGCTGGGCGCGCGCCGTCGCCGCCTGCTCGAGGCGACCCTGCTCGTCGCGCACCTCGACATCGCCGTCGATCGACGGTGCCGAGTACTCGAGGCCACTCGCCTCCTCTTCGCCGAGCCCCTTGGCCTCGATCACCGCGTTCTCGCCGTCGGACTGGACCTGCACCTCGAGGTTGAAGAGGTACCCGACCGACTCCTCGCGGATCTGGCCCATCATGCTCTGGAAGAGCGCGTAGCCCTCGCGCTGGTACTCGACCAGCGGGTCGCGCTGCGCCATGGCACGGAGGCCGATGCCGTCCTTGAGGTAGTCCATCTCGTAGAGGTGGTCGCGCCAGCGGCGGTCGATCACGGAGAGCACCACGCGACGCTCGAGCTCGCGCATCGCCTCGTCGCCGAGGAGCTCCTCGCGCTTCTGGTACGCCAGCTGCGCGTCCGAGAGGATCTCGCGGCCGAGGAACTCCCGGGTCGCCTTGCCCTTCGAGCCCGCCTCGGTGATGACCTCGTCGATCGAGATCGAGATCGGGAAGAGCGTCCCGAGCTCGGTCCACATCGCGTCGAGGTCCCAGTCGTCGGGCGAGCCCTCACCGGTGTGGGTGTCGATGACGTCGTCGACGACGCTCTTGAGGAACATCTGCGCGCGGTCGTGGATGTCGTCGCCCTCGAGGATGTGGCGGCGGTCGCTGTAGATCGCCTCGCGCTGCCGGTTCAGGACGTCGTCGTACTTGAGGACGTTCTTGCGGATCTCGGCGTTGCGGCCCTCGACCTGCGCCTGCGCGGAGCGGATCGCCCGCCCGACGAGCTTGTTCTCGATGGCCAGGTCGTCCGGGACGTTCGAGCGGCCCATCAGGCTCTCGGCGGCACCCGAGTTGAACAGCCGCATCAGGTCGTCGGTGAGCGACAGGTAGAACCGGCTCTCGCCCGGGTCGCCCTGACGGCCGGAGCGACCGCGGAGCTGGTTGTCGATGCGCCGCGACTCGTGGCGCTCGGTGCCGAGGACGTAGAGACCGCCGGCCTCGCGGACCTTCTCGGCCTCGTCCTTGATCTCGGCCTTGACCCGGTCGAAGACCTCGTCCCAGGCGGCCTCGTACTCCTCCGGGGTCTCGGTGGGCGACAGGCCCTTCGCGTGCATCTCCTGCACGGCGAGGAACTCCGAGTTGCCGCCGAGCATGATGTCGGTGCCGCGGCCGGCCATGTTCGTGGCGACCGTCACCGCGCCGAGCCGACCGGCCTGGGCGACGATCGCGGCCTCCCGCGCGTGGTTCTTCGCGTTGAGGACCTCGTGCTTGACGCCCTTCTTCGCGAGCAGCTTCGACAGGTACTCGGACTTCTCGACGCTCGTGGTGCCGACGAGGACGGGCTGGCCCTTCTCATGGCGCTCGGCGATGTCGACGGCGACCTGTTCGAACTTCGCCTTCTCGTTCTTGTAGACGAGGTCGGTCTGGTCGATGCGCTGCATCGGCTTGTTCGTCGGGATCGGGACGACGCCGAGCTTGTACGTCGACATGAACTCGGCGGCCTCGGTCTCCGCCGTGCCGGTCATGCCGGAGAGCTTCTGGTACAGGCGGAAGTAGTTCTGCAGCGTGACGGTCGCGAGGGTCTGGTTCTCGGCCTTGACCTCGACGCCCTCCTTCGCCTCGATCGCCTGGTGGATGCCCTCGTTGTAGCGACGACCCATCAGGATGCGGCCGGTGTGCTCGTCGACGATGAGCACCTCGCCGTTCATCACGACGTAGTCCTTGTCGCGCTTGAACAGCGAGACGGCCTTGATGGAGTTGTTGAGGAACGAGATCAGCGGGGTGTTCGCCGACTCGTAGAGGTTGTCGATGCCGAGGTAGTCCTCGACCTTCTCGATGCCGGGCTCGAGGACGCCGACGGTGCGCTTCTTCTCGTCGACCTCGTAGTCCTCGCCGGGCGTGAGGCGCTTGGCGATCGAGGCGAACTCGGTGAACCAGCGGTTCGCCTCCCCGGAGGACGGGCCGGAGATGATGAGCGGCGTGCGGGCCTCGTCGATGAGGATCGAGTCGACCTCGTCCACGATCGCGAAGAAGTGACCGCGCTGCACCATGTCGGAGGCCTGCCACGCCATGTTGTCGCGCAGGTAGTCGAAGCCGAACTCGTTGTTCGTGCCGTACGTGATGTCGGCGGCGTACTGCTCGCGGCGCTCGGCCGGGGACTGGTTCGCGATGATGCAGCCCGTGCTCATGCCGAGTGCGCGGAACACGCGACCCATGAGCTCGGACTGGTACGACGCGAGGAAGTCGTTCACCGTGATGACGTGCACGCCGCGCGACGGGATCGCGTTGAGGTACGCGGCCGTCGTGGCGACGAGGGTCTTGCCCTCACCGGTCTTCATCTCGGCGATGTTGCCGAGGTGGAGGGCCGCGCCGCCCATGAGCTGGACGTCGAAGTGCCGCATGCCGAGCGTGCGCTTCGATGCCTCGCGCACCGCGGCGAAGGCCTCGGGCAGGAGGTCGTCGAGCGTCTCGCCGTTCGCGTAGCGCTCGCGCAGCTCCTTGGTCTCGTCCTGGAGTTCCTCGTCGGTGAGGGACGCGAAGTCGTCTTCCAGGTCGTTGATCGCCGAGGCGTAGGCCTTCAGGCGGCGGAGGGTTCGTCCTTCGCCGATGCGGAGGACCTTCTCCAGCACGTTTGCCACGTGAGCTCCTTACGAGGTCGTGACCGCGCCGTCTGGGCGGTGCGATCAGCCAGTCATGCTAGCAACCCCGCGAACGGCGACGCTGGGAGGGACGCGCCTGTGCGCGGCCCGCGAACGGACCGCGCACAGGGTCGGTCGGTGGTGCCGACCGGTGTCAGGCGAGCGCCGCTGCCGGCTCGCTCGCGGCCGCGGCACCGGCGGACGTCGGGTCCTCGATGCCGATGACGCCGTAGTCCCAGCCCTTGCGGCGGTACACGACGCTCGGCCGTCCGGTCGCGGAGTCGACGAAGAGGTAGAAGTCGTGCCCGACGAGCTCCATGTGGTAGAGCGCGTCGTCGACCGTCATCGGCGCGGCCTCGAAGACCTTCTCGCGGATGACGACCGGGCAGTAGGCCTCGTCCTCGGGTTCGTCGTGCACGTCCGCGTCGACCACGGGGACGGCCCCGGTGGCGACGGACTGCAGCAGCTTGCCGTCCGCTGGCGTCACGCCGAGGTGCTCGAAGGCGGTCCCGGAGGCCTCGCCGACCGAGGTCGGACGGTGGCGTCCACGGTGCACCTTGCGGCGGTCGCGCGCGCGACGGAGTCGTTCGGTCAACCGGGCGAACGCCAGGTCGAACGCCGCGTACTTGTCCGACGCCGCCGACTCGGCGCGGACGAGCGGCCCGGGGCCGATCAGCATCAGCTCGACGCGGTCCTCGCCTCCGTTGCCGCCGGCCTTGTCGTTGTGCCGGCTGACCCGCACCTCGAAGGCGAGGGCCCGGTCTGCGAGCGCGTCGACCTTCGCGGACTTCTGTTCGACGTAGGTGCGGAATCGGTCGGTGACCCCGACGTTCCGGCCTGTGATCGTCACGTCCATGTGGCGGCTCCCATCCACGCTCGGCGCGTCGCCTCCGTCCGGCGATCTCTGACGCCTTGCCGCGAGGCTAGACCCGTCGGTGGGCCGTTGTCACCACGTCCACGCGTTCCCTGCCGTCTCCCCACCGGACACCCAGGAGACACGCGCCGTTCAGGTCGGGTCCGGTCACTCCTCGACGCTCGCGACGGCGACGCAGCGGACGACCGTGCCCCCGGCCGCCCTGACGGCGCGGACGGCCTCGGCGAGCGTCACGCCGGTGGTCACGACGTCGTCGACGAGCACGACTGTCCGACCAGAGACGTCCGGGGCCGCGAGGGTGCCGACCGTCGCCACGACCCGCTCGACCGCTCCGAGCCCCTTCTGCCCCACCCCGGCTGCGGGTACCGGGCCACGGACGCGGGCCCCGGACCCCGTGCCCGACACCGGCGCGGGTCCCGGACCACGGACGCGGGCTCCGGGACGGACGAGGGCGGACCCCTCCGGGGCACGACCGCGCCGCAACAGCAGGACCACGGGGTCGAAGCCGCGGCGACGCGAACCCCGGACCGACGGCGGCACCCGGAGCACGAGCGTCCCGGCGGGGGCCTCGGCGAGCGCCCGGCGGACGAGCGCCCCGAACCGCAGCGCGAGCGGCCCGGCGAGGTCGACCCGGGACCGGAGCTTCAGCTCGAGGAGCAGGGTGCGGACGAGGCCCTCGTACTCGAACGCCGCGTCGGTCCGGACACCGGCGACGAGCCGCACCCGCGCGGGCCGTGCGGCGACCGCGGTCCGGCAGCCCGCGCACAGCGAGCGGTCCGGGGCGCCGCAGCCGACGCAGTCGACGGGCAGGAACAGCCCGAGCACCGCGCGGAGCGCGGTGCGGAGGTCCTCCGCAGGGGACCGGCGTGCCGGGGTCATGCGGCGATCGTCGCAGCGCACCGCCGGCGGACCGGACGCCGCTCGCCGGTCGGTGGACGGGCCTCCAGGCCGGGTGGCGGTGGAGGGATCGCCGGCCGGTGGACGGGCCTCCGGACCGGGTGGCGGTGGCGGGGTGGTCGGGCACACGCCGGGCACTCGGGCCGCGTCAGTGCTGCGTGCCGAGCGCCGGGCGCGCCGGGCGCACAGGGCCGCGTCAGTGCCGAGCGCCGGGCGTGCCGGGCGCACGGGGCCGCGTCAGTGCCGAGCGCCGGGCGTGCCGGGCGCTTGGGGCCGCGTCAGTGCTGCGTGCCGAGCACGTCCGCGTCGACGCCGGTGGGCTCCCACCCACCCCCGGTCGACTGGAGCACCTGCCCGTCGGACACGCGGAGCAGCAGCGACCCGCCGCCGCCCCCGACGATGGTCGTCGCACGGCCCTCGGGCTGCGGCAGCGTCGTCGCACGCCCGCCGATGGTCGTCCGCACGATCTCCGGGCCGGTGTCGGTCTGCCCGACCGAGGCCACGTCGACGTCGCTGACCCAGGTCGCGGACACGGCGTTCTCGGACGCTGCCTGCAGCCGGACCGGCGGCCCGAGCGAGGTCGGCACCCGGTCGTCGTCGCGCCGGATGGCCATCACGTAGAGGGCCGGTCCGTCGGACGTCTGCATGAGCGCGAGCGCCCGGGTCGAGTCGCGGGACACCTCGAAGGACACGAGCTTCCCGGACGGCAGGGTGGTCTTGACGTCGTGCGGCTGGCCGGACACCGAGTACGACCGCACCTTCGTCGGGTCGTCCGTGCGCGCCACCCAGACCGATCCGGAGCCGGTGCCGTCCACGGACGGCGGGACGAGGTCGGTGCGGGTGTCGACGCGGAGCCGCTGCTGCCCGGAGCGGACGACGAACACGCCCTCGTCGCTCCGCACCGCCGCGAGGGTTCCGGAGGCGCTCAGCGAGACCGCGTCCGGGTCGAGTGCGACGATCTGCTGGCTCATCCCGCCGCCGAGCGCCGAGACGCTCCCGGTCGACGAGGCGTAGCCGACCTTGCGGTCCGCCTCGACCAGGGGCCTCGGGTCGACGTCCGGGTTCTGCTGCGCGTTCGAGGACCCGCCCTCCGGCACCGAGATGCTCGCGCCCTCGATGGTCAGCGCCACCGACGAGACCGACGGCACGGTGGCGAGCGACTTCGCGAGCTGGTCGCGCATACGCACGCGGTCGGCGGAACCCGCGCGGAGGGCGGCGCTCGACAGGTCGACCTGCGCGGTGCCGTTCTCGATCGTGACGGCGTTGAGGGACAGCTGCGTCCCCCGGGGGAACGCCGTCACCACCGCCCCGTCGAGCCAGTCCGCGGGCCCGGCCAGCAGCGCGCTGACAATGCGGGTGCTCACCGACGACTGCGCGAGGAACCAGCGGACGTCCGGGACGAGGTAGTCGCCGGTCGGGTCGTAGAAGTAGAGCGCGTGCTGCTGGAACACCGACTGGAAGCGCACGGGCGACAGGATGATCCCGTCGGGGGCGTAGGAGATCCGCCAGTCGTCGCCCTCGCGGACGAAGCGGAAGGTCAGGGTCGAGGTGGTGGGGCGGACCGCCTGCGTGTACTCCCCGTCGGCGTCGACCGTGGCGCTCGCGGTGAGGGTGTAGGTCAGCTCCGACGCGCCGACGCGCTCGACCTGCCCGCTGCCGTCGCTGATGGTGACGCCCTGTCGCGGGTTCCAGCGCTCGGAGAAGCCCGAGGAGAGGAACTCCCGCGCAGTCGCGTAGTTGTTCTGGGCGCCGGTGGCGGCAGCGACGAAGCCGCGGAGGACGGCGGTCTGGTCCTCCCCGCCCGAGGGGCCGTCTGGGCGGAGCTCGACGCCGGAGACGGACTCGTCCTTGACGGACTGGCCGGAGCGCACGTCGCCGGAGACCGGGATGGCGGCGCACGCCGAGACGGCGACGAGCGTCAGCGCGGCGAGCACGACGGCGACGAGGTGGCGGAGACCGGTGCGGGGCCGCCGGGCGTGCGTGCCGGTCGGGCCTGTGCGGGGCCGCCGGGCGTGCGTGCGGGTCGGGCCTGTGCGGGGCCGCCGGGCGTGCGTGCGGGTCATGCGTCCTCCTCGCGGACGGACCGGGGTCCGTCGTAGGGGTCGTCGAGGTCCGGGAGCGGGATGGCCGAGGTCGCGGTCTGCTCCTGTCCCGACCGCGGCAGGGTGAGCACGAACGCGGACCCCTCACCCACACGCGACCACACGTCGATCCGTCCACCGTGCAGGTGCGCGTCGCCGAGGCTGATCGCGAGTCCGAGGCCGGTCCCCCCGATCGTGCGCTTCCGGCTCGGGTCGGCGCGCCAGAACCGGTCGAACACGCGAGCGGCGTCCTCCGGCGGCATGCCGACACCGTGGTCGCGGACCGCGATCGCCACCGTCCGGGCGTCGCTGTCCACGACGACCTGCACCGGTCGCTCCTCGCCGTGCTCGATCGCGTTGCCGACGAGGTTCCGCATGATCCGGCGGATGCGCTTCGCGTCGAGCTGCATCGTGGTGTGCCCACCCGGGGTGAGCAGGACGAGGTCGACGCCCGCACGGTCGGCGAGGGGGCGGAACTCCTCGACGATGTCCGCTGCGAGCGCCGCGGGGACGACGGGTTCGGTGTCGAGCTGGACGGCCTGGGCGTCGTACCGGGAGATCTCCAGCAGGTCCGCGAGGAGCAGCTCGAAGCGCTCCACCTGGGCGTGCAGGAGCTCCGCCGACCGGCCGACGGCGGGCTCGAAGGCGTGCCGCGCGTCGTAGAGGACGTCGCCGGCGAGGCGGATGGTGGTGAGCGGCGTGCGGAGCTCGTGCGACACGTCCGACACGAACCGCTGCTGCACCCGGGAGAGTTCGGCGAGCTGCGTGATCTGCCGGCTCACCGCGTCGGCCATGCCGTTGAAGCTCCGCGCCAGCGTCGCGATGTCGTCGTTGCCGTGCACGGGGATGCGTTCGTCGAGCCGTCCGGCGGCGATCTTGCGGCTCGTCTCGGCTGCCCCGCGGATGGGCACGACGACGAGCCGGACCACGAGGCTCGTGACGAGGGCGATGAGCACGATGAGCGCGACGCCGCCGATCGAGAGCGTCTGCGAGACGAAGTCCAGGGTCTGCTGCGCGTCGGACAGGTCGTAGACGAGGTAGAGCTCGTACTGGCCGGCGCTCGGGATCTGGAGCGTCGAGCCGACGGCGAGCCCGGGTTGGCGGCCGCGCGCGTCGTCGAGTCGGACCGGCTGGAGGCTGAGCCGCCCGGTGTCCTTGCCGACCTCCTTCCGCATCGCGTCGGTGATGACGGCGTCCGGGAAGTCGCGGGTGACGATGGTCTGCAGGGTCTGCGGCGTCGTCTGCCCCGGGGTGCGCTCGATCGCGACCGCCGTGCCGCCGGGGCTCGTCGTGTTCGACAGGATCGCCTGTTGCGCCTCGTTCTGGAGCGTCTCCAGCTCGGACTGGTTGTTGTCCTCGCTCGCGGTGGCGGCGTCGAAGATGTTCTGCGCGACCAGGGTCGCCCGGGCCGACTCGGACTCGATCTGGTCTCGACGCTGCGCGTACACGTTGTTCGAGATGCTCACCATGACCGCGGTGCCGATCACGACGACGGCGAGACCGGTCGTGATGACGGTGATCGACACCGACCGGAACATGAGCGACCGGCTCCACAGGTAGCCGATGCCTCGCCAGGCGCGACGAGCCCACCGGCGCATCCGACGTCCGGCGCGGCTCAGCGTGCCGTTCGCCGGACGGGGACGCGACGGGCGACGTGGCGGCACGGGTTCAGGCTCCTCCGGCCCGGTACCCGACGCCGCGGACGGTCGTGACGATCTTCGGGTTGTCCGGGTCGTGCTCGATCTTCGCGCGCAGGCGCTGCACGTGCACGTTCACCAGACGGGTGTCCGCCTTGTAGTGGTAGCCCCACACCTGCTCGAGGAGCATCTCGCGGGTGAACACCTGGTTCGGCTTCTCGGCGAGCGCCCGGAGGAGGTCGAACTCGAGCGGCGTCAGGGCGATGACGGTGTCGCCGCGGCGGACCTCGTGCCCGGGGACGTCGACGGTGAGGTCGCCGGCGTGCAGCACGGTCGAGTCCGAGGCGGTGGGGCGCAGGCGCGTGCGGATCCGCGCGACGAGCTCCTTCGGGTTGAACGGCTTCACCACGTAGTCGTCGGCGCCGTTCTCCAGGCCGACCACGACGTCGGCCGTGTCGCTCTTGGCGGTGAGCATGATGATCGGCGTCCCGCTCTCGGCACGGATGCGCTTGCACACCTCGATGCCGTCGATGCCCGGGAGCATCACGTCGAGCAGCACGAGGTCCGGCTCGGTGTTGCGGAACGCCTCGACGGCGTCGTTGCCGTCGGCGCTGAACTCGGGTTCGAAGCCCTCGGAGCGGAGGACGATGCCGATCATCTCGGCGAGTGCCTGGTCGTCGTCGACGACGAGGATGCGCGGGGTCATGTGCGGGGGCTTTCCGTCCCTGTGGTACCTGGGGTGTCGGCCGACACCGTTCCTCACGATAGCCGAGGCCCCGCGGTACGGGCTTTTCCGACAGGATGGGACCGACCGCGTGTCCGCGCGCGGTCCGGGAGAAGGGGGCGCGGCATGGCCGGGTGGCAGGTACCGGGAACGGGCGGCGGTCCGGGACGCCCGCCTGGAGGCCCGCAGCAGCCCGGCACGCCGCCGCCGTCCGGCGCGTGGTCGGGTCAGGGCCCGTGGTCGGCTCCGGCGCTCGGCGTCCAGCCGGGCGGAGCGCCCGGTCAGCCCGGCGGGTGGCCAGGCCAGTCGGGCGGGTGGCCAGGCCAGCCGGGCGGGTGGCCAGGCCGACCGCCGACCCCGGCGTCACGTCCGGTGGTCCCGTTGCGACCGCTCGGGCTCGGTGACGTGCTCGGCGGCGCGTTCACGGTGTTCCGCCGCAACGCCCGCGTGCTCCTGCTCTGGAGCTTCCTCGTCACGGGGGTGATCGGCGTCCTCGCCAAGGTCGCGTCCACGCTCTCCCAGTCGGGTCTGCAGTCGCGGATGGCCAGCACGCTCGACTCCGGCACGACCTCGGCCGACACCGCGGCGGTCGCGGCCGGCACCGCCACGGCCTTCGTGCTGCTCTCAGTCGGCCTGCCGTTCGTCGCGGCGCTGTTCCGCGGGTTCCTCCTCGCACCCGTCGCGGTGGACACCGGGCAGCGTGTGCTCGGTCGACGGGCGACCTTCCGCGGCCTGTGGCGGCTGCTCGCCGGACGGCGGTGGTCCGTGGTGGCGTGGGTGCTGCTCCAGGCGGCGGCCGGGCTGCTCCTCGGGGGCGTGTTCCTCGGGGTGCTCATCGGCGCCGTGGTCGCGCTCGTGGGCAGTCGCGCGGGGTTCGGGTGGTTCCTGCTCGCCGCCCTCGTGGTGGGGCTCGGCGGCGCGGTCGTGACGACGTGGTTGACGACGAAGTTCGCGTTCACCGTCCCGACCATCGCGCTCGAGGGCCGCGGCGTGTTCTCCGCGGCCGCGCAGTCGTGGCGACTGACCCGCGGCGCGTTCTGGCGGACCTTCGGCATCATGCTGCTCGTCAACGCGGTGTTCGCGTTCGCCGTGTCGATCGCGTCGTTCCCGCTCTCGATCGCCACGGTGCTCGTCGGCGGCGTGTTCGATCCCCTCGGGCAGACGTCGGGGTCCTCGGGCGGCGGCGTGTGGCCCGTCGTGGTGGTGGTCGTCGGCGCGCTCCTCGTCGCGGCGGTGCAGTGCACGACCGACGTCCTCTCCGGATCGGTGCTGACGCTCCTGGCGATCGATCGACGGATCCGTACCGAGGGACTCGACCAGCGGATCGCCGCGCACCTGGACACCGGCCAGCCGACCGATCCGTTCGCCCCGGCCGCGCCGCTCCCGGTCCCGCCGCCCGGCGCGTGGGGGCCCGGTGCCGGTCCCGGACCGTGGACGCCCGGTCCCGGCGGCCCCCGGCCGTGGGCACCGGGTGCCGACGGCCGGGGACCCGGTCCCGGCGGCGCCGGTCCCTGGACGCCGGGTCCGGGCGTTGCATCGGGACCGTCGGTGCCGCAGCCGCCGCAGCAGTGGGCGCCGCCGCCGCAGTGGGGTGGTCCGCGGTGAGCGCCGTCGACCCGGACGAGGCGCGACGCCTGCTCGAGCATGAACTGCAGCGGCCCCGCTACGACGCCGCACGCCCGACCTGGTGGGACCGGGCGTCGAAGGCCGTCCTCGACTGGCTCGGGTCACTGCGCGCGGACGGCCTCGACTCGCCCGCGTTCGGGCACACCGTCCTCGTGCTCGCGGTCGTCGCGCTCGTCGCGGTGGCGGTGGTCGTCGTCCTCGCGCGGGGTCTCCCCCACCGCCGCCCCCGGACGACGGGCGCGACCGGTGGCGTGCTCGACGACGACGACACGCGGACCGGCGCCGAGCTCGCACGGTCCGCGGAGTCCGCACTGGCCCGTGGCGACTGGACGACGGCCGTGCTCGACGGCTTCCGGTCGGTCGCGCGCGGCCTCGGCGAACGCGACCTCGTCCCCGACGTCCCCGGCGCGACCGCGCGGGCGATCGCCGCACGGGCCGCCCGTTCCCTCCCCGACCTCGTCGACGCGCTCGACGACGCGGCCCGAAGCTTCGACGACGTCCGCTACCTGGGCCGTGCCGCCGACCGTGCCGCCGCCGAGACGGTGCTCGACACGGCCCGTACCGTCGCGCGGACGCGCCCTCTCCGCGCCGACGGCCCGGCGGTGCCCGCGTGAGCACCGTCACGACCGAGGCGACCGACGCGACCGCGGTCCGTCCGCGGCCCGCGGAGGGCCCCGGCCCGACCCGGCGTCGCCGGTGGGGGGCGTGGGTGGTCGTCGCGGTCGTCGCGGTGCTCCTCGCCGGCCTGACCGCCGCGGTCGGCGGACAGCGCGGAGCCGACACCCGCGAGCTCGATCCCCGCAGCCCGTCCGCCAGCGGCGCCGAGGCGCTCGTGCGGGTCCTCGGACAGCGCGGCACCGCCGTCGACGTCGTCCGGTCCGCCGACCGGCTCGGCTCCGGCACGGTGTTCGTCGACGACCGGCAGAACGCGCTGTCCGCCGCCGTCGCCCGACGGTTGGCACGGACGGCCGAGCACGTCGTCCTGGTCGGCGGGAGCGGTGCCGTGCTGGACGCGTTCGGGCTCGACGCGGAGCCGATCGCGACGGTGGGGAGCGGCGAGACCGTGGACACCTCCGACTGCCCGGTCCCCGAGGTCGCCTCGACCGGATCGGTCACCGCCGACGGCACGTCCTACCGCACCACCGGCGGGGACGTCGAACGCTGCGTCCCGAGCGGGTCCGGCGCCGACCGGGGCTGGGGCATCGTGCGGACCACGACGGCGGCCGGTGACGTGACCCTGCTCGGGACCACGGCCGCGCTCCGGAACGACACCGTCACCACGGCCGGCAACGCCGCCCTCGCCCTCGGTCTCCTCGGTGGCAGCGACCGACTCACCTGGTACGTCCCGACGCCCGGCAGCGCCGACGCGGCGCCGACGCTCGGCGACCTCGCACCGCCGTGGGTCCCCAGTGCGATCGCGCTCCTCGCCCTCGTCGCCGTCGCCGCCGGGGTCTGGCGCGGACGACGACTCGGGCCGCTCGTCGTCGAACCGCTCCCCGTCGTCGTCCGCGCCTCGGAGACGACCGAGGGCCGCGCCCGGCTCTACGCGCGGACCCGGGACCGGACGCACACGCTCGACACACTCCGCGTCGCGGCGCTCCGGAGGATCGGCTCCCGGCTCGGGCTGCCCCGCTCGGCACACGTCGACGAGGTCGTCCGGGCGGCCGCGCGGGCGACCGGCCGTCGGGACACCGACGTCGGCGCCGTCCTCGTCGGCGGGACCCCGGACTCCGACGCCGCCCTCACCGCCGGGGTCGACGCCCTCGACGAGCTCGAACGCGCCGTCGCCGCAGCGACGACGGGGCGACGACCGGCACCCACGACCCGTCCGACCACGACCGACCTGGAGCACGACACGTGACCGACCTGCCCCC
Organism: uncultured Curtobacterium sp.; assembly: GCA_913778205.1. Taxonomy (GTDB): domain Bacteria; phylum Actinomycetota; class Actinomycetes; order Actinomycetales; family Microbacteriaceae; genus Curtobacterium. Next base: position 39,121 of record CAJYUW010000046.1, read on the forward strand.
GAACAACGAACCGCGGCACGCACCGACGGTCGCCGATCCGCTCCGCCAGGCCTTCGACCGGGTCCGGACCGAGGTCGCCAAGGCCGTCGTCGGCCAGGAGGGGGCCGTCTCCGGGATGATCGTCGGGCTCCTCGCGCAGGGGCACGTGCTCCTGGAGGGCGTCCCCGGCGTCGCGAAGACGCTGCTCGTCCGCAGCCTCGCGGCCGCGATGTCGCTCGACACCAAGCGCATCCAGTTCACCCCGGACCTCATGCCGGGGGACGTCACGGGCTCCCTCGTGTACGACGCCTCCACCGGGACCTTCCCGTTCCGGGAGGGCCCGGTGTTCACGAACGTGCTCCTGGCCGACGAGGTGAATCGCACACCCCCGAAGACCCAGTCCGCGCTCCTCGAGGCCATGGAGGAGCGCCAGGTCAGCGTCGACGGCGACGCCAGGCCCCTGCCCGACCCGTTCTTCGTCGCGGCGACGATGAACCCGATCGAGTTCGAGGGCACGTACACGCTGCCCGAGGCGCAGCTCGACCGGTTCCTCATGAAGCTGACGCTCGACGTGCCCCCGCGCGAGGTCGAGTGGCAGGTGCTCCGGCGCCACGCGGACGGTTTCGTCCCGCGCGACGTCGCGTCCGCCGGCATCGTCCCCGTGGTCGGCCGCGAGGAGGTGCTCGCCGCGCAGCGCGCCGTCCGCGGGGTCGGGGCCCGCGACGACGTGCTCGCCTACGTGGTCGACCTCGCTCGCGCGACGCGGCAGGCCCCGTCCGTCCGGGTCGGTGTGAGCCCGCGCGGCGCCACCGCGCTGCTCGCTGCGGCCAAGGCCTGGGCGTGGGTCACCGGCTACGACGCCATCACCCCGGACCACGTGCAGGCGATGGTCCTGCCCGTCTGGCGGCACCGCCTCCGGGTCGCCGCGGACGCCGAGCTCGAGGGCGTCGGCGCCGACGGTGTGCTGCAGCAGGTGCTCGAGCAGGTCCGGGTGCCGATCTAGTGGCGATCAGCGGTCGGTTCGTCGCGCTCCTCGCGGTCGGCGTCGCCCTGGTCGTCCTGCTCGGGACGGGATGGGCCGGCCTCGTGTGGGTGGGCGTCGTCGCCGTGGCCGCCGCGGTCGACGTCCTGCTCGCCGCGGACCCGGGTCGGGTCCGCATCGAGCGGCGGATGCCCCGGCTCGCCCGGCGCGGCACCGTGGCGGACGGCACCCTGGTCGTCGCGAACGACGGCGGCCGTCCCCTCCGCGCGGTCGTCCGCGACCTCTGGGAGCCGTCGACCGGGTACGCCCCGTCGCGCGTCCGCGTCGTGGTGCCGGCAGGGGAGCGACGGACCGCACAGGTCCGGTTCGCGCCCTTCCGTCGCGGACGTCGCCGCACCCTCGGCGTGGCCGTCCGGGCGTTCGGGCCGCTCGGGCTCGCGGCCCGGCAACGGGTGCTGCCGGCACCGGCCGAGCTCGTGGTCACCCCACCGTTCCGGTCGCGACGACACCTGCCGTCACGGCTGGCGCGGCTCCGGGAACTGGACGGGGAGACGACGCTGCAGCTCCGGGGCCACGGCACCGAGTTCGACTCGTTGCGCGAGTACGTGCGGGGTGACGACGTCCGGTCGATCGACTGGCGCGCAACCGCCCGCCGCCAGGACCTCGTGGTGCGGACCTGGCGTCCGGAGCGCGACCGCCGCGTCGTGGTCGTCGTCGACGCGGGCCGGGTCGGCGCGGGACGTGTCGAGGACGAACCACGGCTCGACACCTTCATCGAGTCCGCGCTCCTGCTCGGCGCGCTCGCGGCCGCTGCCGGCGACCGCGTCGACCTGGTCGTGCTCGACGACCGGGTCCGTGAGCGTGTGGCGGGAGCGACCCGGACCGACGTCGTGCAGCGGTTCGGCGAGACGCTCTCGCGGGCCGAGCCCGGACTCGCGGCCACCGACTGGGCATCGGTGCCGGACGCGGTCGCCGCCGTGACGACCTCCCGGGCGTTCGTCGTGCTGCTCTCCAGCCTCGACTCGGTCGGGGCGTCCGGGGACCTCCTCGCGGTGCTGCCACGCCTGACCGGACGGCACACCGTGGTCGTCACGAGCATCACCGACCCCGCGGTGACCGATGCCGCACGCGGTCGCACCGAGGCGACCGCCCTGCGGGGCGGGCCGATCGTCGGACGCGTGGCGCGCCTCCAGGCCGGTGCGGTCGGAGCGGCCGGACGTGACGTCCACCGGCGGGCCGCCGCGGAACGCACCCTCCTCGACGCCGACGGCGTCGCGGACGTCGCCCGCCGGGCCGGTGCGGAGGTCGTCCGTGGCGTCCCTGCCGACGTGCCCCCGCTCGTCGCGGACGCCTACCTGCGCGCGAAGGCCGCCGGGCGGCTCTGATCCCGGCGACGACCGCTCAGCCCGCGGTCAGCGCCGTCGCGCCGCGCTCGAACTCCTCGAGGTCACCGCGTTCGCCCGCGCGGTAGGCGCGCCCGCCGACCACCCACTGGTAGACGAGGACCAGCGCCAGCGCCACCGTGCCGATGCCGATCTTCACCGGCCACGGCCACGGCTGTCGGGTCACGACACCCTCGACGAGTCCGGAGAGGAGGAGCGTCAGCGTCAGCCCGACCGCGACCGTGATGAGGGCACGGCCGTCCTCGGCGAGCGCCTGCGCACGGGTGCGCGCTCCCGGCGCGATCCACGACCACGCGATCATCAGACCGGCGGCGCCGGCGAGGAAGATCGAGTAGAGCTCGAGCTGGCCGTGCGGCGCGATGTAGAGGAAGAAGTCGCCGAGCCGACCCTGCGAGTGCATCACCGCGCCGGAGACCCCGAGCCCGACGGCGTTCTGCACGATCGAGTACGGGACGAACAGCCCCGTGATGCCGAACGCGACCATGCTGGCCGCGATGTACGCGTTGTTCGTCCACACCTGCGCGGTGAAGGCGCCGAGGCCGTGGTCGGAGTAGTAGTCGACGAAGTCCTGGGTCGCGTACCGACGGAGCGCCTCGGGCGTGCCGAACGTGTCGACCGCTCCGGGGGTCGCGCTGATCCAGACGCCGACGACGAGGCCGATCAGGACCGTGGCGACGGCGACCCAGATCGTCGCCCACCGGATCCGGTACAGGGCGGCGGGGAGCTGGACCGCGAAGAAGGTCGTGAACGCGGTCACCGGGTCGACCGGGGTGCCGGTGAAGCGGAGGCGGGCGCGGAACAGCGTCAGCGAGAGGCGGTCGCCCGCTTCGGTGCGGGGCGCGGCGCCGCGGATGCGCGCGAGGTCCGTCGCGGCTTCCTGGTAGCCGGCGACGAGCGCGTCGACGTCCGCGCCGGTCCGGTGCCGGGCGCGGGCGAGCCGGTCGAGCTCCTGCCAGCGGTCGCGCTGCACGTCGGCGTACGCGTCGAGGTCCACGGTTCCCCCCTCTGGTCCGGCACCGGCGGTGCGGTCGTGCTCGGGCTGCGCTCCGGCCCCCGGTGCCGGTGCGTGGTGCGCCGTGCGCCGTGCGCCGTGCGCCGTGCGCCGTGACCGGCGCTCCGACAGAATGATCGCATGTCGAAGCCCAGCGCGCCGCGCGACCTCGCCGACGGACGCTTCGTCCGGGCGCTCGACGACACCGCCGACGAACTCGTCGTCGGCGAGGCCGTCGCGCTCGACGTCCAGCCCGCCGGGATCGCGCTGCGGCTGGCCGCCGCGCTCCTGGACGCGCTCTGCCTCGTCGCGCTGTTCGTCATGCTCCTCATCGGGCTGGCCAGGGTCGTCCCGCAGGACGTCGACACGGGTTGGCTGGCCGCCCTGCAGATCGCGGTGCTCGTCGTCGTGCTCGTCCTCGTGCCCGCGGCGGTCGAGGCGACGACGCGCGGGAAGAGCGTCGGGCGCTTCGCGACCGGTACCCGGGTGGTGCGGACGGACGGCGGGGCGATCGGGTTCCGGCACGCCTTCACCCGGGCGCTCGTCGGCCTGCTCGAACTCTGGGGCACGCTCGGCTCGCTGGCCCTCCTCGTGGCGCTGTTCGGCGCGCGACCACGGCGGCTCGGTGACCTGCTCGCCGGCACCGTCGTGCAGCACGAACGCGCGCGCCGGGCGACCGGCCCCGTCGTGCTGATGCCCGTCGAGCTCGGAGCGTGGGCGCGTGTCGCGGACGTGTCCGCACTCCCCCAGCGGCTCGAGAACCGGCTCGGTGCCTTCTTCCGCGGTGCCGCGGACATGCGGCCCGACCACCGTGCAGCGACGGCCGACGCGCTCGCGGCCGCCGTCGCCCGGTACGCGCACCCGGTGCCTCCGGTCCCCGCGGAGGTCTTCCTCGCCGGGGTGGTGGCGCTCCGGCGGGACCGCGACCTGCGTGCACTGCGGGACCGGGCGACGCGGATCGCCGCGGCGGCCGGCGCTGCCGGTGCGCGGCCGCCGGGCTTCCCGCGCTGAGACGCGCGCGGCGTCGCGTCGGCGCCGTACGCCGTGTCGCGCAGGCCCACGCCGCGTCACGCAGACCCGCTCAGCCTCACGCGGACGCACCGAGCGTCACGCAAACGCAGGCCGCAACCGCGCAGCCTCACCCGGGTGCACGCAGCGCCACGCCAACCCGCGCTGTGTCCTGCGTGCGCGCGGTCGCGCGGGTCGGCCCGGTCCGTGCGGCGCCGTTCCGTGCGGCGCCGGTCCGCGCGGCGCCGTTCCGTCCGCTCAGTACCGGTAGTGGTCCGGCTTGTACGGCCCCTCGACCGGCACACCGATGTAGGCCGCCTGCTCCGGCCGCAGCGTCGTCAGCTGCACGCCGAGCGCGTCGAGGTGGAGCCGTGCCACCTTCTCGTCGAGGTGCTTCGGCAGGACGTACACCCCCGTCGGGTAGTGGTCGCGCCGGGTGTGCAGCTCGATCTGTGCGAGCACCTGGTTGGTGAACGAGTTGCTCATCACGAACGAGGGGTGCCCGGTCGCGTTGCCGAGGTTCATCAGCCGCCCCTCGGAGAGGACCAGGACCGAGCGACCGTTCGGCAGCCGCCACTCGTGCACCTGCGGCTTGATCTCGACCTTCTCGGCGCCGGGCAACGCCTCGAGCCCCGCCATGTCGATCTCGTTGTCGAAGTGTCCGACGTTCGCCACCACGGCGAGGTGCTTCAGCGCGAGCATGTCGTCGACACCGACGACGCCGAGGTTGCCCGTGCACGTCACGACGATGTCGACCTCGCCGGCGACGTCGGCGAGCCGAGCCACCTGGTAGCCGTCCATCGCGGCCTGGAGCGCGCAGATCGGGTCGACCTCGGACACGACCACGCGGGCGCCCTGTCCGCGGAGCGCCTCCGCGGCGCCCTTGCCGACGTCGCCGTACCCAACGACGAACGCGACCTTGCCACCGATGAGGACGTCGGTCGCCCGGTTCAGGCCGTCGGGCAACGAGTGTCGGATGCCGTACTTGTTGTCGAACTTCGACTTCGTGACCGAGTCGTTCACGTTGATCGCCGGGAACCGGAGCTTCCGTTCGCGGAACAGCTCGTACAGTCGGTGCACCCCGGTGGTGGTCTCCTCCGTGACGCCCTCGACGTCGGCCGCGATCCGCGTCCACCGGTCCGCGGAGTCCCGGAGCGACGCGGCGACGGTGTCGAGGACGATCCGCCACTCGGCGCTCGCGTCCGCAGCGGGCTCCGGCACGCGACCGGCGGCCTCGGCGTCGGCGCCGGTGTGCACGAGCATGGTGGCGTCACCGCCGTCGTCGAGGATCAGGTTCGGGCCGATCCAGTCCGCGCCCGTCTCCGCGGCCTCGGCGGTCCAGTCGAAGATCCGGTTGGTGCACCACCAGTAGTCCTCGAGCGTCTCGCCCTTCCACGCGAACACCGGCACGCCCGCGGGGGCGTCGGCCGTGCCGGTCGGACCGACGACGACGGCGGCAGCGGCTTCGTCCTGCGTCGAGAAGATGTTGCAGCTCGCCCAGCGCACCCGGGCGCCCAGTGCGACGAGCGTCTCGATGAGCACGGCCGTCTGCACCGTCATGTGCAGCGAACCGGCGATGCGCGCCCCGGCGAGCGGTCGGGTCGGGCCGAACTCGTCACGGAGGGCCATCAGCCCGGGCATCTCGTTCTCGGCGAGACGGATCTGGTGCCGGCCGGCCTCGGCCAGCGAGAGGTCGGCGACGCGGAACGGGACTGCGGTGCGGGACTCCGTGGGCATGGCGCCAGTCTCCCACGGGGCCGCCGACACTGATCGAGTACGTCGCCGTGCGACGCAGCCGGCCCGGCGGGAGCGACCGGCGCGCCGTCGGACCGGTCCCGGGACGGCGGCGGTGACCCGCACGGACCACGCAGGACGCGCCTCCCGACCGGGAGGCACACGACCGGACCCCACACACGCCACGCACGACGCGCCTCCGGACCGGGACCGGGCCGGTCACGCGTCCGCGACGGGCGTCAGTCGACCTCGCGGAGCGGCTCGCGTCGGACGACGCGCCACCCACGGGGCACGCGCAGGCGCGCCGCGTGGCGCGCGCACAGGTCGTACCCGTGCGGCTCGACCCGGGTGGAGAGCGGTCCGACGACGACCATCGAGTCGCCGTAGTCGTACGTCAGGGTCGCCGAGGCGCTCGCGCCACACGCGACCTTGCTGCAGATCCGTACGTCCATACCGCCACCGACCCTACCGGGTGCGGTCCGCGCCGCCCCGCGCGCGTACGATGACGGGATGCGCCGCAAGCCCCCGCTCGTCACCCCGGTCGACCGAGGCCGGGGCCGGTCCCGCCACGGACGCGGCGGCCGCTCGAGCGTCACCGGACCGGACCTCGCGCCGCTGGTCACCCGCGCCGAGACGTTCGACCGCATCGTCGGCGACACGGCCCACTACCTCGTGCAGCTCTGGCCGGACGAGCTCGCCGGCGTCGTGTTCCAGGTCGCGGACATGCCGACCGATCCGACGCTGCCCGACCGGATGCCCCGCTGGCGCGTCGACCGCGTCGGCAAGCGGGTGACGGTGTTCCGGATCCCGGTCGAGCGGGTGACGCGAAGCCCGGAGAAGGACGACGTCGACCGCCGCATCGTCGTCGAGACGGCGGTGTTCCGCGCGGTCGGCGAGCTCATCGACAAGGACCCGTGGGACCTGGCACCGGACCGCTACCGGCACTGGTGAGCCACCGGTCCGCACGCCGCGACCGCACCGGGTAGCCGGGCCGGCCCGGAACGGCGCCGCGCCCGGTCGAGCCCGGCGCCGCGCGGCGCCCTGTCAGGCTCGGTGCCACGGCGCAGCGGGGCAGGCCGTCAGGGGTAGACGCGGACCGGGGTCGACACGGCCGTCGACGGTCGGACCGGGAACCCGGCGATGCCGTCCGAGTTGTCGTACGTCACGCCGGCGACGAGGCCGGACGCGCCGGTGATCGTCAGCTGCGACGACGTCGGCGGCGACACCGTGACCGTGGCGCCGGACACGACCGAGACCCGCTGCTCGTCGTCCCCCGAGCCGATCGTCACCTCGGCGTCCTCGCGCGTCGGGTTGACGAGGTTCAGCCGTGCTCCGCTGCCGGGCGCGATGGCCGTGACGACCTCGTCGCCGAGCGGCTCCGCGGACGCGAACCAGCCGAGGTCGGTCGCGCCGTCCTGCGTCGGCCGGGTCGTGCGCGCTCCCGCGACGACGGGCACGGTCGAGCTGATCGTGAAGGAGTACCGGCCGTCGGGGAAGTCGTCGAGCGGGACGTCGGTCACGATGCCGGGCTCCGCCGTCGCGTTGACGGTCGAGCCGCCCCCGTCCGCCGTGGTGATGCCGAGCGTCACCCGCGCCGCGGTCGTGCCCGGGACGAAGAGCCGGAGGACCGGTGCGGCGTCGGCGGTGTCGTCGCCCTGCTGCGCGGTCTGGGTGCCCTCGAGCACCACCCCCGGGATGACCTGCGAGGTGCTCGGCGCGGCACCCCCGGACACGATGTCGAACCCACCTGGGGTGAGCGTGCGGACGACGGTCTCCTGCATGTGGGCGACGATCTGCCCACCCGACGACTCGACGTGGACGACCGTCGACCCCTGGTCCGAGACGAAGCCGGAGAGCGGCACGACCTTCTGGCTCTTCGGCGCCACGACGATGCCGGTGGTGCCCGGCGCGCTCACGGTGCCGGAGCCGTCGTGGATCGAGAGGTCGACCGTGGCGTTCACGTCGGTCGGGTTCGACAGGGTGATCAGGCTCGTGCGCCCGGTCTCCGTGGAGCCGCCGACGAGCCACGTCGACTGCGCCGGGTCGTCGCAGGACGCTGCCCCGACGCCGACGAGGTCGCCGTCGGAGACGCTCTGGTAGCTGCTCCCGGCGACCTGCGGCGTCGTCGACCCGGCCGGGGCGGTGAGGAGCCGGGGATCGCTGCTGCCGGTCGCACCGGGATCGAGGTCGGACTGCTCGACGGAGTCGCCGGTGGTCGCGGTGGCGACGGCGGCCGTGCCGACCGGGCTGGCCTTCGTGGCGTCGTTGCCGGCGTCGTCCGACAGGCGGAGCGCGTTCCCCGCGCAGACACGCTCGGCGTCGGCCGCCACGGGGGTCACGGTCTGGCCGGCGGGCCGCCCGGGGGTCGAGGCCGTCCCGATCGCGTGCGCCGCCGTGACCGTGCCGGCCGCGACGGCCACGGCGACCGCGGTGACGGTGCCCCGGACGAGCCAGCGGCGGACGGTGGCGGGGGTGCTGGCGCTCATTCGTCGCGCTCCTCGTCGAAGGTGGTCGCGGGTTCCTCGGCCTCGATGCGGTTCGAGGTCGCGCGCCGGCGTCGCGGTGCGGTGGGCACGGCGAGCAGGGCCGCGGCACCGAAGACCACGCCGAGGACGACGAGGTACGCCACGTGCGTCGCACGGGAGGCGGCCGACCCGGTGGAGGTCCGGTCGACGTCGCCGTCGTAGTGGAAGAGCTGCCCGCTCGAGGTCTCGCCGATGCTCGTGAAGCGCGCGTCCTGACCGATCGCCCCGGCAGCACGATCGTGCACGGCCTGGGCGCGCGGGTCGGCGCCCGGCTCGTCGAGCAGGACGAAGCTGATCCCGAGCGCACGCAGCGCCGGTCGCGGGTCGTAGCCGCTCCGGCTCGCGAGGTTGCCCGCGAGCGTCGTGACCTCCCGGCCCGCGCGGTCGAGGGTCAGCGCCGTGGACTCGAGCGTCGACTGGTCGTCCAGCGTCGATCCCTGTCCGCGTTCGAGCGAGACCGCCAGCGATCCGTCGGCCTGCGGGTCGATGACGAGGGTGCCGACGTCCGGGTTCGCCTGCGCCTCGGCGTTGACGTAGGCGCTGAGCACCCGCCCGCTGGTCGGCTGGATCGTCGCCGTCTGCAGGTAGAACGCCGCGAAAGCCGGCGCGACGGTGACGCCCGCGAGGACCGACGCGACGAGGGCGGCGACCGGGGCGAGCCGGGGCAGCACGTCGAGGCCGATGCAGGCCGCGGCGACGATGCCGAGCCAGGACACGCTCAACCCGCTGCCGGGCCAGACGATCGTGGTCGTGGAGCCGACGCCGGTGACGGCGAGCTGCGTGGCGCCGAAGGCGGTCGCGAACCCGAGGAGGGCGACCACGAGCGCCGCGGCCGCGACCGCCCAGCGGTGGCCGAGGAGCGCACCGATCGCCGCCACGGCGACCGGGAGCGCGCACACGGCCATGACGACCGGCAGCACCCAGGCGACCAGCGCGAGCGGCTCGGTGGCGGGCAGCCAGCCGCTCCAGTCCGGCACCGGCTGCCCGATGGCGAGCTGGAACGCCGACGGTGCACGCGTCGCGGACGGCACGCCGGGGTCCGCGAAGACGGCGAGCGGGTTCCCCCTGGCGAACTGCGCGAGCACGAGCGGCAGGAACAGCACGGCGGCCGGCACCGGGACGAAGATCCGTCGGTGTGCGCGCCGCCACCCCACGACGAGGGCGACGAGCCAGGTCAGCAGGAGCACGGGCAGGAGCGACGGCGCCGACGCCGCGACGACCGCGAACAGGATCGAGGCGCCGGCGGCCCACGCCCACGAGCGGTGCGCCTCGAGCAACGCGAGGAAGAGCCACGGCAGCGTCAGGTGCGCGATGACCGCACCGAGGTGCCCGCTGGTGACGGCGCCGACGAGCGTCGGCGCGATCGCGTACAGCGCCGCACCGACGACCGGCACCCAGGCCCGCGTGGTCACCTTGCGGACCGCGAACCAGGCGCCGAGCGCGGACACCGGGAACGCGAGCAGCATCACGAGCACGACCGACGTCGACGGCGACCAGAACGTGATCGAGCCGAGCACCGCGACGACGGCGGCGAAGGGGTCGCTCGGCCCGGTGAAGCCGGTCCCGAGCGAGTGCCACCCGTACCCGACGTTCTGCCACAGCCGGCCGGCCGTGCTCGACAGCGGCAGGAGTCCGCCGCCGGTGAGTGCCGGCGAGCCCAGGAGCGGGAAGAGCGTGACGACGCTGAGGACCGCCGCTGCCAGCACGACCCAGACGCCGCCGTCGCCGAGGAACGACGCGCGGGCGATCGGGGCGTCCTCGACCCGGGCGAGCTCGACGTCGCGCGAGGTCGTGCGGCGTTCGTGGATGCGACGCCAGCTCACCCGAAGGGGCTCGATCGCCGCCCAGCCCACCCGCCGGTTCCGCGCGAGCACCTGCCGCGAGCGTCCGACGCCCCCGCCGAACGCGACCGCGAACGCCGCGGCGAGCTCGCCCCCGACGGCGGCCGGGTGCTTCGCGACCAGGTGGCCGACCGAACGGCCGACCGCGAACGGCACGAGCACCAGCCAGTGCAACCAGAGCGACCACGCGGGCGCGTAGGTCATGCGGCGGTGGAGCTGCGCCTGGCGGTGCAGGCGGACGCGCTTGCCCTCCGAGAGCCGCTTCCGCCCGAACTCCTCCACCGGCCCCGCGCTCGTGACCCTCGCCTCGGGGACGACCGCGACACGGTGCCCGGCGAGCCGGGCGCGGACGCAGAGGTCCAACGCCGCGTCGACGTCCGGCAGCGCGGGGTCGAAGCCGCCGAGCTGCTCCCACACCGAGCGGCGGACGAGCATCCCCGCGGCCGCCACGCCGAGCACGTCGGTGTACCGGTCGTGCTGGCCCTGGTCGAGCTCGTCCTGCACGAGCACGAGCGACCGACCGAAGCGGGTCATGCTCTCGCCGAAGTCGCGGATCCGGGCGTGGTCGTCGTCGTGCACGAGCTTGGGTCCGACGATGACGACCGACGGTGCGATCTCGACCGCGGTGAGGAGCTCGGCGAGCGCGGAGGGCGCCGGGGCGTTGTCGTGGCCGAGCAGCCAGAGCCACTCGTCCGCGGCGCCGTCCGTCCCGGCCGGAGCGGTCTCGCGGAGCCCCGCGGCGACCGCCTGGCCGAAGGTCCGGTGCGCGGGCAGGCGGACCAGCCCGGCGGAACCGCCGAAGGAGAGGTCCGCGGTGGAGCCGTCGGTGGACCCGACGTCGACGACCACGAGTCCCTCGGGGTGCCGGGTCTGCCGGGCCAACGCGTCGAGGGTACGGTCGAGGTGGTCGCCGCCGTCGGCGGCGACGAGGATCGCGGTGACTCGGGGCTGGGAGACGCTGGGCTGCATGACGGGCGTCACTCTACGGTCTGGAGGCACGGCTCCAGTCGCGGACGGCGGCGCGCCGTGAACCTGTGGAAGGCATCACCACGGGGTGCGGGACAGGACTACGCGCGCTTGCGGAGCTTCCGGCGCTCGCGCTCGGACAACCCACCCCAGATGCCGAAGCGCTCGTCGTTCTGCAGCGCGTACTCGAGGCACTGCGAGCGGACCTCGCACGAGGTGCAGATCTTCTTCGCCTCGCGCGTCGATCCGCCCTTCTCCGGGAAGAAGGCCTCGGGGTCGGTCTGCGCGCACAGCGAGTCCACCTGCCAGGCGAGGGGGTTCTCCTCGTCGTCGATCTCCGGGCGACGCACGCCCGGGACGCCGAGCGACACCGGGTCGACGTGCCAGTCCTCCGGAACACCGGCGCTGAAGTCGGAACCGTTCACCCTGATCACCCCTGACGTCTCGTGACGGACCACGACGGGTTGCCGTCGTGCCTGTAATTACAGCGGTGTCATTCGCGAGAGTCAAGTCGCGGATCATAGAAGCGGCTGACCGTTCCGGCGTGTCATGTCCCCCGTACGGGCGTGTCGCCGGCATTCTGTCCGCCCGACGGGGGACAACTCGGTCACGCTCGGGCGACGCTCCGGCGCGCCTCCCACGCGCTGGAGACCATCTGGTCAAGGGAGTGCCGCATGGCCCACTCGAGGTCGCGCGCGGCGGCCTCGCCGGTCGCGACGATGCGCGCCGGGTCGCCCGGACGTCGCGGCGCGACCTCCGGCTCGAAGGCGATCCCCGTGCCGGCGGCCATGGCGTCCATGATCTGCCGGACGCTCACGCCGTCCCCGCTGCCGAGGTTGTACGCCCGCTCGAGGGGCTCACCCGCCTCGAGCTTCCGCGCCGCGACGGCGTGCGAGTGCGCGAGGTCGGCGACGTGCACGTAGTCGCGGACGCAGGTGCCGTCCGGGGTCGGGTAGTCGTCGCCGTTGATCCGCGGGGTCCGACCGGCGAGCAGGGCGTCGAAGACCAGCGGGAAGAGGTTGTGCGGGCTGGCGTCGTAGAGGTCGGGCTCGCCGGAGCCGACGACGTTGAAGTAGCGCAGCGAGGTCGTGGTGAACCCGCGGGCCACCTCCATGTCGCGCAGCAGCCACTCACCGATGAGCTTGGACTCGCCGTACGGCGACTCCGGCGCCTTCGGGGTGGACTCCACCACCGTGTCGACGTCGGGCGTCCCGTAGACGGCGGCGCTCGACGAGAACACGACCTTCGTGACGTCCTGCTCCGCCATCGCACGCAGGAGCGTGGTCATCCCGGTGACGTTCTGCTCGTAGGTGTGCAGCGGTCGTTCGACGGAGACGCCGGCGTACTTGAAGCCGGCGACGTGCACGACCCCGGTGACGGCGTGCTCGCGGAGCGTCCGACCCACCAGGTCGCCGTCCAGGATCGTCCCCTCGACGAACGGCACGTCCTCCGGCACGAAGCCGCGGAAGCCGCTCGACAGGTCGTCGAGCGCGACGGTGTCGATGCCCGCCGCGCGCAGCGCTCGGACGACGTGGGACCCGATGTACCCGGCACCGCCGGTGACCAGCCAACTCATGCTGGTCACGCTAGCGGACCGCGGTCAGGCTCCGGGAGCGGGAACCTGCGTGTTCACGCCCCGGTCGCGATGAAGACGGTGGACGTGAGGCCCGAGGTCGCGTCGGCCTCGACCGTGACGTCGCCCTCGTCCGGTGTGACGTAGCAGGACTCCCCCTGGCGCAGGAGCGTCGCCGACGTCGCGCCGACGAGCGTGACGACGCCCTCGGTGCAGATGGCGATCGACGGGCCGTCGAGCGGTGCGACGCCGCCGGTCCCGAGTCCGACCGGGCCGCCGTCCGCGGTGACGCGCACCAGGGCGAACCCGACGCCGTCCGGGGCGAACCGGTCCACGCCGGGAGCCACGTGCTCGGGCTGCAGGACCGGGGCGGGGTGCGCGGTGAAGTCGAGGACGCGCAGGAGCTCGGGGACGTCCACATGCTTCGGCGTCAGGCCGCCGCGCAGCACGTTGTCCGAGGGCGCCATGAGCTCGATGCCGAGGCCGTCCAGGTAGGCGTGGATGTTCCCCGCGGGCAGGTACATCGACTCGCCGGTCCGGAGGGTCACGCGGTGCATGAGGAGCGACACCACGATCCCGGGGTCGCCCGGGTAGGCGTCGCTGAGGTCGCGCACCGTCCGGATGTTCGGCCCGGCCTCGTCGTCGGGGATCGTCGTCGCCAGGTCGCTGACCGCCCGCACGACCGCGAGCGCGCCCTCGTCGGCGGTCTCGAGCCAGCGAACGGTGTCCTCGAGCCCCTGCCCGAGGTGTGCGACGAGCGGCCCCAGGCGGCCCGTGCCGGCGTCGAGCCGCTCGACGTCGACCATGGTGTCCGCGACCGGCCGGAAGCCGCTGAGCGCCTCGAACCGCTCGCTGAGCGCGACGACGAGCTCGGGCTTCGGGAACGGGTCCTTGTAGTTGCGGGCCGGGTCGTCGATCGGGACGCCGGCGGCCTCCTCGCGCTCGTGTCCCTCGCGTGCCTGCTCCGGCGTCGGGTGCGCCTGCAGCGACAGGGGTGCGGCGGCGGCGAGCACCTTGAGGAGGAAGGGCAGGCCCGTGCGCCCCGCGCCGAGGGCGTCCTCCGGCTCGGCCGCGATCCAGTCGAGCAGGGTGTCGGCTCCCCCGACCATCGCCGGGTTCACCACGACGCTCGGGCTGCCCGGGTGCGCACCGAGCCAGAGCTCGGCCTGGGGTGCGCCGGTGACCGTGCGGCCGAGGAGCTCCGGGATCGCGGTGACGGATCCCCAGGCGTAGTCGCGCGGGGTGTTGGTGATGCCGAGGAACATGCGGCGAGCCTACCGGCGGGTGCGCGACGGTACCCTGTCGGGGTGACGAACACGTGGCCGGTGGCTCGAGGGACGGTTCCGGAGCGGGAGGCGTTCGCGTTCGCGAGCGTGCTGCTCGCGGTGGTGTTCGCCGGCGACGCGGTGCCGAACACCCTGACCTGGGTCGGCGCCGGCGTGCTCTGGGCGCTCGTCGCGGCGTGGGGGGTGTCGATCCTCGTCCGGGCGAAGCCGCCGATCGCACGGACGCCCCGGTCGCTGTGGCTCTTCCTCGCCTGGTGCCTGGTGTCGATCGCCTGGTCGCACTGGCGCTTCGCCACCCTGCCGAGCATCGTCGTGCAGGTCGTCTGCGCCGCGGTCGCGTTCGCGGTGGCGTCGACGCTGTCGTGGCGTCGGATCCTCGACGCGACGAGCCTCGCGGTGCGCTGGGTGCTCGCGCTCTCGCTCCTGTTCGAGGCGTTCGTGGCGGTCGTGCTCCGACACCCCATCGCCCCGGTCTGGACCGACTACGGCGACGCCCGGATCCCGGACGCGTTCTACTTCTCGCGGGCCGAGCTCTTCACCGGCGGCCGGATCCAGGGGCTCCCGGGGAACGCGAACCTGCTCGCGATGGTCGCCCTGCTCGCGGCGATCGCGGTCGGCGTGCAGCTCGCCGAGGGCCGGATCCGTCGGGCCCGCGGCATCGGCTGGCTGGTCGTTGCCGCGCTCGTGTTCTTCCTCACCCGGTCCTCCACGGTCCTGGCGGCCGCGGTCGTCGTCGCGTTCGTCCTCGCGGTCGCCCTGTGGATCCGCCGGGTCCCGACCGACCGCCGCACACCGCGGTACCTCGCCGTCACCGGCGTCGCCGTGGCGCTGGCAGTGGTCGGGTTCGTCGCCCGTGGCGCCCTGTCCGAGCTGCTCGGCAAGGGGTCGGACGCCACCGGCCGCGGCGAGATCTGGGCGAAGGTGCTCGGCCTCGTCGACCAGCACCCCGTGCTCGGCTGGGGCTGGATCGGCTACTGGTGGCCGAGCATCCCGACCCTCGCCGACCTGGCGCACCGGAAGGGCGTCACCTACCTCCAGGCACACGACGCGTACCTCGACGTGTGGATGCAGACGGGGATCATCGGCCTGGTGCTCTTCGCCGTCTACGCCCTGACCACCCTGCACCGCGGATGGGCCGGCGCGACGCGCATCGGGTACGACGCCCGGCTCGGTCAGCGACCGTTCGACCCGGTGACCCTCTTCCCGCTGCTCCTCGTGGTCGCGCTCCTGGTGCAGTCGGTCGCCGAGTCCCGGCTGCTCTACCAGGGCAACTGGATCCTGTTCGCCCTGCTCGCGATCAAGTCGCGCATCGTGCTGGTCGGCGACGAGCCGTCGTCCACGGGCGACGGGCCGCGGACGCCGTCGGTGCGCCGCGCGTTCCGACCGACGCCGGCCGGGCGGTCCTGACCACTTCCGGGCGATCCGGCGCCGGTCGAACCGGCACGGACGACACGACCGCCGTCAGCGCAGTCGGTCACAGGGCACGGCGGCACCCCACGGCGCGGTCCGGACCCGGACGACGTCGAGTCCCGGGTCCGAACGACAGGCCCTGGTCGCCGCCGGCAGCTGCGGTGCCCACGCCGGCCCCGCCGAGCGCCGCGTCGCGGGCGGCTCGTCCCCGATCACCCGCGGGACGGTCCCGGACCCGGCCGACGCGACGACCAGCGCGACCGCGCAGCAGCCGAGCGCCGCGCTGACGGGCCGAGCCGCGCCTCCCTTCCCGTCCCGACCCGCGGCGTGCCGAGCCTTCCCGTCCCGACCCGCGGCGTGCCGATCACTCCCGTTCCGACCCGCGGCGTGCCGATCACTCCGGTCCCGACCGGCGACCGCACGCACGCCGCCCGCACCGGCGGCGCCCAGGAGGACACCGCCCGCGGTCGCGACGGCCGAGAGCAGCAGCAGCCCGCTGGCCGCCGCGTAGCGGAGCGGCGGCACGCCGACGAGCGCCGCCGTCGAGGTCGCCCACGGCACCGCGACGCCGTTCACCCACAGCGCCGCGGCCCACGTGACGACCGAACCGCCGGTGAGCGCGAGCACCAGCCATCGCCCGGGCGCGGGTGCGACGACCACCGCCGCGACGAGGAGTGCGGCCACGGCGAGCGCCGGGACCCCGACCACCCACCAGCCGTGGTCGAGCACCGCACGGACCGTCTCGCCGACGCGGGGGCGGAGGAGCCCGCCGAACGGCTGCAGCAGCCAGCCGGCGAACACGTCGGCGGCGCGGGGCCCGGCCGTCACGGGTCCCGGGCGTCCGTCGGTCGCCGCGACGACCACCTGCGCCGTCGCCCCGACCACGGCGACGACCGTCACCGGCAGCGGGCGCAGGTCCGGCCCGCGCCGGGAATGGACTCGGTGCCGCGGCCGTCGGGAGGGACGCGGGCCCCAGGCGAGGAGCAGCAGCGGCAGGAACATGGCCGTCAGCGGTTCGCTGAGCGTCACGCCGACGGTCGCGGCCGCGACCCCCGTCGAACCCGTCCAGCTCCGGGCCCGGTACGCCAGGAGCCACGGCGCGAGCGCGAGCAGGAACCAGTGCAGGTTCGCGGCGTTCCCGGCGATCTCGACGGGGGCCAGCGGCAGGACGGCGGGCACGACGGCGAGGAGCGCCCGGACCGGCCACGGACCGACGACGTCGCGGGCGAGCACGAAGACGAGGGCGGCGGCTCCCCCGACGATGAGGCACGCGCCGGCCGACAGGGCGAGCGCGTACCGCTCGACGGGGAGCGTCCACGCGGCACCGACGAGGAGTCGGGGCACGAGGTGCAGGTACCCGGCGTACGGCCGGAGGAGGTCCCAGGGGGCGTCGACGTGCTCGCGCAGGAACACGCCGCCGTCCTCGGCCCACACCGTCCGGGCGGTGACGGGCCCGAGACGCCACCAGCCGACGCACGTCACGAGGGCGGCGACGAGCACGGCGGCGAGCGCGGTCCGGACCGGCTCGTGGCGCGCCATGGGCTGAGCGTAGGTCAGTATCGCGTTCTGTGAATAGTGCTTCCGGCCTGGACCGCACGTGCACCCGGCCGCGGTACGGGAAGATGGACGGGTGACGGACGGCAGGGTGACGAGACGCGTGCAGGCGCGCCGGTACCTCTCCGCCTGGATCGGCTTCTCCGCGGGCGGTCGGTTCAGCCAGGCGCTGACCACCGCGATCGTCCTGTTCGCGTTCGGGGAGCCCACCGTCACGGCCGTCGTCGGCGCTGCCGGGACGTGGGCGGTGCTCGTCACGCTGGTCGTGCTCGCCGGGCTCAGCCTGCTCGGACAGCGCTACCGGATCGAGTGGCACGGGGTGCTCCCGCTGTCGCTGCTCGCGTTCGTCGGGTACTGCGCGCTCAGCGTCCTCTGGAGCGAGTACTCGTGGGTGGCCCTCCGCGGGCTGACCGCCACCGTGTGCTTCGTCGGGCTCGGCCTCTACCTGGCGCTCGGCCGCGACCTCGTCCAGGTGATCCGCGCCTCCGGGGACGCGTTCCGGATCCTGCTCGTCGTGGCCCTCGGGCTCGAGGTGCTGTCCGGTCTGGTGCTCGACGTCCCGCTCCCGGCGTTCGGGATCCGCGGCGACATCGCCTACGGCGGACCGATCCAGGGCATCGGCGGGACCCGCAACTTCATGGGGTTCATCGCGGCGATGGCCCTCGTCACGTTCG
This sequence comes from uncultured Curtobacterium sp., assembly GCA_913778205.1. Classification (GTDB taxonomy): domain Bacteria; phylum Actinomycetota; class Actinomycetes; order Actinomycetales; family Microbacteriaceae; genus Curtobacterium. The sequence goes on from CAJYUW010000046.1 coordinate 57,047, forward strand.
TCGTCGAGTTCCTCACCCGGTCCGTCACGGTCTGGCGCGCCGTCGCGTCCACCGCGCTCGCGGTGATCGCGCTGATGCTCGTGCAGTCCCCCATCACCGGGCTCGCGATGATCGCCCTCGCCGTCACCGCCCTCGCACTGTGGGCGTTGCGACACGCCCGGCCGACCGCCCGGCCGGTCGTGAACGCGGTCCTCGGCGCCGCCGTCCTGGCGATGCTCGTCGTCGGGGTCGTCGGCCGGCACCGGGTCCTCGCGGAGATCGGTGCCGCCGGCGGGACCGCCACGCGACTGGAGCTCTGGGCGCAGATCCGCACGCTCACGACGCAGTACCCGATACAGGGCTGGGGATGGGTCGGCACCTGGCCGCAGGAGGCCGTCGTGCCGTACGTCACCCTCATCGACCCCGCCGGCCAGCGCTTCACGTCCGCCCTCAACGCGTTCGTCGACGCCTGGCTGCAGATCGGCCTCGCCGGGACGATCCTGCTCGGCATCACCGCGCTGCTCGCGTTCGCCCGGGCCTGGGTGACCGCGACGACCTTCCCCGGCGTCGCCTACGTGTGGCCGGCGGCCGTCCTGGTGCTGCTCGCCGTGACGAGCACCGCCGAGAGCTACCTGCTGCACGGGGCCGGGCTGATGTACTTCGTGACCGTGCTCGTGGTCGCCGCCCGACGGCGCTCCTGGCGCCGGCACCTGCCGCGCGCCTGAGCGCGCACGGGTTCCGCTCGGAGCACGGAGCGCGCGCGGGTCCCGCGCACGGGCGACCGGCCTGGAGGCGCGACCCACCCCTCGTGACGCGCCCCACGACCCCAGGCGCTCACCTCGTCCGGAGGCGCGACCCACCCCTCGAGACGGTCGTCCGGTCCGGAGGCGACCCGCTCCCGGCGAGGCGACCCGCGCCTCCAGGCCGTCACCCGGTCGGGAGGCGCGACCCGCTCCCGGCGAGGCGACCCGCGCCTCCAGGCGGTCGGGCCGGGTGGCTTCCCGCTCGTCACACGCTGCACCTAGACTGCGGGAGGCCGTCAGGGGGACGGCCGCCCGACCGAGGGAGCCCCATGCGCCTGCGTCGCCGCATCGCACTCGTCCTGACCGCCGCCGTCGTCGCCTCCGGGCTCGCCGTGGTCGCACCGGCCACCGTCGCCCAGGCCGCGGCACCCACCACCGGCCGCTACACGCCGATCGACACGACCCGGGTGTGGTCCGGTGGGCTCAGCACCACGCCGAAGGTGGTGAAGATCACCGGGAGCGCCGTCCCGGCCAGCGCGACCGCCGTCGTCGTGAACGTCGAGATCGCGGCACCGACGGCCGCCGGGTACGTCCGTGTGACCCCGGCGGGCAAGGACGCCACCGTCGCCACCCAGGACTTCGCCGCCGGGCAGACCATCGCGAACCTCGTCACCGTGCGGCTCGTGAACGGCTCCGTGCAGGCGAAGCTGTCGAAGGGCACCGCGAACGGCTACTTCGACGTCGCCGGGTACTACGCCGACGGGGCGGGTGCCACGTACACGCCGCTCGACGCGACCCGCGTGTTCGGTGGCACGGTCGGCACCGCACCGACGCCCGTCACCCTCGCCGGGGTGGGAGGCATCCCGCAGGACGCCACCGCGGTCGTCGTGAACGCCCAGGTCTCCGGGCCGACGTCCGCGGGCTACGTCCGCGTCACGCCCGCCGGCCAGGACCCCACCGTCGTGACCCAGCTCTACGGGAAGGGGCAGGCGCTCGCGAACCTCGCGATCGTGAAGCTCGTCGACGGCGCCGTCCAGGTGAAGGTGAAGGCAGGCACCGCCACCGTCTACCTCGACGTCGCCGGGTACTACTCGGCGTCGTCGACCGGTTCCGTGTTCGTGCCGCTCGACACCACCCGCGCCTACGGCGGCACCATCGGCAACACGACGCGCACCGTCCGGCTCTCCGGCACCGCGGGCGTCCCCGGGACCGCCACGGCCGTCGTCGCGAACGCCGAGGTCACCGGCCCGACGAACGACGCCTACCTCCGCGTCACGCCGGCCGGGGCGGACGCACAGGTCGCGACGCAGGTGTTCTCGCCCGGGCGGTCCGTCGCCAACCTCGTCGTGTCGAAGGTCACCGGGTCGACGGTCGACCGTCGCGTGCAGGTGAAGGCCTCGAAGGGCTCCGCTGTGCTGCACCTCGACGTCGCGGGCTACTTCCTCGACGGGTCGAGCGGCTCCGGGTTCGGGGCGGACGTCTCGTGGCCGCAGGGCGGATCCGCGTCCGGCTACCCGTCCGGGCAGGCGTTCGGGATCGTCGGGGTGAACCGCTCGCTCCCGAACCAGACCAACGAGTCCCTGTCCCCGCAACTCGCCTGGGCCGCAGGGTCCGTCGGCGGGACGACGCAGCCCGCCACACAGCTCTACGTGCTCGCGGCGAACCCGGGCAGGGCCGCGTCGGTGTGGCCGTCCTCGAACGCGTACCCCGCCGGCGTCCAGGTCGCCAACCCGTACGGGACGTGCAGGTCGAAGCAGTACGACGCCGCGTGTTCCTACATGTACGGGTACGCCCGCGCCTGGGACGACACGCACTCCCGCGGCGTCTCCGGTCCCGGCTCCTACCGCTGGTGGATCGACGTCGAGACCGGACTCTCCTGGCTCGGAGCTTCCGATGCCTCGGACCACCAGAAGCAGAACCGGGCCGACCTCGAGGGCATGGTCGCAGCGCTGCGGGCCTCCGGCGTGACGAACATCGGCCTCTACTCGACCAAGGCGCAGTTCACCCAGATCGCCGGCCCGGTGGCTTCCTCGTCACCGCTGTACCGGCTGCCGAGCTGGATCGCGGTCGGGACCGACGGCGTCGCCGCAGCGCAGCGGGCGTGCGGCACGGGTGGCCTCACCGCGGGGAGCCAGGTGCGGATGACCCAGTTCGTCGCGAACGGTCAGGACCTCGACGTCAGCTGCGTCTGACCTCCCGTCGCCCCGCCCGTGGCGAGCTCGTCGCGGGCGGGGTCCGGGGAGCGGCGTACGGGACGTCCCCGGCGCGGGACCGGACGACGTGGCGTGGGCCCCGGCGCCTGCCGGACCGCGCGCCGGCGCCCGGACCGCGCGCCGGCGCCCGGACCGCGCGCCGCCGTCCGGACCGCGCGCCGGCGTCCGGACACCACTCCGGGCGAGCGAGCCGCCGACGAACGCAGCGCGCGGGCGGGCCGACGACGACCGAATCGCTAGGCGAGGGCGGGCCGCCGACGACCGAAGCGGCGCTGGAAGCCCCATTGCGTGACGCGGACCATGGCCTCGACCACGATGCCGCCGCTCATCTTGGACACGCCGTACAGACGGTCGCGGAACCGGATCGGGACCTCGACGATCCTGCCGCCCTGGGCGTCCACCCGGAGCGTCATGTCGACCTGGAAGCAGTAGCCCTTCGAGTCGATCGAGTCGAGGTCCATCGCCGCGATCGCCTCGGCCCGGTACACCCGGAACCCCGCCGTGACGTCGTGCACCCGGATGCCGAGCACCAGCCGCGCGTAGGTGTTCGCCCCGCGGCTGAGGACCTCGCGCCGGAGCGGCCAGTCCACCACCGAGCCGCCGCGGACCCAGCGGGATCCGATCGCGAGGAGCACGTCGTCGTCCGACCGGACGGCGTCGACCATCGCCGGCAGACGGTCGGCCGGGTGGGAGCCGTCGGCGTCCATCTCGACCAGGAGCGGGTAGCCGCGCTCGAGACCCCACCGGAAGCCGGTGACGTAGGCGGTGCCGAGCCCGAGCTTGCCGGAGCGCTGCAGAAGGTGCACGCGGTCGTCCTCCGCGGCGAGCGAGCGGACGATGTCGCCGGTGCCGTCGGGGCTGCCGTCGTCGACGACGAGCACGTGCGCCTCGGGCACCGCGCCGAGCACGGCGTCGATGATCGTGCGGATGTTCTCCGCCTCGTCGTACGTCGGGATGACGACGAGGGCGGCGGCGGCGTGCACGCTCATCGGTTCTGCAGCCGACGCTTGATCTTGCCGGCGACGCTCCGCGGCCCCTCGGTGCGGAAGTAGTGCACCGCCCGGCCGAGGTCGTACCGCACGCCGTACAGCTTCTTGCGGTCGGGGACCCGGACGCGCATCTCGTGCGCGGCCACGGTGCTGCCTGCGTCACGGACGGACTTGTCGGCGGCCCGGATCGGGTTGCGACAGAACTCGACGAGCGGGGCGAGGACGTTCTCCCACGTGAACTGCTCGCGCACGCGGTCGACGTTGCCGATGAACTCCGCGCGGGCCTTCTTGTCGAAGAGCGCGGTCTCGAGGGCGTCCGCGAGCCCGGCGACGTCCTGCTCGTGCACCGCGATGCCGAGCCGTTCGGCGGCCACGAGGTCGCCGAAGGAGTCGCCCGCGGTCGTCACGATCGGCAGCCGCGCCCACAGGTAGTCGAGGATGCGGGTGCGGAACGAGAACGTGGTCTCGAGGTGCTCGTAGTGCGTCGAGACGCCGGCGTCCGCCTCGAGCAGGTACGCGCCGCGCTCCTCGTAGGGGATCCACGTCTCGTTGAAGAAGACGTTCTTGCCGGTGAGGCCGAGGGCCTCGGCCTCCGCACGGACCTTGGCGACGATGTCCATCTCCGGGACGTCGGGGTTCGGGTGCTGGACCCCCATGAAGAGGAGCTTCACGCTCGGCTTCCTCGCCGCCAGCTCGCCGATCGCCCGGACGAGCGTGATCGGGTCGAACCAGTCGTAGATGCCGCCGCCCCAGACGACGAGCTTGTCGTTCTTGCCGATCCCGGGGACGACGCCCTTGACCCGCTGCACGTCGTGCTCGGGCGGCGTCGACGACAGGCCGAACGGCACCACGCCGATGAGCGAGCGGAGGTCGGGGTCGCGCGAGTACGTGCGGGCGTTGACCCGGCCGGACCCGGCGAGCTGCCCGAGCCAGAACATGCGCTGGCGCTCGGACGCACAGATGAAGTAGTCGCCGAGCTCGAGCTGGTGGTTCAGCGTGTCCGACGCGTCGAGGACCTGACGGTTCCACTGGTCGACGTCGTCGCTGCGCCCCTGCTCGAGCTGCTCGAGGTGCAGCGGGTCGTAGACGTCCACGACGAGGATCTTGCGCGTCGACTCGAGCACCGGGAACAGGCGGAGCGCGTGGCCCTGCACGACGATGACGTCGGCCCAGGCCTCGTGCTCGACCATCTGCCGGGGATGGCGGTGCGGGACGGTGACGACGTCGTACGCCGGGTCGATCTGCTCCGACCGGGTCAGGCTGACGACGCGGACGTCGTGCTCCTTGGCGAGCTCCTTCGCCATCCGCGTCGCACGGATCGCGGGGCCCGCCATCTTCTCGCCGATCGCGTCGCCCGTGATGATGAGGACGCGACGGCGCGTGCCGACCTCGAGCACGCCGAGGGAGTGCACGATCTTGTCGTAGCCAGCGAGGTAGTTCTCGATCGGGTAGGCCGGTTCGTCGCGGTTGCCGAAGAGCCGGAGGAGCTCGCGGTCGCTGCGGACCCGGGTCGCCTGGATCTGACGGCGTGACTCGGTCATCGACGGGAGCTGCTCGACGAACTGGTCGACGCCGTAGATGCCCGCCATGCTCGTCTTCGGCACCGGGATCGTGGGCACGCTGTCGTCGCCCGGGTTGCGGAGGTCGAGCTCGGTCGAGTCGAGCTCGCCGCGGCCGACGGCACGGCGGACCACGAGCGCCAGGGAGCCCGGCAGGGCGGCGGCGAGCTGCTCGTCGCCGAGGTTCTTGTAGAGCGTGAACAGCGCGTTCCGCTCGAGCAGGTAGGTCTCGCGGAAGTCGCCGAACTTGTTCATCGACGCGTGGTGCTTGTGGAACGCCACGGACTTCGGCTGGTAGCGGAACCGCCAGCCGAGCAGGTTGAGCCGCCAGCCGAGGTCGACGTCCTCGTAGAACATGAAGTAGCGGTCGTCGAAGCCGCCGAGCTGCTCGAAGAGCTCCGCACGGATGAACATCGCCGCGCCGGTGCCGAACAGGACGTCGGTCTCGCTCTCCCAGCGGCCGGTGTCCGGCGACCCGGCGAACGGCTTGTAGCCCATGCCGTACCAGGTCATCGCCGCCTCGGTGAAGTCGACGTTGACGCCCTCCCAGTCGAGGACCTTCGACGCGACGGCGCCGATGTCGGCTCCGGATGCGAAGGTCGCCATCGCCTCGCGCACCCAGCCGGTGTCCGGACGTGCGTCGTTGTTGAGGAACGCGACGACCTCGCCGGAGGACTTCGACACGCCGAGGTTGCAGCCGCCCGTGAAGCCGAGGTTCGCACCGGCGTCGACGAGCGTGAAGTCGAGGTCCGACGCCTTGAGCCGACCGAGGTGCTCCGGCCCGGACCCGTTCTCGACGACGATGACCTCGAGCCTGTCCTGCGGCCAGTCCTGCTTGCGGAGCTCCGCGATGCTGGTCAGGGTGTCGTCGGTGCCCTTGTAGTTGACCAGGACGACGGAGACGACTCCGGCCTTGCGATCGCTCACGCGGTTCCTCCAGCTGCTCGCACGCGTGCTCGCGTGGTGGTCTCGGTGGCCGGGCGCACACGCGCCCGCGGCCGATGACACCCTACAAGGCGGAGCGTGCCCTTCGCCGTCGGCACCCTGGGCGTCGTGCAGAATGACACGATGCCGACGCACCAGATCCCCGCCGACCCCGCCCGCTCGCCGCTCGAGGCCGAGTACGCCGAGATCGCCGCCGGTGCACGCTCCGACGGTTCCCGCGGCACCGTGCGGTTCGCGGTGTCCACCGCCGACCTGGCCGAGGGCAAGGGCGACCTCTTCGTCGCGCTCGGCCTCGCACGGGCCCTGAACGCGGACGGCTGGGGCGTCGCCCTCTGGCCGTCCGAGCGGTGGTCGGAGCCGGTCCCCGAGGACACCGCCGTGCTGGTCAGCATGATCGAGTCGTTCGTCCCGGGGCTCGTCCCGACCGGCACCGCCCTCGTCGCCTGGGTGCGCAACTGGACCGCGAAGTGGGCCGCGCTGCCGTACCTCGACGAGTTCGACTCGGTGTGGACGTCGTCGACGATCGCCCGCGACGCCGTCGCCGAGCACCGCACCGGCCCGGTCGAGGTCGTGCCGATCGCGGTGGACGACGACCTCTTCACGACGGTCGACGGCGCCCCGCGCTCGGACCGTGCTGTCACCACCGTGAACTTCTGGGGCGTCCGACGGCACGTGCAGGACGTGCTCGAGGCGGTGCGGCCGACCGAGCCGATCGTGTGGTTCGCCGCGAACGCCGACCACCTCGCCGCCTCCCCCTGCGTCGAGGTCCGCGACGCCGTCGCGTACTTCGCCCTGCCCGAGGTCTACCGGGCCGCGGCCTTCGTGGTCGACGACGTCATCGCACCCGCCGCCGCGTTCGGGACGCTGAACTCCCGCCTCTACGAGTCCCTCGCCGCCGGCGCGCTCCCGGTGACGGACTGCGGCCTCGGTCTCGACGAGCTCGGGCTGGCCGACGTGCCGGTGTACGAGGACGCCGCGTCGCTCGAGCAGGCGTTGTCGCTGCCCGAGGACCAGCGCGCCGCACTCGTCGAGCGGCTCCGGGCCGTCGTGCTCGAGCGGCACACCTTCCGCGCGCGCGCGGCGCAGGTCGGCCCCGGCCTCGACGGCGTCGTCGCCGCGGCCGGCGGCCGCACCGGCACGCGGTCCGCGATGCTCCGCTGGGCGACGGCGCTGCGCGAGGAGCTGCGCACCACCGCCGCGGAGCGCGACGTGCACCGCGCCGGGGTCGCGTCGATCAACGAGCGGCTCATCGCGTCCGAGACGGCGGCCGCCGACTTCGACCGGGCCCGCCGCACCGCGGAGGAGGAACGCGACGCCATCGCGCTGCGCTACGACGCCGTCACGCGGTCGTTCGAGTACCGCACGCTGCACGCGGCCACGCAGGCCGCGCGACGCGCGTTGCGTCGCTGACGCGACCGGCTGACGGACGGGAGGCACGGTGCCGGCCGGCACCGTGCCTCCCGTCCGTCAGGGGCGTCCGCGCGCTCAGCGCACCGTGACGCTCCGGCAGACCGACGTGTTGGAACCGGCCCCCTGGTTGATCGCGTACGCGCACATCTGGACGGTGCTCCCGCTGGGCTGACCGCTCAGCACGGTGCTGAACGCGTGCGCGGTCCCGAACCCGGCGTAGGTCGCGCCGAGCGACTTCGTCTGGTCCGCCGCGACGTTCGCACGACCGACCCCGTCCACGTAGAGGTGCACGCGGATCGAGGACGCGGTGTCGGGGTCGATCGCCCAGCCGCGCACCTTGACCTGTCCGGCCGCCGGCGAGGACACCTCGTCGAGGAGCAGGGTCGGGCTGCCGGAGGCCGCGGCGACCGTCGAGCAGGCCTGCGCGTCCGAGCCGCCGCCGACGTTCTTCGCCACCGCGCACACGGTGTGCTTCCCGGGGCCGATGCCGACGAGCGTGGTCGCGTAGCCGTGCGCGTTCCCGTACCCGGGGTGCCCGTTGCCGAACGCCGTGTCCACGACGTTCGCGGTGCCCGTGGCGACCTGGGTGCCGTCGACGGTGTACCGCATCGACAGCGACGCCGTCGTGTCCGGGTCGTACGCGGTGCCGGAGACCGTCACCTTGCCGAGGCCGGCGGACGCCGCGGCGTCGACCGTGACCTTCGGCGGGCCGGTCGGCGTCGAGAACGACTTGCAGATGCTCGCGTTCGACGACCCCGGGCCCTGGTTGACCGCGATGATGCACAGGTTGTGCGTGCCCGCCTTGACGTCCGTCTTCTCGAGTCGGTAGGCGTGCTGGTCGCCGAAGCCCGGCTTCGCCTTGTCCAGCCCGGCCTTGTACTGGTCCGCCCACGGCGACGCGATGCCCGCACCGTCGAGGTAGAACGCCATGCGCACCGGACCGGTGGTGTCCGGGTCGATCGCCCAGCCACGGACGAGGAGCTGACCGGGGGCCTTCGACGAGACCTCGTCCACGGCGAGCCACGGGTAGCCGGTGGGCTGCTGGACCGACTTCGACGCCACCTGCACCCACTTGCCGGTCGACAGGTCCTCGGCGTGCACGGTCACGGTGTTCATCCCGGCGGGGAAGCCCTTCACCGAGCCGGAGTAGCCGTGGGCGTCGCCGTACCCGGGCTTGGCCGCGTCGAGGCCGCTCTTCCTCTGGTCCGCGTCCAGCGTCCCGAGCACCTTGCCCCCGACGCGGACCTGCACCCGGGTCGCCGCGGCGGTGTCGCGATCGATCGCCCACCCGCGGATCGTCAGCGTCCCGGCGACGGCCGTCGCAGCGTCGATGACGCCCGTCGGACTCCCACCGAGGACATTGACGTCCTTGCAGCCGAGCAGGACGTTCGAGCCGGGCCCGGTGTTGATGCCGTACACGCAGACGGTGTGCCCGCCGGACGCGAGCCCCGTGATGGTGGACGAGAACCCGTGCGCGGTGTTGTTCGCGCCGAGCTGCGAGGCCAGGTCCGAGCGCTGGACGTCGGCGGTGAGCGAGGCCTTGCCCACCCCGTCGACGTAGACGTTCGCGCGGATCGGGCCCGTCGTGTCCGGGTCGGCGGTCCAGCCGCGCAGGACGACGCGTCCGAAGCCGCCCGTGACCGCGTCGACGCTGCCGATCGGCGACGAGCCGCCCGTCGGCGAGCCGAACCAGTCGGTGTACATGCGCCAGAAGTTGCGGTTGCCGTAGGCGGAGCAGCCGTCACCGGAGCCGTAGAGGTTGTTCATCGCGGCGGCGTTCGGGGTGTACGGCGTGTAGATGTACAGCCCGGCGGTCGCCTGGTTCTTGATGTAGACGGTCTTCCGTCCGCAGGACGCGCTCGGGTTGTAGAGGATCGAGTTGTTGCGGCCGGCCTGGTACGCCCACGAGGTCGGCGACGCCTGGTACCGCTTGAACTGGAGACCGGCCGCGTAGACCTGCTGCGCGAAGCCCCGGTAGGCGGGGTCGCACGGTGCGGTGTCCGGGCAGGCGAACCCCGTGGCGTGCTGGTACATGTAGTTCGTCGGACTCGAGGTCGCGACGATGCCCTGCTCCTTCTGGAGGAGGACGAGCAGCGCCTTCTGGCTGATGCCGCACGCGGAACCGACCTGCGCGATGATCGTCGCCGCCGACTTCGTGCCGCCGCTGATCGCCGAGCACCGTCCGGAGACGGCCCCGATCGTGCTGACGTTCTGCGTGAAGTCCTTGAGGCACTTCGGCCCGCCGGACGCCTGCCTGCAGTTCGGGGCGACGCTGTTCAGGAACGACTGCACGCCGGACGCCGACATCGCCGACCCGTCGTAGAAGTTCGCGTCGCTGATGATGTAGCCCGGGTCGAACGCGCTCGCGGTCGCGGCGGACGCGGTCTCGGTCGTGGCCTGCTCGGCGAGCACGGTGCCGAACGTGAGCCCGCTCACCGCCACCGCGAGCGCGGCGACCAGGGCGAGCGAGGTCCGCAGCGGACGTCGTCGGGGTCGGGTGGTCTGCATCACGGCACCTCCGCCGTCATCGGGTCGGACGTGGTCGACTTCGACCCGACCGAGTACTGGAGCGTGATCGACCACGTGCCCGTGGACACCTGGGCTGCCGGGAACGACACCTGCGCGCAGTTGACCGCGCTCGGGCTGGCCTCGGCCGAACTCGTCGCGGTCCGGGTCGTGCCGCCCTTCCGCGCGACGAACGTGCACCTGCCGGAGGCGTCGGTCGTCCCGGAGACGAGCCCGCCCGCCTGCAGTGTCCGGCTCGCGGCGTCCCAGCCGGCGAACGTGACGAGGGCGGTCGCCGGGAAGTCGGCCGGGTCGGGATCCGGCTGGGCGGTCTGACCCGACCCGGGGAAGGCACCGGGGGTGTCGTCGTCGGACGGCGTCCCCTCGGTCGGCGCGCTCGACGCGGGTCCGCTCGGCGTCGCTGCCGGGGCGGACGCGGGCGGCGTCGCCGATGCCGTTGCCGACCGCGAGGCCGAAGGAGACCGGGTGGGAGCGGGGTCGCCGTCGCCGGACGAGCACCCGGCCGCGAGGAGACTGAGCGCGCCGACCACCGCGAACGCAGCGATCGGCCGTGATGCGAAGGGCATGCTGACGGGCCGTCCTGTGGATGTTGACAAGGGTCCGGGTTGCGACAACGGTAACCCCAAAGTGGAAGTTGAGGGTTGATATCCGCGATATTCACCCCCGCTCGGGGTGCACGACGGCTGTCGCACAGTCCGTCCTGCGCGGTCCGTCCCGCAGGCCCGCCGAGTATGCTGTCCCGGTCCTGCCCCACGAACGAAGAGACACATGGTCGATCAAGCCCGCATGGCCGCGCTCGCGAAGGAGCCCCTGGTCGTGGTCGGCGCACCGACGAGTGCCGTCCGCGGAACCTGGCGCGAACTGCGCGACGTCTTCCGGCAGCGCGAGATGCTCGGGATGCTCGTGCGCCGCGACCTCAAGGCGCGCTACAAGGACTCGGCGCTCGGCTTCGTCTGGACGCTCGTCCGGCCGCTGACCCAGCTCCTCATCTACTACTTCGTCATCGGCAAGGTGCTCGGCGCCGCCCACGGGATCGACAACTTCGCGATCTACGTCTTCACCGGCCTCGGCGCGTACACGCTCTTCAGCGAGATCGTCGCCGGCTCGACCGGGTCGATCGTCGGCAACTCGGGCCTCATCAAGAAGGTCTACGTCCCCCGCGAGGTCTTCCCGCTCGCGAGCGTCGGCGCCGCGCTGGTGAACTACGCGATCCAGTTCGTCATCCTGCTCGCCGCCACCCTGGTGCTCGGCGCGTTCCCGCTGCACGAGGGGCTCGTCTACCTCATCCCGTCGCTCGCCGTGATCGTCGTGTACGGCGCCGCGATCGGGCTCGTGCTCTCGGCGCTCAACGTGTACCTCCGCGACGTGCAGTTCGTCATCGACGTCGGACTCATGGTGCTGCTGTGGGGATCGCCGATCGTCTACTCGTACTCGATGGTGCTCAAGGAGCTGCACGTCCAGTGGCTCCTGACCGTCTACACGAACAACCCGCTCACGCTGTCCGTGCTCGGCATGCAGAACGCCATCTGGCTGCACGACCCCGCGACGGTCGTCTACCCGAGCCACCTCATGGCCCGGCTCGGCATCGCCCTCGTGGTCGGCCTGTTCTGCCTCGTCGGTGCGCAGCGGATCTTCTCCCGCCTGCAGGGCAACTTCGCGCAGGAGCTCTAGACCATGGCCATCAGCACCCCCCTCGCCCCGTCCGCGCACCAGCAGGACGCCGACCGCCCCGACGTCATCGTCATCGAGAACGTCCGGAAGCGCTTCGTCGTGCGCAAGGACAACACCATCCGCGAGCGGATCGTCACGCTCGGCCGCGCCGGCCGCAAGCACCGGCAGGACTTCTGGGCGCTCGACGACGTCTCGGTCCGGATCCAGGCCGGGACCACCGTGGGGCTCATCGGCCAGAACGGCTCCGGCAAGTCGACGCTGCTCAAGGCCATCGGCGGCATCATCCAGCCGACCTCCGGCACGGTGTCGCGTCGTGGACGCCTGGCGGCCCTGCTCGAGCTCGGCGCGGGCTTCCACCCCGACCTCTCCGGCCGCGAGAACGTCTTCCTCAACGCCGCGCTGCTCGGCCTGAGCCGCAAGGAGACCGAGGCGCGCTTCGACGACATCCTCGCGTTCTCCGGCATCGGCGACTTCATCGACACCCAGGTGAAGTTCTACAGCTCCGGCATGTACGTGCGACTCGCCTTCGCGGTCGCCGTGCACACCGACCCGGACGTGCTCCTCGTCGACGAGGTCCTCGCCGTGGGCGACGAGGCGTTCCAGCGCAAGTGCCTCGACCGCATCCGGTCGTTCCAGGAGCAGGGCAAGACGATCATCATCGTCACGCACTCGCTGAGCCAGGTGCAGGAGATGTGCGACCGCGTCGTGCTGCTCAACAAGGGCAAGGTCCTGCACGACGGCGATGCGGTCCAGGCGGTCAGCAAGTTCCGCGACGTGCTCGAGGAACGTCGTTCCGGCGAGCTCAGCGCCGACGTCGCCGTGGGTCGGGGCACCGTCCTCGGCGCGACGGTGCACGCCGACGGCAAGGAGCACCGCGCCCCGGTGACCCCGGGCGACGACCTCGTGGTCGACATGGAGTTCGAGCACCTCGACGGCGTCGCCGACTGGGAGGCCGCGGTGCAGGTGAACAACACCGCCGGACAGGTCGTCTACGGCACCACCACCGGCATCATGGGCGTGCACCTCGAACCCCTGCACGGCCGACGGAAGCTCCGGCTCCGGATCACCGACACCAACTTCGGCACCGGCAAGTACTTCATCAACGTGTCGATGATGGACTCCGCCGGACGACACCTGCACGACCTGCCGGAGTGCGACTCGTTCGAGGTGCCGTCCTTCGGCGACGCCGTCGGGACCGTCTACGCGAAGCCCTCCATCGAGGAGCTCGACTGAGGCCCTCCGACGGCGTCTCCCGCACCGCGGTCGTCGTCGTCAACTGGAACCGCGCGGACCTCACCACCCGGGCTGCCCGAGCGGTGCTCGACGACGGTGCGGCCGACCAGGTCATCGTCGTCGACAACGGGTCGACGGACGACTCGGTCACCGTCCTCCGCCGCGACCTGCCGGACGCCGTGGTGCTCGCGCGCGGGACGAACGGCGGGTTCGCGGCCGGGGCGAACACCGGGATCCGACACGCGGACGCCGAGGTCGTCGTCCTGCTCAACAACGACGCCGAGCCCGCGCCCGGCTTCGTCGCGGCCCTCCGCGACCACCTCGACGCCGCCCCTGCGGCCGTGGCGGCCGTGACGGGCCGCATCGTGCTCGCCGGACGCTGGTCGCGCCTCCCGTCCGGCTCCCCCGCCCCGACGGGACGTGCGCTCCGCGACCACGCCGGCCACCTGTGGGTGCCCGCCGCGGACGGCGAGGTCCGCCTCAACTCGACCGGGGTCCGGGTCGACCGCGACGGCAACGGGATGGACCGCGACTGGTTCGGCGCCGCCGACCACGCGGCCGGCCGCGACGTGTTCGGGTTCTCCGGCGGCGCCTCGGCGCTGCGCCGCGCCGCGCTCGACGACGTCGGGCTCCTCGACGAGTCGCTCTTCATGTACTACGAGGACACCGAGCTCGCGTGGCGGCTCCGCCGCCGGGGTTGGCGCGTCGAGTACGTCGCCGACGCGGTCGTCTCGCACGACCACTCGGCGTCGTCCGGCGTGCAGAGCGACCTGTTCGTCTTCCGCAACGCCCGGAACCGGCTCGTCGTCGCGCTCTGGCACGCGCCCTGGTCGACCGTCCTCCGGGCGGCGGCCCGGACGCTCGCGCGCGGCCTGGCCGGTCTGCGCGCCGGTCGCACCCGCCGGGAGGCACGGCTCGTCCTGGCAGCGCTGGCCGACGTCACGGGGCACCTCCCCGCGCACCTCGCGCGGCGGCTCCACGAGACGCGGGTCGCGTCGGTGCCGCGGAGCGCCGTGGACCCGAGCGCATGACCCGGGCGGGCTATCCTGGGGGTTCCCCCGTCGACGGTCCCGACCGCGGCGTCCCCGGCCGGAAGGAACCAGGCGTGCCGCAGACCACCGTCCTCATCGACGGGACCGCGGTACCGCGCAACCTCGGCGGCGTCGGCCGCTACGTCGAGGGGGTCGTGTCGCATCTGACCGACCCGTCGCTCGACGTGCACCTCGTGGTGCGGCCCGTGCACGCCGCGCACTTCCGCGAGATCGCACCGCACGTGACGCTCCACACGGCACCGGCGTGGACGGACTCGGTGCCGCTGCGCTTCGCGTGGGAGCAGACCGGGCTGCCGGCACTCGGACGTCGGATCGGCGCCGTGGTGCTGCACTCCCCGCACTACACCTTCCCGTTCTCGTGGCGGCGCGGCTCCGTGGTGACGCTGCACGACGCGACGTTCTTCTCGAACCCCGAGTGGCACTCGCGCCTGAAGCGGACGTTCTTCACGTGGTGGAGCCGTCGGTCGCTCCGGACCCGTCCGGTGGTGGTCGTGCCGAGCGCCGCGACCGCGACCGAGGCCGCCCGCGTGGTCCCCGGCATCCGGGCGGACGTCCGGGTCGCCCCGCTCGGTGTCGACCGCGCGGTGTTCCACGAGCCGTCCACCGCCGAGGTCGAGGACGCCCGGATCGCCGCGACCCTCCCCGAGGGCGCGAGCTGGATCGCCTTCCTCGGCACGATCGAGCCGCGCAAGAACGTCGGCGCGCTGCTCGACGCCTACGCCTCGGTCCGCGAGGCCCGCGCGCTCACCGGCTCCGACACGCCCTGGCTGGTGCTCTCCGGCGCCCGCGGGTGGGACGACGCCGCGATCGCGCGACTCGACGCCCTGCAGGACGCCGACCACGTGATCGAGGCCGGGTACCTGCCGCTCGAGGACCTCTCCGGGTTCCTCGGCGGCGCGGAGTTCGTCGTGTACCCGTCGCTCGGCGAGGGCTTCGGCCTGCCCGTGGTCGAGGCGATGGCGGCCGGTGCGTGCGTCCTCACGACACGGCGGCTGTCGCTGCCCGAGGTCGGCGGCGACGCGGCCGTCTACAGCGAACCCGACGCGTCGGCGCTGGGGGCGGCCATGTCCTCGCTGCTCGATGACCCCGTGCTCGTCACGACGCACCGGGAAGCCGCACTCCGCCGTGCCGAGGACTTCACGTGGGACGCGACGGCCGCGGTGCACGTCGGCGCGTACCGGACCGTCGCGGGGGCCTCCCGGTGATCCGCGTCGCCGTGCTGACCGTCACGTACAACACGGGTGAGACCATCCGTCCGTTCCTCGCGAGCGTCGCGGCCGCGTCGGCGTCGCCCGTCGCGGTCGTCATCGCGGACAACGGGTCGGCCGACCTCGACGCCCTGCGCGCGATCGGCGAGTCCCACGGCGCGGTCGTGGTGTCCTCCGGCGGGAACCGCGGCTACGGCGGTGGCATCGACGCCGCGCTGGACGCGCTCGACGACGTGCTGCCCGACGTCCGTCCGGAGTTCCTGCTCGTGACGAACCCGGACGTCGTCCTCGCACCGGGGTCCATCGACGAGCTCGTCGCCGCCGCCGACCGGCTGCCCTCCGGCGGGTCCTTCGGTCCGCGGATCCTCGACGAGCACGGCGAGACCTACCCGTCGGCGCGGCGGCTCCCCTCGCTCCGGACCGGCCTCGGCCACGCGGCGTTCTCGCGCCTCTGGCCGGCGAACCCCTGGAGCCAGCGCTACTGGTCCACCACCGAGGTCGTCGAGCGCGAGGCCGGCTGGTTGTCCGGCGCGTGCTTCCTCATCCGGACGTCGCTGTTCCGCGAGCTCGGTGGGTTCGACGAGTCGTACTTCATGTACTTCGAGGACGTCGACCTCGGGCAGCGGGTCGGTCTCGCCGGGCGGTCGAACGTGTACGTGCCGAGCGCCGTGGTCACGCACACCGGGGCGCACTCGACGTCGTCGAACCGACGTCGCATGGAGATCGAGCACCACCGGAGCGCGTACCGGTTCCTGTCGCGGAAGTACCGGGCGTGGTGGTTGTGGCCGCTCCGGGCGGTGCTGCGCGTCGGGCTGGCCGTCCGCGCACGGTGGGTGACGCGCAAGTAGGGCGCGGTGCGCCGCGGCGGCCGGCGCGTCCTGCGTCCGCACGCCCCTGCGGTGCGTTCTGCGTCCGCACAACCGAAGTCACCCGGAACCGCGTCGCGATGCGGTTCCGGGTGACTTCGGTTGTGCGCCGGCGCGCCGAGCCGGGCGTGTCTCGGCGGGCGGTGCCCCGACCCCGGGCCCCGCGCGCGGAGACCTCAGCCGAACAGCCGGGTGCGCTCGGCCCGGGCGGCGTCGAGCAGCACGCGGGCCCGAGCATCGAACGAGTGCTCGGCGGCGATGCGGCTCGCGATCACCGCACGCTCCGACGCCGACGGCCACGGGTGCTCCGGTGCGAGCAGGCGCTCGAGCTCGACGCGGGAACCGGCGACGGCCAGGGTGGGCACCGCGAGGACGTCGGCGAGCCCCTCGACCGGGTCGGTCACGACGACCCCGCCGGCGGCGAGCACGTCGAACACCCGGTTGGACACGAACCCTCCCGCCGCCATGTCCGGCCAGTGGTCGTTGAGCACGACCCGTGCGGACGCGTACGCCCGCGCGACCTCGGCACGCGACAGCCCCGGCTCGCCGAGCAGGTCCGACGGCACGACGTCCGTCCACCCTGGTCCGTGCACCCGGAGGTCGGCGCCGAGCGACACCGCGTCGGCGACGACCGGGCGGTCGGCCCCCCGCGTCGACCCGACGAAGACCACGTGGCCGGCATCGGGGTCCGTCGCGGACCGATTCCCCGGGTGGAACACCGACGGATCGGTGGCCTGGAGCAGCGGGGGGACGGTGAGGCCGCTCCGCGCCGAGGCAGCCGCGGCCCAGGCGGGGCCGGCGGCGAAGGCACGGTCGAACGACCGGAGTTCGGTGTCAGCGACGTCGTCCGGGTGGCTGATGACCCAGAGCAGGTTCACCGACGCCGGGTTCGGCGGCACCCGGTCGAGCCCCCGGACGACGAGGGTGACGTCATCGGCACCGTCGTCGCCGCGGACGTGGGCATCGCGCCGGTCGACCCGGACGCGCTGTCCGAGCCGCTCCAGCGCCGCCGCGAGCTCCCCGGCGAAGTGCACGTCGCCCCAGGCGTCGCCCTCGGGTCCGGCCGGTGCGGCGATCTTGACGGACCAGGTCAGCCGGTCACCCGTCGTCCGGGAACGCGCCGCCGGCGTCACGGGGCGCGCGCCCCACGGCGGCAGCGGCGGCCCCGCCACGACGTCGGCGCCGGGTCGCGCGGACGGCCGGTCGCGCCAGCCGGCGACGACGTCCACCACGGCGGCGTCGACCGTGCGACCGGGTTCGACGGTGCGCACGACGGGCCCGACGGCCCGGCTGCGCACGGCCGTCTCCGCATGCTGCGCCGCGCCGGCGGTCCAGGCGGTCAGCACGGTGCGTTCGTCCGGGAGGCACGGGGCCGGGACCACCGCCCCCTGCGGCATCGAGACCACCGGTTGGTCCGCCCCGAGGAGGAGGTCGTCCGACGAGGCGGCACGGTCGTCCGACCACGGCAGCGCCCCGGGCCGCACCAGGACCGCACCGTTCCGGTGCTCCCCCGCGGCGGTCCGCACGACGGCCTGGACCGGACAGCCGACGTCGCGCGCGAGTGCGCGCAGGCCGTCGGCGTCGATCTGCACCGAGGTGTCCACCAGCACGAACGTGCGGCCGACGCCCCCTGCGACGCCGGCGTTGATCGCCGACCCGAGTCCGTCCAGCTCCTGCCGACGCACCCACGGGAGCGCCGCGTCGAAGGCGCCGCGCGGCGAGGCGTCCGCCACGTACGACAGCGCGCGGACGTCGGCGACCGGTCCGAACGCCGACCGGGCAGCGGCGACCAGCCGCGGCACCTCGGCGTGCCGGTCGGAGCGCGTGGTGACGAGCACCGTCACCGGTGTATCCAGGTGCGGGAGGTCGCCGTCCCAGCCGGTCACGCGGACGACGTCGGACGACGTCGCGGCCGCGCCACGGGCCTCCCGTCCGACGGGAGCGACCCCGTCGTCACCGCGACGCGTCCGACGGAAGAGGCCCACGAGCGGCTCAGGAGGCGAGCAGGCGCTGCAGGTACACGCCGTACCCGCCCTTGACGAGCGGCGCGGCGAGCTCGGCGAGCTGCGCGTCGTCGATCCAGCCGTTGCGCCAGGCGATCTCCTCGATGCAGCCGATCTTGAAGCCCTGCCGGTCCTCGATCACCTTGACGTACTCGGAGGCCTGCATCATCGACTCGAACGTGCCGGTGTCGAGCCAGGCGGTGCCGCGGTCGAGGACCTGGACGCCGAGCTCGCCGGCCTCGAGGTAGCGCTCGTTGACGGTCGAGATCTCGAGCTCGCCACGCGCGCTCGGCTCGATCGTCTTCGCGATCTCGATGACCTTGTTGTCGTAGAAGTAGAGGCCGGGCACGGCGTAGTTCGACTTCGGCTCGGTCGGCTTCTCCTCGATGGAGACCGCGGTGAAGTCGTCGTCGAACTCCACGACGCCGTACGCCGTCGGGTCGGCCACGTGGTACGCGAAGATCGTCGCGCCCTGGACGTCGGTGTTCTTCCGCAGGTTCGTGCCGAGGCCGGTGCCGTGGAAGATGTTGTCGCCGAGGACGAGCGCGACGCTGTCGTCGCCGATGAACTCCTCGCCGATCACGAACGCCTGCGCGAGGCCGTCCGGGCTCGGCTGCACCGCGTACTGGATGTCCATGCCGAGCGCCGAGCCGTCGCCGAGCAGGGCCTTGAACTGGTCGTTGTACTCCGGCGTCGTGATGACGAGCACCTCGCGGATGCCCGCCATCATGAGCGTCGACAGCGGGTAGTAGACCATCGGCTTGTCGTAGATCGGCATGAGCTGCTTGCTGATGCCCTTGGTGATCGGCCAGAGGCGGGTGCCGGAACCCCCGGCGAGGATGATGCCCTTCACGGGTGTGTCCTTTGCTTCGTTACTTGCTCGTGCGGAGGGACTCGGTGTACGCGACGCACTCCTCGTACGTCGGCAGGAGTCCCTGTTCGGCGGCCTGCTCGAGCGTGAGCGCGCTCGTGTCCTTCTCGGAGAGGACCGGCTCGCCGAGGCCGTCGGGCAGTTCGAGCCCGACGGTCGGGTCGAGGATCGTGATCCCCTTCTCACGCTCGGGGTCGTAGTGCGCGCTGACGAGGTAGTTCACCGTCGAACGGTCCTCGAGCGCGACGATCGCGTGGCCGAGACCCTCGGACAGGTAGACGGCGCGTCGGTCGACGTCGTCGATCCGGACCGAGTCCCACTGCCCGAACGTCGGCGAGCCCACGCGGATGTCGACGATGTAGTCGATGAACGCCCCGCGGACCGCGGTGACGTACTTCGCCTGGCTCGGCGGGACGAGGGCGTAGTGGATGCCCCGGGCGACGCCGGCCGAGGAGATCGACATGTTCGCCTGGCGGAGGTCGAGGCGGTGGCCGACGGTCTCCTCCAGCACGTCGGCGCGGTACGCCTCGAGGAACGCTCCTCGTGCGTCGCCGTGCTGGACGGGCGTGAACTCCCACGCGCCGGGGATCTTCAGTTCGCGGATCTGCACCGCAGCAGACTAGCAAGGCGGACCCGCCCGGTCGCCGCGCCGCTCGGAGCGCCGGGTTCCCGGCCGGACGCCCGGTTCGCATAGGCTGTCCTGCGTTCTGTGCGATGGGGGCGTGCGCGCCGCTCCCCCGGCGCGCGCTGCGAACCCCGAAACGAGACCGAGCGAGCCCTGTGAAGCTATTCGTCCAGATCCCCTGCCTCAACGAGGAGAACACCCTCGCTAGCGTCATCGACTCGATCCCGACGCAGATCGACGGCATCGACGAGATCGAGATCCTGGTCATCGACGACGGCTCGACCGACCGCACCGTCGAGGTCGCCAAGGAGCACGGCGTCAAGCACTTCGTGCACCACACCACGAACATGGGCCTCGCCCGCTCGTTCCGCGACGGCGTCGACTACGCGCTCCTGCACGGCGCGGACATCGTCGTGAACACCGACGGCGACAACCAGTACCCGCAGTCGCAGATCGCCGAGCTCGTGCAGCCGATCCTCCGGAAGGAGGCCGAGATCGTCATCGGCGACCGCCAGACGCGGACGATCGAGCACTTCTCCGGCTTCAAGAAGCTCATGCAGCGCTTCGGCTCGTGGGTGGCCTCGCGAGCGGCGGGCCTCGACCTCCCCGACGCCGCCAGCGGCTTCCGCGCGTACTCGAAGTACTCGCTCATCCGCCTGAACATCGTGACGCGGTTCAGCTACTGCATGGAGACCATCGTCCAGGCCGGCTACAAGCGCCTGGCGATCGCGTCCGTGCCGATCCGCACGAACCCGAAGACGCGCGAGTCCCGGCTGTTCAGCAACATCTTCCAGCACATGTTCCAGTCCGGGTCCGCGATCGCCCGGGTCTACCTCATGTACCGCCCGATGGCGCTCTTCGCCTGGGTCGCCGCGGTCCTCGGGGTCCTCGGCGCCTGGCCGCTCGTCCGCTACCTCGTGCTCCTCGCGATGCACACGGGCGGCAACCACCTGCAGTCGATCATCCTCGGCGTGGTGCTGCTCATCACCGCCGTGCTCGCGGTGGTGATCGGCGTGGTCGCCGACCTCACGCGGTTGAACCGGACGCTGGCAGAGGAGCAGCTCGACCTGCTGAAGCTGCAGCGGTACGGTGACTGACCGCGTGGTTTCGCTCGACCGTCGCACGCGCTTCGCGCTCTGGATCCGCCGACCCGGCAGCTGGGTCGAGATCGTCGCGTGGGCCGGGCTCGTCGCCTTCGTGGTGCTCACCATCGGGCCGGCGCTCGTCGGCCACGGCACCTTCCTGAACACCGGCCTGCTCTCCCGCAACACCCCGTGGAACGAGGCGCTGCGCACCACGGCCAACTCGACGAACATCCTCAACAGCGACACCATCGACACCGTCGCTCCGCAGACCTCCCTCCTCGTCCGCCTGGCCCACGAGGGCGTCTTCGGCGCCTGGAACCCCTACGTCGCGGGCGGCGCGGAGCTCGGCGGCATCCCGGACTCCGGTGCCTGGTCCCCGCTGTCGCTGCCGTGGTGGATCCTCCCGCTGTCGTACGCGCCCGGCGCCGTCAAGCTCCTCGAGATCGTCGCCGTCACGGTCGGCATGTCGCTGCTCCTCCGCCGCTGGGGCGTCCCGCGCGCCGGCTGGCCGATCGCCTCCCTGGTGTACGCCTCGTGCGGCTTCATGGTCGCGTGGTCGAACTGGCCGCAGACGCGCGTCGCGGCGTTCATCCCGCTCCTCCTGTGGGCGGTCGACCGCGCCGCGGTCGAGCTGCGCGCGCGCGACGTCATCACGGTCGCGCTGCCCCTCGCGGCGATGCTGCTCGGGGGCTTCCCGGCCATCGTCGGCTACGGCCTGTTCATCGGCGGCCTGTTCTTCGTCGCCCGCACGATCGTCGCGCACCGCCGGGTCGTGCCGGTCCTCGTCAGCGCGGGGATCGCCGTCGGCGGCATCGTCCTCGGCATCGTCCTGTCCGCGTGGCAGCTCGTCCCGTTCGCGGTGAACGCCGCGAACCTCGTCGACTTCAGCGGACGCGGCCAGAGCGGACCGAACGGCCTCGGGACACCGCCGCTCGTGAGCGCGTGGGTGCCGGACATCTCGTTCATCCAGAGCACCGGCGCCGCGTGGGGCATCCGCAACCCGGTCGAGGAGTACTCCTACGTCGGCATCGCCGCCGTCGTGCTCGTCGCGGCCGCCGTCCTCATCCGACCCGCCGTCGCGGCCCGCCTGCCGCTCGCCGCGCACCGCGACCGCCCGGGGGCCGAGCCGGTGGCGGTCATCCCCGGGGGCGTCGACCCGGTGGAGGCCGGGCGCGCCGCGCTCGTCCGACGCCGGCAGCACGGGGTCGTCCCGATCGTCGCCGCGATCCTCGCCCTCTGCGTCGTCATCGTCTACATCGGCGGCCCGGTCCTCTCCGCGACGCGGGAGCTCCCGGTCTTCGACACCAACCCCATCGGTCGTGCCCGCATCATGGTGCTCGTCCTCGCCGCCGTGCTGGCCGGGGTCGGCTTCGGTCGCCTCGTCGAGCCCGAGCACATCCGCGACGAACTCGTCCGGTTCCGGGCCGCGACGCCGCTGCGCCGCACCGGTCGGGTGCTCGCGGTCGCCGTCGTGCTGCTCCTCGCGGTGGGCGTCGGCCTGCAGACCTCGTCCGCCATCACGAAGGTCACCGAGCAGTACGTGCACCGCACCAAGCTCGAGGTCCTCCTGGTCGGCGTCATCGGCCTCGCCACGGTCGTCCTCGTCGTCGCGGTCTGGCTGCTCCGGTCGCGGATCGTCGCGGTCGTGGGCGGCGTCGGCGTCGCCGTGCTCGTCGCCGTGCCCGCGGTCGTCGTGACGCAGCCCTGGTGGCCGATCGCCCCGACCTCGACGTTCTACCCGACCACCCCGGCGATCGACTACCTGCGCGAGCACGTCTCCGACCAGGACCGCTACGCGACCACCGGCAGCGCGATGCTCCCGGGGACGTCGTCGTACTACGAGATCCGGGAGACGACCGGGCACGCGTTCCAGACGTCGCAGTGGAAGACGCTCATGCGCGCGGTCGACCCCGACACCTACCCGACCGCGACGTACCTGACGTTCGACCCGAACCGCATGCCGGAGCTCGGCCGTTCCGGCATCCTGGACCGCCTGAGCACGAAGTACCTCGTCGCCGACCCGTCCGCGCCGCTGGTCGGCACGGCCGAACCCGGAGCGTCGCGCACGACGTGGACGGACCTCACCGCGAAGCGTTCCTCGGTCGACTCGGCGAGCCACACCGGCCCGGTCACCGGCATCACCTTCACCGGCCCGCCCGCGGTGACCACCGCGCCCGACGGCATGACCATGACGGTCGCCGTGGTCGAGGACGGCACCGGCAGGACGCTCGCGTCGACGCGGAGCTGGGTCCCGGCGCTCGGTGGCCCGCGGAACGTCGCGCTGCGCGGTGCCGACATCCCGGACGGCACCAGCTGGCACGTCCGTCTGACGATCACGGGGCAGGAATCGGTCGTGCCGATCGGCACCGACGACGACGGCCGGGCGGTGATGAGCGTCGTGCGCCCGGACGCCGCCGACGACGTGACCATCGTGCACACCGGCGACGCCACGATCTACGAGCGCTCGGGCGCACTCCCCCGGGTCCGGTGGGCCTCGGGACAGGTCGTCGAGCGCACCACCACCGAGCGCGTGCGGACCCTCGCCGACCAGTCGCTCCCCGACACCACCGTCGTGCTGAGCCGTCCGACCGCCCACACCCCGGACGCGGGCAGCACCGCGACGATCCGACTCCTGTCCGGGGACGTCGACGAGACGCGTGCGTCCGTGGACGCGACCGGTGGCGGTTGGGTCGTCGTCGCCGACTCGCTGCAGCGCCCCGGGTGGACCGCGACGGTCGACGGACGCGAGACCGACCTCGTCGCGGCGGACAGCGCCGGCGCGGCCGTGTGGGTCCCGGCCGGCGAGCACACCGTCGAGCTCCGCTACCACGTGCCCGGAGCCACCACCGGGTCCCTCCTGACCGGCGCGGGCATCGTCCTCGCGGCGCTCACCTGCGTCGTCGTCACGGTGCTCGGCCGGCGCCGACGCTCCACAGGTCGACGACCCCGGGGCCGGCCCGGCGCGACCGCACCCTAGAATCGTCTCCGATCAACCGTCACCGACTCCGCAAAGGAACCAGCACACGTGAAGATCCTCGTCACCGGCGGCGCCGGCTTCATCGGCTCGAACTTCGTCCGACGCACGCTCCAGGACGCCTACCCGGGCCTCGAGGGCGCCGAGGTCGTCGTCTACGACGCCCTGACGTACTCGGGCAACCTCGAGAACCTCGCCCCGGTCGCCGACTCGCCGCGCTACTCGTTCGTGCAGGGCGACATCCGTGACGCCGCCGCGCTCGACGAGGTCGTGCCGGGTGTCGACGCGATCGTGCACTTCGCCGCCGAGTCCCACGTGGACCGGTCCGTCCGCGACTCCGGCATCTTCGTCGAGACCAACGTCGTCGGCACCCAGCGGCTGCTCGACGCCGCGCTCCGCCACGGCACCGAGCGCTTCGTGCACGTCTCCACCGACGAGGTCTACGGCTCGATCAGCGAGGGCTCGTGGGCGGAGGACCGCCCGCTCGAGCCGAACTCGCCGTACTCGGCGTCGAAGGCCGGCAGCGACCTGCTCGCGCGCAGCTACCACCGCACGCACGGCCTGAACCTCTCGATCACGCGCTGCTCGAACAACTACGGGCCGTACCACTTCCCCGAGAAGGTCATCCCGCTGTTCGTCACGAACCTCATCGACGACCGGCACGTCCCGCTGTACGGCGAGGGCAACAACGTCCGCGACTGGCTGCACGTCGACGACCACACGCGCGGCATCGCGCTCGTCCTCACCAAGGGCCGCGCGGGCGAGATCTACAACATCGGCGGCGGGACCGAACTGACGAACAAGGAGCTCACGCAGCTCCTGCTCGACGCCACCGGCAAGGACTGGTCGTACGTCGACCGCGTGGCCGACCGGCTCGGTCACGACCTCCGCTACTCGGTCGACATCTCGAAGATCCAGGCGGAGCTCGGCTACGAGCCGCTCGTGCCGTTCGAGCAGGGCCTCGCGGACGTCGTGCAGTGGTACCGCGACAACCGCTCGTGGTGGGAGCCCCTCAAGGAGCGCGCGGCCCTCGCCTGAGGCGCGCGACACCATGACCCGCTTCCTCATCACCGGCGCCGCCGGCATGCTCGGACAGGACCTCCAGCAGGCCTTGTCCGGGCGTGACGTGACCGCCCTCGGCCGCGCGGACCTCGACATCACCGACCCGGACGCCGTCGACGCGGCGGTCGCCGGTCACGACGTCGTCGTGAACTCGGCGGCCTGGACGAAGGTCGACGACGCCGAGACCCACGAGGACGCCGCCTACGCCGTCAACGCGACGGGGCCGCGGCTCCTCGCCGAGGCGGCGGTCCGGCACGGCGCGAAGCTCGTGACGATCTCGACCGACTACGTCTTCGACGGCCACGGCACCGCGCCCTATGCCGAGGACGCCCCGACGGACCCGATCAACGCCTACGGACGCACCAAGGCCGCCGGCGAGTCGTTCGTCCGCGAGATCGCCCCGGACTCGTCCTACGTGCTCCGCACGGCGTGGATCTACGGCGCGCACGGCCCGAACTTCGCGGCCACCATGCTGCGGCTCGCCGCGTCGCACGACACCGTGTCGGTCGTCACCGACCAGGTCGGGCAGCCGACGTGGACGGGGGACCTCGCCGAGCGCATCATCGCGCTCGTCGACGCCGACGCCCCGGCCGGCACCTACCACGCCACGAACTCGGGCCAGGGCTCCTGGTACGACTTCACCAGGGCGATCTTCTCCGAGAACGGCCTCGACCCGGAGCGCGTGCTGCCGACCGACAGCGCGGCGTTCGTGCGTCCGGCCGCACGCCCGGCCTACAGCGTGCTCGGCCACGACGGCTGGTCCCGCGCCGGGCTCGAGCCCATGCGCGACTGGCGCGAGGCGCTGCACGCCGCGACGGCGGCCGGCGTGTTCGCAGCGTGAGCGACTCGGTCTCCCCCGCTCCGCCGACGCTCGTCGTCGGCGCCGGTGGCTTCCTCGGCCGCGCGGTCTCCCGTGCGACGAGCGACACCGGCGCCGACGTCGTCGCCGCCGCGGTCCCGTGGTCCGACCCCGATGCGGCGGTGGCCGCCCTCGTCGACGCGGTCCGGTCGGTCCGTCGGGCCGAGGTCGCCTGGCGCATCCTCTGGTGCGCCGGCACGGGCGTCGTCGCGACCGGGGCGGACGTCTTCGCGGCCGAGCAGGACATCCTCGCGCGCGTGCTCGCGGCGACCGTCGACGACCCGGCAGCGCCCGGCAGCCTCTTCTTCGCATCGTCCGCCGGTGCCGTGTACGCCGGGTGCCACGGGGCCCCGTTCTCCGAGGACACCGAACCCGCTCCCCTCGCGCCGTACGGCCGCGCGAAGCTCGTCGTGGAGCAGCAGTTCCGCGACTGGGCGACGACGACCGGCACCCGGCTGCTCATCGGCCGCATCTCGAACCTCTACGGGCCCGGCGCGAACCTCGGCAAGGCCCAGGGACTCGTCTCCCAACTCGCGCTCGCGCACCTCGAGGGTCGACCGTCGTCGATCTACGTGCCGATGTCGACGACGCGCGACTACCTCTACATCGACGACGCCGCCGCCATGGTGCTCGACGCGCTCGACCTCGTCGACACCCACGCGCCCGGCACCGTGACGACGAAGATCCTCGCGTCCGGGCAGCCGGCGACGATCGCCGAGGTGGTCGCGACCGTGCAGGCGGCCCTCGGCGAACCGATCGACGTCCGGGACGGCGCCGACCCGTCGGCGACGTTCCAGGGGTCCGACCTGCGCTTCCGCTCGACGGTGCTGCCCGCGGTCGACGACCGGACGTTCCTGCCGTTCGAGGCGGGCGTCGCCCGGACGGTCGACTCGCTCCGCGCCGCGCACCGCGTCTGACCGTCGCTCGGGTCGGCCGCCGTCGGCGCCGCCGCGTCCGTGTGCGCGCACTCCCAGTCGCGTCGACCCCGTCGGCCTCCGTGACCGGTGGTGAGCGCGCAGGGTGACCGGTGCGTACCGAGGCGGCTCCCGCCGGGAGGCCCGACCCGCGTCGTCGACGTGCACCGCGCCTCCCGGCCGGGTCGGGCGGACGACGCCGCGCCGCGACCCGTCGTCAGCGCCGCGCCGCCGCGAGCAGCTCGCGGTACCGATCGCCGACTGCCTCGACGGTGTGCGCCGCCGCGGTCTGCGCGGCGGCCTGCCCGAGCCGCCGGGCGAGCTCGGGGTCGGCCAGCAGGCGGTCGACGGCCCCGGCGAGCGCCTCGGCGTCCCCGGGCGCGACGAGCAGGCCGTTCACGCCGTCCTCGATCACGTCCACGATGCCGGGCACGGCCGACGCGACGATCGCGCAGCCGGCCGACATGGCCTCGAGCAGGGCGACGGGCAGGCCGTCACGGTCGCCGTTCGCCGCCGGGACGGACGGGTAGAGGGCGATGCTGGCCTTGGCGTACTCGGACGCGAGGTCCTCCTTGCCGCGCGCACCGAGGAACGTGACCGCGGAGCCGGCGCGGGCCTCGAGCTGCGGACGGAGCGGGCCGTCGCCGACGACCACCACCTCGGCCGGCTGCTCCGCCGTCCGGTCGAGCGCGTCCAGGAGGACGATCGCGCCCTTCTTCTCGACGAGGCGCCCCACGAAGAGCACCCGCCCGGGCACGCGGGTCTCGCGCGCGACCGCACGGGTGATCGGGTCGAGGTCGACGCCCATCGGCACGACGTGCACCTGGTCCGTCCGCGCACCGAGCTTGCCGAGCTCGCGCGCCATGTCCGTGCTCATGCAGGTCACCGAAGCCGCACTCGCGACCACGGAGCGCTTGACCTTCTGGAGGACCGGGTGGCGCAGCGCGTAGAGGTCGCCGCCGAGCGTGGTCACCACACGCGGCAGGTCGCCGAGCACGAGCTTGCCGACGGCCCCCTGCGGGATGATCCAGTGCAGCAGCGCCACGTCCGGCCGGGAGCGGCGGAGCTCGCGGCGGAGCGCGGCGGCCATCGACAGGAAGAAGAACGGCACCTGGAGCCAGCGCGACTTCTTCGCGCGCAGGTTGTCGACGATCGCGCCGTCCGCCAGGTCGCGCCAACGCGCCGGGAAGTAGCCGTAGCGCCGCACCTCGACGTCGCCGATCCGCTGGTGCGCGCGGGCGCCCTTCGTCATCGGGGCGACGACCACGACGCGGTACTCGTCGGCGAGCGCCGTGGCGAGGTCGAGGACGAACCCCGGTGTGCCGTCACCGGCCTCGGCCGGGAAGGTCGACGCGGCGACGAGCAGGGTCGGACGGGCGTCGGCATCGGGTCGCATCCAGCGCGCTCCCTTAGAGTTGTCGGTCGATGGACGCACACCAGCCTACGGGGTCCCCCGCAGCCGACCCGGACCGCATCGAGACCCCGACGGGCTCGGTGGACGCGGTCGTGCCGAAGCGGGGCCGTCGGGCGGTGGTCCTCACCGTCGTGAAGTGGGTCGCCGCGGTCGTCGCCGTGGCGTTCCTCGCGCGCAGCATCGCCGGTCAGTGGCCGGACATCGTGCAGGACTTCGCGAGCCTGGATGCTCCGACCGTCGTCATCGGGGTCGTCGCGACCCTCCTCGCCCTCGTCGCCAACATGCTCTCGTGGCGGGCGATGATGGCGGCGAGCGGGTTTCGGCTGCGACTCGGCCCCGCGTCCTCGATCTTCTTCGTCGGTCAGCTCGGCAAGTACATCCCGGGCGGGGTGTGGTCGATCGCGGCGCAGGCAGAGCTCGGCCGCGCGCACGGGCTGCAGCGCACCAGCAGCGCGGTCGCGGCCCTCGCGTCGATGCTCGTCAGCATGGTGACGGCGGCGCTCGTGGGCATCGTCGCCGTCCTGCTCGGCACGCCGGACGGGCTCGCGACCTTCTGGTGGCTCATCCCCTTCGTCCTGCTCGGACTGGTCTCCCTCACGCCGCCCGTGCTCGGTCGGCTCATCCGGGTCGCGTTCCGGTTGCTGCGGCGCCCGGCGCAGGACACCTCGCTGACGTGGCCCGGGACCGTCATGTCGCTGGTGTGGTCGTTGGCGATGTGGGTCGCCTACGGCGTGCAGGCGACGGTGGTCCTCCGCGCGTTCGGCGCCGACTCCCCCGTGCTCTTCCCGGTCGCGGTCGGCGCGTACGCGGTGGCGTGGCTCGTCGGGTTCCTCGTGGTGATCGCGCCCGCCGGCATCGGTCCGCGCGAGGGGGTCCTCGTGTTGCTGCTCGGCGCCGTCGCGACCGGTGCGGGTCCGCTCGCCCTCGCGGTCGTCAGCCGCGCGTTCATGACCCTCGGCGACGTCCTGCTCGCCGGGTTCGGCGCGGTCCTCGCCGCCGGGCACCGACGCTCGACGGCCCGTGCGGCTGCGGCGGGCAGCGTCCCGGGCTCTCCCCACGCGGGCTGATATGGTCGGCATCCGACCCGCCTGCACCACGAGGAGCTCCGCCCGATGACCACCCTGCACGTCCTCGTCGACCAGGTCGTCGCACCGGTCCCGGGCGGCATCGGTCGGTACGCCGAGGAGCTCACCCGGCACCTCGTCATGACCGCGCCCGATGGGTGCGACGTCACGGCGGTCGTCTCCGCGGTGGGGTCGGACGACGTGCAGCGGCTGCGGACCCTCCTGCCGGGGCTGTCCGGCCTGCAGCGGCTCCCGCTCCCCCGCCGCGAGCTGTCCCTCGCGTGGCAGGGCGGGATCGTCGGTGCGATCGCCAAGGAGATGGTGCACGCGCCGAGCGTCCTCGCTCCCCTCGTGAAGCACGACCGGTTCCGCGAGCCCGGACGCCAGACGGTCGTCACGGTGCACGACACCGTGCCGTGGACGCACCCCGAGACGCTCACGCCCCGCGGCGTCCACTTCCACCGTGCGATGGTGAAGCGGGCGTGGAAGCACGCCGACGCCGTGGTGGTCCCGACGCACGCGGTCGCCGCGGCGCTCAACGAGATCCACCGCTTCGACGACCGTCTCCGTGTGATCGGGGGCGCGCCGAGCGGTCGTCTGCAGACCCCGGTCGACGCCGACCTGCGGGCCGAACGCCTCGGCCTCCCGGAGCGGTACGTGCTCGCCGTCGGCACGCTCGAGCCCCGGAAGGGACTGCAGTACCTGATCGAGGCGATGGCCCACCCGGACGCCCCCGCCGACGTGCCGCTCGTGATCGCGGGACCGGACGGCTGGGGCGACGTCGACGTGTACAGCACCGCCGAGCACGCCGGGCTGTCCCGCGACCGCGTGAAGGTTCTCGGCCGGATCGACGACCAGGACCTGGCCGTGGCGTACGACCGCGCGTCGGTGTTCGTGTTCCCGAGCCTCGCCGAGGGGTTCGGACTGCCGGTGATCGAGGCGATGAGCTTCGGCACGCCGGTCATCCACTCCGACGACCCCGCGGTGAGCGAGGTCGCGGCCGACGCCGGGGTGACCGTCGTCCGCGATCCGCGTGACTCCTACCCCGAGCGCATCGCGCAGGCCGTCTACCAGGTGGTCAACGACCCGCTGCTCGCCGGTCACCTCGCGGTCGCGGGCCCGGACCGGGCGCGGATGTTCGACTGGAACGACTCGGCGATGGAGACCTGGCAGCTGCACGCGGACCTCTAGGCACGGTGCCCGGCGCCGACCGGTCCGCGGTGCACGACCTCGACCGGTCCCCGGAGGACGGCGTCGACCGGCCCGCGCCGACCGGTCCGCGCCGGACGGTCCGCGTCAGAGGGACTCGCGCAGTCGTTCGGCCTTCTGCTCGACGAGCCGTTCGAGGCCGTCCGCGTACGCGCGCAGACGGGCTGCGACCGCCGGGTCGGCCGAACCGATGATGCGCGCGGCGAGGAGCCCGGCGTTCGCGGCGCCGTTGATCGCCATGGTGGCCACCGGGATGCCGGCGGGCATCTGCACGATCGACAGGAGCGAGTCGAGCCCGTCCAGGCGTGCCAGCTGCACCGGGACGCCGATCACGGGGAGGGTCGTCATCGAGGCGACCATGCCCGGCAGGTGCGCCGCGCCACCCGCGCCGGCGATCACCACGCGGACGCCGCGGTCTGCGGCGCCCCGGGCGAACCGGGTCATCTTGTCGGGCGTGCGGTGCGCGGAGACGACGTCGGCCTCGAAGGGGATTCCGAGCTCGGTCAGCGTGTCCGCCGCGGCGCGCATGGTCGGCCAGTCGGAGTCCGACCCCATGATGATCGAGACGAGCGGCTGGGCGGGGGCTGCGGTGTCGGTCACGCGACGAGCCTAGTCGAGCAGGGCGGAGCGCCAGGTGTCGCCGTCGCCGCCGATCGTCCGCTCCGTCCGCACCCAGTGCACGACCGCGGGGTCGGCGGTCCCGGCGGTCACGGCGGCGCGCACGGCGGTCCGCCACGCCGCGACGTCGTCCGGGACGGCCACCACGCCGTGCTCGCGCGCGACACGGTAGGACGGCCGGTCGGACACCACCGCCGGGAGTCCGAGCGCGGTGTACTCGATGGCCTTGAGGTCGCTCTTCGCGCGGTTGAAGACCTCGTCGCGCAGCGGCGCGACCCCGGCGTGCCAGCGCTCCCGGTGGTCGACGAGCCAGCGGGCGAAGGCCGGGTAGTGCCCGTCCGGGACCTCGACGCGTCGGTACCACGCCGGGTCGTCGGCGTCCTCGGTCACGCCGATGACCTCGAGCCGGACCGGGTCGCCGTCCGGGGCCGTCAGGTCGGTGAAGACGTCGCGGAGGAGCTCGAGGTCGGCGGCGTGGGTGAGCGTGCCCATGTACAGCACCCGGCGCTCGCCCGGCGTCCGGTCGTCGTCGGCTGCCGGGTCGCCGGGTGTCCAGATCGTGGGGTCGAGCGCGTTCGGGACGACCACGACCCGGTGCGCCAGCGGCCGGACGAGCGTCGCGAGCTCCTCGGTGCTGACGATCACGAGGTCCGCACCCCGCACCAGGGCGTCGATCGAGGCCAGGCGGTCCGGGTCGTACTCGGCGCGGGCCAGACGGTCCCGACCGGAGTCGGTGAAGAAGTCGTCGTCGACCTCCGCCGCGACCCGGGTCCCCCGCGCGGCCGCTGCGGCGAGGAACGGGGCGACCAGCCCACGCGGCAGGACGTCGCGCTGCACGACGACGGCCCGGTACGCGGTGGGGTCGGCGCCGTCGACGAACGCGACCGGGTCGACCTGCCGGACCGCGGCGGCGCCGGTCCGTGCGAGGTGCTCGGTGCGCCGGACGACCCGGACGTGCGCGGACGCGGGGTGCGCGCCCCCGCCGCCGGCGACGACGTAGCCGAGGACGGGCAGCTCCGGCGGTGTCGTCGGGACGGCCGGGCGCGCTCCGGTCAGGGTGCGCCGGAGTCGGCGGGCGGCACGGCGGACGAGATCACGCGGCATGCAGCCATCCTCCCGCACCCCGACCCGGACCCGAACCGAACCGACCCGACCCGGCAAACTCGGACCCCGACACGACCCGACCCGACCCGACCCGACGACCTCGGGCCCGGACCCGACCCGGCCCGAGCGCACACGCACGCCCGCACCCCCGCGCACGCCCGCGCACGCCCGTCAGCGCACCGACACCGCCGCGCACGGCAGCCCGGACGCCCCGCCCAGCCGCGCGTCAGCGCACCGAGACCGCGACGCACCCCATCGACGTGTCCCCGCCCCGGCCGATCCCGACCGCCGTGAGGCACACGCTCCGCCGACCGCTCGACACCGCCACCGTCCCCCGGAACCCGTGGTTCCGGCCGACCCGGTGCACCCGGTCGACGTCGGGCCGCGAGGCGTCGGCCGTCACGGTCCCGACGACCTTCCCGCCGACCGTGACCCGAACCGTCACGGACCTCGACGGGTCGTCGCGGTCGAACGCCCACCCCGCCACCGTGACACGGCGCGTCGCGGCCGACGAGACCGCGTCACGGTGCGCCGTCGGGGCGACGGCGGGTGCCGGCCGGGTCGTCGCCGGCGACGCGACCGCCGACCCGAGACGAGCGTTCGCGACGAGGGACTCCGCGGACGCGGACCACCACGCACCGGCCACGGGGCCGCCGTTGCACGTGCCGTCGCTCGCGCCCGGCGTCTTCACCCAGAGCAACGCGTCGAGCGCGGACCCGTCGGTCACGATCCGCGGCGACGTGCCGAGGCCGGCGCCGGGCCCGTTGCACCAGGTGCCGCGCCAGCCCTGGCCGTTCCGCGACGTGTCGATCACGTAGTGGGAGCCGCCGGTCGCGGCCGACACCTTCTGCGCGTACGCCTGCTCCTGCGCCGTCGGGTAGTAGTTCGCGACGTTGGTGAAGAACCCCCGCGCACGCTGCACGCCGGCGTTCTCGAGCCGTGCCGCCATCACCGCCGGCGGGACCCAGTTCGAGTTGCCGGCGTCGAGGTAGGCCGGGACGCCGACGGCCGTGAACGCGGCGACCTCACGGGCGAGGATGCGGTAGCGCTGCGCGTCGAGGCTGTCGCTGCAGGCACTGTTGCTGAGCATCGCGAGGGAGTCGGGCTCGACGATCACGGCAGCGCGGTGCCCGGCGACACGGGCGACGATCTGGTCCACCCAGGCGTCGTACGTGCGCTCGTCGAAGCCGCCCGCCGAGTACCCGCCACAGTCACGGTGCGGGATGGCGTAGGTGACGAACACCGGCGTGGTGCCCGTCCGCTCCGCACCCGCGACCGCCGCGTCGATCGTCCTCGTCAGGGTCGTGCCCTGCGTCCAGTCCCCGAGCCAGGTGGCGACCGGGTACCGCGCGATGGTCCTCGCCGCCGCGGCGCCGTCGGGGTCGCTGGTGGCGAGGGCGGTCGCCTGCCTCGCCGCCTCGCTGGTGTCGGACCGGTACGGCCCGGCGGCGTACAACGACGAGGTGCTGGCGCCGCGGATCGCCGCGGCGCTCGTCGCGGCCCCTGCCGTCATCGGGGCGAGCGCGCCGGCCGCGAGCGCGACGAAGGCGGTCACCGCCCCCGCGGTGGCGAACAGACCGGCGCGGCGCATGACGAACTCCCTGGTGGACGACGGACCCCTGACGGTCCATGGGAGCACGTGGCACGGTGCTGTCGCATGCGCCAGATCGGGTGGCACCCGAGCGGGTGTCCGCTCTTCTGGGGACCGTCGCGGCGCCGTCCCGGGCGCACGCCGTCACGGTCGGGAGGCACGGTGCGGGCCCGCACCGGGCCTCCCGTCCGCCGTCACCGGCGTCCCGACCGCGACCTCAGTCGTCGAAGTGGGCTGCTGCTGCCCGCGCGCGGTAGGTGACGTCGTCGAGGTCGTCACCGATGACGGTGACGTGTCCGACCTTGCGACCGGGCCGCGGCGCCTTGCCGTAGAAGTGGTACTTGGCCTCCGGGAACGCCCGGAGCGCGCGTGGGTACCGGCCGGCGAGGTCGCCGTCCGCCGGTCCACCGAGCACGTTGACCATGACCGCGGCCGGCGCGAACGCGCCGGTGGCGCCGAGCGGCAGGTCGAGGACGGCACGCAGGTGCTGCTCGAACTGGCTCGTGGTGGCGCCGTCGATGGTCCAGTGGCCGGTGTTGTGCGGTCGCATCGCCAGCTCGTTGATGAGGATCCGCTCGTCGGCGGTCTGGAACAGCTCGACCGCGAGCACACCCGTCACGCCGAGCTCGGTCGCGATCCGGACGGCGATGTCCTCGGCCGCGTCCGCGATCCGTCCGGCGCTGTCCGGAGCGGGGGCGAAGACCTCCGCGCAGACCCCGTCGCGCTGCACCGTCTCGACGAGCGGCCAGGCGACGACCTCGCCGGAGGGACTCCGGGCGACCGACTGCGCGAGCTCGCGGGTGAAGGGCACGAGCTCCTCGACGAGGAGCGCCTGCCCGCCGCCCGCCTCGGCCACGGCGGTGAACCAGTCGGCGACGTCCGCCGGGTCGGACACCACCCGGACGCCCTTGCCGTCGTAGCCGCCGCGGGCGGTCTTCACCACGGCGCGTCCGGCGTGGTCGTCGAGGAAGGCACGCAGTTCGTCCGGGTCCTGCACGGCAGCCCAGTCCGGCACCGGCAACCCGAGCTCGGACAGGCGTCGGCGCATCGTGATCTTGTCCTGGGCGACCGCGAGCGGCTCCGGGCCGGGGTGCACGGCGACGCCGGCGTCGACGAGCGCGCGGAGGACGTCCTGCGGGACGTGTTCGTGGTCGAACGTGACGACGTCGACGTCGCGGGCGAACGCGAGCACCGTCCCGACGTCGTGGTAGTCGCCCTCCGCCGTGGCCGCGATGCCGGCGGACATGCCCGGCCCCTCGGCCAGTACCCGGATGTCGAGGCCCAGCTCGACCGCGGCCGGCACCATCATCCGTGCCAGCTGTCCCCCACCGATGACCCCGACGCGCAACGCCATGCTGTGTGTTCCTTCCGTCGCTCACACCGAACGGTCCGAGCGCCCTGTCTAGAATCGACCTCCGGGCCGCCCGCTGGGTGGCCCGTGACAACTCTACGGACCCTGGAGACACCGTGCGCCGACTCATCGCCCAGCTCGCCCGCTTCGGGGTGGTGGGGGCCGTGGGCTTCGTGGTCGACACCGCGGTGTTCAACCTCCTGCGGTTCACCGTGCTCTCCCCGGACGAGATCCACTCCGGCCCGTTCTGGGCGAAGGTCGTGTCGACGATCGTCGCGATCTTCGTGAACTGGATGGGCAACCGCTACTGGACGTTCCGCGACCAGCGCCGTGCCGTGGCCACGCGCGAGGGCATCGAGTTCGTCGTGGTCTCGCTCGGCGGCATGGTGATCGCGCTCGCGACGCTCGGCGTCTCGCACTACGCGATGGGCCTGACCTCGGCGCTGGCGGACAACGTCGCGAACATCATCGGCCTCGGACTCGGCACCGTCTTCCGCTTCTGGCTCTACAAGGTGTGGGTGTACCATCCCGACCGGACCGCGGCGGCGCAGGCCGGGCCGGTCGTCGCCGGCGCCCAGCCCGTCACCGCCCGCTCGGAGGCCGCAGGGCAGTAGGCGCGGTGCCGGCGGTGTGCTGCCCGACGGTCAGTAGGATCGCCGGGTGACGAACCCGATCGCCCGCGACCACCCGACGATCGGCCGTCCGGAGGCGTGGACGATCGCGCTCACCACGGTCGCGTTCAGCGCCTGGCTCGTGCTGTGGGCCGTCGTGGTGCCCGCGTTCCAGGCCCCCGACGAGATCGCGCACTTCGACGCCGCGCTCCAGCTCGCGACGGGCGCCGGATGGCCCGCGCCGGGCACGATGCACGTCACGAACGCCGTGCTCGCAGCAGTCCGCGAGCAGGGTTCGGGTCCCGCGGCCGACTGGTCGACCGTCACCGCGCTCCTGGCCGCCCACCCCGGCCCGTCGAGCACCGTGAACCAGATGTCGCAGCACCCGCCGACCGCGTACCTCGTCGACGCCGCGGTGCTCCGCGTGCTGCACTTCGGGTCGCTCCGCTGGGACCACGCCCTCGTCGCCCTGCGCCTGGTCGACGCCGTCGCGGTGACGCCGCTCGCGCTGCTGGCGTGGGCGTCCGTCCGTCGGGTCACGCGGTCGCCGCGCGCCGCGCTCGTCGGTGCCGTCGCGCTGTTCGCCGTGCCGCAGCTCGCGTCGATCGCGGCGTCGGTGACGAACGACGCGCCGGTGCTGCTGCTCGGCGGGGTCGTGGTGTGGCTCACCGCCCGCGTGCTCACGGGCGACACGCACCGCCGGGTCCTCGTCGCCCTCGCCCTCGCGCTCGGCGTCCTCGTCGCGACCAAGGGCACGGGGCTCCCGGCGCTGCCCGCGGTCGCACTGGCCCTGCTGGTCGCCGGGGCCGGGGGCGGGTCCGGCGCGACGACGGCTCCGGATGCAGGACCACGTTCGACGGGCCCGGGCGCCCGCGTCCTCCGGACGGTCCTCGTGGTGGGCGCCGCCGCCGTCATCGGCGGCTGGTGGTGGGTCCGCAACCTGGTTCGGTACGGCACGCTCCAGCCCGACGGCTATGCCGGGATCCGTCCGGACCAGGCGTTCCCGGCCGGCAGCGGCCCGTCGGTGCTGCACTTCCTCGACGTCTCGTGGGGGACGATCGCCCGGACCTTCTGGGGCAGCGTCGGTGCCCGGGCCCAGGTCTCGATCGGGGACCTCCTCACGGCGGTGCTCACCGTGGTGACGCTCGTCGTCGTCGTCGGCTGGGGCTTCCGCCGCGCGCCGGAGCGCCGCACGGTCGCGGTGCTCGCGGTCTTCCCCGCACTGCTCGTGCTGCTGCAGACCGCGAGCAGCTGGCGCGCCTACCTCGACACGACGGCGGTGGCGGGGACGCAGGGCCGGTACTTCTTCCCCGGCCTCGTCGCGCTGCTCGTGCTCAGCGCGGTCGCGTGGCGCCGACTGTCCGGGGGCGCCCGCGTCGGTCGCGTCGTCGGGTCGGTCCTCGCGTGCGTCCTCCCCGTGGTCGGCCTGTACGGCCTCGCGGTCGCGGCCGGCTGGTTCTGGAACGCCGCGACCGGGCCGGTGAGCGCGGCGTCGGTCGCACGCTACGAGGCGTCCGGGCCCGTCCCGTTCGCGGTCGTGGTCGCCGTGGCGGCCGTGGTCGCCGTCGCACTGCCCACCGGGGTCGTGCGCGCGGCCCGGCACGGAGCGCCGGGCCGCGTCGGGGTCACGACCGAGCGACCTTGACCACGTCGACGAGGCACGGCTGCACCGGCGCCGACTTGATGTCCTGGCAGGTCTGCTCGACGGGGAACGAACCGACCAGCTCACCGATCGCTGAGTAGTCCCGCTCACGCGCGTCCGTCGGGCCGCGGTACTGCAGGAAGTACTCGACACCGGAGCGCTGCATGAGGTCGACGAACGCCGGGTCCTGGTAGTCGTAGCGCTGCCCGGCCTCGCCGTAGGCGTGCAGCCCCAGGCGGAACGCGACCCGGACCGTGTCGCGGGCGTTCGTGCCGAGCACGGTGCTGCCCGCGGGGATCGTGTGGTTCGCGTCGAGGAGCTGCACGAGCGGCTCGTCCGGCACGATCACCCCACCGAGGACCTGTCCGCGTTCGATGCCGGCCGGGCTCGTGTCCATCGTCGAGAAGGGCGCCCGCACGCCGTTGACGTTCTGGCTGTACGCCGCCACGACCACGGTCGCGCACGCGACGATCGCCAGCCCGCGACGGACCCAGGTCCCCCGCCGTGCGGCGCGCCAGATCGTCGGCAGGAGGGCGCCGGCGATGAGCACCGATCCGGTGAAGAGCGGCAGGTAGTACCGCGAGTTGCCGCCGAGCGTGTCCACCGTGGCGATGCCCGCGTAGCCGAGCAGGTAGACGCCGGACGACAGGGCGACGATGCCCGCGAACACGAAGCGTCGGTAGTGCGCGGCGCCGATCGCGAGCGCGGCGACGTAGGCTGCGCCGATCGCCAGCGCGAACGGCGCGAAGGAGCCGATGCGGGCGAAGTAGAACGGGATCGCCTCGATGCGCTCGTGGACGTAGTAGCGGACCTTGCCGACGAGGGTCGTCGTGTGGCTCGTCGTCGGCGCCGCTGGGGTGTTCGCCGCGGGGGCGAGCGGCTCGGCACGCTCCGCGGTGCGCACGCCCGCGTCGTAGAGGGAAGGCGTGCGGTCCTCGTTCGGGGAGACCGCGAGCGGGTTCGGCGGCGACGGGATGCGGTACTCCCCGGCGTCGGTCGAGTCCGTGTCCGAGAACTTGCCGGAGACGTTCACGGTCAGGGACGAACCGACCTCGAACCCGCCGAACTTCGCCGACAGGGCGATCACCCACGGCGCGGAGAACGCCACGACGGCGACGAGCGCGACCGCCGGCAGCAGCAGCGACCGTCGCTCCCGGTGGTCACGGCGGTCCTGGCACCAGCGGATGAGCGCCCAGAGGGGCACCACGACGAGGAACACCGGCACGAGGAACGCCTTCGTGCAGTAGCCGAGCGCGCACACGGCCCCGAGGAGCACGCCGGTGAGGACGATCCGCCGCACCGACCCGTGCCAGGCCCGGTCGGCCGCGAGCAGCGCCCAGACGAACACCAGGCTCCACAGCAGCACCAGGACGTCGGGCGTCTGCAGGCTGACGTTCGCGATGAGCAGGGGCGACACCGCGAGGATCGACCACGCGGCGGTCCAGCCGTTGCCGGTGGTGCGGAGGAGGAGCCAGGCCCCGATGCCGAGGATCGCGATGCTCGCGACCAGGTTCACGACCCCGAAGGCCGTGGTCTGCCCGAGTCCCACGGCGATGAGCGGCGCCATCAGCCACGACACCAGTGGCGACCAGTACCCGTTGACCGCGTCGCCCCAGTGACCGGTGGCGTACTGCTGCGCGATCGACATGTAGGAGATGCCGTCGATGTTCGTGACCTCGAGGCGCGTCCGGTAGGTCACGAACGCGAGCACGACGGCGGCGACCGCCAGCAGTGCGGCGTTGCCGAGGATCGACCGCGTCGACGGGTGGCGCCCCTCGTGGAACGCGCCCGCCGAGCGGCGCCGGCCGTGGTCGGCGGCCGGTGCGGTCGCGACGGCGTGGTCCTCGGCGACGGTCGTGCTGGTGATCGTCATGTGTCCTTCCCCGGGCGAGGCGGCTCAGCGCCCCATGCCACGGTACGTGAAGCCGGCGGCGGACCAGGCATCGCGGTCGAGGCAGTTGCGCCCGTCGACCACGACCGGCGTCGCGACGAGCGCGGCGACGGCGGACGGGTCGAGCTCGCGGAACTCGTTCCACTCGGTGAGGACGAGGACGAGGTCGGCACCGCGCAGGGCGTCCGCGGCGGTCTCGACGTAGTCGAGCTCCGGGTGCACGCGGCGTGCCGTCACGACGGCCTCGGGGTCGTACGCGGCGACCCGCGCACCGAGCCCGTGCAGACGACCGGCGATGTCGAGCGACGGGGAGTCGCGGACGTCGTCGGAGTTCGGCTTGAACGCCAGCCCGAGCACGGCGACGCGCTTGCCCGCGACGTCGCCGCCGAGGAGCTCCTGCGCGAGCGTGACGACGTGGTCGCGGCGGCGGAGGTTGATCGCGTCGACGTCGGCGAGGAACGCGAGCGACTCGGGCACGCCGAGCTCGTCGGCGCGCGCCTGGAACGCCCGGATGTCCTTCGGCAGGCAGCCGCCGCCGAACCCGAGGCCGGCGTTGAGGAACTTCCGGCCGATGCGGGCGTCGTGCCCGATCGCGTCCGCGAGCGCGGTCACGTCGGCGCCGACGACCTCGGCGATCTCGGCCATCGCGTTGATGAAGGAGATCTTCGTCGCGAGGAAGGCGTTCGCGCTGACCTTGACGAGCTCGGCGGTCGGCAGGTCGACGACGAGCCGCGGGGTGCCCTCGGCGAGCGCCGTGGCGTAGACCTCGTCGAGGACGGCCGTCGCACGCTCGCCCTGCTCACCGGCGGGGACGCCGTAGACGAGGCGGTCGGGCGCGATGGTGTCCTGCACGGCGAAGCCCTCGCGGAGGAACTCGGGGTTCCAGACCAGGGTGGCCCCGGGGACGGCCTGCTCGACCTCGCCCGCGAGCCGAGCGGCGGTCCCCACCGGGACGGTCGACTTGCCGACGACGTACTCGCCGGCGGACAGGTGCGGGGTGAGCGCCGCCACCGCGGCGTCGACGTACGTCAGGTCCGCGGCGCCGGTCGGCCCCTGGGGCGTGCCGACGGCGAGGAAGTGCACCGTCGCCCCGGCGACCTCGGCCATGTCCGTGGTGAAGCGGATGCGCCCCGAGGCGAGCGCCTCGCTCAGGATCTCCGGCAGCCCGGGCTCGAAGAAGGGTGCCTCACCCGCCGCGAGTCGCTCGATCTTCGCCGGGTCCACGTCGACGGCGACGACGTCGTGTCCGAGCTTGGCCATGGAGGCGGCGTGCACGGCACCGAGGTAACCGCAGCCGATGACAGAGATACGCACGGGAAGACGGTACAGGTTCCTGCACGCCTCCACATCGACGGGCGGCCGTGGCGGCACGGCGGTCGGCGCCGCGTCGGGTACGCGTCAGGCGCGGACGTCGCCCCACGAGGGCCGGTCGGGGCCGCCGACGATCTCGTCCCAGTCCGGCTCGCGGTGTCGTCGCCGCGCCTCGTACGCCTCGACGAGGTCGTGCAGCACCGCCACGACGAGGTCCGCGTGCGGGACGTCCGCGAGCACGACGACCGGGTCGTCCCCGGGGAACACGAGCACGTCGCCGGACCGGAACACCCCCTGCAGGCCGCGCCGACGCACCGTGACGTCGTACCCGCGCGCGTGCAGGAGCTCGCGGCGGGTCCGGGTGCCGAGGCCATGGA
Source organism: uncultured Curtobacterium sp. (assembly GCA_913778205.1). Taxonomy (GTDB): domain Bacteria; phylum Actinomycetota; class Actinomycetes; order Actinomycetales; family Microbacteriaceae; genus Curtobacterium. The sequence goes on from CAJYUW010000046.1 coordinate 98,017, forward strand.
CGACGACGAGGCGCCGCGTCGTGACGACGTACCGCTGCGACATCCACCGGACGAGCGGCACGACCCCGCCCAGCACGACGAGGAGGAGCACGACGACCGCGACGACGACGTTGAGCCAGGCGAGCTGCGCGCGGAACACGCCGAACCCGAAGCCGCCGGCCGCCGCGACGAGCACCACGAACACGGCGGGGCGCACGAGCCGCCGCGCGTGCGGCCGGAGCCGGGCGACGACCCGTTCCGGCGGCGGCTCGGCGGTCATGCCCTCATGCATAGCGCAGGTGCGTGACGTCACCGACCGCGACGCCCCTGGTCGCCCCGTCCCGGTGCCGGATCGTGATGCGGCCCTCGTCGTCGATGCCGACCGCGTCGGCCTCCTCCACGGTGCCGTCGGGCAGCTCCAGGCGGATCCGGCGCCCGATCGTGCCGCACGCGGCACGGACGTCCGACCGGACCGCCTCGGCCGCCGCACCGACCGTCGACAGGGCGACCACGGCCTCCAGGAGGGCCGCCCGGAAGTCGGCGAGCACGGCGTCCGCGAGGTCCTCGGCGGAGCCCGGAGCACCGGCGACGGCGAGCGAGGTGGCGGTCGGTGTGGGCAGCGCGTCCGCCGGGATCGTCAGGTTGACGCCCGCGCCGACGACCACGCTGCCGTCCGGCGCGACCTGGCAGAGGATGCCGCAGACCTTGCGCTCGTCGACGTGCACGTCGTTCGGCCACTTCACCTCGACGACCGGACGGGAGGCCCGACCCGCCCCCGCCCCGCCGCCCACCCGGGCGGCCACCGCGTCCCGCATCGCGCGTCCGGCGACGAGCGGCAACCAGCCGCGCGCGCGGTCGTCCAGGTCGGCTCGCACGAGCACGCTCGCCGCGAGCGTCTGCCCCGCCGGCGCGGACCAGGAGCGGTCGAGGCGTCCGCGGCCCGCCGTCTGGTCGAGGGTGGCCACGACGCTGCCGTGCGGCAGGTCGCCGGCGGCGGCGAGGAGGTCCGCGTTGGTGGACCCGGTCGTCGCCGGGAGGAGGAGGGTCGCGCCGTCGGCCTCGACCTGTGCACGGCTGGCGGGGAACGCGGACGCGGGTGTGGACATGCACGCAATCTACGGGCCGGAACCGTGGACGACCTCCAACCGTCGCCGTCGGGAGCCGCCGGTATGGTGAGCGGGTGACTCAAGGTGACACCCCCGATCTCTCGACGACCGCCGGTCGGCTCGCCGACCTCCGCGACCGGTACCACGAAGCCGTGACCGCCGCGGGCGAGGCCGCCATCGCGAAGCAGCACGCGAAGGGCAAGGGCACCGCCCGGGAGCGCATCGAGCAGCTCCTCGACGACAACTCCTTCGTCGAGTTCGACGAGTTCGTCCGCCACCGCACGACCGCGTTCGGCATGGACGCCAAGCGCCCGTACGGCGACGCGGTCGTCACCGGCGTCGGGACGATCCACGGCCGGACCGTCGCGGTCTACGCGCAGGACTTCACGGTGTTCGGCGGCTCCCTCGGCGAGGTCGCCGGCGAGAAGATCATCAAGGTCATGCAGCACGCGCTGAAGACGGGCGTGCCGATCATCGGCATCCTCGACTCCGGCGGCGCGCGCATCCAAGAGGGCGTCGTCGCGCTCGGCAAGTACGGCGAGATCTTCCGCCTGAACACGGCGGCGTCCGGCGTCATCCCGCAGATCTCGATCGTCATGGGCCCGGCGGCCGGCGGCGCGGTGTACTCCCCCGCCCTGACCGACTTCGTGATCATGGTCGACAAGACCAGCCACATGTTCGTCACCGGCCCCGACGTCATCAAGACGGTCACGGGCGAGGACGTCGGCTTCGAGGAGCTCGGCGGCGCGCAGACCCACAACGCCGTGTCCGGCGTCGCGCACTACCTCGCCGAGGACGAGTCCGACGCCCTCGACTACGCCCGGTCGCTCATCGGCTTCCTGCCGGACAACAACCTGTCCGACGCACCGGCCTACGACGTCGCGCCCGAGCTCGAGACGACCGACGCCGACCACGAGCTCGACACCGTCATCCCGGACTCGACCAACCAGCCGTACGACGTCACGACGATCATCGAGCACGTCGTCGACGACGGCGAGTTCCTCGAGGTGCAGCCGCTCTTCGCGCCGAACATCCTGATCGGCTTCGGCCGGGTCGAGGGCCGCACGGTCGGCATCATCGCGAACCAGCCGCAGGCGATGGCCGGCACGCTCAACATCGACGCCGGCGAGAAGGCGGCGCGGTTCGTGCGGTTCTGCGACGCGTTCGGCATCCCGATCCTCACGCTCGTCGACGTCCCCGGCTACCTGCCCGGCACCGACCAGGAGTGGACCGGTGTCATCCGCCGTGGCGCGAAGCTCCTCTACGCGTACGCCGAGGCGACCGTGCCGCTCGTCACCGTCATCACGCGCAAGGCCTACGGCGGCGCCTACATCGTCATGGGGTCGAAGCAGCTCGGCGCGGACATCAACCTCGCCTGGCCGACCGCCGAGATCGCCGTGATGGGCGGCCAGGGTGCCGTCAACATCCTGTACCGCTCGGAGATCAAGCGGGCGGAGGAGGCCGGCGAGGACGTCGCTGCCGTCCGGACCAAGCTCGCGAACGAGTACACCTACAACGTCGCCTCGCCCTACCTCGCAGCCGAGCGCGGCGAGCTCGACGGGATCATCCAGCCGCACGCCACCCGCGTGTCGGTGATCAAGGCCCTGCGCGCCCTGCGCGGCAAGCGGGCCTCGCTCCCGCCCAAGAAGCACGGGAACATCCCGCTGTGACGGACACGGTCGGATCCTCGGGAGCCGGAGCGGCGCCGTCCCGCCGGGCGTCGCACGGCAAGCACGCGGCTGCGGTCCCGGCCGACGCCCCGGTAGCGGTCGCGGACGTCCGGGTCGTGTCCGGCGCGCCGACGCCGGAGGAGCTCGCGGCGGTCGTCGCCGTCCTGCAGCGCCAGGCCGACGAGGTGGCCGCCGCCGGACGCGCCGAGGTCACCGCGTCGCCACGGTCCGGTTGGGACGCCTCGGCGCGGGGCCTCCGCCGGCCGCTCGAGCACGGCCCCGGGGCCTGGGCCCGTTCGCTGCGCTGACACGTCGGCCCCGCACCTGCCGTCCGGTCGCGCCCGCTGCGCCGACGATCTGTGCGCGGCCTTATGCCGCGGGGGCATCCGCGGGACCATGTACCCCTGGACGGGGGTCGGACGTCGACGGTTGCACTGCGCACTTCCGGACCGGTCTCCCCTCTTCCGGGGGACACGAAATCCGGAAGTCGGCTGGATCGGGCGAATTTGTCCCCCATAATGACGACTGACACGACCACTCCGAGTCGGCATCATTGTCTGTGTTCGGTGTCCTTCTCAGAAGAACATCGCAGGTCGGTGGCCGACTAGGGTACGACGCCACCGCCCGCTGCGAGTCAGGGCGATATTCGGGTTGTCGCCCAGACTCGGGTCGTGAACGGGCCGGTCGGTTTCCGACCGGCCCGTTCCCCCCGTTCCCGGGCCGGTTCCAGCCCCTGGGGCCTGCTCTGGATCGCCGGTCTGCTCCGGATCCTCGGGCCGGCTCCGCGTCCCGGGCCGACTCCGGACCGGGAGCCGCGGGACGGGCGTGCGCCGCGCCTCCAAGGCGTCCGCGATGGACGGACGCCACGATCAGGGCCCGCCGACGCGCTCGGGACGCCACCGCGGCCCGCCGACGCGCTCCCGACGCGACCAGCGCCGTCACGCCCGTCCCGCGCCGTTCCGCACGGTTCCGCGAACGGGGCGGGCCGTCCCGCTCAGGCCGTCACGTGCCGCGGGATCTCCAGCCAGAGCGCCACCGAGTCGTCCTCGTCGCCGTCCTCGTCGTCGAGGTCCCCGAGCGCCGCGGACTCGCTCGCGGCCGTGTCGAGCCGCAGGCCGACGACCGTAACCGCCGTGTCGGCCCCCTCCGCCACCGTCCGCACGATGACGTTGTCGGCCCCGTGCGCCCGCCGGAGCGCGTCCGCGACCTGCGCGTGGATGCGCCGGATGTCGTCAGCGCCGAGGTCGTCCAGGCCGCCGTCGTCGTGCAGCTGCACGGTGGCGCCGGACCGACGGAGGCGCATCACCTCGGTGCGCACGTCGTCGGAGAGCAGCGAGCGTCCGCGGATCTCGTCACGGATGGCCTGCTCGAGGTGCAGGCACTCCTCGCGCTCGTCCTCGGTGAGCTCGCCGTGCGCGTCGACGACACGCTGCAGCATCGGCAGCGCCATCCGCGTGGTCTGGCTCAGCCGGAACTGCCGCTCGAAGACGTGGGCGTCCTGCGCGGCCTGCCAGTCCTCGGTCTCCTGCTCCGCGCGGGTGAAGTCCCGGAGGACCCGCGTCGCCCGGTTCATCGCGACCGAGAACACGGCGGCGATGGCCACCCACGCGACGCTCGCGGCGACCCCGAGGGACCCGAGCGCGCCGAACCCGGCCCACGCCACGGTGTGCACGGCGAGGAAGCCCACGCCGAACCAGGCGAACGCCCTGCGACCGCGGACGACGAGGACGACCATGAGCGTCCCGACCGCGGCGACCCACCAGGTGGCGTACCCGGGGCCGGTCCGCAGTTCCACCACGGGAGCGGCCACGACGGGCACGACCACCGCCGTGGCGAGCGAGAAGCACGCGGTCCAGACCGGCAGCGTCCGCCCCGGCACGAACAGCGCGGTCCCGGTGGCGGCCGCGTAGAGCACCATGCACGCGATGATCGGTGCCATGTCGTGCACGCGCGGGAGTGTCGTCGCGGCGAGGACGAGGTGGTACAGCGAGAACAGTGCCGCGAGTCCGGTGGCGACCCCGGCCGGGATCGAGACCCTCACGAGGACTCCTCCGTCCCGGGGCGCCAGGAGAGCCGCACGACGGTCCCGCTGCCCGGTGCGGAGACGACCTCCGCGCAGCCGTCGACCGCCACGACCCGCTCGATGATCGACCGACGGACGCCGAGCCGCTCGGCGGGGACACCCGTCGGGTCGAAGCCGACACCGTCGTCCCCGACCTCGATCCGGACGCCCGCGCCACGCTGCTCCACGTCCACCCACCGGTCGACATCGGCGTCACCGGCGTGCTGCACCGAGTTGACGGCCGCCTGCAGGGCAGCCGACGCCAGCGCATCCGCGACCACCGCGGGCAGCGGCAGGTCGCTGACACGTCGTTCCACGAGCCGGACGGGGGCGGCGAGTGCGGACACGGCACCGCAGATGCGGGACCGCAGCTCGGTGAGCGGCACCGGGCCGGCCGCACCGGGCGCGTCGGCCGCCGCCGCCGCGAGGTGGTCGATCGCGTTCCGCGCCATCCGGGCGGACAACGCCTTCGCGTCGACGGTCTCCGCACGCGCCGCCGACAGCAGGGTCGTGAGGACGCTGTCGTGGACGATGGCGTCGACCTGGACGCGCTCGACCTCGGTGGCGTGCTCGCGGATGGCGGCCGAGTAGCGACGGACCGCGGTCGCCTGTGCCGCGTCGACCGCCGTCGCGGCCCGGCGCAGCACGACCGCGATGACGAGGACGGCGCCGCTGAGGATGGCCGTGTACACGCCGTCGAGCACTGCGCGGGTGACGCCGGCGTGACCGCCGACCGGCAGCAGCCGGATGACGACGAACACCGCGGGCGCGAGCGCGGTGTAGACCGTCGCGCGCCAGGGGGCGAACCCCATCGCGGCCGCGGTCGAGCCGATCGTGATGAACCACCACGGCCACGGCGTCTGCGTCCGCGGGATCGGGTCGTGCACCGTGAGGGGCCAGGTCACGAGGGCGACGAGGAAGACCAGTGCGCACACGATCTGCGCCGGCTGGGCGAACCGCGGGACGAACGCCGCGAACCCGAGGAACACGAAGGACGCGCCGAGCGCGGCGACGGTCACGGGTCCCCACACCGGGTCGAGGTAGGGCAGCTGGCCGAGCACCGACGGGGCGTCGGCCGCGCCGAGCCCCACGGCGCCCATCGCGAGGAGGATCGTGAACGCCCGCTCCACCGACGCCTGCGTGATCGTCGCCCGCACGTTCCGCGTGGGGTCGACGCCGACGGGCGCCGCCCCCGAGGGCACCGCCCCCGAGGGCACCGCCCCCGAGGGCACCGGCGCCCGTCCGGCCGCCACCGTCATCGTCGTCAGCGGCCGTCGGCGTCGGGGTCGATCCCCGAGTCGAGACCGGGGAGGATGCCGTCCTCGACCGCGCGGCGGAGGAGGTCGACCTTCGTCGGCGCGGGCCGGCCGACCTCGACGTACTTCACGCGGATGCGGTCGAGGTACTCCCGTGCCGTGGAGTACCCGATGCCGAGCTGCTGCGCGGCGAGCTTGAGCGGCAGGCCCGAGGCGTAGAGGTGCAGGATCTCGCGTTCGCGACGACCGAGCTGCGCCTTCGCGAAGTCGCGGTCGGCGTCGATCGCGCTCGCCCACTCGAGGTTGTTGAGGACGTCACCGCGGGCGACGGTCGCGACGGCGGCCATCACGGTCTTCGTCGCCGACGACTTCGGGATGACACCGGCGGCCCCTGCCGCCAGCGCCTCGCGGACGTTCGCGACGCGGTCCGCGATGGAGTGGACCAGGACGGCGGAACCGGTGCCCTGCACACCCTTGACGTTCTCGGTCACGGTCGAGCCGTCGCCGAGCGACAGGTCGAGGACGACGACGTCGACCTCGCGGTCGCCGAGCTCGCGGACGTACTCCGGCACGCTCGCGGCCGTGAGGACCACTTCGAAGCCCTCGTTCTGGCACGCGGCCTGGATGCCGAGTCGCACGGACTCGTGGTCGTCGACGATCGCGACGCGGACCGGTCCGGTCCGCACGTCGGTCGCTGCGGTGGTTGATGTCGTCTCTGCTGCCACGGTGGCCTCTCGTTCCGATGCGCAGCCCGGCCCCTGATACCGGGCGCCATCATCGCCCCAGGATACCCAGGTCCGACTCAGGTTCAGGCCCGTGGTCGCCAGACGCGCCGGACGCCGTGTCGGACCCCACGCGGGACGTCGCGCCGGACGTCAGGCGACGGGCACGAGGCGGGCGACGGCCTCGACGTGGTGCGTGTGCGGGAAGAGGTCGAACGCCCGCACCGCCTCCAGCCGGTACCCGAGGTCGGCGAAGGTCGCCACGTCGCGCGCCAACGCCACCGGGTCGCACGCGACGTACACAACCTGGGCCGGCTGGAGCGCCGCGACCTGCACCGCGACCTCGCGGCCGGCACCCGAGCGGGGCGGGTCGAGCACGACGGTGCCGGCGCGCAGGCGGGCACGCTCCTGCTGCGAGGCGCCGGAGGCGGTCCGGGCGAGCCAGCGGTCGACGCGGCCGGTCTCGGCACGGGCGCCGATCCACTCCGCGAGGTTCTCCTGGGCGTGCTCGGTCGCGCGCTCGGACCCCTCGACGCTCGTGACCTTGGCGCGCGGTCCGACGAGGTCGCCGAGCGCCGCCGCGAGCAGGCCGACGCCGCCGTAGAGGTCGAGGTGGTGCCCGTCCGGGTCGAGCCGGTCACGGTCGACGAGGTCCTGCACGGCTCGGGTGAGGACGGCGGGGGCCTGCCGGTGCACCTGCCAGAAGCCGGTGTCGTCCACCGAGAAGGTGCGGTCCCCGACGACCTCGGTCACGACGGTCGGCTTCTGCTGGTCGATCACGAGCCGCGCGCCGTCGGAGCCGCTCGGCGCGAGGACGTCCACGACCGAGGCACCCGGCATGGATCCGCGCCCGAGCGGTGCGCTCTCCTGCACCGCGGCGGTCACGAGCGGCAGCGAGGTGACCGGGACGACGGTGTGCGAGCGGGCGGCGAACGGACCCGGCGTGCCGTCCGCGTCGACGTGCAACCGGACCCGGGTGCGCCATCCGGTGCCGTCCACCTCGTCGTCGCCGGGCACGGCCTCCACCTCGACCTCGTGGCCGAGCGTCGCGGCGAGGTCGGTCCGGGCGAACCGCGAGAACGCGTCCACGAGCACCTCGCGCTTGAGCTCGCGCTGGTGGGCGAGCGCGATGTGCCCGAACTCGGCACCACCGGCCCGCGCGGCGGGGTCGCGGTCGAGGGCTGCCTCGGGCCACACGTGCTCGACACGGTGCTCGCTCGGCTGCAGGACGGACACGTTGTCGGCACGCCAGAACGACTTCTTGCGGTCCTCGGTGACGCGGGCGACGACTCGCTCGCCCGGGATCGCGTCCGAGACGAACACCACGCGCCCCTCGTGCCGTGCCACCGAGATGCCGCCGTGGGCGATCCCGGTGACGTCGAGTTCGAGCAGCGTTCCGACGGATTCACCCATGGTTCGATGTTCCCATGCGTCTGTACCTCGCGAGTACCTCCCCCGCCCGCCGCGCCCTGCTCGCCCAGACCGGCATCGAGCCCGTGCTGGTGGCACCGGGGGTCGACGAGGACGCCGCCGTCGCCCGGCGCGAGGCCGAGCTGGGGCGGTCCCTGACCGGGCCGGAGCTCGTGTCGCTGCTCGCGGTCGCGAAGGCGTCCGCCGTCGCCGACACCGAGGTCGCCGGTCGTCCGGTCGACGGGTTCGTCTTCGGCGGCGACTCCGCCTTCGAGGTCGACGGCACCCTCTACGGCAAGCCGCACGACCCGGAGGTCGCCCGGGAGCGCTGGCGGCAGATGCTCGCGGTCGGCGGCGGGACGCTCTGGAGCGGGCACTGCGTGCTGGACCGACGCGCGGACCGAGCCGACGCCGTGGCGGCGACCCCGCGGCGGCCGGGAGGCGCGGGGCGGGCCGGTGCCGTGCCTCCCGGCCGTCCGCTGCCCGCCTCCACCGCCGGGGACGGCGTGGTCGCGGACGTCGCGCCCGGCGGGTCCGCCATGGTCGCCGACGGCGACCGCGTCGTGGCGGTCGACAGCGCGGTGCTCACCTTCGCCGCCGACGTGTCCGCGGACGAGGTGGACGCCTACGTCGCGAGCGGCGAGCCGCTCGAGGTCGCCGGGGCGTTCACCATCGACGGTCGGGCAGCGGCGTACATCACCCGGATCGACGGCGCGCCGTCGGCCGTCGTGGGCCTGTCGCTCCCCGTGCTGCGCTCGATGCTGCTGCGCGGCTTCGGCGCGACGTGGCACGAACTGTGGTCGATGTAGACATCCACACTTCTTCGCGTCGGTTCTTTGTGGACGCCGCTCAATTCGGGCCGCGGCAGCACGAATACGCTGACTTACCATGCCCCGTATCAGCAAGGTCCTCATCGCGAACCGCGGCGAGATCGCCGTCCGCATCATCCGCGCGGCCCGCGACGCAGGCAAGGCATCGGTCGCGGTCTACGCCGACCAAGACCGTGACGCCCTCCACGCCCGCCTCGCCGACGAGGCCTACGCGCTGAACGGCACCACGAGCGCCGAGACCTACCTCGTCATCGACAAGATCATCTCGGTCGCCCGCCGCTCCGGCGCGGACGCGGTGCACCCGGGCTACGGCTTCCTCGCCGAGAACGCCGACTTCGCCCGCGCCGTCATCGACGCCGGGCTGACCTGGATCGGCCCCTCGCCGGAGTCCATCGAGCAGCTCGGTGACAAGGTGTCCGCACGACACGTGGCCGAGAAGGTCGGCGCGCCGCTCGCCCCCGGCACGATCGAGCCGGTCGCGGACGCCGCCGAGGTCATCGCGTTCGCGGACGAGGTCGGTCTGCCGGTCGCCATCAAGGCGGCCTTCGGCGGTGGCGGTCGCGGTCTGAAGGTCGCCCGGACGCGCGACGAGGTCGCCGCACAGTTCGAGTCGGCGACCCGCGAAGCCATCGCGGCCTTCGGTCGTGGTGAGTGCTTCGTGGAGAAGTACCTCGACAAGCCCCGGCACGTCGAGACCCAGTGCCTCGCGGACGAGCACGGCAACGTCGTCATCGTCTCGACGCGCGACTGCTCGCTGCAGCGTCGACACCAGAAGCTGGTGGAGGAGGCTCCGGCGCCGTACCTGACGGACTCGCAGAAGGAGCGCCTGTACGAGTCGTCGAAGGCCATCCTCCGCGAGGTCGGCTACGTCGGCGCCGGCACGTGTGAGTTCCTCATCGGCGCCGACGGGACGGTGTCGTTCCTCGAGGTGAACACCCGTCTGCAGGTCGAGCACTGCGTCTCGGAGGAGGTCACCGGCATCGACCTCGTGCGCGAGCAGTTCCGCATCGCCGAGGGCGGCGTGCTCGACTACGACGACCCCGCGCCGCAGGGGCACTCGTTCGAGTTCCGCATCAACGGCGAGGACCCCGGCCGCAACTTCTTCCCCGCGCCCGGCCCCGTGCACGCGTTCAACGCGCCGTCCGGACCCGGTGTGCGCGTCGACTCGGGCGTCGTGTCCGGCGACGTGGTCTCCGGTTCGTTCGACTCGATGCTGGCGAAGCTCATCGTCACCGGTGCCACGCGTGCCGAGGCGCTGGAGCGGTCGCGCCGTGCCCTCGCCGAGTTCGAGGTGACGGGGCTCCCGACCGTGCTGCCGTTCCACCGCGCCGTCGTGTCGGACCCGGCGTTCGCGACGCCCGACGACGAGCCGTTCAGCGTGTACACGCAGTGGATCGAGACCGACTTCGTCAACGAGATCCCGGCCTGGAGCGGTGCGACCGAGGAGCTCCCCGCCCCGGCGTCGCGCGACACCGTCGTGGTCGAGGTGCAGGGCAAGCGCATCGAGGTCACCATGCCGTCGATCGTCGGCGGTGGCGCTGCCGGTGCCGCCGGTCGTCGTCCGGCCGGGCCGTCCGCTCCCCCGAAGCGTCGGTCCTCCGGCGTCCGCGGTGGGCTCGCCTCGTCGGGCTCGGTGACGTCGCCGATGCAGGCCACCGTCGTGAAGGTCGCGGTCGCCGAGGGTGACACCGTGGTGAAGGGCGACCTGCTCGTCGTGCTCGAGGCCATGAAGATGGAGCAGCCCGTGCAGGCGACCCGCGACGGCGTCGTGAAGGCGCTGAACGCCCCCGTCGGCCAGACGATCTCGTCCGGTCACGTGCTGCTCGAGCTCGCGTAGCGCGCGGCAGCTCCCGGCTCCCGCACAACCAAAGTCACCTCGAACCGCGCCTCGCCGTGGTTCGAGGTGTCTTTGGTTGTGCGGCGCCGACGTGCGCCGGGTCTGAGTCATCGAACGTGACGGAACGACCGGGGTGCGATGGGGACACCGACGCCGCGGAGTACGGCCCGGAGTGCGTCGAGGTCGTTCGCATCCTCCCATCCGAACCGTCCGAAGCCGCGTACCTCCGGGTGCCGCCGGAGTCGGTCCTCTCGGCGCTTCTCCGTCACGACGACGTCGGCGGCGGACATGCCGGGTCGCCGGAGTGCCGGATCGACGTACTTCGTCCTGCCGTCGAACTCCAGGACGACCCCCTGCTCGGGGAACCAGAAGTCGACCCTGCCGATGAACCCGGCGTCGTCGTGGAACGCACGCTGGAGTACGGGCCGAGGAGCGCCGACCTCGTCGAGGGCGACCCGAGCGACCGACTCCCCCGGTGACCCGCTCGCGCCGTCAGCGAGTTCCAGCGCGACCTCCGCTCGGTGTCGACCGTGCACAGCGCCACGAACCTCGATCTCGGTTCGGACGTCGGCCAGCACGCAACCCGCGGCGAGCGCGACGTCGAGCGCCGGCACGGACAACCGGAGCTCGGAGGAGATCGCGAGGTCGGCGACGGTGCTGGTCAAGTCCGTCACTGGGCGCCCGTTCGCGATCATGTACTGCGTCCGGAGCGCTCTGCCTCGTCCGGGTCGCTTCCGCACGTGCGTCAGCGACTGCGTCGTCGATCGCTCGGGGTCGATCACCTCGACCACGTCGGGGAACTCGCCGCGCCAGGGCAGCCCGTGGAGCGCAGCAGCCGACGCATGTGCGATGACGAGCCGTGGCGCGATCCGATCGTGGACAGCCTTGATGCGCGCGATGTGCCGCTCGCCCGGCGTAGCGCGACGCCACTCCGTCGCGTCCACGAAGCGCCCCGGGGTCAGGCGCACGAGCGCTCCCTGATCGGCAGCGTCCTGGAAGGAGCGGCCGCGCCTACCGGTCGGGTCTGCACTGCCGCCGCGGATGATGGTGAGTCGAGTCATGCGCCCACGGTCGACGATGACGGGCGGTATCGGCTCGTGTTGTGGTCCTCCGTGGAGAACAGCCCCGCGCGAACGCGGCGTGGAGGACGGCGTGGTTCACCGCCGCACAACCAAAGTCCCCTCGAACCGCGGTGGTACGCGGTTCGAGGGGACTTTGGTTGTGCGAGCGGGCGCCGGAGCGTGCGAGCGGGCGCCGGCCGTGCCGGCGGGGCGCGCCGGCGGCCTACGACACGAGGGGGCGCACGGCGTCGGCGAGGGCGTCGACGAGCGCCTGGGCGTCGGCCGGGGTCGCCGTGACGGTGTCGATGTAGACCTTGACCTTCGGCTCGGTGCCGCTCGGACGGACGATGACGCGGGCGTCGCCCTCGAGGTCGTACCGGAGGATGTCCGACGGCGGGAAGCCGTCGACGCCCTCGGCGTAGTCGGTCACGGAGCGGACGGCGACCGGTCCGAGCGCGGCCGGCTGCTCGGCCCGGAGCGCCGCCATGATCTCCCCGATGCGGGAGAGGTCGTCGACGCGCGTGGACACCTGCCCGGACGCGAACGCCCCGAACTCCGCCGCGAAGGCCTCGAGTCGGTCGGCGATCGTCTGCCCGGACGCGGCGAGGGTCGTCGCGAGGTCGAGCAGCGCGAGCGCGGCCGAGATGCCGTCCTTGTCCCGGACGACGGCCGGATCGACGAGGTACCCGAGGGCCTCCTCGTAGCCGAACACCAGGTCCGGCACGCGCGACACCCACTTGAAGCCGGTGAGCGTGTCGCGGTACCCGAGGCCGTGGCGCTCGGCGACCCGTGCCAGCGCGGGCGACGACACGATCGACGCGGCGAGGGTCCCGCCTTGTCCGTCCGACGACGCACGGGCCGCGGCCTGCCAGCCGAGGAGCCAGCCGACCTCGTTGCCGGAGAGCCGACGGAACGAGCCGGAACCGTCCGGGATCGCCAGCGCCAGGCGGTCGGCGTCCGGGTCGTTCGCGATGACCAGGTCCGCCCCCACCGCGATGCCGCGCGCGACCGCGAGGTCCATCGCGCCGGGCTCCTCCGGGTTCGGGAAGGCCACGGTCGGGAACGCGCCGTCGGGCTCGATCTGCTCCGGCACCGTCAACGGGACGCCGTACCCGGCGCGCTCGAACACGGCGCGGGCCGTCTCCCACCCGACGCCGTGCATGGCGGTGTAGACCACCGTCGGTTGCGCGTCGACACCGAGGGCGGGCGTCGGCACGGTCCCCGCCGTCGCATCGACGTAGGCGTCGAGCAGTCCGGGACCGGCGACCGTGTAGTCCGTCCCGCGGGGCAGGTCCGCGATCGACCCCGTGGCGACCGACTCGATCGCGGCGGCGATCGTCGCGTCGACCGGCGGGACGATCTGCGAGCCCTCGTCGTCCTCGCCGAGGTACACCTTGTAGCCGTTGTCCCGCGGCGGGTTGTGGCTCGCCGTGACCATGACGCCGGCCCCCACGCCGAGGTGCCGGACCGCGAACGCCAGCACCGGGGTGGGCAGGGCGGACGGCAGGAGCGTCACCTCGAGCCCGAGGCCGCGCATCACCTCCGCCGAGTCGCGCGCGAAGACGTCCGAGTTGACCCGGCCGTCGTAGCCGATGACGACGCTGCGCGCCCGGCCCGAGTCGATCAGGAACCGCGCGAGACCGGCGGCGGCCTGGGTCACGACGACGCGGTTCATGCGCAACGGGCCGTAGCCCAACTCGGCGCGGAGTCCTGCCGTACCGAAGGCCAGACGGCCGGCGAACCGGCCGGCGAGCTCCCGGACCGCGGGGCCGTCACCGGTCCCCGCGGCGGCCAGGGCGGCTTCGAGCTCGCCCCGGGTCTGGTCGTCGGGGTCCTGTGCGGCCCAGGCGCGTGCGGCAGCGACGACCCCGTCGACGTCGAGCTTCACAGCGCTGGTCCGTCGGTGGCCGAGGCGGAACCGATCGCGGTGACGACCCGGGCGAGCAGGTCGGCGATGCGGGGCTCGGCCTCACGTCCGGCCTCGAGCACCTCGGCGTGCGACAACGGCGTCGTCTGGATGCCCGCGGCGAGGTTCGTGATCAGGGAGAACCCGAGGACCTCCATGCCGGCCTGGCGCGCCGCGATCGCCTCGAGCGCCGTGGACATGCCGACGATGTGGCCGCCGATCGCCTTCGCCATCTGCACCTCGGCCGGCGTCTCGTAGTGCGGGCCGCGGAACTGCGTGTAGACGCCTTCGTCGAGCGAGGGGTCCACGCTGCGTGCGACGGCCCGGAGCCGAGCCGAGTAGAGGTCGGTGAGGTCGATGAACGTCGCGCCCTCGAGCGGGCTGTCCGCGGTGAGGTTGATGTGGTCGCTGATCAGCACCGGGGTGCCGGGCGTCCAGTGCTCCTTGATGCCGCCGGCCCCGTTGGTCAGGATCATCGTCGTCGCACCGGTCGCGGCGGCCGTCCGCACGCTGTGGACGACGCGGCGGACGCCGTGCCCCTCGTAGTAGTGCGTCCGCGCGCCGATGACGAGGGCGTGCCGACCGTCGGGCAGCGCGATCGAACGCACCGTGCCGGAGTGGCCGGGGACGGCGGAGGCGCTGAAGCCGGGCACCTCCGACGCGGGGATCTCGGAGACCGTCTCACCGATGATGTCGGCGGCCTTGCCCCATCCGGATCCGAGGGTCAGGGCGATGTCGTGCCGAGCGATGCCGGACCTCGACGCGATGACGTCGGCGGCGGCGCGTGCGACCTCGAAGGGGTCGGCGGCGGGGTCGTTCAGCGGGTTGTCCGTGCTCATGCACCGATCCTAGGGCGCGCCCGCCCGCGCGCAGCCCCCGCCACCCGCGGCACCCGGCGAGCACCCGGTGAGCACCCGCCCGCCGGCCCGCACGCTCGTGCGACCGCCCGCGTCAGTGCTCGCCGAGCGCGCGGTCGACCGCTGCCGTGATCTCGGCCTGGTCGAAGTGGTTCCGGATGACGATGACCTCGGCGTAGGTGTCCCCGATCGCCTCGACGAACTCCTGGCTCGTGAGGATGACGTTCGCGTCCTCGGCGACGTGCCGCACCGACGCGACGTCCGCCGCGACGACGGTCGCGCTCAGCCCGAGCGTCGCCAGGGCCTTCTCGGCGTTCACCTTGAGGATGCCGCTCGACCCGATCCCGGCCCCGCAGATCGTGACGATCTTCATGGCACCCCCCGGCGCACTCACGCGGCACCCCCGGACACGCCGAGGACGGCCCGGACCTCGTCCGCGGTCGTGGCGGCGGCGAGGCGCGACGTCACGGTGTCGTCGTTGAACACGTTCGCGATCTCACCGATGGACTCGAGGTGGGTGCCGACCTCGGCCACGGCGAGTCCGAGGACGACCCGCACGGGGTCGTTGTGCGGGTGGCCGAACGGCACCGGCGTTGCGAGGGTGACGAGCGCGAGACCGTCCCGCAGCACCGCGGAGCCCGGGCGGGCGTGGGCGAACGCGAGGCCGGGCGAGATGACGATGTACGGCCCGTGCTCCTCGACCATGCCGATCATGGCGTCGGTGTACGGCGCGGTGGTGGCACCGGACGCGACGAGCGCGTCGCCGGCGAGTCCGAGCGCCGCACGCCACGACGACGCGGACGCGCCGAGCACGACGGCGTCGTCGGGGAGCGGTGGGAGCGGCACGACCTAGGCCTCCTGGTGTCCGGCGGTGATGGTGGCGATGATCTCCTCGCGGTCCTCGAGCGGGAGGAACGACCCCAGGGCGGCGTTGATCTGGAACGCCGCGAGGTCGTCGAGGTCGTAGCCGAACGTGCCCGCCAGCAGCGCGAGCTCCTTCGACAGCGACGTGTTGCTCATGAGCCGGTTGTCGGTGTTCACCGTGACGCGGAACCCGAGCTGGTACAGCACGTCGAACGGGTGGTCCGCGAGGTCGTCGCCCCAGGCCGCGACCGCGCCGGTCTGCAGGTTCGACGACGGCGAGACCTCGAGCGGGACCTCTCGGTCGCGGACCCACGAGGCCACCTCGCCGAGGGTGGCCAGGGTCGACCCGTCCCCGGCGTCGGACAGCGTGACGTCCTCGAAGATCCGGACGCCGTGTCCGAGTCGGAGCGCCCGACCGTCGACGAGCGCCGACCGGATCGAGGCGAGCCCGTCGGCCTCGCCCGCGTGGACGGTCACCGGGAACAGCTGCGCGGCGAGGTAGTCGAACGCAGCGCGGTGGTTCGAGGGCGGGAACCCGGCTTCGGCACCGGCGATGTCGAAGCCGACGACGCCGCGGTCGCGGTGCCGCACGGCGAGTTCGGCGATCTCCTGCGCCCGGTCGGCGTGGCGCATCGCGGTCACGAGCTGCCCGACGCGGATCGTGCCGCCGGCGGCGTCGACGGCCTCCTCGATGCCCGTCTGGACGGCCTCCACCGTCTCGTCGAGCGTCAGCCCACCGCGCAGGTGCTGCTCGGGTGCCCAGCGGACCTCGCCGTAGACGACGCCGTCGGCGACGAGGTCCTCCACGAACTCCTTCGCGACCCGGTGCAGCTGCGGGGCGGTCTGCATCACCGACGTCGTGACGTCGAAGGTCTTGAGGTACTCCACGAGCGAGCCCGAGTCGGACTGGTCGGCGAACCACTGCCCGAGCGCCTCCGGCTCGTCGACCGGCAGCGGGACGCCGGCGTCCGCGGCCAGCTCGATGATCGTCGCCGGGCGGAGGCCGCCGTCGAGGTGGTCGTGCAACGACACCTTCGGCAGGTCGTTGATCACCGCTCCGGCGTCGGGCAGGCGGTAGGTCGTGGCGTCGGCGCTCATGCCCACCAGGCTATCGGTGCGCACCGGCACGCGGCCGTCGCCCGGCGCACAACGCGCGGGGCGACGGACTGGAGGCTCCCCACAGGCAGGCGGGCAGCCTCCGGTGTCGAGACGGCCGGCCCCGGCAACCCGACCGGCCCGGCCGGACCGGCCGCGCCGGCTGGCTCAGCCCGCGATGCCCGCGATGCGCTCGCGCACGATCGGGCCGCGCTCCGGCGCGGACGGACCGATCGACCACGCACCCTCGAGCGACTCAAGCGCCCGCGGGATCCGTGACGCGTCGTCGGTGTGCAGCGTCCAGAGCGGCTGCCCCTCGGTGACGGCGTCGCCCGGCTTGACGTGCAGCTCGATGCCCGCCCCGGCCTGCACCGGGTCCTGCGCGCGGGCACGGCCGGCGCCCAGGCGCCACGCCGCGACGCCGAACGGCAGGGCGTCCTGCTGCGCCAGCACCCCGGACGACGGTGCCGTGACGACGTGCTGCTCGCCGGCGACCGGCAGCGCGGCAGCGGGGTCGCCGCCCTGCGCCGCGATCATCCGGCGCCAGGTGTCCATCGCCCGCCCGTCCGCGAGCGCGGCGGCCGGGTCCGCATCCGGCAGCCCGGCGAGCGTGAGCATCTCGGTCGCCAGCGCCACGGTCAGCGCGACGACGTCGGCCGGGCCCCCGCCCTCCAGCACCTCGACGGACTCGCGGACCTCGAGCGCGTTGCCGATCGTGAGCCCGAGCGGGACCTCCATGTCGGTCAGGAGCGCCGAGGTCGCGACCCCGGCGTCGTTCCCGAGGTCGACCATCGTCTGCGCGAGCTCCTTCGACGCCTCGTACGTCGGCATGAACGCGCCGGAGCCGAACTTGACGTCGAGCACGAGCGCGCCGGTGCCCTCGGCGATCTTCTTCGACATGATGCTCGACGCGATGAGCGGGATGCACTCGACCGTGCCGGTGATGTCCCGGAGGGCGTAGAGCTTCTTGTCGGCCGGAGCCAGCCCGGACCCGGCCGCGCAGATCACCGCCCCGACGTCGGACAGGATCGAGAGCATGCGGTCGTTCGACAGCGCCGCCTGCCACCCCGGGATCGACTCGAGCTTGTCGAGCGTCCCACCGGTGTGCCCGAGGCCGCGGCCGGACAGCTGCGGCACCGCGACGCCGAACGACGCGACGAGGGGCGCGAGCGGCAGGGTGATCTTGTCGCCGACGCCACCCGTGGAGTGCTTGTCCACGGTCGTCTTGCCGAGCGACGCGAACGACATCCGCTCCCCCGACGCGATCATCGCGAGCGTGAGGTCCTTGATCTCCCGCCGCTCCATGCCGTTCAGGAAGATCGCCATCGCGAGGGCCGCCATCTGCGGGTCCTCGACGTACCCGCGCGTGTAGGCGTCGACGAGCCAGTCGATCTCGGCGGTGCCGAGGGCGTCGCCGGAGCGCTTCGTACGGATGAGGTCGACGGTGTCGAAGGGTTCGACGGCCATGTGATCAGTGCTCCTGCTGGTAGACGGCGAGGGTGCGCGGCCCGAAGGCGTCCGGCAGGACCTCGTCGATGGTGCGGATGCCGGAGACGGTCTCGAGGAGCATCCCCTCGGCGGAGTGCTCGAACAGCAGCTGCCGGCAGCGCCCGCACGGCATCAGGGTCGCCCCGTCGCCGTCGACGCACGTGAACGCGACGAGCTTGCCGCCGCCGGTCATGTGCAGCTGCGAGACGAGCGAGCACTCGGCGCAGAGGGTCACGCCGTAGGACGCGTTCTCGACGTTGCAGCCCGACACGACGCGCCCGTCGTCGGTGAGCGCCGCGGCGCCCACCGGGAACGACGAGTACGGCGCGTAGGCGTGCCGCATCGCGGCCGTGGCCGCGTCCCGCAGGACGGACCAGTCGACGTCGGCGGACGCCGTGTCGGCCGGGAGGCTCGTGGCGGTGTCCGCAGCGTCGGCGGCGGCACCGCCGCCGGTCGCCTGCAGCGCCGTTGCCGGGTCCGCCCAGCCCGTCGCGGTCGCGTCCGCGTGTGCGGGACGCGACCCGGTGCCGGAGGTGGGTTCCGTGTCGGTCATGTGCCGTGCCTCCAGGCCGTCAGCTCTTGATGTAGGGCTTGCCCGCCGCCGCGGGGCCGCGCACCTGCCCGACGAGGCCGGCGACCGCGAGGATCGTGACGACGTAGGGCAGCATGAGCAGGAACTCGCTCGGGACGGGCGAGCCCTTCACGACGCTCAGTGCGTTCTGCAGGTTCGACGCGAAGCCGAACAGCAGGGCCGCGAACGTCGCCCGGATCGGGTCCCAGCGGCCGAAGATCACCGCGGCGAGGGCGATGTAGCCGGCGCCGGCGGTCATGTCCTTGGTGAAGCCGCCGACGGCGTCGAGCGTGAAGTACGCACCGCCGAGGCCCGCGATCGCCCCCGCGAGGGAGACGTTCCAGAACCGCGTGCGGTTGACGTTGATGCCCACCGTGTCCGCGGCCTGCGGGTGCTCGCCGACCGAGCGGAGGCGGAGGCCCCATCGGGTCTTGAACAGGCAGAAGGTGACGACCGCGACGGCGACGTACGCCAGGTAGACGACGACGGTCTGCTCGAAGAAGATCGGGCCGATGACCGGGATCTGGTGCAGCAGCGGGATCTCGAGCTTCGGGAAGCGCAGGCCCACGTTGAGCGTCGACTCGTTCGGCGAGAGCACCTGCGAGTACAGGAAGCCGGTGAGTCCCGAGACGAACGCGTTGATGACGACACCGACGATGACCTGGTCGACGAGGTACTTGATGCTGAACGCGGCGAGGATGAACGACACCAGGACGCCCGCGACGACCGCGCCGACGAGACCCGCCCACGGCGTCCCCGTGATGGACGCGACCAGGGCGGACGTGAACGCGCCGGCGAGGAACTGCCCCTCGATGGCGATGTTGACGACGCCGACCCGCTCGGAGATGACGCCGCCGAGGGCACCGAACACGAGCGGCACGCTGAGGCCGAGCGCACCGACGAGCATGCCCGGGATCGTGATCGAGTCACCCGCGACGGCCCAGGCGAGGAAGCCCACGACGAACACGATCGCGAACAGCGCGGTCACCCAGAGCCGGACCCGACGGTTCGCACGGGTCTCGAGGACCGCGTACACGGTGGCGAGCGCGAGCAGCACGATGACGACCACGCCCGTCGCGGTGGACGGCAGCGGGAGGTCCGGCAGGGCGAAGAAGTCGCCCTTCGAGGACAGCCGGAAGGTGGCGGTGCCCGGCCGGTGCGCGAGTCCGAAGAGGAGGAGCGCGAGGACCGTGAAGACGCCGTAGCCGATCGCGGTCTTCCAGCTCCGCGTGGTCTCGAGGTCGCGGCCCTGGGCGGGCAGCGCCGGGACAGCGGTGGGGGTCATGGTGCTCACGCGGCGACCGCCTTCTTGCTCTGCTTGGTGCGGGTTCGGCGGCGGGCGCCCGGCTGCGGGATCCGGAAGATCGCGCGGACGAGCGGCGGGGCCGCGATGAAGAGGACGATGAGCGCCTGGATGACGCCCACGATGTCGATCGGGATGCCGTTCGCCGCCTGCATGGCGTAGCCGCCGTTCTTCAGGACGCCGAACAGGATCGCCGCCCAGAACACGCCCCACGGCTTCGAGCGCCCGAGGAGCGCGACCGTGATCGCGTCGAAGCCGATCCCGGCGTCGATGTTCGCGGTGAAGCCGCTCGTGACTGCGCCCTGCACCTGGTACGCACCGGCGATGCCGACGAGGGCACCCGAGATGAGCATCACCCAGATGGTCAGGGACGGCACGCTCATGCCGGCGACGCGCGCGGCGCGGGGGTTCTCGCCGATCGTGCGGAACCGGAAGCCGAGCGACGACTTGTTGAGCAGCCACCACACGACGACGACCGCGACGATCGCGACGACGAACCCGAGGTCGACGCCGTAGCGCGGACCGAACAGCTGCGGGAGCACCGAGCTGTCCCGCATGGCGGGCGAGATCGGGTTCGGGCTGCCCTTCGCCTGCAGCAGGCCCGGGGTGCGGAGCATGTAGCTGAGGAGGTAGAGCCCGACGTAGTTGAGCATGATCGTCAGCACGACCTCGTTGGCGCCGGTGCGGGCCTTGAGGACACCGACGATCCCGCCCCACACGGCGCCGCCGACGATGCCGGCGATGATCGTCAGCGGGATGTGCACGATCGCGGGCAGCTGGAAGGAGAAGCCGACCCAGCCGGCCGCCGCTGCGCCCATGAGGATCTGGCCCTGGCCGCCGATGTTGAACAGCCCGGCGCGGAACGAGACCGCGATGCCGAGGCCGGCCGCGATGAGCGGGACGGCGTAGTCGAGCGACCGGGTGATCGGGACGATGGCCTGGGCGAACGAGCTCGCGCCGAAGTTGACCACCGAGCCCTGGAAGAGCGAGGCGTACGCCCCGCCGACCGAGGTGCCGATCGCCTGGAAGGTGTCCGACGGCCGGGCGAAGAAGTAGCCGGCGGCGGTCCGGACGTTCTCGTCGGTCACCGCGATGAGGATGCCGCAGGCGACGAGGGCGAGGACGACGGCGAGGACGGTGACGAGGACCGAACCGTTGACGATGCTCTGGAGCGCGGTGCTCCAGCGGTCACCGCCCCCGGCGCGACGCTCGGAGTCGGCCGCGGAGTCCGTCATGAGGTGTGGTGTCGCAGCCTCCTCCTGCAGACGGTCATCGGTGACCGGGGTCTGCTCGGGCTGCGTGGCGCTCGCGCTGGTGTCGGGCTGCGTGGCGCTCGCGCTGTTCTCGGGTGGCGTGGTGCTCACGCTGCCAACTCCGTTCCTTCGGGCAGTTCGCCTGCCATCATGAGGCCGAGGACGTCTCGGGGGGTGTCCGCGGGGACGATGCCGACGATCGCGCCGCGGTACATCACGGCGATGCGGTCGGCGAGCGCCACGACCTCGTCGAGCTCCGTGGAGACGACGATGACCGGGACACCGGTGTCGCGCGTGGCGACGATGCGCTTGTGCACGAACTCGATCGAGCCGACGTCGATGCCGCGCGTGGGCTGCGCCGCCACGAACAGTCGGAGCTCGCGGCTGAGTTCGCGCGCGAGGACGATCTTCTGCTGGTTGCCGCCAGAGAGCCGACCGGCCGCGGTGGTGCGGGACGGCGTCCGGATGTCGAACTCGGCGATCTTCTCGTCGGCGAAGGCGTCACGCTCGGCGCTGCGGATCGTGCCGGCGCGGACGAACTCGGCGTGGTCGGCCCGGTCGAGCATGAGGTTCTCGGCGATGGTGAACTCGCCGACGAGCCCGTCCTCCTTGCGGTCCTCGGGCACGAAGCCGACGCCCGCGTCGAGGATCTGCTTGACGCTGCGGCCCGTGATCTCGGCGCCGTCGAGCGTGACGTGGCCGGCGTGCACCGGCTCGAGGCCGAGCAGGGCCTCGGTGAGCTCGGTCTGGCCGTTGCCCTGGACACCGGCGATCGCGAGGACCTCGCCGCGGCGGACCGTGAACGAGACGTCGTCGACGAGCACGACGCCGGACGGGTCGGTGACCGTGAGGTGGTCGACCACGAGGGCGTCCTCGCCCCCGGACGCCGGCGTCTTGTCGACCACGAGCGACACGGCTCGGCCGACCATGAGCGCGGCGAGCTCGTTGTTCGTCGCGGTCGGCGACGCCTCGCCCACGACCGCGCCGAGCCGGATCACCGTGATGCGGTCGGCGACCTCGCGGACCTCGCGCAGCTTGTGCGTGATGAAGACGATCGCGGTGCCGGACTCGCGGAGCTGGCGCATGATCGCCATGAGCTCGTCGGTCTCCTGCGGGGTGAGTACGGCGGTCGGCTCGTCGAACACGAGCACCTTCGCGTCGCGCGACAGCGCCTTGATGATCTCGACGCGCTGCTGCACGCCGACGGGGAGGTCCTCGACCTTCGCGTCGGGGTCGACGTCGAACCCGAACCGGTCGCTGATCTCCCGCACCCTGGCCCGGGCGCCGGCGAGGTCGAGGCGCCCGCCGAGGGTGGTCTGTTCCTGGCCGAGCATGACGTTCTCGGCGACGGTGAAGACGGGGACGAGCATGAAGTGCTGGTGCACCATGCCGATGCCGGCGCGCATGGCGTCACCGGGGCCGTCGAAGTCCTGGACGACGTCGTCCAGGAGGATCTCGCCCTCGTCGGCCTGGTACAGGCCGTAGAGGACGTTCATGAGGGTGGACTTGCCGGCACCGTTCTCACCGAGGAGGCAGTGGACCTCCCCCGGCTCGACGGTGAGCGAGATGTGGTCGTTCGCGACCAGTGATCCGAACCGCTTGGTGATGCCTCGGAGTTCGAGCTTCATGTCTGTGCTGCGCAGTTCCTCGTGTCGGGGCACGGGAATGCGGGCGAGGGATCGCTCCCCCGCCCGCATCCGTGGTGTTACTTGACGGTCGCTTCGGTCTTGACCGTGATCGAGCCGTCGATGATGCCGGACTTGATCGTGTCGAGCTCGCCCTCGAGGCCGCTGTCGACCTTGGAGGCGTAGTCGTGGAACGGCGCGATGCCGACGCCCTCGTTCTTCAGCGTGCCGACGTACGGCTCGTTCGAGTAGTCGCCCTTGGCGGCCTGCTCGACGACGTCGCGGGTCGCGGGGCGCATGCCCTTCTCGACGGACGTGAACGCGATGTCCTTGTACCGGGGGTCGGCCTCGTAGAGGTCGCTGTCCGCGCCGATGAGGACGGAGCCGTTGTCGGCGTCCTTGATGGCCTCGGCGGCCGACTGGTAGATCGGACCACCGACCGGCAGGATCACGTCCGCGTCCTGGTCGAGCAGGGTCTGCGCGACGGCCTTGGCCTGCGTGCCGGCCTCGAAGCCACCGGTGAAGGAGCCCTTCTGGCTGTCGACGTCCCAGCCGACGACCTTGACGTCCTTCTTCTTCTGCTCGTTGTAGTACTTCACGCCGTCCGCGAAGCCGTCCATGAAGATGGTGACGGTCGGGATCTGCATGCCGCCGAAGGTGCCGACGACGCCGGACTTCGAGTACGACGCGGCCGCGTAGCCGGCGAGGAACGCCGCCTGCGAGGTGTCGAACGTGATCGGCTTGACGTTGTCGGCCTTGATCGAGTTGTCGTCGATGATCGCGAAGTCGGTGTCGGGGTTCGCGGCGGCCTGCTTCTTCGTGGCGTCGGCGAGGTTGAAGCCGACCGTGACGATGAGCTTGCAGTTCTGGTTGATCAGCTGCTCGATGTTCGAGTCGTAGACCGTCGAGTCCTTCGACTCCGCCGACTTGTAGGTCGCGCCGAGCTGCTTGGCGGCGTCCTGCAGGCCCTCGTAGCCGAGCTGGTTGAACGACTTGTCGTCGAAGCCGCCGGAGTCGGAGACCATGCAGGGACGGAAGTCGGTCTTCTTCGCCGAGGCGTTGTCGGACGGGGCGGCGGAGCAGCCGGCGAGGACGGCGGCGGTGCCGACCAGGGCGAGGCCGCTGAGCGCGATCTTTCGGGTGCGGGATGACACTTGGGTGATTCCTCCGGGGGCGTTGGCCCGGAGCTGTGGTTCCGGGCGATCGTGGCGACAGTACACGACAGTCCGACCGGTACAGAACCCCCTGCTGACGGGTCCGCGATCGGTTACGGGATCGCGATCCGGCGGAAACGTGCCCGTAACGCACGTCCCAGTGTTCCCGGGCCGTCAAGCGCTTTTCGTGGTGGAGCGCTACAGGACGTCCCCGCGCCCGCTGATCTTCAGTGCATCCACCACACCCTTGACCCGCTGGGCGTTCGCGCTCGTGGTCACGAGGAGGGCGTCGGGGGTGTCCACGACGACGATGTCCTCGACCCCGATGAGCGAGATCAGCCGCTGGCTGTGCGACACCACGATGCCGCTCGACGAGTCCGCCAGGATGCGGGCGCCGTCCCCGAGCACGGCGAGGTTGTTCGCCCGTCCGCCCGACTGCAGCTTCGCGAGCGACGCGAAGTCGCCGACGTCGTCCCAGTCGAAGTCCCCGGGCACGACGGCCATCCGACCGGCGGCCGCGGCGGGTTCCGCCACGGTGTAGTCGATCGCGATCTTCTCGAGCCCCGGCCACACGGCGTCGACGACCGCGCCACGCGACGAGGTGTCCCACGCGTCGGCGAGCTCCTCGAGGCCGGCGAGCAGGTCGGGCTTCGTCCGGCCGATCTCGGCGAGCAGCACGTCCGCACGTGCGATGAACATGCCGGCGTTCCACAGGTACGTGCCCTGCTCGAGGTACGAGCGCGCGGTGTCGAGGTCGGGCTTCTCGACGAACGACCGCACCGCGTGCGCGGTCGGCGCCCCCTCGATCCCCATGGTGTCGCCGTGCGCGTGGATGTACCCGAAGCCGATCGCCGGCTCGGTAGGCGTGATGCCGATGGTCGTGACGTAGCCGGCCCGGGCCGCCGCGACGGCCTCGCGGACCGAACGCCGGAAGCCGCGGGCGTCGCCGATCACGTGGTCGGCGGCGAACGACCCGACGACGACGTCCGGCTCGCGGCGTCGCAGGATCGCTGCGGCGAGGCCGATCGCGGCCGTGGAGTCCTTCGGCTCGCTCTCCAGCACGACGTTGTGGTCCGCGACGCCGGGCAGCTGGGACTCGACCGCGGCGCGGTGCGCCCGCCCGGTGACGACCATGATCCGCTGGTCGCCGGCGAGCGGCGCGAGTCGGTCCCACGTCTGCCGCAGCAGCGACGTCCCCGACCCGGTCAGGTCGTGCAGGAACTTCGGGGCGTCGGCGCGCGACAGCGGCCAGAGCCGCGAACCGATGCCGCCGGCGGGGATGATCGCGTAGAAGTCTCGGAGCTCGTCTGCCACCCGCTCACCGTACCGGTCCGACCGGGCGCGGACCGGGAGCTTCCCGCACGCATCCCGCACGGACGCCGTGCGCGACCCCGCACGGCGCCGACGTGGGCCGCCCGCCGGACGCGCACCGGGCCTCCCGTCCGCTTGTTCACCACCTGCGTGCGCGACGTTCATCCCGACGGCCCCGGGGGGTCACGCCCCGCGCGCAGCATCGGGAGCACCATGAGCCCACGCAGCGTGGAGCGCGGCACGTCCCAACGGACCGTCGCCGTCGTGACCGAGAGCTTCCTGCCCACCCTCAACGGCGTGACCACGAGCGTCATCGCGGTCCTCGACCACCTGCGGCTGCGCGGCCACCGCGCCGTCGTGATCGCGCCGGACACCCCGGGCATCGCCCAGCTCCGGCCGAAGGACCACGTCGAGCGGTTCAACGGCTACGACGTGCACCGCGTCCCCGCGGTCGCCTACCGGCAGTTCCCGGTCGCGCTCCCCCACCCGGTGCTCGACACGATCCTCGCCGCCTCCGGCGCCGACGTGCTCCACGCCGCGAGCCCCTTCCTGCTCGGCGGGCGCGCGATCACGGCGGCCGGGAGGCTCGGCATCCCCTCCGTCGCCGTCTTCCAGACCGACGTGGCCGGGTTCGCCCGCCGCAACGGCCTGACCGCGACCGTCCCGCTGGTGCGCAAGATCCTCGGGCGCATCCACGAGGGGGCATCGCTGACGCTCGCGCCGTCGAGCGCGACGGCGGCGATGCTCGCCGAGGACGGCGTGCCGCGCGTCGCGCGGTGGGGCCGCGGCGTGGACACGACCCTGTTTCACCCGGAGCGCCGCGACGCGGCGCACGTCCGTGCGCTCCGCCGCAGGCTCGCGCCGAACGGCGAGACCGTCGTCGGCTACGTGGGGCGGCTCGCTCCGGAGAAGGAGGTCGAGCGGCTCGCCGAGCTCGGCGGTGTCCCGGGCATCCGGGTCGTGGTCGCGGGAGGGGGTCCCTCCCGGCCGCTGCTGGAGCGGCGGCTGCGGCACCTCGACGTGCACTTCACCGGGCCGCTGCGCGGCGACGCGCTCGCCGACGCCTACGCGGCGCTCGACGTCTTCGTGCACACCGGGCCGGCCGAGACCTTCGGCCAGACCCTGCAGGAGGCGCACGCGAGCGGCCTGCCGGTCGTGGCCCCCGCCTCGGGCGGACCGGTCGACCTCGTGGCGCCCGGCCTGGACGGCGACCTCTACGACCCGGACGAGCCGCAGGCGCTCCGACGCGCGGTCCTCCGCCTGCACCACGACCGTGCGTTGGCCGCACGCATGGGCTCCGCCGGGCGGCTCCGCGTGGAGGGCACCACCTGGGAGGCCGTCGGCGACCAGCTGCTGGCGCACCACGACACGGCGAGGACGATCGGCGCGCCGCCGGCCGCGGCACGGTCGGTCCGTGCCCGTTGGCACGAGAACGTCAGTGCGCGAGCATAGGATGGGAGTGTTCCACAGAACACCAACGGCAACGGCTCGCCGATCGGCGGGCCCGTCCTACGGGAGGACTCGCTCATGGCCGAGCAGACCGCAGGGGGAACGGCGACCGCTGAACCCCAGGTGACGATCGAGGCGCCACGCGCTTCTCGCACGCCGCAAGGAACCCTGTACCGGGGCTCCACCGGCATGTGGTCGTGGGTGCTGCACCGCATCACCGGTGTGGCGATCTACTTCTTCCTGCTCGTGCACATCCTGGACACGGCCCTCGTCCGGCTCTCGCCCGAGGCCTACAACGCGGTGATCAGCCAGTACAAGACGCCGATCATGAACCTCGGCGAGATCGCGCTCGTCATGGCGATCGTGTTCCACGCGCTCAACGGGCTGCGGATCATCCTGGTCGACTTCTGGTCGAAGGGCCCGAAGTACCAGCGCGCGATGTTCTGGATCGTGCTGGTCGTCTGGGCGATCCTCATCGCCGGCTTCCTGCCGCGTCAGCTGATGAACCTCGTCGCGGACTTCAACTGAGGCCGGAAGGAGCCACACGATGACCACGCAGACCATCGAACCGCCCCGCTCGGCCGGCGCGGCCCGCCGCACCACCAACTGGGAGAAGTGGGGCTGGATCTATATGCGCGCGTCGGGCGTCCTGCTCGTCGTGCTGATCTTCGGCCACCTCTTCGTCAACATGGTGGCGGGCGAGGGCGTCAAGCAGATCGACTTCGCGTTCGTCGCCGGCAAGTGGGCGAACCCGTTCTGGCAGGTGTGGGACTCGCTCATGCTGGTCCTCGCCCTCGTGCACGGCTCGAACGGCATGCGGACGATCGTCAACGACTACGTCTCGAAGCCGGGCATCCGGAAGACCCTCCTCGTCGCGATCCTCGTCGCGTGCGTCGTGCTCGTCGTCCTCGGCCTGCTCGTCTGCTGGACCTTCGACCCGTGCCCCGCCGGCGCCGCCGCCGCGGACCTGCCGTCGTTCTGCCCGGCGCGCTGACGACGCCGAACGCCCGCTCCACCCCCGAACGAAAGACCCCCGTGCCTGCTCACACCACCTCCGACGTCACCGTGCACCACCACCAGTTCGACATCGTCATCATCGGCGCGGGCGGCGCCGGCATGCGCGCTGCCATCGAGGCCGGTCCGAAGGCGAAGACGGCCGTGATCTCGAAGCTGTACCCGACCCGCTCGCACACCGGTGCGGCGCAGGGCGGGATGGCCGCCGCGCTCGCGAACGTGGAAGAGGACTCCTGGGAGTGGCACACCTTCGACACGATCAAGGGCGGTGACTACCTGGTCGACCAGGACGCCGCCGAGATCCTCGCGAAGGAGGCGATCGACGCGGTCATCGACCTCGAGAACATGGGCCTGCCGTTCAACCGGACACCCGAGGGCAAGATCGACCAGCGGCGCTTCGGCGGCCACACCCGCGACCACGGCAAGTCCCCGGTCCGCCGCGCGTGCTACGCCGCCGACCGCACCGGCCACATGATCCTGCAGACGCTCTTCCAGAACTGCGTCAAGCTCGGCGTGAACTTCTTCAACGAGTTCTACGCGCTCGACCTCATCATGGTCGACGTCACGGGCGACGACGGCGTGACCCGGAAGCAGCCGGCCGGTGTCGTCGCGTTCGAGCTCGCGACCGGCGACCTGCACGTCTTCCACGCGAAGGCGATGATCTTCGCGACCGGCGGCTTCGGCAAGATGTTCAAGACCACCTCGAACGCCCACACCCTGACCGGCGACGGCGTCGGCATCGTCTGGCGCACCGGTCTCCCGCTCGAGGACATGGAGTTCTTCCAGTTCCACCCGACCGGCCTCGCGGGTCTCGGCATCCTCCTGACCGAGGGCGCCCGCGGCGAGGGCGCCATCCTCCGCAACGCCTCGGGCGAGCGGTTCATGGAGCGGTACGCACCGACCATCAAGGACCTCGCACCCCGCGACATCGTCGCCCGGTGCATGGTGCAGGAGGTCGCCGAGGGCCGCGGTGCCGGTCCGAACAAGGACTACGTGCTCCTCGACTGCACGCACCTCGGCGCCGAGGTGCTCGAGACGAAGCTGCCCGACATCACCGAGTTCGCCCGCACCTACCTCGGGGTCGACCCGGTCGTGGAGCCGGTGCCGGTGATGCCGACCGCCCACTACGCGATGGGCGGCATCCCGACGAACGTCAATGCCGAGGTCCTGTACGACAACACCACGGTCGTCCCCGGTCTGTACGCCGCCGGCGAGTGCGCCTGCGTGTCGGTGCACGGGTCGAACCGCCTCGGGACGAACTCGCTGCTCGACATCAACGTGTTCGGCAAGCGCTCCGGCAACAACGCTGCCGAGTGGGTCCAGACGGCCGAGTTCCTGCCGTTGCCCGAGCACCCCGAGCAGGGCGTCAAGGACATGCTCGACCAGCTCCGCGCCTCCACGGGCACCGAGCGGGTCGCGGCCCTCCGCAAGGAGCTCCAGGAGCAGATGGACCGGAACGCGCAGGTGTTCCGGACCGACGAGTCCCTCGCGAAGGTGACGGAGACCATCCACGAGCTCCGCAACCGCTTCCTGCAGGTCTCCGTGCAGGACAAGGGCAAGCGCTTCAACACCGACCTGCTCGAGGCCGTGGAGCTCGGCTTCCTGCTCGACCTGGCGGAGGTCGTCGTCTACTCCGCACGCAACCGCAAGGAGAGCCGCGGTGGGCACATGCGCGACGACTACCCGAAGCGCGACGACGAGAACTACATGCAGCACACCATGGCGTACCTGACGGGCGACCCGCACTCGTCACTCGCCGACGACCACATCACGCTCGACTGGAAGCCCGTCGTGGTGACGCGCTACGAGCCGATGGAGAGGAAGTACTGATGACCGACACCCTGGTCTCCGACGCCCCCCGCACCCAGACCGTGCAGGACGCCCCTCCCGGCTCGTTCCCCGTCACGATCATCGTCCGCCGGTTCGACCCGGACGTCGACGACGAGCCGCGCTGGCAGGACTTCGACGTGATGATGCTGCCGACCGACCGCATCCTCGACGCCCTGCACCAGATCAAGTGGGAGCAGGACGGCTCGCTCACGTTCCGACGGTCCTGCGCCCACGGTGTCTGCGGCTCGGACGCGATGCGCATCAACGGCCGCAACCGCCTGGCGTGCAAGACGCTCATCAAGGACCTCGACGTCTCGAAGCCGATCTACGTCGAGGCGATCAAGGGCCTCCCACTCGAGAAGGACCTCGTCGTCGACATGGAGCCGTTCTTCGCCTCCTACCGAGAGGTCCAGCCGTTCCTCCAGGCGTCGAGCGCGCCGGAGAAGGGCAAGGAGCGCGTGCAGTCCGTGGCCGACCGCGCCCGGTTCGACGACACCACGAAGTGCATCCTCTGCGCCGCGTGCACGTCGTCCTGCCCGGTGTTCTGGACCGACGGACAGTACTTCGGCCCGGCGGCGATCGTGAACGCGCACCGCTTCATCTTCGATTCGCGTGACGACGCCGCGGACGTCCGGCTCGACATCCTCAACGACAAGGAGGGCGTCTGGCGCTGCCGCACGACCTTCAACTGCACCGACGCCTGCCCGCGCGGCATCCAGGTCACGAAGGCGATCTCGGAGGTCAAGCAGGCGATCATGCGAGGGAAGGCATAGGTCGCACCCGGTAGGCTCGCGCGCATGACGTTCGCGGAGACCCGCCCCATCCTCGACCAGCTCGGCTACACCGTCCGGTACGTGCAACTCCCCGGGGAGCAGCTGCACGAACCGCCGGTCGAGGGGGCGCTCCGCATCGCGCACGTCGGCGGCTCGGACCACGCGCTCGAGGTCGTCGACTACGGCACGGCACGGCGTCTGGCCACGGCGACGGGTGAGTCCGACGCGGTCGAGATGCTGCGCCGGTTCCTCAACCGGCCGTTCCCGGCGCCGCGGGACATCCCGCGCCACGAGCTCGACGGGCTCCGGGACCGCGCCGCGTCGACCTACCCGCAGCTCGCGCAGCAGGTGTCGCAGGCGGGCGATCGGGGCCTGACGATCCAGATCCCGGCCGGCGTCCCGGTGGATCGCATCGGCGGCCCGGACGGCTACCTCCTGCACCCGCTCGACACGCCGCTCCCCCAGCGGTCGCTGCCGCCGCACGTGGCTGCCGCTCCCGAGACACACCGCTACGTCGTCGAACGGCCGTTCCTCGTGACGGTCCGCTTCGTGCAGCCGTGGTTCGACCAGCCGGGCGGCGCGATGCGGTTCGAGACGGCCGACCAGTCGGTCACCGTGCGCGACCTCGTCGTCGACGGCTCGCTCGCCCGCGTCCGCGTGGTCTGACACCGCGCCGCTGACGACGAAGGGCCCTCCCGCACGGGAGGGCCCTTCGTCGTCAGTGGTGTCTAGCCGAGGTCGGGTCGGTCGTACTGCGCTCCGGTCGGGTTCGACCCGAGACACCCGAGGACGATCGCTGCGACGGAGACTAACAGTCCGACGAGCCAGACCGGCCCCGGCATCCCGGCGTCGTGTACCCGCCGCCAGCCGAGGGCGATGGTCGGCACGAGGGTCGCGAGCCACCACACGAACCAGAGCCCGAGCAGCACGAACGCGAACGGGGACGGAGCAGAGCCGCTCACGGTGTTGCCGTACGCGTCGACGCGCCCGCTCCCGACGACCGTCGCGATGAGGATCGCGTAGAACCCTCCGATGAGCACGGTCGTGACGATCGCGTTCGCCAGGACCCAGTACCAGTACTCGCTCCGGCTCGCGCGCCCGTCGAACCGCGCGTACTTCTTGAAGAAGCGGGTGAACGCGTCCAGGAACCCGATGCCGTACCAGGGTGCCCAGAGCGGCGGCACGCCGTCAGGGCCGACCGGGATGGGAGCCGGCGGGGTGTACGTCGCGTAGGGCTGGGCGTACTGCTGCTGGCCGGCGCCGTACTGGGGCTGCTGCCCGTACTGGGGCTGCTGCCCGTACTGCGGCTGCTGCCCGTACTGCGGCTGCTGGCCGTACGGCTGCGACTGGCCGTTCGGCTGCTGTCCGGCCTGCGGCTGGCCGTCCCCCGGCTGCCCCCACTGCGGTGTTCCGTCGTTCGTCATCGTCGTCCTCCCCTGATGCGGCGTGCATCCGTCGTCGCGCGTCGTACGCCGTCAAGTCAACCAGATGGCCGGTCCGGCCCCTCCTGACGACCGGCGGTCGTGCGCCCTCGCGAGTGAGGACCCGCGCGACCACGACGAAGCGGCTCGCCCCGTGAGGAGCGAGCCGCTTCGTGTCGAGCCGCGGGACGTCGATCAGTACCCGGTGGTCGAGCTCATGCTCGCGGCCGTCGCGAACAGCGCGATGAAGGAGATGATCGAGATGACGATCGAGAGCGCGGAGATGATCACGCCCGCGAGCGCGAGGCCGTGGCCGCGCTCCCCGGTCTTCTTGATCTGGCTCAGCGCGATGATGCTCACGACGAGCCCGCCGATGTTGACGACGAAGGCCAGAATGAACCCGACGATCGCGAGGACGTTGTAGCGGTCGGAGGCCGGCGCTGCGGGCTGGTACGGCTGGGCGTTTGACATGGTTTCCCCTCGGAGTGACTGCTGGGCGTTGCCGGGCTCGATGCCCAGCACTCCTCAACATATCGACAGGGAGCGCCCAGGGTCACATCGAGTCTCCCCCCGGATCAGGGGATGAGCGCGAGCTTGCCGCCCGGGTGCTGCGACTCGAGCAGCTCGGCGGCCGCCCTCGCCTCGGACAGCGGGAACGTCCGCGCGACGGGGACGACCAGCTCGCCGTCGCCGGCGAGCGTGATCAGTCGCTGCCGCACGGAGTCCCGGAACGCCTTGCTCTCCGGCTGCGCCCCGCCGATCGCCCGGATGCCGTCCGCCTCGGCCCGACCGAACGCCGCGATCGTGACGATCCGCGAGCGGTCGGCGACGAGGGCGAGCGACACCTCGACGGCCTCGTCGGTGCCGACGCAGTCCAGCGCGACGGTCACGCCGTCGTCCGTGCCGTCGCCCACGAGCGCTCGGACGCGGTCCTCGAGTCCGTCGCCGTACGCGATCCACTCGCCGCCGAGGTCCGCGACGACGTCGGCGTTGCGCTCGGACGCGGTCCCGATCACCCGCGCCCCGAGGAGCCGGAGCTGCTGCAGCAGGCTCACGCCGACGGCACCGGCGGCGCCGTGCACGAGGACGGTGTCCTCGCCGGACGCCCGGGTGACCCGGAGCATGTCGGCCGCCGTCGTCCCCGCGAGCAGGAGGTTCGCGGCTTCGGGGAACCCGAGCGACTCGGGCTTGGCGAACACGTCACGTGCGGGCACGGTGACCTCCTCGGCCCAACCTCCCGCGACGCGGAACGCGATGACCTCGTCGCCGACCGCGGCCGGGCCCGAGGCGATCTCGGTGTCCGGCCCGACCGCGCTGATGACGCCGGCGACCTCGTACCCGATCGGGATCGGCAGGTCCGACGCGTCGCCCTGCTTGGTGTGCTTGGTGTCCGCCGGGTTCATGCCGGCGGCGCGGACGGCGATCGTGACCTCGCCGGGACCGGGCGCGGGCACCTCAGTGTCGGTGTACTCGAGGACCTCGCTGCCGCCGAACCGCGGTGCCACCCAGTGCTTCGTCATGCGCACGACGCTACGCGCCGCACCGTCGAGCGACCACATCGGGTGACGTGCCCACAGACGGACTGGAGGCACGGTGCCAGCGGGCACCGTGCCTCCAGTCCGAGGACGCGGACGTCGTCAGGCGCGCGCCTGACGCACCCGGTCCGCGAACGCGGCGTGCAGCGGGTGCTGCTCGTCGAGTCCGGTGATCTCGGTCACCACGTCGGCGTCGGCCTTGTCGGAGCGGAGCAGCTCCTGCAGCTGGACGCTCTGCTCGTCGTCCGCGACGTCGAAGCGGAGGGCGGCGCCCATCGCGTCGAGCAGCGCCGTCGGCTCGGTGCCGTCCTCGGCCAGCGCCGCCGCCGGGGACACGAAGCGCTCGTCGCGCGACAGCTTGCGGAGCGGCTGTCGACCGACGCGGGTCACGGTGTCGGGCAGGTGCGGGTTCTCGAACCGGGCGATGATCGCCTCGACGTAGGCGCGGTGCGTCTCGGGGTCGAGCTCGTGGCGACGGACGAGGAGCTCGCTCGTCTCGGCGAGGACCGACTCCAGCTCGGAGCGGACCGCCGGGATCGCGATGGCGTCGGCGATCTTGTCCGCGCCCGCGAGGTACCCGTGGTACGCGACGGTGGCGTGACCGGTGTTCACCGTGAAGAGCTTGCGCTCGATGGACGCGGCGAGCCCGTCGACGTAGTGCGCGCCGGGGATCTCCGGCTCGGAGCCGTTGAACGGCGTCCGGTCGATCGCCCACTCGTGGTAGGTCTCGACGGTGACGTCGAGTCCGGCGCCCTCGGGCTGCGCGGGCACGATGCGGTCGACGGCGGTGTTCGCGAACACGGCCTTGGCGAGGGCCTGGTCGCGGGACTCGGCGGGCAGCGCCTCGACGATGAACTCGCGGAGCCGGTCGGTCGCGTTGATCGCGTTCTCGCAGGCCATGACGGCGAGCGGCGCGGCGCCGGCGTCGCGCTGCTGGAGACCGGCGGCGATGACCGGAGCGATGAACTTGAGGACGTTCGGGCCGACGGCACAGGTCACGACGTCGGCGGCGGCGACCTCGGCGACGACGCCCTGCTCGTCCTGGGCGCTGTTCAGCGCGCGGAAGCCGGTGACCTCGTGGTCCTTCGCGTCCTGGCCGACCTCGTGCACCGTGTACGAGTCGGCGGCGGCGAGGGCGTCGATGAGCGGGGCGGCGACGTCGGCGAACACGACCTCGTAGCCGGCTTCGTGCAGGAGCAGCCCGACGAAGCCGCGGCCGATGTTGCCCGCGCCGAAGTGGACGGCGGTGCGGTCGCTCACTCGTTGACCTCGCCGAGGATCGACAGGATCGCGGCGGTGTCCGGCGCGTCGGTGAGCTTCTGGACCTCGTCCTCGTCGGAGAACACGATCGCGATCTTCGAGAGGATGTCGAGGTGCTCGTTGTTGACCCCGGCGATGCCGACGACGAAGCGGACGGGGTTGCCGTCCCAGTCGATCGGGGTGGCGTAGCGGATGAACGACAGCGCCGACGACTTGATGGCGTCCTTCGCGTCGTTCGTGCCGTGCGGGATGGCGAGGAAGTTGCCCATGTAGGTCGAGACGCTCTTCTCGCGCTCGAGCATCGCCGGGTAGTAGTCCGCGGTGACCGCGCCCGCAGCCTCGAGGATCTCGGCAGCCTCCTTCATCGCCTCCGACTTCGTCGGTGCGGTGTCCTCGGTGTGGATCCGGATCTGGCTCTCCTGCAGGACGGGCATCGGGGTTCTCCTTGCTTCGTGACGTGTCGTCGTGGACGTGTGGAGGGGACGGGCCGTGGCCCGTCCCCTCCGATACTGCACTTGCTTACTGGTTCTTGAGCTGTTCGACGACCTGGTCGTACTGCGGCGCGTTCATGAAGTTGCCGACGGACACGTGCTGTGCGCCCGGGTTCTTCTGACGCGCGCGGTCGGTCAGTTCCTCCTGCGTGATGATGAGGTCCTCGGTGCCGTCGAGGTTCGCGATCGCCTTGTTGACGACCGTGACCCCTTCGATGCCGGCCTTCTTCACCTTGTTGCGGAGGACGCTGGCGCCCATCGCGCTGGAGCCCATGCCGGCGTCGCACGCGAAGACGACGTTCTCGACGCGGGTGGCCGTCGCGGTCGACGCGGAGCCGACGCCGCCGAGCGCGGCCTGGGCCTCCTCGTCGTTCGCCGGGGCGTTGCCGCCGAGCAGGCCGGCGGTCGCGGCGTTGACGTCACGGCCCTTGTTGGCCTGGAGCTTCGCCATCGCCGCGCTCATGTCGCCGCCGCCGTTCGCCAGGTCGCGCTTGCGGCTGGCGAGCAGGAAGAAGGACGCCACCGCGAACGAGACCGCTGCGGAGAGGACGACGGAGAGGATGACGCCGACGAAGCTGTCCTTCGCCGTCGAGCCGATCACGGCGAAGATCGAACCCGGGGACGCCGGGGCGACGAGGCCGGAGTGGAACGCCACGTTGGTCGCGACGCCCGTGGCGCCACCGAGGATGACGGCGATGAACAGCACCGGCTTCTGCAGCACGTACGGGAAGTAGATCTCGTGGATGCCGCCGAGGAACTGGATGATGATCGCGCCGGGAGCGGTCGAGCGGGCGATGCCGACACCGAAGAAGGTGAAGGCGAGCAGGATGCCGAGACCGGGGCCGGGGTTCGCCTCGAGCAGGAACAGGATGCTCTTGCCCGACTCCTTCACCTGCGCCGCGCCGAGCTGGTCGAGCACGCCGTGGTTGATGGCGTTGTTGAGGAAGAACACCTTCGCCGGCTCGATGATCACGCTGGCGAGCGGGAGGAGCGAGTTGTTGATGAGGAACTCGACGGCGGCACCGAGGCCGTTCGCGATCGCCTTGAAGATCGGTGCGAGCCAGAAGAACCCGATCATCGCGAGGACGAACCCG
This sequence comes from uncultured Curtobacterium sp., assembly GCA_913778205.1. Classification (GTDB taxonomy): domain Bacteria; phylum Actinomycetota; class Actinomycetes; order Actinomycetales; family Microbacteriaceae; genus Curtobacterium. The sequence goes on from CAJYUW010000046.1 coordinate 134,244, forward strand.
AGGATGCCTGCCGCGTAGTTGTTCACGAGCATCTCGAAGCCGGGCTTGATCTTGCCGTCCCAGATCTTGTCGACCTGCTTGATGACGTAGGCGCCGAGCGGGCCGCAGATCATCGCGCCGAGGATCATGATGGTGCCGTTCGCACCGAGGATGACGCCCATCGCGAAGATCGAGCCGACGACCGCACCGCGGGTCTCGTAGACCATGCGGCCGCCCTGGATCGCGATCGCGAGCGGGATGAGGTAGGTCAGGATCGGCCCGACGACGCCGGGGTTCGCGACGCCGTTCGTCTCACCGAACCCACCGAGGATCCCCACGGGGGTCCAGCCGGTCTCGATGAAGAAGGCGGTGATGATGCCCCAGGCGATGAAGATCGCGATGTTGGGCATGACCATGCCGGAGAGGAAGGTGCCGAACTTCTGCACGGCGACGCGTGCGCCGCCCCGCGACTTCGCGGGAGCGTCGGGCGCTGCAACGGACGACGTTGTCATGTGCCTGGCTTTCTGTGATGGGTGCTGCGTGGTGGAGGGGTCGGGTGCTGTGGTGGTGCTGCGGCTAGACGGCGTGCGCGGCCGCCGCGGCGGACTTGGCAGCCGCCGCGGTGGACGCGGCGAGTGCCGCCTTCGCCATCTCGCGGGCCTGCTCGAGCGTGTGCTTGCCGAGTTCGGCGCGCACGTCGGCGAGGGCCGCGGGGGTCATGGACAGGGTGGTGGCGCCGAGGCCGACGAGGACGACCGCGAGGAGCGGGTCGGCGGCGGCCTCGCCGCAGATACCGACGGCCTTGCCCGCGTCGGCACCGGCGGCACCGAGCTGGGCGACGAGCCGGAGGACGGCGGGGTGCCACGGGTCCTGGTAGGACGCCACGGTGCCGAGCATGCGGTCCGCGGCCATCGTGTACTGGGTCAGGTCGTTCGTGCCGATCGACACGAAGTCGGCGGAGGTGAAGACCTGCTCGGCCATGAGCGCGAGCGACGGGACCTCGGCCATGACGCCCGCGGTCCGGATGCCGAGCTCCCGGGCGAGGGTCACGAAGTACTCGGTCTCCTCGGCGTCGGCGACCATCGGGGCCATGACCCAGAGGTCGGCCTCGGTCTCTGCGTCGGCCTGTGCGAGCGCGGTGAGCTGGTCGCGCAGCACCTCCTCGTGGTTCCGGAGGGCACGGAGGCCGCGACGACCGAGGGCCGGGTTCTCCTCGTCCTTGTCGGTGAGGAACGGCAGGGGCTTGTCGGCACCGGCGTCGAGCGCGCGGACGACGACCTTCTTCCCCGGGAACGCCTCGAGCAGGCGCCGGTAGGACTCCTGCTGCTCGGCCACGGTCGGGGCCTTCGGCGAGTCGAGGAAGAGGAACTCGGTGCGGAAGAGCCCCACGCCCTCCGCACCGAGAGCGACGGCGCCCGCGGCGTCGGCGGGGCTGCCGAGGTTCGCGAGCAGGGGCACGGCGTGACCGTCGGCGAGGGCTCCGGCGGTGAGCGGGGCCTCGGCTGCGGCGAGCCGGTCGGCGATGCGCTGCTCGACCTCGGCGACGAGCTCGGCGGACGGGTCGGTCACGACGGTGCCGGCGGCCGCGTCGACGACGACCTCGGTGCCGTCGGAGAGCTGGTCCGCACCGGTGACACCGACGATCGCGGTGATGCCCTTCGCCCGGGCGAGGATCGCGGTGTGCGAGGTCGGTCCGCCGTCACGGGTGACGAGCGCGAGCACCTTGTCGAGGTCGAGGAGCGCGGTGTCCGCCGGCGCGAGGTCGCGGGCCACGAGCACGAACGGGGTGTCCGACTCGGGGACGCCGGGCGCGGAGACCCCACGGAGCTTGGCGATGATGCGCTGGGCGACGTCGTCGAGGTCGGCCGCGCGCTCCCCCATGTACCCGCCCATCTGGACGAGCAGGTCGCGGAACTGGCCGAAGGCCTCGTACACCGCGCGCTCGGCGTTCGTCCCGCCGTCGATGCGGGCGTGCACGTCGTCGAGGAGCGTGGGGTCCTGCGCCATCAGCGCCTGGGCCTCGAGCACCGCCTGGGCGTCACCACCGGCGAGCTGGCCGCGCTTGTTGAGATCGTCGGCCACCGCGGCGAGCGCGGTCGCGACCTGCTGCTTCGCGTCGTCCGCGGAGCCGACCAGCGCGTCCTGCGACGGGGCTCCGAGGGGGTCCGCCATGCGGAGGACCGGACCGTGGGCGACGCCACGGCCGACGCCGGTGCCGAGCAGATCGGACATTCGAGACTCCTTCATCTCACGCGCGGGGGCGGTGCGGTAGAGCGGTGCGGTTGGCAGCACCATACCCCGATCCGCGTTGACAAACAAACACATCCGGGGATAAAAATGCAGAAACAGATGCCCGTTTGCGTCTGCTGATCGACCCGGATCGCGTTCGAGCGCCATGGCGGTGCCCGAGCGTGTCCGTTCCGGTCCGCGACGTCGGCGACGGCACCGACATCGCCCATCCACCGCTCGAGACGACGAGGCCCCACGATGTACGCACCGGAGCGCCACCAGCGCATCGTGGAACAGGCCCGTGCGCACGGCCGGGTCGACGTGAAGGACCTCGCCGAGCTGCTCGAGGTCACGCCCGAGACGATCCGCCGCGACCTCACCTCGCTCGAACGGCGCGGCCTGGTCCGACGGGCCCACGGCGGCGCGATCCCGGTCGAGCGCATCACCCTGCACCCCGGGGTCGGCGACCGCGGCGGCATCAACCAGGCCGAGAAGATGGTCATCGCGCAGGCCGCCCTCGAGGAACTGCCCGAGAACGGCTCGGTGATGATCGACGCGGGCACCTCGACCATCTGCCTGGCCGAGATGCTCCCGACCGACCGCGGCCTGACCGTCGTGACGCACTCGCTCCCGGTCGCCATGGCGGTCGCGAACCGGCAGGGCCTCGACCTCCACCTGCTCGGCGGGAACATCCGCAGCGACTCGCTCGCGGGCGTCGGCACGTGGACGCACCAGCTCATCGGGATGGTCAGCGTCGACGTCGCCTTCATCAGCATCAACGGGATCACCCCCGAGCGCGGGCTCACCACCCACAACATGGCCGAGGCGGCCGTCAAGTCCGCGATGATCAAGTCGGCCCGTCGGAGCATCCTGCTCGCCGACCACACGAAGTTCGGCCGCGAGGAGTTCGGCCGCGTCGCGCCCCTCGCCGCGATCGACACGATCATCACCGACCCCGGTGTCAACGCCGACCTCGTCCGCGAGGTCGAGGCCGCCGGCACCGAGGTGTTCTGGCCCGGTCGTTCCTGACCGGGGCCCGGACCCGCCCCACCCGACGCTCGCTACCATGAGCGCCACCACCCCATCGACAGGAGTCATCCGATGTCCGAAGCCACCCGCACCGTCACCGTCGCCAGCGCGTCCGGGCTGCACGCCCGCCCCGCGTCCCTGTTCGTCCAGACCGTGACGGCGTCCGGCCACCAGGTCACGATCGCGAAGGGCGACAAGTCCGGCAACGCCGGCAGCATCCTCGCGCTGCTCGGCCTCGGCATCGAGAACGGCGACGAGGTCACCCTCACCGTGTCCGGCGACGACGCCGAGAAGACCGCCGACGACCTCGTCGAGTTCCTGCAGACGGACCACGACGCGGCCTGATCGCGCCGGTCGCGTCCTCGACGCGACCACACGACGGACGGGAGGCACGGTGCCAGCTGGCACCGTGCCTCCCGTCCGTTCCTGGGTCGCCGCTACTGCCCCAGCGGCGGGATGGGGCGCAGCTCGCCCCAGGCGAAGCTGCTCTCCGCGATGAAGTCCTGGAGGTCGTCGGCCAGGCCGTACAGGAGCTCCGGGAGCTCGTAGAGCTCGACGCCGAGGCTCCTGGTAGCGCCCCGGTTGCCCATGATCTTCCACGCAACGCTCATCGAGTCGTCGACCACGTCGTCGTCCGCGTGGTCGAGTTCCCAGTCGCCGTGCGGGCTCACCCAGAAGCGCGCGCGACGGAGCTCGTCCGGACGCAGCATCTGCTCGGCCACGGGTCGGAAGGCGTCGAGCAACTCGGCGACGGTCATCACGACGGTCATGTCGGGAGCCTACGGCACGGGCCCGTCACGCTGGTCGCACGACTGGTCGGGTCAGCGGAAGGTGAGCGGCATGTCCTGCGACCAACTCCGGCAGGACGGGACGAGCGCGATCAACAGCGCGGCGCGCGGTGCCGAGGGCTGTCCGTGGCCGCCGATAGGGTGTTCCGCATGACACGCCTGCGCCTCGCATCCGTCAACGTGAACGGCGTCCGTGCCGCGTTCCGGAAGGGCATGGGCGACTGGCTCGCCACGCGGGACGTGGACGTCCTCGCCCTGCAGGAGGTCCGCGCGTCGAGCGACGACCTGGCCGGGCTCCTCGGCGACGGGTGGGACATCCTGCACGACCCGGCGACGGCCAAGGGCCGCGCGGGCGTCGCGCTCGCCTCGCGGCACCGCGCGCAGGTCCACCGCGTCGCGCTCGGCGCGGACGACTTCGACTCCGCGGGCCGGTGGCTCGAGGCCGACTACGAGATCGGCGGCACCACCGTCACGGTCGTGTCGACGTACGTGCACTCGGGCGAGGTCGACACCCCCAAGCAGGACGAGAAGTGGAAGTTCCTCGACGCCATGACCGAGCGGCTGCCGGACCTCCACGCGCACAACCCGCTCGCGGTCGTCGTCGGTGACCTCAACGTCGGGCACGACCAGCGCGACATCAAGAACTGGAAGGGCAACGTCAAGCGGGCCGGGTTCCTCCCCCGCGAGCGCGCCTACTTCTCGCGCTTCTTCGGTGCCGAGGGCGAGACGGTCGAGGGCGCGGACGGGTCGACCGGCCCGGGCCTCGGCTGGGTCGACGTCGGTCGTGCGCAGGCCGGCGACGTCGACGGGCCGTACACCTGGTGGTCGTGGCGCGGCCAGGCGTTCGACAACGACTCCGGCTGGCGCATCGACTACCACGTCGCCACCCCCGAACTCGCCGAGAAGGTCTCGAGCTACACGGTCGACCGCGCCGCCGCGTACGACCAGCGATGGTCCGACCACGCCCCCGTGGTCGTCGACTACGAGCTCTGACCGACTCCGCACACACCAGCAACAGGACACCAGCATGACCTCGACCCGCATCTTCTCCGGCATCCAGCCCTCGGCCGGATCGCTCCACCTCGGCAACTACATCGGCGCGCTCATGCAGTGGCGGACGCTGCTCGACGACCACGACGCGATCTACTGCGTCGTCGACATGCACGCCATCACCACTCCGCAGGACCCGGCCGAGCTCCGGGCGAACACCCGGGCGACGGCGGCGCAGTACATCGCATCCGGCATCGACCCGTCGAAGGCGACGCTCTTCGTGCAGTCGCAGGTGCCGGCCCACGCCGAGCTCGCGTGGGTGCTCAACACGCTCACCGGCTTCGGCGAGGCGAGCCGGATGACCCAGTTCAAGGACAAGTCGGCCCGACAGGGCGCGGACGCGGCCTCGGTCGGGCTCTTCACGTACCCGATCCTGATGGCGGCGGACATCCTGCTGTACGACACGAAGGTCGTCCCCGTCGGTGACGACCAGCGGCAGCACGTCGAGCTCACCCGTGACCTCGCCGGTCGGTTCAACTCCCGCTTCGGCGAGACGTTCGTCGTGCCCGAGGCCCGGATCCTCACCGACACCGCGCGCATCTACGACCTGCAGGACCCGACGAGCAAGATGAGCAAGTCGGCGGCGTCCGACAACGGCCTCATCCGCCTGCTCGACGACCCGAAGCGCACCGCGAAGAAGATCCGGTCGGCCGTCACGGACACCGAGCGCGAGATCCGGGCCGACCGGCAGACGAAGCCCGGCGTGACGAACCTCCTGTCGATCCTGTCGGCGTTCACGGGCACCGCGGTGGCCGACCTCGAAGCGTCCTTCCAGGGAAAGGGGTACGGCGACCTGAAGGGCGAGGTCGCCGACGCCGTCGTCGCCGAGCTCGAGCCGGTCCGGGCCCGCACGCTCGAGCTGCTCGACGACCCGGCGGAACTCGACCGGCTCCTGGCCGTCGGCGCCGACCGTGCGGAGTCGATCGCGCGGGAGACCCTCGCACGCGTGTACGACCGGATCGGGTTCGTGCCGCGCGTCCGCGGCTGAGCAGCACCGTGCTCCCCGTCGTCCTCGAGTCCGCGCGGGTCCGCCTCGACGTGCCCACCCGCGCGGACACCGCGGCGATCGTCGCGGGCTGCCAGGACCCCGACGTCGCACGGTGGACCACGGTCCCGCAGCCGTACGGCCCGGACCACGCGCGGTCCTTCGTCGACGCCCTCGTCGGACCGGGCTGGGCCTCGGACCGGGAGTACACCTGGGCGATCCGTCGCAGTGGCGCCGCGCTGCTCGAGGGGATCATCGGCTACCGGACCGCCCGGCGCGACGTCGGGTTCTGGCTGGCACCGTCCGCGCGGGGCGAGGGGCTCGTGCACGCGGCCCTCGAGCTCGTCGTCGCGTGGGCCTTCGAACAGGGTGCGCCCGACGTCGCTTGGGAGTGCTACGAGGGCAACACGGCCTCGGCGGCGGTGGCACGGGCCGCCGGCTTCTCGTTCACCGGCACCGGCCCCGCGGTGAACCCCGGGCGGGACGGCGGCCCCACCCCGGCATGGCACGCCCGGCGTCGTCCCGACGGCGCTCCGGCGTCGGACCTGTCCTGGCCCACAGCGTCGTTCGCCCACAGCGTGTAGATCGGTGACGTGTCACCGACTTTGCGTCGGTAGGGTCGAATGGTGACCAGTACCCCCACCGAGACGGCGACGCCGGCAGAGGTCCGAGCGATGCGACGCGGCCTCGAGATCGCCGCGCTCGGCCCGGCCGTCGGCGACCACGCCCGCGTCGGCGCCGTCGTCCTCGCGCCAGACGGCACCGTCCTCGCCGAGGGCTGGCACAAGGGCGCCGGGACACCGCACGCCGAGGTCGACGCGATGGCGAAGGTGGACCCCGCACTCCTCCGCGGCGCCACCGCGGTCGTCACGCTCGAGCCGTGCAACCACACCGGTCGGACGGGTCCGTGCGCGCTCGCCCTCATCGAGGCCGGCATCGCTCGTGTCGTCTACGCGATCGACGACCCGGGAGCGCACGTCCACGGTGGTGCGGACCGGCTGCGGGCCGCCGGGGTCGTGGTGGTGTCGGGCGTGCTCGCCGACGAGGCAGAGGTGTTCCTCGAACGGTGGCTCCTCTCGGTCCGGCTCGGTCGGCCGTGGGTGACCGCCAAGTGGGCGTCGAGCCTGGACGGGCGCGCCGCAGCGGCCGACGGGACGAGCCAGTGGATCACCGGGACCGCCGCCCGACAGCACGTGCACGAGCAGCGGGCCGCGCACGACGCCGTCCTCGTCGGCACCGGCACCGTGCTCGCCGACGACCCCTCCCTGACCGCGCGGGGCGACGCGGGCGAACTGCTCGCCGACCAGCCACTGCCGGTGGTGTTCGGGGACCGTCCGGTCCCGGACGACGCCGCACTCCGTCGACACCCGCGCGGGCTCGTCGCCCTGCCGGGGCACGACCTCGCGGCGTCGCTCTCCGCCCTCCGCGACCACGGCGTGCACTCGGTGTTCGTCGAGGGCGGCCCCACCCTGACCTCCGCGCTCATCGCGGCCGGCCTCGTCGACGAGTACCTCGTCTACGTCGCCCCCGTGCTGCTCGGCGGACCCCGCGTCGCGGTCGACGACCTCGGCGTGGGAACCATGACCGACCGCCTGCGGTTGGACGTAACATCGACCACCAGCCTGGGCCCGGACCTCCTCGTCCGGGCGCGGCCACACGGTGCCGTACACCCTGGAGCGGCACCCCTGAACAACCGGAGTCCACGATGACCGACGCACTCACCTCCTCCACTCCCGGGAGCCCGGTCCAGTTCGAGGTCGCGACGAACGTCCCGACCACCCACGGCACGTTCGAGATGCGCGCCTACCGCGACCTCGTGACCGGCGCCGAGCACGTCGCGATCATCGGGGCGCTGCCCGACGGGTCGACCCCGGGCGACGGTGCGCTCGTCCGTGTGCACTCCGAGTGCCTGACCGGCGAGGCGTTCGGGTCGCTGAAGTGCGAGTGCGGCCCGCAGCTCGACGCCGCGCTCGACGTCATCGCCGCGGAGGGCGGCGTGGTCGTCTACCTCCGCGGGCAGGAGGGCCGCGGCATCGGCCTGACGAACAAGCTCAAGGCCTACCGTCTGCAGGAGGACGGCCTCGACACCCTCGACGCAAACCTCGCGCTCGGTCTGCCCGCCGACTCCCGCGAGTACGGCGGCGCCGCCGGGATCCTCGCCGACCTCGGCATCACGAGCGTCCGACTGCTCTCGAACAACCCGGAGAAGCGTCGCCAGCTCGAGGAGCACGGCATCGCGGTCGAGTCGCTCGTGCCGCTCGTCGTCGGCATCTCCGCGCAGAACGCCGGCTACCTCGACACCAAGCGCGACCGCATGGGGCACCAGCTCCCCGCCCAGCTCGAGGCCGGCGCCGCCAGCTGACCCGGCGCCGCCAGCTGACCCGGCGCCGCCAGCGCAGCCGGCGGCATCCCGACGCGACCACCGCCGGGAGGCGCGGGGCACGACCGACGTGCACCGCGCCTCCCGGCGGTGTCGTTCCCTGCGGATTCGCAGGAAAGCGACATGTGTCGTAGGCTGTGAGCCCCGTCACGAGCGGTCCACCACCCACCGAACGCACCCGATCGGCGCCGCGCCACCTGCGCGAACCGACCGGTGTCCGCCGTCCGGAACACCGCTGCACCCGACCGGGTGCTCCCCTCGGAGTCCTCACACACGCATGTCAGCCGCACCGGCACCCAGCACGACCACCCCGACCCCGGCAGGCAACCCGCGCTCCCGCGTGGTCATCGCCAGCCTCGTCGGGACCTCGATCGAGTTCTACGACTTCTACGTCTACGCGACCGCCGCCGTCCTCGTCTTCCCGACGCTGTTCTTCCCGGACGCGGACCCGACGGCCTCGCAGCTGTCGTCGTTCGTGACCTTCGCGCTCGCGTTCTTCGCCCGCCCCGTGGGCTCGGTCGTCTTCGGCCACTTCGGTGACCGGGTCGGGCGCAAGGCCACACTCGTCGCCTCCCTGCTCGTCATGGGCACGGCGACGTTCCTCATCGGGTGCCTGCCGACGTTCGCGTCCATCGGCGTGTGGGCCCCGGTGCTGCTCGCGGTGATGCGGTTCGCACAGGGCATCGGCCTCGGTGGCGAGTGGTCCGGCGCGGCGCTGCTCGCGACCGAGAACGCCCCGGCGGGCAAGCGCGGCGTGTTCGGGTCGCTCCCCCAGCTCGGCGCACCGATCGGCTTCCTGCTCGCGAACGGACTCTTCATCGCGATCAACGCCGCGATGCCCGCCGGCGCCGACGGCTCGGTGAACCCGGACTTCCAGGCGTGGGGCTGGCGCATCCCGTTCCTGCTGTCCGCGGTCCTGGTGGTCGTCGGGCTCTACGTCCGCTTCACGCTCGTCGAGTCGACGGTGTTCCGCGGCGTCCAGGAGTCCGGCTCGGTCGCGAAGGTCCCGCTGGCCCGGGTGTTCCGGACCTCGTGGCGGCCGCTCATCGTCGGCACGTTCGGCATGGTCGCGACCTACGTGCTCTTCTACTTCATGACCACCTTCACGCTGAGCTACGGCACGACCGCGAGCTCGGGCGTCCCGAAGATCGGTCTCGGCTACCCGCGGGGCGAGTTCCTCACGCTGCTCATGATCGGCGTCGTGTTCTTCGGCATCCTCACCCCGGTCGCGGGCTTCCTCGCCGACCGGTTCGGCCGCCGGTCCACGCTCCTGTGGACCACGCTCGGCATCGCGCTCTTCGGGCTGACGTTCCAGTTCTGGTTCGCCGCGTCGACCGGGCCGGTCACGGTGGTCACGTTCCTGGTCGTCGGGCTGTCGCTCATGGGCCTCACGTTCGGTCCGATGGGGGCCCTGCTGCCCGAGCTCTTCCCGACGAACGTCCGGTACACGGGCTCCGCGGTGGCGTACAACGTCGCGTCGATCCTCGGTGCGTCGCTCGCCCCGACCGTGGCGCTGGCGCTGTGGCAGGCGGACGGGAACATCTTCCTCGTGGGGCTCTACCTGACCATCGCCGCGGTCGTGACGCTCGTCGCGCTGTTCTTCGTCAAGGAGACCAGGCACGCGGACTTCGGCGAGGCCGACGCCGAGCGCGTGCTCGGCGTCCCCGCCGACGCGTCCGTCGGCGACGGGCACGTGCGTTCCTCGGGGACCCTCGCCCCGTGACGCACCAGGGCGCGTCAGTTCGGACGGGAGGCGCGGTGCCGGCTGGCACCGCGCCTCCCGTCCGTCGTGTGGGCACGCGGGTGCGACGGTGGCGGCGTCGCTGTTGCTGTCGCTGTCGCTGTCGCTGTCGCTGTCGCTGTCGTACGACACCATCGCCGTCGTACGACAGCGGCCCCGTCGCTCCTTGCACACGCTGAGGACGCGCGCACGCAACCAACGACAACGCCGTCGTCGTACGACAACGGCCCCGTCGTTCGACAGCGACAGACGGGCCCACGCGCCACCACCCCGCACCCCGTCGCCCCGAGTTGAACCCCGCCACCCTGTCAATGTAGGTTGACACCATGGACCGCCCGACCATCGCCACCCTGGCCTCGGGTGCCGACGGCGACGACCCCTTCACCGCACTGGCCTCCGTCCGCGAGCTCCGCAAGGCCCTCGACCGCACCGAGGAACTCGCTGCCCGACGCGCCCGGAACGCCGGCGCCTCGTGGCAGGAGATCGCGACCGTCCTCGGCGTCAGCCGCCAGGCAGTGCACAAGAAGTACGGCAGAGACTAGGACCACGATGAGCTTCCCGTTCGCCCGACCCAAGAAGAACGACGGCCCCCGTGCCTCCTTCGGCCGCCTCCTGAGCTACCTGTTCGAGAACAAGCCGGCGATGGCGGTGATCATCGTCCTCAGCGTCCTCGGGGCCGGCGCCTCGCTCGCGCAGCCGCTGCTCGTCAACCAGGTGGTCACGGCCGTGCAGCACGGACACACGCTGTCGACGCTCGTGTGGGTCCTGGTCGTCCTCGTGATCGTGTCGGGCCTGCTGAACGGCGTGCAGCACTTCCTCCTCCAGCGCGCCGGCGAGGGCGTGGTGCTCTCCACCCGCCGCAAGCTCATCGCCCGGATCCTCAACCTGCCGATCTCCGAGTTCGACACCCGTCGAACGGGCGACCTCGTCTCGCGCGTCGGCAGCGACACCACGCTGCTCCGGGCCGTCCTCACGCAGGGCCTCATCGAGTCGATCGGCGGCGCCCTCACGTTCATCGGGGCGATCATCGCGATGGCGGTCATCGACCCGCTGCTCCTCGGCATCACGGTCGTCATCGTGCTCGTCGCCATCATCGTCGTCGGCGGGCTGAGCCGTCGCATCCGCGTCGCGTCGAAGCGCGCGCAGGAGAAGGTCGGCGACCTCACCGCCGCGGTCGAACGCGGCATCGGTGCCGTCCGCACCATCCGTGCCGCCGGCGCCACCGAACGCGAGGTCCGCGAGGTCGACGGCCACGCCACGGAGGCCTACCGGCGCGGCCTCGACATCGCCCGGATGTCCGCGTTCGTGGTGCCCGTCGCCAGCATCGTGATGCAGGTCGCGTTCATCGCGGTCCTCGGCGTCGGCGGCGCCCAGGTGGCCGCCGGCACCATCACGATCGCCACGCTCATCACGTTCATCCTGCTGCTCTTCATGATGATCATGCCGCTCGGCCAGGCGATGGGCGCCGCGGTCGCGGTCGCCCAGGCGCTCGGCGCGCTCGGCCGCATCGAGGAGATCCTGCACCTCCCCACCGAGGACCAGGACGACCGCGCGGTCCGCGTCGCCGCCGCGGTCGCGAGTGACGACGCCATCGCCTTCGAGCACGTGTCGTTCCGCTACGCGGCCGGGGCGCACGGCTCCGGTCCCGACGGGGCGACGGAACGGCCTGGAGGCCCGCATCACCCGGACGACACCGCCCGCGTCGACGACGTGGTGCTGCACGACGTGTCCTTCCGGGTGCCCCGCGGCTCGCGGGTCGCCCTCGTCGGCCCCTCGGGGGCGGGCAAGTCGACGACACTCGCCCTCATCGAGCGCTTCTACGACCCCACCGACGGCGTGATCCGTCTCGGCGGCGTGGACATCCGGGGGCTCGACCGCGACGAGCTCCGTTCGCAGATCGGGTACGTCGAGCAGGACGCCCCGGTCCTGGCCGGCACGATCCGCGCGAACCTGCTGCTCGGCTCGCCCGACGCCACCGAGGCCGAGTGCGCCCGCGTGCTCGAGGCCGTCAACCTCGGTGAGGTCCTGCACCGCGACCCGCGCGGCCTCGACGCCCAGGTCGGCGAGGACGGCGTCATGCTCTCGGGTGGCGAACGGCAGCGGCTCGCGATCGCCCGAGCGCTCCTGGCGGCACCGCCCATCCTGCTGCTCGACGAGTCGACGTCGTCCCTCGACGGCGTGAACGAGCAGAAGATGCGGCTCGCCATCGACGCCGTCGCCGAGGACCGGACACTGCTCGTCATCGCCCACCGGCTGTCCACCGTGGTCGACTCGGACGTCATCGTCGTGCTGGAGCACGGACGGGTCGTCGGGGTCGGCACGCACTCGGAGCTCGTCGAGTCGACGCCGCTCTACCGCGACCTGGCGAAGCACCAGCTCCTGGTCTGAGGCCCGGCCTGGCACACGGCCGGCGGGGACCCACAGGGCGGTCTCCGGCCGGGCACCGCGTGCCTCCGGCGGCGGGTGCCTCGGGCGGCGGGTGCCTCGGGTGACGCGGTCAGCGCACACCGAACGCCCCCGCCACCGCCACCGCCGAGCGCCGTGTGCCGTGTGCCGTGTGCCGTGTGCCGTATGGGCCGGTACCCACGGACGGCCGCTCGCGGCAGAATGCGTCAGACGCGTGCGCCGCCCGGGCGGTGCAGCCCCTCGTCGGTGTCGCTGCGGTCGATCAACCCGCCGGCCGCCCGCACCTCGTCGAGCGCCGCGGCGCTCCGGGCCGGGTCGACCCCGACGACGAGGTCCTCGTACACCGTGACGGCCGCGCCGCCGCCGAGCGCGTCGAGGGCACTCGCCCGGACGCAGTGGTCGGTCGCGATGCCGACGATGTCGACCTCGCGCACGTCGTACTGCTCGAACACCTCGCCGAGCGGGACGCCCTCGGCGGTGCGCCCTTGGAACGCCGAGTACGCCGGGGCGCCCTGCCCCTTGTAGACGTGGACGTCGACCGGCTCGGTGTCGAACGCCGGGTGGTACGCCGCACCCGGGGTGTCCTGCACGCAGTGCACGGGCCAGGTGTCCACGAAGTCCGGGCCCGCGGCGCCGGCGAAGTGCCCGCCGTTGTCGTCGTCGCCGTGGTGCCAGTCGCGCGAACCGACGATGAGGTCGTACTCCCCCGCGTGCTGGGCGAGGAAGACCGAGATGCGCTCGGCGACGGCGTCGCCACCGGTCACCCCGAGCGCACCGCCCTCGGTGAAGTCGTTCTGGACGTCGACGATGAGCAGTGCCCTGGCCATGCCACCATCCTGCACCAGGGCGGCTAGGAGCTGGTGAGCTTACCGCCACAGGAGTACGTCGCGGCCGTCACGGCGTCGAGGGCCGGGAGCGCTGCAGCCCGCGACGAGCCGATGGCGTAGAAGGCGAACGTCAGCCGGGTACCGTCCGCCGCGTCCATCCACCCGCCGAGCGTGTTCGCCGAGTCGATCCAGCCGGTCTTCGCGTGCACCTTGCCCCGTGCGACGGCGTTCGCGCCCGTGAACCGGCTCGACAGCGTGCCCGAGACACCGGCGACGGGCAGGGCGTTCGACAGCGTGCCGAGGCCCTTCGCGCCGGCCTGCACGGGGACCATGAGCTTCGCGACGAACTCCGGCGACACCGCGTTCGCGGCGCTCTCGCCCGAGCCGTCCTTGATCACGATGCCGGACGGGTCGACCCCGTAGGTCTTCAGTGCGGCCCGGTAGACCCCGGTCAGCGACGCGGCCGAGCCGTCCGACCCGGACTCCTTCGACGAGATCCGCGCGAGCATCTCCGCGAGGGTGTTGTCCGAGTTCGGGATCATCTGGCCGATGAGGGTCGACACCGGCTGCGAGGACACCGTGGCGATGGTGTCCGACGACGTGGTGGCGCGCTTGACGATCTGCGCGTTCGCGGCGCCGACGACGCCGGCGTTCGCGAGAGCCGTCCGGAACGCGGCACCGGCGCGACCGACCGGGTCCGTGGAGCGGGGGGACGTCGCCGCACCGGGGTTCGCCCGGTCGCCGTCGACCATGAGCGCGGTCACCTCGGGCTGGTAGCCGATCGTCCGCTCGGACACCGGCCACGTCGGGTCCCAGGCGTCGGCGTCGCTCCAGTACGTGTCGTCCGTGACGATCGTCGTGACCGGGGAGTTGCCGAGCTTCGCCTTGACCTGCTGCGCGAGCTGCCCGAGCGTGGGAGCGCCCGGGTACACCGTCGCGCCGCCCGCGGAGAGGGTCGCGTCCCCGTGCCCCACGAGCGCGATCGTGCCGTCAGCCTCCTTCGTGACCGTCGTGGGGATACGGTAGCTGCCGCCGAGGTCGGCCAGCGCGGTCGCGGTCGTCAGGGTCTTCATGACGCTGCCGGTCTGCTTCGGCTGGTCGCCGGCGTGCGAGTAGAGGACCTCGCCGGTCTCCGCGTTGACCACGGCCCCCTCGAACGACCCGAGTCCGGCAGCCCCTGCGGCCTGGTCGATGGTGCACGTCCGGAGCGCGGTCGGTCCGGCCGGGTCATCCGGCACGGCGCGCGCGGTCGCGGTCGGCGTCGCCGAGGGCTTCGCTGCCGGCGTGCGCGACGCGGAGGCCGACGGCGCCGCCACGGTGGTCCGGGCCGGCGGAGCCGGGTCGGGCACCGTGGCAGCGGCGACCGCGACCGCACCGCCGGAACCGAGGACGAGGACGCCTGCGAGACCACCCGCGATCCACGGCACCGGGCGTCGGGCGACCGACCCGCGGACGGCGGTGACGGCGTGACGGGCGCGCTCGGCGAGCGTCGGGCGGGAGTGCTGCGGCTCGGACATCGCGACCGATCCTACGGAACAGCGGGAGGAGCCTCCAGGCCGTCTTCCGGATCCGCCTGCTCGTCGGCCGCGTAGCGGACGCCGACCTGGCGGCGCACCTCGTCGAGGAGCGCCATGATGCCGACCGACTCCTCCAGGTCCATCGGACCGCCCTCGTGGGTGCCGGACTCGATCATCGCCTCGAACGCGCGGGCCTCGTGACCGTAGCCGGTGCGCTCCTCACGCCCGTCGAACTCCTCGACGACCGCGCCGTCACGATCCCGGATGCGCCACGTCGTCGGGGTGAACCACGTCGCGTCGAGGTCGATGCGGCCGTCCTCCCCGATGACCGAGGCGGTGTTCGGACTCGCGAGGTCGAGCGCGAAGTGCACCGTCGACTGCGTGCCGCCGGCGTGGGTCATCACGATGCCCATCTGCGTGTCGACGCCCTGCTCGCTGAGCGTCCCGGACGCCACGACGGACTCCGGCAGGCCGAGGACGTCGACCGCGAACGACACCGGGTAGACCCCGAGGTCGAGCAGCGCTCCCCCGCCGAGCGCCGGGTCGTTGAGCCGGTGCCCGGGATCCGAGGGCAGCGCCTGGTGGTGCGTCGCCTCGACGAGCCGCGGCCGACCGATGCGCCCCTCCGCGAGGACCTTCCGGATCATCGCCATCTGCGGGAGGAAGCGCGTCCACATGGCCTCCATCACCGCGACGTCCGCTCGTCGGGCCGCGTCGACGACCGCCCGGGCCTCGGCCGCGGTGATCGTGAACGCCTTCTCGACGAGGACGTGCTTGCCGTGCCCGATCGCGAGCAGCGCGTCCGCGGCGTGGCGCGCGTGCGGCGTCGCGACGTAGACGGCGTCCACGTCCGGATCGGCGACGAGCTCCTCGTACGAGCCGTACGCTCGCGGGACGCCGAACTCCTCCGCGAACGCCTGCGCCGACGCCGACGTCCGACTGCCGACCGCGACGAAGTCGATCCCGACCGCCGTGCAGTCACCGACGAACGAGCGCGCGATGCCGCCCGTCCCGAGCACTCCCCACCGAACCGTCATGCGGACTGTCTACCAGGCGCGCGGTCCACGAACGGCAGAACCCCCTCCGATCCGGGGATCGGAGGGGGTTCGCGTGGAGCCGCCTGTCGGAATCGAACCGACGACCTATTCATTACGAGTGAATCGCTCTACCGACTGAGCTAAGGCGGCGGACGCCCCGGAACCGGGGCGTCGTGCTCTCCGTCGCCGGAGCGGCACGAGCAATGACTATACAGGTTCAGACCAGCGAACGCGAAACCAGCGCGCCGAGGTCCGCGAAGGACCGCTCGAGCTCCTCGACGAGGTGCACGTCGCCGTCCTGCTCGGACCACTCCCACCAGGCGTGCCGCAGTGCCGCGAGCGCCACGATCGACGCGAGGCGCGCCCGGCGACGGAGCGCGTCCGGGTCGTGCTCGGCGGGGGCGAGCCGTCGGGCCACCGCCGACTCGATCTCGTGCTGGAACTCCTTCATCGACGCCATCCGTTGCGAGAACAGCTCCGGGTTCGCGCGGAGCACCTCCTGCCGCTCCGCGATCAGCCCCCGCTCGTCGATGAGCGCCTGCGTCGAGTGCACGAGGAGCGCGCCGAGGTCGCGCAGCAGGTCCCCCGACGGTCCACCCGCGACGAACGACGCGAGGGCGTCGTCGTCCGGCAGCGTCGGGTCGTCCCCGAGGATGGCCTGCTCCTTGGTCGGGAAGTAGTTGAAGAACGTGCGCGGGGAGACGTCGGCGCGGCGGGAGATCTCGTCGACCGTGACGGCGGCGAGGCCGTCCTCCACCGCGATGCGCAGGGCCGCCTGCTGGATGGCGAGTCGGGTCGCGAGGCGCTTCCGCTCGCGCAGGCCGGGGACTGCGTCGGACATGTCGTGATTCTCCCACGGGGGGTCGGACGGGAGGCTGTGGGTTGCGTCAGGCGACGCAGGGTGCGGCCGGTCCTGTGGTCGGGTCGTCCCCGGTGGCGGTTCCGAGCGCAGCGTCCTGCTGCGGGGTCCCCGCGTCCGGGGCAGCGGACGGCGCGGGCGGCGTCGGCGGGTGCGTGCTCGCGGCTCAACGGACGGATGCCTGCTGCGGCTCGGTGGGCGGGTGCGTGTTCGCGGCTCAGCGGGCGGGTGCCTGCTGCGGCTCGGTGGGCGGATACCTGCTCGCGGCTCAGCGGACGGATGCCTGCTGCGGCTCGGTGGGCGGGTACCTGCTCGCGGCTCAGCGGACCGCGCGGGCGATGGTGACGAGCAGGGCTTCGAGCGCCAGCAACGCGGCCACGTTCGCCGCGATCCGGGCCCGTGCGGTCGACACCGCGTCGAGCACCTCGAGCGCCGCCGAGGGCGGGACGCTCGGCAACGCCCGCTCCAGGTCGTCACGCATCGACAGGTTCACCGGTTCGGCCGGCGCACCCAGCCCGAGCAGCAGCAGGTCGCGGTAGAGCGACGAGACGTCGACCAGGATCCGGTCGAGCCCGTCACGGAGACTGCGCGTCGCACGACGCTTCTGGTCTTCCTCGAGCGCGCGCAGCTGGGATCGCAGTGCCGGCGGGACCGTGCCGCCCGGCTCGACGCCGAGGGAGCGCAGCGCCGCGTCGCGTTCCTCGCCGTCCCGCTCCTGCGTGATGGCCTTGGCGTCCTCGTCGGCCACCGCCAACAGCTCGGCGGCGGCCGTGACGGCGTCGCCGACGCTCCGCACGCCGAGGACCGTGGTGAGCGTCCGACGTCGGCGGTCACGGGCATCGGCGCTCGTCGCGAGGCGCTGCGCCATGCCGATGTGGCTCTGGGCCTGCCGGGCGGCGTCCATCGCGAGGGCGCGGTCGACCCCGGTGCGGGCCACGAGCAGGTCCGCGACGGACTCGATGCCCGGCACCCGTAGCCGGACCGAGCGGACGCGCGACCGGATCGTCGGCAGCAGGTCGGCCTCGCTCGGGGCGCAGAGGATCCAGACGGTGCGCTCGGGCGGCTCCTCGAGCGCCTTGAGCAAGAGGTTCGAGGTGCGCTCGGTCATGCGGTCGGCGTCCTCGACGATCACCACGCGGTACCGGCCGACCGACGGCGAGTAGTACGAAGAGGTCACGAGCTGACGGATCTCGTCGATCGTGATGATGACCCGCTGCGTGGTGAGGACCGAGACGTCCGGGTGCGTCCGCGCCGAGATCTGCCGGAGCGTGTGGTCGTCGTCGGGTCCGTCGCCGACCAGCGCGGCCGCGAACGACGCCGCGACGTTCGACCGTCCGGAGCCGGGCGGGCCGGTGATGAGCCACGAGTGCGTCATGCCCCCGGTGGCCTCGGGCGACTCCGCCGCGCGTCGGAGTGCGGCCACCGCCTCTTCCTGACCGGTCAGGCCGTCCCACACGCTCATGCGGACATCCTCGCAGCGGCCACCGTCATGCGGCGTCGATCCCGACCAGGGGCGCCACGGCCGCGCGGATCGCGGTCTGCACCGTGTCGGCGTCCGCTGCCGCGTCGACGACGAGGAACCGCTCGGGTTCCGCTGCCGCCATGTCGAGGAACGCGCGGCGGACGGCCTCGTGGAACGCCGCGGCCTCGGACTCCAGCCGGTCGAACGTGTCCCCACGAGCGGCGGCGACGCGTGCCCGGCCGACGGTGACGTCGAGGTCGAGCAGGACCGTGAGGTCCGGCGTCAGACCGTCGGTCGCCCAGTCGGACACCGATCGGATGTGCTCGGCGCCGAGACCCCGGGCGACGCCCTGGTAGGCGACCGAGGAGTCGATGTAGCGGTCCTGCAGCACGATGGCGCCCCGGGCGACCGCCGGACGCACGACCGTCTCGACGTGGTGCGCCCGATCGGCGGCGTACAGGAGGGCCTCGGCGCGCGGTGCGACGTGCCCGCGCTCGTGCAGCACGATGTCGCGGATGCGGAGCCCGAGGTCGGTGCCGCCGGGCTCGCGCGTCCGCACCACCGTGCGGCCGTGCTCGCCGAGCCACGACGCCAGGCGCTCGGCCTGCGTGGTCTTGCCCGCGCCGTCGCCGCCCTCGACGGTGATGAAGCGTCCGGTCACTTCTTCTTGGCCGCGGTCCGGCGGGCTGGCGCCTTCTTCTTCACCGGTCCCTTGGCCCGCTTGTCGGCGAGCAACTGCTTCGCCCGCTCGAAGTCGACGTCCTCGACGTCCTCACCGCGCGGGATCGTGGCGTTCGTCTCACCGTCGGTGACGTACGGCCCGAACCGGCCGTCCTTCACCTTGATCGGCTTGCCGGACACGGGGTCGGCGTCGAACTCCTTGAGCGCGGCGGTCGCGGAGCGCTTGGCGCCGTACTTCGGTTGCGCGAACAGCTCCAGCGCCCCGGCGAGGTCGACGTCGAAGATGGCGTCCTCGCTCGGGAGCGTCCGGGTGTCGGTGCCCTTCTTGAGGTACGGGCCGTAGCGACCGTTCTGCGCGGTGATGTCCTCGCCGGACTCCGGGTCCGTGCCGACGGTGCGCGGCAGGTCGAGCAGCTTGAGGGCCGTCTCGAGGTCGACCGTCTGCGGGTCCATCGACTTGAAGAGGGACGCCGTGCGCTCCTTGGGCGCCGCGGCCTTCTTGGTCGTGGCCTTCTTGGTCGTCGTCTTCTTCGCGGTGCTCGTCGTGCCGGACTCGGCAGCGGCGGGCGCAGCCTCGGTCACCTCGCCCGTGGCCGGGTCGACCGTGGGCTCGGGCTCGGGCGTCCGCTCGGTCACGTACGGGCCGAAGCGACCGTCCTTCGCGAGGACCTCCTTGCCCGTCTCCGGGTTGACGCCGACGACGCGGTCGCCGACGACGGGTGCCTCGACGAGTTCGCGGGCCTTCTCGGCCGTCAGCTCGTCGGGGGCGAGGTCCTCCGGGACGTTGACGCGCCGGGGCTTCTCCGGGTCGTCGCTCGGCACCTCGATGTAGGGACCGTAGCGACCGATCCGGAGCGTCAGACCCGGTGCGAGCTCCACCGAGTTGATGTCGCGCGCGTCGATCTCGCCGAGGTTGTCGATGACCGTGCGCAGGCCGCGCTGGTCGTCACCGCCGAAGTAGAACCCCTTGAGCCAGTCGACGCGGTCCTCGTCGCCGCTCGCGATGCGGTCGAGGTCGTCCTCCATCGACGCCGTGAAGTCGTACTGCACGAGGTCGCCGAAGTAGTCCTCGAGCAGCCGGACCACGCTGAACGCGATCCAGTTCGGCACGAGGGCGCTCCCCCGCTGCGTGACGTACCCGCGGTCGATGATCGTCGAGATGATCGCGGCGTAGGTCGACGGACGGCCGATGCCGAGCTCCTCGAGCGTCTTGACGAGGCTCGCCTCGGTGTAGCGCGGCGGCGCCGAGGTGTCGTGCCCTTTCGCCTCGACGTCGGAGACGCCGAGCGCGTCGCCCGCCGCCATCTGCGGGAGCTTCGCGTCGTCGCCGTCGGCCTTCGACTCGTGGCGCTCCTCGTCACGGCCCTCCTCGTAGGCGTTGAGGAAGCCCCGGAAGGTGATCACGGTGCCCGACGCGGTGAACTCGGCGTCGGTGCCGTTCGTCGTCGCGTCGATCCCGGCGACGGGCTCGGTCGAGGTGATGCCGATGACGACGGAGGCCGTCGACCCCTTGGCGTCGGCCATCTGCGACGCGACGGTGCGCTTCCAGATGAGGTCGTAGAGCTTCCAGTCGTTGCCGCGGAGGACCTTCTCCATCTGCGACGGGGTCCGGAACGTGTCGCCGGCGGGGCGGATCGCCTCGTGCGCCTCCTGCGCGTTCTTGCTCTTGCCGGCGTAGCTGCGCGGCTTGTCCGGGATCGTCTCGGCGCCGTAGAGCTCCGCGGCCTGCTTCCGGGCGGCGGTCACGGCCTGCTGCGACAGCGACGACGAGTCGGTGCGCATGTAGGTGATGTGGCCGTTCTCGTACAGGGACTGCGCGACGCTCATGGTCTGGCGGGCGGAGAACCGGAGCTTGCGCGCCGCCTCCTGCTGCAGGGTGGACGTGGTGAACGGTGCCGCGGGACGGCGCGTGTAGGGCTTCGAGTCGACCGAGCGCACCACGGCGTCCCCGGCGCGCTCGAGCACGGTCGTCAGTGCGGCGGCCGAGGCCTCGTCGAGCCGCACGACGTCGCCGGAGATCGCGCCCCGGTCGTCGAAGTCGCGACCGGACGCCACCCGGGTGCCCTGGACACGGGCGAGCTTCGCGGTGAAGGCGCTGTCGCCGACCTTCTCGAACCGTGCCGTGAGGTCCCAGTAGTTCGCCGAGACGAACGCCAGGCGCTCGCGCTCGCGGTCGACCACGAGCCGGGTCGCGGCGGACTGCACGCGACCGGCGGACAGTCCGGGCCCGACCTTCCGCCAGAGGACCGGCGAGACCTCGTAGCCGTAGAGACGGTCGAGGATGCGGCGGGTCTCCTGCGCGTCGACGAGGGCCGTGTCGAGCTCGCGGGTGGCCTCCTGCGCGCGCTGGATGGCCTCCTTCGTGATCTCGTGGAACACCATGCGCTTGACGGGCACCTTGGGCTTCAGCACCTGGAGGAGGTGCCACGCGATGGCCTCTCCCTCGCGGTCCTCATCAGTCGCGAGGTAGAGCTCGTCGGCGTCCTTCAGGGCACGCTTCAGCTCGGAGACGGTCTTCTTCTTCGCGTCGGAGACGACGTAGTACGGCTCGAAGCCGTTGTCCACGTCCACGGAGAACTTCCCCATCGGACCCTTCTTGAGCTCCGCGGGGAGGTTCTTGGGCTCGACGAGGTCGCGGATGTGGCCGACTGACGCCTGGACCTCGTATCCGTCACCGAGGTATTGCGCGATCGTCTTCGCCTTCGCGGGGCTCTCGACGATCACGAGCTTCTTCGTGCCTGGCACGTGTCTCCTTGATCGATGGTGCACGTCGGCCCTGGACGAGCGACGTCGCCGGTGTGACGCGCCGTCCGGGTCGACCGGGGCACCGATGACCGGGGGCCGACGTGCACACCATACACACCGAGGCGTCGTGCACCGCTCGGTGGTCCGGCGACGGCGACTGCGCTCACGGCGAACGCACCGCCCCCGGTCGACGCGGTCACCCGCGCCCGGGCGTCGACCGTCGTGCACGACGAGACGGTCGCTCCTCCGGCCCTCGCGACGACGGACGCCTGCGCGCACGGCTCACCGGGGACCAGGCCGACGAGGGCAGCGGCCGCGGCGAGCGCGGCGGCGTCGGCCGCGGCCTGCACGCGCACCACCGACACCCGGTGGCCCGCCGCCGCGAGGCCGACCGCCGCCACGGCCGTCCCGACGCCGAGGACGGCCGCGAGGAGGACGGTCACCGATCCGCGGTCCGTGCGGCCGCGCACGGTCACGCACCGCCCTCGGCCGCGCAACTGCCGGCGCGCAGGACGATCACGGCGAGGAGCCCCGGTGCCGGGCGGGCGAGGTCGACGCAGACGAGTCCGGCGTGCCGGCGGTAGGTGAGGACGGCGCCCGGGACGGAAGCGGCCGCCGCAGCGACCGCCTCCGTGTCCCCGCGGCCCGCCGCGCGCGCCGCGGTGGCCGCGGCGAGCTGCAGCGCACCCTGCCGGTCGACCGCGACGACCGCCGCGACGAGGAGCGTGAGGACGAGGGCCACGGCGGGCAGCACGACCGCGAACTCCACCGTCACCGTCCCACGCTCAGAGCGACAGCGCACCACGGACGAGCTCGGTGAGGATCGACTGGACCTCACCCGAGCGCATCACGGCGACGAGGACGCCGGCGAACGCCACCGCGGCGAGGATGACGACCGCGTACTCCGCCGTCGCCGAGCCCCGGTCGTCGGCGACCCGCCCGCGGAGCCGTCGGAGCCGGGACCGCGGCACCGGTGCGTCGATGGACGGACGGGCGTGCGGCTCGGTCTGGTGTTCCATGCTGTACCTCTTCCTCTTCCTCTTCCTGGTCGGGTGCTCCGGGTCCTGGCGTCGGCACCGGGGCGGGACCAGCGTCGCCGAGCCCGTCCGTCCGACGGTGTGGGTCCGGGTGGTCTGTGGAGGGATCAGGCCACCGTGATGACCGTGGAGGAGAGGACTCCCACGACCACCGGAACGACCCCGACCAGCACGAAGGCCGGCAGGACGCAGACCCCGAGGGGCAGCACGAGGCGCACGGCGAGTCCCTCGGCAGCGGCGAGGCCCGCGGCCGCTGCCTCGTCACGCACGTCCTCGGCGGCGGCTCGGAGCAGGAGGGCAGCGGGCACTCCGGCTGCACGGGCGAGCTCGAGCACCTCGCGCAGTCGTTCCGTCTCCTCCGGGGACCCCTCGGGCACGCCGACCTGCCGGAACACCTCCGTCACCGTGCGCTCGGCACCGGTCCACGATCCGCCTCCGGACAGCGCGACCGCCCACGCGTCGAGGCGCACGCCGGGGACCCGTCCGTCTGGCACCGCGGCGCGGACCAGTCCGGCGGTCCAGCGTCTGCCGGCCGCGACCAGGCCGGCGGCGAGCAGGAGGCACGCCCAGCCGAGCGGCGAGCCGACGAGGACCTCGACGGCGCCCGCGCCCCAGGTCGAGGCGAGCCCGAGCCCGAGGAGGGGCAGGGCCAGGACGACGCGGGAGCTCGCGCGGGGGCCGGCGAGCGCGACCCGCACGGCACGGTCGCTCGCAGCCGTCCGTCGCAGCGCCCGGGCGAGGGACCGGAACGCCGTGGCTGACGGCGCCCCGGTCCGTTCGGCGACGAGCAGCACCGCTCCGACGTCGCGCCACGCCGGCGTGTCCGCGGCGGGCACCCCGCCGGACAGCGCCCAGGCCCGCGGCGCCGGGACGCCCGCGTCCACGAGCGTCGCGACGCGGTCGAGCGCCCGGGCGTCCGTCGCCGGGTCGCGCACGGCGCCGCGCCGGGACCGGACCGCCGCACCGCTCGACGCGGGCCGTCCGCCGGACGCACGCCGAGCCTCCCGTCCGCCGCTCACCGCGCGCCGTCCGCCGGACGCACGCCGAGCACCACTTCGCCACGCACCGCGCGCCGCCCGCCGCTCGACGCGGGCCGTCCTCCGGACGCGCGCCGAGCCTCCCGTCCGCCGCTCACCGTGCGCCGTCCGCCGGACGCACGCCGAGCCTCCCGTCCGCCTCGAGCACGGGGGTCCCGACGTCCACCAGCCGGCGCGTCCCGCGCCGGCGCTCGACGTGCAGGACGAGGTCGAACGCACTCACCGCCTGCCGGGCGAGCGCCGTCGGTGCGAGTCCCGCGAGTGCGCCGAGCGCCTCGAGCCGGGCCGGCACGTCGGCGATGCCGTTCGCGTGCACGGTGCCCGCCCCGCCGTCATGCCCGGTGTTGAGCGCGGACACGAGCTCTCGGACCTCCGCTCCGCGGCACTCCCCCACCACGACCCGGTCGGGGCGCATCCGGAGCGACTCCCGCAGCAGGCGGGCGAGGTCGATGGCGCCGCTCCCCTCGGCGTTGGCCTGTCGGGCCTCGAGCGCGACGACGTGGGGGTGGTCGATGCGGAGCTCCGCGACGTCCTCGACCGTGACGATCCGTTCGTCGTGCGGGACCGCGGTGAGCATCGCGGCGAGCAGGGTGGTCTTCCCGCTCCCGGTCGCCCCGCTGACGAGGACGTTGCGGCGCTGGGCGACGGCCCGTTCGACGACCCGACGCGGGACCCGGTCGAAGGTGCCGCTCCGCTCGAGCCCCGCGAGCGTCGGGCGCCCGGGGCGCGGCAGTCGGACGGACAGGGTGGTCCCGTGCACGGCGACGGGGGCGAGGACCACGTGCACCCGGACCCCGTCGTCGTGCCGGACGTCGGCCATCGGCGTGCTCTCGTCGACGTGCCGACCGCCGCGGGACACGAGGGCGGCGCCGAGCTCCCGGGCACGTCGCTCGCCGAGCACGGGACCGACCCGCTCGAGCCCGGCACCGCGATCCACCCAGGTGCCGCGACCGCCGACGACGAGCACGTCCGTCACGGTGCCGTCGCGGACCAGGCCGGCGAGTTCCTCGAACTCCTCGGCCCGGACGGCGCGGACCGACCGGGGTGGGGCCACCCCGGGGAGGAACGGGGGCGACGGGGCGGCGCGGTGTCGGTTCATGTCCGAGGACCGTAGGGCGCTCCCGACACGCGGAAGGATCCGCCCGCTCTGCTGTGCAGAACACCGATCGATCCACACCAACGAACAACTTTGTCCCCCGTTGCACAAAGCCGTACCCCACACGTCGACGCGGCACCGAGCGACCGGGACACCGTGCGAGGCGCTCAGTGGCGGCACTGCAGGGCCCGGCCGGTCGCCCGTGGCGCTCGTCCATCTCGATGCGTGAGCATGGACCGGTCTGTCCACTCATCCGCATCCCCGTGCGGATCCGTCCGGGACACCGGTGACCGGACGGAGCGAGATCGCCGCACGTCGCCGGAAAACAGAAGAGGCGGCACCTGTTGGGGGGAACGGGTGCCGCCTGGACATCGGCGGATTGGGGGGAATCACGGCCGACGTCACCGGAAACGAATCCGGCGATGAACACTGTACCCCACGAACCACCCTCCACGGCAACTCCGACACGACATCCGTGGTGGTCGCGGCGGGGGTAGTCTCCGGTTGCTGCCACAGGACCGGGACCACGGCCCGAGCGGGACCACGGCCCCACCACACGGACCACGGCCCGAGCGGGACCACGGCCCCACCGCAACGGGACCGCGGCCCCACCGGGACCACGGCCCCACGGCAGCAGCACGACCGGCCCCCGCGCCCAGCCACCCGGACCGCAGCACCGCCGCTGTCACCGCACGACGCGAAAGGACACCGATGTCCCCGACCACGACCGACGCCTCGTCACAGCACGAGGACGTGCCCACCTTCCCGCCGTCGCCGGAGTTCGTCGCGGACGCCGTCGCCAACGAGGACCTGCACGCGGCCGCAGCGGCCGACCGCGAGGGGTTCTGGGCCGAGCAGGCGCGCACGCTCCTCGACTGGCGGACGCCGTTCACGCAGACGCTCGACTGGTCCGGCGCCCCGTTCGCGAAGTGGTTCGCCGACGGCGAGCTCAACGTGGCCGAGAACTGCCTCGACCGGCACGTCCGCGCGGGCAACGGCGACCGCGTGGCGATCCACTTCGAGGGTGCTCCCGGTGACACCCGTCGGATCACGTACGCCGAGCTCACGGCCGACGTGCAGCGCGCGGCGAACATGCTCACCGACCTCGGCGTCGGGCAGGGCGACCGGGTCGTCGTCTACCTCCCGCTCATCCCCGAGGCGGTCGTCACGATGCTCGCCGTCGCCCGCATCGGCGCGATCCACTCGGTCGTGTTCGGCGGGTTCAGCGCCGAGAGCCTGCGCGCCCGCATCGAGGACGCCGAGGCGAAGCTCGTCGTCACGGCCGACGGCGGCTGGCGCCGCGGCGCCGTCTCCGCCCTCAAGCCGGCGGTCGACGAGGCGCTCGAGGGCGAGGGCACCGACAGCGTCGAGCACGTCCTCGTCGTCAAGCGCGGGGGCAACGAGATCGCCTGGAACGCGCGTGACCTGTGGTGGCACGACGCGTTCGCGAAGGCCGCCCCCGAGCACCGGGCCGAGGCCTTCCCCGCCGAGACGCCCCTCTTCATCCTCTACACGTCCGGCACCACCGGGAAGCCGAAGGGCATCGTCCACACCTCCGGCGGGTACCTGACCCAGGCGACCTACACGCACCGCAACGTCTTCGACATGCACCCCGAGAAGGACGTCTACTGGTGCACGGCCGACATCGGCTGGATCACCGGGCACTCCTACGTCGTGTACGGCCCGCTGTCGAACGGCGTCACCCAGGTGCTCTACGAGGGGACCCCCGACGAGCCGAAGCCCGGCCGCTGGTGGGACCTCGTCGACTCGTACGGCGTCACGGTCCTCTACACCGCCCCGACAGCGGTGCGCGCGGCGATGAAGGCCGGTCGGCAGATCCCCGAGGCACGCAGCCTCGAGACCCTGCGACTGCTCGGCAGTGTCGGCGAGCCGATCAACCCCGAGGCGTGGCAGTGGTACCGGCAGGTGATCGGCCACGACCGCACGCCCATCGTCGACACCTGGTGGCAGACCGAGACCGGCGCGATCATGATCTCCGCGCTCCCCGGCGTCACCAAGCTCAAGCCGGGCGCCGCGCAGACACCGCTGCCCGGCATCACCGCCGAGATCGTCGACGAGGACGGGCATCGCGTCGAACCCGGCGAGGGCGGCTACCTCACCATCGCCGACCCGTGGCCGTCGATGGCACGCGGGATCTGGAACGACCCGGACCGCTTCGTCGAGACCTACTGGTCCCGGTTCCCCGGGCGCTACTTCGCCGGGGACGGTGCCCGGCTCGACGGGCAGGGCGACATCTGGGTGCAGGGCCGCGTGGACGACGTGATGAACGTCTCCGGGCACCGCCTGTCGACCGCCGAGATCGAGTCCGCGCTCGTCGGCCACGAGGGAGTCGCCGAGGCAGCCGTCGTCGGCGCGGCGGACGAGACCACCGGTCAGGCGGTCGTCGCGTTCGTCATCCTCACCGCGGAAGCCGCCGACGGCGTCGACCGCGACACCACCGCGACGGAGCTGCGCGACTGGGTCGGCAAGCGCATCGGCGCGATCGCGAAGCCCCGACAGGTCGTGATCGTGCCCGAGCTGCCGAAGACGCGTTCCGGCAAGATCATGCGGCGCCTCCTCCGCGACGCGGCCGAGGGCCGCCGCATCGGCGACACGACCACGCTCGCCGACCCGACGATCATGGCGACCATCGCGGATCTGATGTAGCGCACGGAACGTGAGCAGGGCCTCCAGTCGGTACGGACTGGAGGCCCTGCTCACTTCGGCGCACCGGCTGCGGTGCGCGGGTTGTTCAGTCGGTCAGCTCCACCACCAGCTCGACCTCGACGGGGGCGTCCAGGGGCAGGACCGCGACGCCCACCGCGCTGCGCGCGTGGACGCCGGCGTCGCCGAAGACGTCGCCGACGAGCGTGGACGCACCGTTCGCGACGGCCGGCTGCCCGGTGAACGACGGGTCGGAGGCGACGAAGACCGTCACCTTGACGACGCGTCCGACACGGTCGAGCGAGCCGGCGACGGACTGGACGGCCGCGAGGGCGTTGAGGGCCGCGGTGCGGGCCTCGGAGGCGGCGGTCTCCGGGTCGACGGCGGCACCGACCTTGCCGGTGACGGGCAGGGCGCCGTCGACGAAGGGCAGCTGGCCGGCGGTGTACACGTACCGGCCCGTGACGACGGCCGGGACGTACGCGGCGACCGGGGCCGCGACCGACGGGATGGTGAGGCCGAGCTCCGCCAGCCGGTCCGAGACGGTCATGCGTCGGCCTTCGGGCGCTTGAGGTAGGCGACGAGTCCGCCCTCGGGACCGGTGACGACCTGGACGAGCTCCCAGCCCTCGTCGCCGAAGTTGTTGAGGATGGCCGTGGTGTTGTGGATGATCAACGGCGTCGTGAGGTATTCCCAGCGGGTCATGCGGTTCCTTGCCAGCCTTTCAGTCGGCGGTGTCGTTTAGGCTGCATCCTATGTCTGCCCAGAAGACGTCTGCCTCGCGGACCAAACCAGTCTCCGCGGTCGGTGCCTTCGTCGGATTCGTCGGCTTCAGCGTGCTCGCCGGCCTCCTCGTGACGATCGGCGTGACCCCGGCCATCGCGGTCGCCGGCGTGACGACGACATCCACGATCGGCGTCTTCGAGTCGCTCCCGGAGTACATCGAGATCGGTGACCTCCCGCAGCGCAACGAGCTCTACGCGTACCAGGGCGGCAAGAGCGTCCACTTCGCGACGGTGTACGACCAGAACCGTCAGGAGCTCAAGTACGACCAGATCAGCGTCAACCTGAAGAACGCCGCGATCGACGGTGAGGACAAGCGCTTCTTCGAGCACGGCGGTGTCGACATGACCTCGCTCGTCCGTGCCGGTGTCGGCAGCCTCGCGGGCGGCCTGGGCGAGTCCGGCGGTGGCTCGACGCTCACCATGCAGCTGGTCCGCAACATCAAGATGCAGCAGGCGCTCGAGCTCCCCACCGAGAAGGAGCGCCTGGCGGCCTACAACGCGGCCACCGAGACCTCGATCCCCCGCAAGCTCGAGGAGATGAAGCTCGCGATCGGCCTGGCGAAGAAGTACTCCAAGAAGGATATCCTCACCGGGTACCTCAACATCGCCTACTTCGGCGACCAGACCTACGGCGTGCAGGCCGCCGCGCAGCACTACTTCAACAAGACGGCGACCGAGCTGACCCCGGCCGAGGCCGCCTCGATCCTCGCGATCGTGCAGTCGCCGAACACGCGCAACCTGTCGACGCCGAAGAACTACGAGGCCAACAAGGCCCGCCGCGACGTCATCCTCAAGTCGATGTACGCGCAGAAGCACATCGACAAGAAGGCCTTCGACGAGGCCATCGCCTCGAACCCGAAGGACTACGTCCGGCTCACGCAGCCCACGCAGGGTTGCCGGGCGTCGGTCGGTGACGGCTCGCAGTTCTTCTGCGACTACGCCGTCAAGGTCGTGAAGGAGATGAGCCAGCTCGGCGCGACCCAGAAGGAGCGCGACGCCGCCTGGCGCAACGGCGGGTACCAGATCCAGACCACGCTGAACATCGACCTCAACGCGCAGCAGAAGCAGATCCTCAACACGTACGACAACAAGGCGGAGACGCAGATCGCCCTCGGTGCGACGCTCGACTCCGTCGAGGTCGGTACGGGTCGCATCCTGACGATGGCGCAGAACAAGGACTTCGACGAATCCCTGAAGTCCCCGCCGACCGCGACGTCCCTCAACTACTCGGTGGACGACAAGTACGGCAGCTCGAAGGGCTTCCAGACCGGTTCGACCTTCAAGGCGTTCACGCTGCTCGACTGGATCAAGGCCGGGCACGGCCTGAACGAGACCGTCAACGGCACCGCTCGGGTGGTGTCGCCCTGGACCATCTGCGGGCAGCAGGACTACACCCAGTTCGACGTCTCGAACGACTCGCCTGGTGAGAACGGCAACTACAGCGTCATCGGCGCGACCGCCGGCTCGATCAACGGCGCGTTCGCCTCGATGGCCCAGAAGCTCGACCTCTGCGACATCAAGACCATGGCCGAGAACTTCGGCGTCCACCGCGCGGACGGCACCGAGCTCCGCAAGAACCCCTCCTTCATCCTCGGGACGAACGAGGTCGCTCCGCTGACCATGGCGGCCGCCTACGCCGGCATCGCGAACAACGGCACGTTCTGCGCGCCGATCGCGATCGACCAGGTGACCGACGCGACCGGCAAGAAGCTCGGTGGCCAGCCGAAGGACTGCTCGCAGGCGGTCGACCCCGCGGTGGCGCAGACCGCGATCTACGCCATGAAGCAGACCATCACCAGCGGTACTGCGCGCGGTGCCCAGACCTACGACGGCACGCAGATGTTCGCCAAGACGGGAACCACCGACTACGCCGAGCAGATCTGGCTCATCGGCGCCTCGACCAAGGTCGCCACCGCCTACTGGCAGGGCAACACCGACGGCAAGAAGCTGAACCTGCGGCACTACAGCAACGGTGTGAACGGCAATTCATACGCCGGCGCGCGCGCCGACGTGTGGCGGCAGGCACAGACCCCCGTCAACGCCGCCTACCCGGGCGGGACGTTCACCAACCCGTCGTCGACGGCGATCCGGGGCAACAGCGTCCAGCTCCCGAACCTCGCGGGCAAGTCCGCCGACGAGGCCCGCTCGACCCTCGCGGCGGCCGGCTTCACCTACGTCGACGGTGGCACGCAGCCCGGTGGGGGCAACGCCGGCGACGTGACGAAGACCTCGCCCGCCGCGGGATCGTTCCTCTCGAAGGGTGCGAGCGTCACGGTCTACACGAGTGACGGGTCGCAGGCGTCGGTCCCGAACGTCGCCGGCAAGGACGTCGGCAGCGCGCGGACGCAGCTCGAGTCCGCCGGACTGACGAACGTGTCGATCTCCGACCAGTTCGAGCGCGGCGGCGGCGACCGGGAGTGCCGCGTCGCCGCGACCGACCCCGCCGCGGGCTCGGTCGTGGGCAAGGACTCTGCCGTCACCGTGAAGCTCTACGGCACGAAGGACGGCAAGGCGCCGAAGGACTGCAAGTGACCCGCGGCCGCGCCGCGCTCGGGGTCCTCGCAGCGGGCGCGGCCGTCGGGGGCGCGGCGGCAGCGTGGGGATCGCTCGTCGAACGCCGTCGGTTCGGCATCCGGTGGGAGACCGTTCCGGTGCTCGCGCCGGGCTCACGGGACATCGTCGTGCTGCACCTGTCCGACATCCACATGGCACCGTGGCAGGCGGACAAGCAGCAGTGGTTGCGCGACCTGAGCCTGGTGGAGCCCGACTTCGTGGTGAACACCGGCGACAACCTCGGGCACGCCACGGCGAACTCGGCCGTCGAGTACGCGCTCGAACCGTTCCGCGGGGTCCCCGGCGCGTTCGCGTACGGCTCGAACGACTTCTACGGCCCGACGCCCCGGAACCCGTTCAAGTACTTCTCGGGGCCGAGCGCACACAGCAGCGGCGGGGCCCGTCCGGTCGAGCTCGACATCGACCGCCAGACGGCGTTCTTCGAGTCCCTCGGCTGGCTCGACGTGAACGACCAGGCGCACGCGATCGAGCTCCGCGGTTCCCGGCTCGAACTCTTCGGCACGTCCGACGCCCACCGCGACTGGGACCGCCTCGACCTCCTCCCGACCAACGTCGACGAGATGCGCAGCGACGTGCCCTGGTCTGAGGACGAGGACGGCCCCGCCCCGGTGTCGATCGGGATCACCCACGCCCCGTACCGCCGAGTGCTCGACGCCTTCGTGACCCAGGGCGCCGACGTGATCTTCGCCGGGCACACCCACGGCGGCCAGGTGCAGGTCCCCGGCGTCGGGGCGCTCGTCACGAACTGCGATCTCCCCCGCCGGTACGTCAGCGGACTGCACAAGTGGGAGCACCGGAACCACTGGTCGTGGCTCGAGGTCTCGGCCGGTCTCGGCACGTCGATCTACGCGCCCGTCCGGTTCGCGTGCCGGCCCGAGGCGGTCGTCGTCACCCTGACCGCCCGCACGTCCTGACGCCCCGCGCGACGCGCCCGGGCGTCGGACGAATGGTCGTGAGCACCCTCGATCATCCGGTAGACTTCTGGGGTTGCTCCGGTTCGGAGTGATCACACCGCGGGGTGTGGCGCAGCTTGGTAGCGCGCCTCGTTCGGGACGAGGAGGTCGCAGGTTCAAATCCTGTCACCCCGACAGCACGGCCCCGGTCCACACGGACCGGGGCCTTCTGCGTTCCCCGACGCAGCTCGCCGAGCGGTGTCGCGCCGTGTCGACGTGGTTCGCACACCCGCGGATGGTGCTGGTCGCACGACATGCCGCGCATACTCGCGTTGGTCGCAGGTCATGTCGTCCGGAGCACGCCGAACCGACACATCTCGCGACCGAACAGGCTGCGTCCGAGCAGGCACCGACCGACCCACATCGCCCCCGAGCAGGTCGTGACGAAACGGGTCGCCACCGGGCCGGAAGAACACCCGCGCATCCGGGTCGCTGGCTGAGGTTCCACGACTCGCCGCGGTCGGTCCCCCGAGGTTCCACTCAGAGCGGCGGACCGCGCCGAGACTCCAGAATCACGAAACCTCGGGCGACGCCCGGAGCCGCGCGGAGCCGGCCGCCGTTCGCGTCAGGCGACCGCAGCCCCCGCGCGCACTAGCCGCCCCTCGGCGTGCAACCGTGCGACGACGTCGAGCGCCTGGTGCCGGTACCGCGCCTGCGCAGCCCCCGGCGCCACGATCACACCGTTCGCCCCGGTCGACTCCACGAGCGCGTTGATCTTGGCCGCGACCTCGTCCGCCGTGCCGTACGCCTGCCGCGCCGTGCGGGCCTCGATGAACCGTCGCTCGAGGTCGGAGAACTCGTACGCGCGAGCCTCGTCCATCGACACCGGCTCGGGCTTCGCTCCCTGTCGCATCCGGATGAAGGAGATCATGCCCGGGGCGGACTGCTCGGCGACGACGGCCGGGTCCTCGTCGGTGACGACCTGGACGCCGATGAGCGCGTTCGGCTCGGACCGGAAGCGCGAGGGGCGGAAGGCGTCCCGGTAGAGCGCGAGTGCCGCCTCGGTGTTGTCGGACGCGAAGTGGTGGGCGAAGGCGAACGAGACGCCGAGGGCACCGGCCACCTGGGCGCTGTAGCCGGAGGAGCCGAGCAGCCAGAACTCCGGGACGTCCCCGTACCCGGGCACGGCGCGGATGCGCGACAGCGGGTTCGAAGCGTCCATGCCGGTGAAGAACCCGATGAGGTCGGCGAGCTGCTGCGGGAACTCGTCCACGTCGAGCCGGTCGGTGCGGCGCAGCGCCATGGCGGTCGCCCCGTCGGTCCCGGGCGCCCGTCCGATGCCGAGGTCGACGCGGTCGCCGTACAGCGCCCGCAGCGTGCCGAACTGCTCGGCCACGACGAGGGACGAGTGGTTCGGCAGCATCACTCCCCCGGAGCCGATCCGGATCGTCGACGTCGCGGCCCCGACGGCGCTCAGGAGGACCGCCGGCGCCGAGGACGTGATCCCCGGCATCCCGTGGTGCTCGGCCACCCAGAAGCGCTCGTAGCCGAGTCGCTCGGCGTGCACCGCCATGTCGATCGAGCCCTGCAGGGCCTCGGTGTTGGACTGCCCGTACTCGCGGGTGGCCAGGTCGAGGACGGACAGGTGCACGGATGCGTCGCTCATGTGGGCACCAACACGGCCCGGCCCACCTGCATTCCGGACCACCCGACGGCCGGGAGGCGCGTGGCGGCGCCGAACCGCGCCTCCCGGCCGTCAGATGGCGACAAGCCGCCGGTGGCGACGGTCAGTCGCCGTCGAGGTGCCCGCCGGACTCGGTGAGGTAGCAGTTGGCGCAGAGGGACTCGTAGGTGACGTCCTCGCCGTCGATCGCGACCTGCGAGCCGTCGAAGACGAAGCGCCCGTCGATGAGCCGGGCGTTGAACACCGCCTTGCGGCCGCAGCGGCAGATGGTCTTGAGCTCCTCGAGCGAGTGCGCGATCTCGAGGAGCCGGGCGCTGCCGGGGAAGGCCTCGGTGCGGAAGTCGGTGCGGATGCCGTAGGCGAGCACCGGGATGCCGTCGAGGACCGCGACGCGCAGGAGGTCGTCGACCTGCTTCGGGGTGAGGAACTGTGCCTCGTCGACGAGCACGCAGCTCACCGGCCGGACCATGCCGTCGAGGCGGTCCGACTCGGGGTCGGTCGCTCCCGCAGCCGACACGGCGGCCCGGACGTCGTCCGCCGGCGCGAAGACGACGTCGACCGCGCGGGTGACGCCGAGGCGGGAGACGATCTCGTGGTCGCCCTTGGTGTCGACGGCGGGCTTCGCCAGGAGGACCCGCTGCCCCCGCTCCTCGTAGTTGTACGCCGCCTGCAGGAGCCCCGTGCTCTTGCCGCTGTTCATCGCGCCGTACCGGAAGTAGAGCTTCGCCACTACGCGAGGAACCCGTCCTCCGCCGCGCGACGGATGAGGTCGGACTTCTTCGACGCGGGACGACCGACCTTGCTGTACTTCTCACGCACGCGCCGCAGGTAGGTCTTCGCGGTCTCGTACTGCACGTTCATCTGCGCGGCGACCTCGTTCGTCGAGTAGCCGGAGACGTACAGGCGGAGCGCCTCTTCCTCGCCGTGGCTGAGCTTCGGTCGCTGGTGGGCGTTCGCGCCGGTCGGCAGCGGCCGCCAGTCGCGCTGCGGCGGGGTCTCGCGCGCGACGCCCATGATCTCGCGGGCGACGTCCATCACCTCGCGCATCGGCAGCGACTTGGACAGGAAGGCTGCGGCCCCGGCGGCCAGTGCACGGTCGCGCGACTCCCGGCTGTCGACACTGGACAGGACGATCACCTTGGCCCCGGCGGCCCGGCAGGTGCGGACGCGGGCCTCGATCGACACCGGTTCCTTGAGCTGGAAGTCGAGGAACACCAGGTCCGTCGGGAAGCTGTCGCTGTGGACCATCTCGAGCCAGGTGTGCGCGGTGAGGGCCAGGTCGAAGTCGAAGGCGTTCACCGCGATCCAGCTCGAGAGCGAGTCGAGCAGGACCTCGTGGTCGTCGAGGATGGCCAACCGCACCCTGCGGGTCCCCGGGGTCGGGAGGACGGGACCGCCCTCCGAGAGCCGGTTCGGGTCAGTGCTGGTCATAGGAGAACCTTAGTGCGAGGGCGGAGGGACGGAGCGCGACGTCGAGGTCGGGGAAGGTCACGCGGAGGACGGCGAGGTAGGGGTCGAACGTGCGGTGGATGCCGACGTCCGAGTCCGCGACGACGATCTCGATGCTGACCTCCACCCGGTCGTCCGGGGTCGGACGCGCCCGCGCGACCAACCCCGCCGGGTCGACCGCGGGCGCCCGGAGCGCGGCACGGAGGAAGGTGCGCACGACCGTGCGCTGGTCGACGTCGAGCGTCGCGAGCAGCCCGTCCGGATCGTCGACGACCGACCGGCCTCCCCCCTCCTGCCGGACGGCGTACTCGAACCACGTGCGGTCCGCGTCGGCGACCATGCCACGGCGGATCCCGTCGGCGATGGCCCGGGCACGGGCGCGGTCGGCGTCGGTGATGGCGTCCCGGGTACGGAGCTCGGCGAAGAAGGGCGCGACCTCGTCCGCGAGGACGGTCGAGCGGTCCCGCTGGACGCTCGCGGCGATGCCGTCCTGCTCGGCGCGCTCGACGGAGTACGAACCGGCGCGGATCTGCACCCGCTCCGCGAGGCCCGAGAACGTCGCCGCGAACACCGCGGACGCACCGGTGAGCACGAGGGTCGGGGCGGCCGCGAGGAACGCCGCGACCGCGACCGGCACCTGCTCGGGGAACGTCGCCGCGCCGACACCCCAGGCCAGTGCGTCCACGGCGGCGAGCACGGCCCCGCCGATGGCCAGGTCCGGCCACGGCCGGTACGGCGCCGCCATCACCATGCCGGTCGCCGTCACGAGGCACATGAAGTCGTTGAGGGCGTTGCGGTCCGGACCCCACTGCGCGGCGACGCTCGTCGCCGACGCGACCGCCAGGAGCGCCACGTGGGCGACGAACGCTCCCCGGGTGAAGGGTGCACGGAACGGACTGGAGGCGGCGATCACCACGGCCGCGGACGTAGCGACGAGCAGCACGGTCAGCGCACTCAGCCCGGGACTGCCGACCACGTCGCGGTCGAACACCGACACGAGCAGCGCCCACGCGGTACCGGCCGCACCGATGACCACGGCGAACGGCCGCGACCCCATCGCACCGAGGGGGTCGTACTGCTGTGCGGTGCGGCGTGCGGCGGTCACCAGGAACGCCCCGCTTCGTCCTTCTCGACGGGGCCGGTGTCGGGGCTCCGCGGTGCGGACACCGGTGCGGGTCCGTGGGCGGCGCCCGCGGCGACCGGCACGGTCATCATCACGCTCGTGCCGGCGCCGGGCGACGACCACACCTGCACGGAGCCGCCGACGCGTTCGATGCGCTGGCGCACGGAGCCGCGCAGCCCCATCCGGTCCGCTCCGGTCGCCGACTCGTCGAAGCCGCGGCCGTCGTCGACCACCATGACGGTGGCGGAGGCGCCGTCGTCGAACAGGCTCACCTCGGCCCGGTCCACCCCGGCGTGCTTGCGGACGTTCGCCAGGCACTGACCGGTGGCGCGGACCAGCGCGTCGAGCGTGTGGTCGTCGAGCTGTCCGAGCGAGGAGGTGTCCCCGGTCAGGGTGATCTCGAGCCCGCGCTCGCGCTCGTCGTGGAGGAGCTGCTCGAGCACCCCGACCGGCGCGACCGGAGCGTCGGCGTCGTGCACCCCGAGCCACCCGTGACCGGTGAGCGCGGCGATGTCGGCGTCGACGGTCCGGGCGAGCTGCCGGTCCATCGGTCCGTCGGGTGCGATCGCGATCGCCCCGAGGTGGTTCAGGACGGTGTCGTGCAGGATCGCTGCCGCCTCCGCCTCGACCCCGGCCCGGTACGCCGAGACGTGCTCCTCGCGCGCGGACCGGAGCAGCTCGGGCTGGACCCGCGCGGAGCGCGCGGTGGCCCGGCTCGTGGAGAGCACGAGGGCGACGACGAACACCAGCGTGACCCAGGCGAGGACGAGCGGGTGCGGCACTCCGTCCGTCTGCACGAGGGCGAGGAGGGCCGCACCACGACCGACGAGGAACCCGCCGATCGACCACAGCACGACGCGTCCGGGGACCGCGCCGGCACCGCCGACGAGGACGAGCGGGATCACGGCGAGCGACAGCAGGTAGGACGCCACCCACGGGGTCGCGACCTCACGCTGGACGACCATCGCGAACCACCAGACGCACACCGCGCCGACGACGAGGAACGCCACGGCCGACCGCCAGGTGCCGAACTGGACGTGCACGCCGATCATCCCGAGCATCGGCACCAGGGCCAGCACCGCTCCGATCACGCGCGCACCGGGGTCGGTGGCACCGAGCAGGAGCAGGGCGATCGCCGCCGCGAGGATCGATCCGATCGCGGCGGCGTGGAAGGCGCGCACGGTCGACCAGGCATTCACGCGCGGCGCGAGGTGCGTGGGGATGCCGAGCACGGGCGGGTCGTCCTTCCGGGTAGGTCTCGCCACCGTCGGTGTACCCCGAAACGAGGTGACGACGGCGACCCGCCCGATGATACCGGCCCGATCCGACAACGGGTGTCCCCCGAACACGGACCGGACGTCAGAACAACGTCGGCGATGTCCCGGCCACGGTACGCCGCTCGGCGAAGTCCGGTGCCGCCCGCTTGAGCGGTATCACGCGGGTGCGGTCGACGCTGTGCCCCATCGACCCGGTGGTCGGGTCGACCGTGCCGAGGCCGACGCCGTGCGCGCGCAGGATCGGGCGGATGCGCTCCCCCAGCCAGCGCCGGTAGTCCTTCGGAGCGTACGTGTTGTCGAGGTACATCGAGCGGTACCGCTCGACCAGGTCCGGACGGTGCTGCCGCAGCCAGGCAGCCCACCACGGCTTCACCCCGGGGCGCAGGTGCAGCGCGGAGTACATGATGCTCGTCGCCCCGGCCGCGACCGCACGCCCCACCGCGTCGTCGAGGTGGGCCTTCGTGTCCGTGATGTACGGCAGCACGGGCATGAGGAACACCGCGCAGTCGAGACCGGCGTCCCGGACCGCACGAACCGTGGCGAGCCGCGCGGCCGTCGTCGGTGTCCCCGACTCGACCGACTGCTGGAGGTCGTCGTCGTAGACCGCGATCGACATGGCGAGGTCGACCGGGACCCGCTCGGCCGCGGCCGCGAGCAACGGGAGGTCACGACGCAGGAGCGTGCCCTTGGTCAGGATGCTGAACGGCGTGCGCGCGTCCGACAGCGCCTTGATCACCCCGGGCATCAGCCGGTAGCGGCCCTCGGCACGCTGGTACGGGTCGGTGTTCGTGCCGAGTGCCACGGGGTGCCCCTGCCATTTCGGCTTCGCCAGCTCGCGCCGGAGCACGTCCGCGACGTTGGTCTTCACGACGATCTGCTGGTCGAAGTCCGCACCGCCGTCGAACTCCAGGTACGTGTGCGTCGGACGGGCGAAGCAGTACACGCACGCGTGGCTGCACCCGCGGTACGGGTTGATGGTCCACCCGTACGTGCCGTCGCCGTCGGCGCTCGGCACCCGGTTCAGCGCGGACTTCGCCAGGACCTCGTGGAAGGTGACCCCGGCGAACTCGGGGGTGGTCACGCTCCGCACGAGACCGCTGTTCGACTCCAGGCCCGGCAGCGCGTCGTCCGCCGACGCGTCGATCGCCTGTCCACTCCACCGCATGCCGTCATTCGAACACACGTTCGAACGTCGTGCAAGCGGACGCCGACTCAGTGGTGGAGGCCGAGCACCTTCGCCGTGTGCTCCAGGGTCCGGTCCGCGAGCTCCGGGTCGTCACCGAGTGGCGTGCCGTACGTCGGCACCATCTCCTGCACGGCGTCCTGCCACCCGGCCCACCGGTCGGGGAAGCAGCGCTCGAGGAGCGTGAGCATGATCGGCACGGCCGTCGACGCCCCGGGGCTCGCGCCGAGCAGTCCGGCGATCGAGCCGTCGGCCGCGGTGATGACCTCCGTCCCGAACTGCAGGACGCCGCCCTTCTCCGCGTCCGGCTTGATCACCTGGACCCGCTGACCGGCCGTGATCCGGTGCCAGTTCTCGGGCTCGGCGGTCGGCATGAAGTCCCGCAGGGCGTCGAACTTCGTGGACTTCGACGCGAGCAACTGCCCCACGAGGTAGCGGACGAGGTCGAAGTTCGAGAACGCGACGCTCAACATCGGTCGGAGGTTGTGGAGGCGGATGCTCTTCACCAGGTCGAACACCGAGCCCTGCTTCAGGAACTTCGGGCTGAACCCGGCGTACGGACCGAACATCAGCGACGCATGGCCGTCGACGATCCGCGTGTCGAGGTGCGGCACGGACATCGGGGGCGCACCGACGCTCGCCTTCCCGTAGACCTTCGCCGCGTGCTTCTGCACGACCTCGGGGTCGTCGGTGCGGAGGAACTCCCCGGACACCGGGAACCCGCCGTACCCGCGGATCTCCGGGATGCCGGACTTCTGCAGCAGCTGCAGCGCCCCACCGCCGGCGCCGACGAAGACGAACTTCGCCGCGATCCGCTGCCTCGACCGCCCGATCTCGTTGCGGACGTCGAGCACCCACCCCTCGCTGATCTTCGAGCGGGTGACGTTCGTGACCTGGTGCGACGACTCGAACTCGACGCCGTCGACCTCGAGCTGGTCGAAGAGCTGCCGGGTGAGCGACCCGAAGTCCACGTCCGACCCGGCAGCGGAGTAGGTCGCGGCGATCGGCTGGTCCTTCTTGCGCCCGGGGATGAGCGCGGGCGCCCATTTCCGGATCTGCGCGGGATCGTCCGAGTACTCGATTCCGGCGAACAGCGGGTGGCCCTTGAGCGCCTCGTACCGCTTGCGCATGTACTCGACGTTCTCCGCACCCCAGACGAAGGAGATGTGCGGCGTCGGGTTGATGAAGTTCGTCGGTTCGGGCAGCGCCCCCTGCTCGACGAGGAAGGACCAGAACTGCCGCGAGACCTGGAACTGCTCGTTCACCCCGACGGCCTTGCTGATGTCGACGCGGCCGTCGGCGAGCTCCGGCGTGTAGTTCAGCTCGCACAGGGCGGAGTGTCCGGTCCCCGCGTTGTTCCACGGGTTCGAGGACTCCTGCGCGACACTGCCCAGGCGCTCGTAGACGCGGATCCGCCAGCTCGGCTCCAGCCGGTGGATGATGGCGCCGAGCGTGGCGCTCATGATGCCACCCCCGACCAGGACGACGTCGATCGGATCCACCTGCTTCACTGCCACCCGTCGATCCTACCGTCGCACGGTGCGAGCGGGGTGACGACAGCACGGACGGGAGGCACGGTGCGGGCCCGCACCGTGCCTCCCGTCCGACCTGGGTACCGTCCGGAGCGGCCGCCGCTACGCGGCGACCGAGCGACGCGCGACGATCGCCTCGGCGATCTGCACGGCGTTGAGCGCGGCTCCCTTGCGGAGGTTGTCGTTGCTGACGAAGAGCGCCAGACCGTGCCCCTCGGGTGCGGACTGGTCGGCACGGATCCGGCCGACGAAGGAGGGGTCCTGCCCGGCGGCCTGCAGCGGCGTCGGGACGTCGGACAGCTCGACGCCGGGAGCGTCCGCCAGGAGCTCGGTCGCACGCTCCGGCGACAGGGGCCGGTCGAACTCGGCGTTCACGGAGATCGAGTGGCCCGTGAACACGGGAACGCGCACGCACGTCCCGGCGACCAGGAGGTCCGGGAGCTCGAGGATCTTGCGGCTCTCGTTGCGGAGCTTCTTCTCCTCGTCGGTCTCGCCGAGGCCGTCCTCGACGATGCTGCCGGCGAGCGGCACGACGTCGAAGGCGATCGGTCGCACGTACTTGACGGGCGCCGGGAAGGTCACCGCCGCACCGTCGTGGGTGAGCTGGGCGGTGTCCTGCTCGAGCGCCGCGCGAGCCTGGCCCAGCAGCTCCTCGACTCCGGCGAGGCCCGAGCCCGACACGGCCTGGTAGGTGGTCGCGACGAGCCGCCGCAGGCCGGCCTCGGCGTCGAGGACCTTCAGGACGGGCATGATCGCCATCGTCGTGCAGTTCGGGTTGGCGATGATGCCCTTCGGCGCGTCATCGATCGCGTGCGGGTTGACCTCGCTGACGACGAGCGGGACGTCCGGGTCCATCCGCCACGCGCTGGAGTTGTCGACCACGACCGCACCGGCCGCCGCGAACTTCGGGGCGAGTGCGCGCGAGGCGGTCGCGCCGGCCGAGAAGAGCGCGATGTCGATGCCCGCCGGGTCGGCGGTCTCGGAGTCCTCGACGACGATCTGCTCGCCGCGGAACGGCAGCGTCGTGCCGGCGGACCGGGCGCTCGCGAAGAAGCGGACGCGGTCGGCGGG
This sequence comes from uncultured Curtobacterium sp., assembly GCA_913778205.1. Lineage (GTDB taxonomy): Bacteria > Actinomycetota > Actinomycetes > Actinomycetales > Microbacteriaceae > Curtobacterium. The sequence continues at coordinate 175,364 of CAJYUW010000046.1, forward strand.
GAACGCGCGCTCCTCGAGCAGGCGGCGCATGACCGCTCCGACCTGACCGGTCGCGCCGACGACGGCGACGGTGGGGTTGCTCATGGGGTGCTCCTGGTCGATCTGCGGGCTCAGCGGCCGGTGCCGGCGTAGACGACGGCGTCGGTCTCGCCGTCGAGGCCGAACGCCTCGTGCACGACGCGCACGGCGTCGTTCAGGGTGTCGGCGCGCGTGACGACCGAGATGCGGATCTCGGACGTCGAGATCATCTCGATGTTGATCGAGGCCTCGTGCAGGGCACGGAACAGCTGCGCCGAGACACCCGCGTTCGTGCGCATGCCCGCACCGACGAGCGCGAGCTTGCCGATCTGGTCGTCGTACTGGATGCTCACGTACCCGATGTCGGTCTTCGCGACCTCGAGTGCCGTGAGGACGCCCTGTCCCTGGTCCTTCGGGAGGGTGAACGAGATGTCCGTGCGGCCGGTCACGGCCTCGGACACGTTCTGCACGATCATGTCGATGTTCGCGCCGGCGCGGGCGACGATCGTGAAGATCTCCGCGGCCTTGCCGGGGGTGTCGGGCACGCCGACGACGGTGATCTTGCCCTCGGAGAGGTCTCCGGCGATGCCGGTGATGATCGGTTCTTCCACGGTTTCCCCCTCTGCAGGGTTGTAGACGATGGTGCCCTCGGCGTTCGAGAACGAGGAGCGGACGTGCAGGGTGACGCCGTGCCGACGGGCGTACTCGACGGCACGGATGTAGAGGACCTTCGCGCCGGACGCCGCGAGCTCGAGCATCTCCTCGCTCGTGATGCGGTCGACCTTCCGAGCGCGCGGGACCACGCGCGGGTCGGCGGTGAAGATGCCGTCGACGTCCGTGTAGATCTCGCACACGTCGGCATCGAGCGCGGCGGCGAGTGCGACGGCCGTGGTGTCCGATCCGCCCCGGCCGAGCGTGGTGATCTCGCCGGTGGTGCGGTTGAAGCCCTGGAAGCCGGCGACGATCGCGACGTGCCCGGCGTCGAGAGCCTCACGCACGCGCTTCGGCGTGACGTCGACGATCCGCGCCTTGCCGTGCTGCGCGTCGGTGAGCATGCCGGCCTGGCTGCCCGTGTAGGACGACGCCTCGACCCCGAGGCTCTTGATCGCCATCGCGAGCAGCGCCATCGAGATGCGCTCCCCCGCGGTGAGGAGCATGTCGAGCTCACGACCGGCCGGGATCGGGGTGACGGAGTGCGCGAGGTCGACGAGCTCGTCGGTCGTGTCGCCCATCGCGGACACGGCCACGACGACGTCGTTGCCGGCCTTCTTCGTCTGGACGATCCGCTTCGCCACGCGCTTGATGCTCTCGGCGTCCGCGACGGACGATCCACCGAACTTCTGCACGATCAAGGCCACGGGTTGGTACTCCTGGGGACGGGATGCCGCGCGGTCCGCGCGGTCTGTCAATCGTAGGGGACGTTTCGTGGATGTTGCGTCGGAGCGGGTCCCGACGCAACGATCCTGCGTGGCGATCAGCCGCCGACGACGCGCCGCCCCTCGAACGCACGCCCGAGGGTGACCTCGTCGGCGTACTCCAGGTCGCCCCCGACCGGCAGGCCGGACGCGAGCCGGGTCGTCCGGATGCCCATCGGAACGAGCAGCCGGCTGAGGTAGGTCGCCGTCGCCTCGCCCTCGAGGTTCGGGTCGGTGGCGATGATGACCTCGTCGACGGTGCCGTCCGCGAGCCGCGTCATGAGCTGCTGGATCCGGAGGTCGTCCGGGCCGACGCCGTCGATCGGGCTGATCGCACCACCGAGCACGTGGTACAGCCCTCGGAACTCGCGCGTCCGTTCGATCGCGGCGACGTCCTTCGCTTCCTCGACCACGCAGATGACGTTCGGGGACCGTCGCGGGTCACGGCAGATGCTGCACCGCACGTTCTCGGTGACGTTGCCGCAGACCTCGCAGAACCGGACCTTCTCCTTGACCTCGGCGAGGAGCTCGGACAGGCGCGTCGGGTCGAACGACTCGGTCTGGAGGATGTGGAACGCGATGCGCTGCGCCGACTTCGGGCCGATGCCGGGCAGGCGGCCGAACTCGTCGATGAGGTCCTGGACGATGCCGTCGTACATCAGGCACCCTCCTCGTGGAGGGCGGTCTCCTCGATGAACTGCGCGCCGAGGATCTCGCGGACGACGGCCTCACCGTAGCGACCGGCGACGGCCGTGCGACGGATCTGCGGGGCAGCGGCCGGGGCCGTGCGCGTCGCCTGCTGCCGGGTCGCCTGCTGCTGGGCGGGCTGCTGCTGGGCGGACTGCTGCTGGGCGGGCTGGTGCTGCGTCTGCTGCTGGACCGCTCGTGGCTGGGACGCCGGCTGCGGCGGCGGGGCGCTCGACCCACCGGCACCCGGATCGGGGAAGGGTGCGCCGTCGTCGTACGGCTCGTCGTCGAGGGGGTAGTCGTCGACCGGGACGTCACTCGGGGACGGGGTCGCTCCGGCGCCGGGGGCCGACTCGGACGAGGACATCGCGCCCGAGGCCTCCGCGCTCGAGGACGTCGCGCCCGCCGGGGTCTCGTCGGGTGACGCGGCCGCCGTGGCACCGGGCTCGCCGGTGGCCGGATCGATCGCCGATGCCGCTGCCCGTGTCGCTGACGCTGCCGGGACCGGTGCCGCTGCCGATTCCGCTGCCGGTGCCGAGAACGACGACGCGGGTCGGAGCTGCGCGGCGAGCGCGGCGTCGGCCGCCGGGTCCGTGGTGCGCTGCGGCTCGACGGGGGCGACCGGCGCCGAGGGGTCGGTCTGACCGAACGGCGCCGCCCACGTCGGTTCGACGGACTCCGGCACCGCTCCGGTCGTCGGGTCAGTCGTCGGGATCGTGGCGACCGCCCACTCGGTGACGGGAGCGCCCGGGTCGGCCGGCTGGGACGACGGAGCGGACGGCGACCCCGTCCCACGGCTCGGGACGTCGACGTCGTCGCCTTGGGCTCCCGACGACGGAACCGGATGGTCGGTGGACTGCGGTTGCCTGGTCTGCTGGTGCGACGACGGCTGAGCCCGCTGCGGCGGTACCGGCTGCTGCCGTGGCTGCTGCGCCGGCTGCTGCTGCGACGGCGACTGCTGCTGCGTCGGGGGCGTCGGCTGCGCTGGCTGTTGCCGCGGCTGCGCCTGCTGCTGCGTCGGCTGCGCGTGCTGCTGCGACGGCGTCTGCTCCGGGTGCTGCCCCGACACAGGACGCGGCTGCGATCCCGCGGCCGCCGGTCCGCGGGCGACGAACTTCACGCGGATGCCGAGCACGTCGACGATCGCCGCACGGAGGAGTTCGCTGACGCTCGCCGACGGGTCGGACATCTCCTTGAACGACGCGACGTCCTGTTGGCTCGGGAAGGTCAGCGTGAGCACGTCCTCGCGGAGGGCGGTGACCTGCGCGGTGACGACGACCGACCACGCCGAGCGCTTCGCCCGCTGGACGTGCTCGACCACCTGCGGCCACGCGTCGCGCATCTGCTGGAACCCGACGACCGCGACCGGCTGGACCGCGGGCTCGTCGCCGACGGCGGTCCCCTGCCCGGTGGACGAGGAGTTCACCGGAGCACTCGGACGTCCGGTCTGCGACGCCGACGCCGACGGGGACGCGGGCTCGGACACGTGGTCGGCCCGCGACGCGTCGCCGGACTCCGCGCCCGGAGCACTCGGCACCGCGGCGGCCCAGGATGCGGCGGCGTCGCGTGCAGCAGCTCCCGCACCGGCCGGCGCGGTCGACTCCGGAGCGGCACCCGGCCGTACCTGCTGGACGGGAGACTCGTTCGGGACCGGCGCTGCCGGGCGTGCGGCTGCACCGGGGCCCGCGGCGGGAGCCGGCGCAGCGGACTCCGGGGGCGCGGTCCGCACCGGAGCGGCGTCGGTGGGCCGGGCGGCCGCTGCGGCGCTCGGGGCCGTCGCGGCGGCGCTGCCACCGGCGGTGGCGACCGGTCCGGCCTGGTGCCCACCGGCGTCGCCCACGCCGATGCGCCGCTCGAGTCGCTCGACTCGGGCGAGGGCTCCTCGCTGCGTGTCGTCGGACTCCGGCACGAGGATCCGCGCCGTCATCAGCTCGAGGTGCAGTCGGGGCGAGGTCGCGCCGGTCATCTCGGTAAGCGCACGGTTTGCGATGTCCGCGGCACGGGAGAGGCCGGTCGCCCCGAACACGCCGGCCTGACGGGTCATCGTGTCGAGCTCCTCCGGCGAGACCCCGCGGAGGACGGCGGCCGCGCTCTCGTTCGTCGCGGCGACGACGATGAGGTCGCGGAGGCGCTCGAGCAGGTCCTCCACGAAGCGCCGGGGGTCCTGACCGGTCTGCACGACGCGGTCGACCGCGGCGAACGCCGAGGCCGGGTCGGCGACGGCGAGCGCGTCCACGACGTCGTCGAGCAGGGCGGCGTCGGTGTAGCCGAGCAGGGCGACGGCCCGCTCGTAGGCGATGGCGCCGTCCTCGCTGCCCGCCATGAGCTGGTCGAGGAGGGAGAGGGTGTCGCGGACCGAGCCGCCGCCGGCACGGACGACGAGGGGCAGCACACCGGAGGCGACCGACACGGACTCCTGCTGGCAGAGCTGCTCGACGTACTCGAGCATCGCCGCGGGTGGGACGAGTCGGAAGGGGTAGTGGTGGGTGCGCGACCGGATGGTCCCGATGACCTTCTCGGGTTCGGTCGTCGCGAAGATGAACTTGACGTGCTCCGGCGGTTCCTCGACGAGCTTGAGCAGCGCGTTGAAGCCCTGCGGCGTGACCATGTGGGCCTCGTCGAGGATGAAGATCTTGTAGCGGTCACGGGCGGGCGCGAAGACGGCGCGGTCCCGCAGGTCGCGCGCGTCGTCGACGCCGTTGTGGCTCGCCGCGTCGATCTCGATCACGTCGAGCGACCCGCCGCCGCCCCGGGCGAGCTCGACACAGCTCGGGCACACGCCGCACGGGGTGTCGGTCGGCCCCTCGACGCAGTTCAGGCAGCGCGCGAGGATCCGGGCCGACGTCGTCTTGCCGCAGCCACGGGGCCCGCTGAAGAGGTAGGCGTGGTTGACCCGGTTCGTCCGCAGCGCGGTGCGCAGCGGATCGGTGACCTGGGACTGCCCGATCAGCTCGGCGAAGTTCTCGGGCCGGTAACGGCGATACAGGGCGGTGACCACGCGACCAAGGGTAGTCGGCACCGCCGACACCACCAGCCGTCTCCACAGGAGCGACGAGCACGTCCCGCCGGAACGAGAAGACTCCCCACGCACCCGCCAGAGCCCGGTTACCCTTGCTGCGTTTCCGCCCTGGGGGAGTTGGCCTGGATGGCGTCACGTGAGGAGCCTCCGGAAGTCTACCGGAAGCGACGGGCAGTATCGGACACATGAAGATCGCCATCGCCGGGGGCCACGGCCAGATCGCCCTCCTCCTCGCCCGACAGCTCACCGATGCCGGACACGACGCCGTCTCGATCGTCCGCAACCCCGCGCACGTCCCGGACGTCGAGCAGCAGGGTGCGACGGCACTGGTGGCCGACCTCGAGCAGCTCGACGATGACGAACTCGCCCTGCGGTTGCGCGGCGTCGACGCCGTGGTCTTCGCGGCGGGGGCCGGGCCGAACAGCGGCGCGGAGCGGAAGCTGACCGTCGACCGCGACGCGGCGCTCCTCCTCGCGGACGCGGCCGAACGCCTCGGGGTCCAGCGGTACGTGATGATCTCGGCGATGGCGGCGGACCGCTACGACCCCGAGCGTGCCGTCGTCCCGGCACGCAGCGACGCCGACGTCTTCCAGGTCTACCTGCGGGCGAAGTCGGAGGCCGACGCGAACATCCGCGCGCGGAACCTCCGCTGGACGATCATCCGGCCCGGAGCACTGCTCGACACGCCGCCCCAGGGCACGGTGGACGTCGGTCGGACGGTCCCGCGCGGCTCGATCCCGCGTGCGGACGTCGCGGCGCTGGTGCTGCACGCGCTCGTGGACGACCTCGCCGTCGGGGTCCAGTTCGAGGTGACCAGCGGCAACACGCCGATCCCGGCGGCGCTCTCCGCGCTCGGCTGACCGACCGGACGCCGAACCGCGCGTGGCTCGGCGAGGCGCGCAGCCGGCGCGACGAGGCGCGCACCCGGCGCGACGAGACGCGCACCCGGCGCGACGAGACGCGCACCCGGCCCGACGAGACGCGCACCCGGCCCGACGAGACGCGCACCCGGCGCGACGAGGCGCGCACCCGGCCGACGAGACGCGCCGAGCTCAGGGGTTATCGCTGGGGTGGTGACGCGGTCGGGACCAGACGGCGTCGCGGTCAGGGAGGAACGACGCAGCACCGCGGCCGCGCGACGCAGCACTCAGCCGCGCGCGGCACAGGAGCCACGGGTCCCGCGTCGCGATCACACAACGCACCACCGCTGCCACGGGCCCCGGCCACGCACCGCACCGCGCCGGCGCACACAGCTGCGGCGCGGCGCCTACAGCGCGACCGCAGCCGACTGCCGGGCGATCTCGAGCTCCTCGTTCGTCGGGATGACGAGCACTGCGACACGCGACGCGTCCGTGGAGATGCGCCGCGCCTCCCGGGATGCCAGCTCGTTGCGGTCCGCGTCGACCTCGATGCCGAGGTGCTCGAGCCCGGCCAGCACCCGTCGACGCAGCAGCGCGTTGTTCTCGCCCACACCCGCGGTGAAGACCACCGCGTCGAGCCCGCCGAGCTGTGCCGTGTACGCGCCGACGTAGCGGCGGATCCGGTGCCGGTACACGGCGAGCGCCGCCTCGGCGACCTCGTCGCCCTTCGACGCGGCGTCCTGCACGTCGCGCATGTCGCCGTTGCCGGTGAGTCCGAGCAGGCCGGAGCGCTTGTTGAGGATGTCGTCCAGTTCGTCGAAGTCGAGTCCGGCCTCGCGGTGGAGGTGCACCAGGACGGCCGGGTCGAGGTCCCCGGAGCGGGTCCCCATGACGAGTCCTTCGAGCGGCGTGAGGCCCATCGAGGTCTCGATCGACGCACCACCGTCGATGGCCGCGGCCGACGCGCCGTTGCCGAGGTGCAGCACGATCGTCTTCAGCTCGGACAGCGGCCGCTCGAGGAACACTGCGGCCTGCTCGGACACGTACTTGTGACTCGTGCCGTGCATGCCGTAGCGGCGGATCCCGTAGCGCTCGGCGAGGTCGGACGGGATGGCGTAGGTGTAGGCGTGCGGTGGCATCGTCTGGTGGAAGGCGGTGTCGAAGACCGCCACGTGCGGGACGTCCGAGAAGACCCGCTTCGCGGCGCGGATGCCCTCGAGGTTCGCCGGGTTGTGCAGCGGAGCGAGTGAGGACAGGTCCTCGATCTGCCGTTCCACGTCGGCGGTGACGACGGTCGCGGCGTCGAACGTGGTGCCGCCGTGCACGACGCGGTGCCCGACGACGACGGGCGGGTGCTCGTCGAAGGACGGCCCGACCGCACCGAACGCGTCGAGCATCGCCTGGAACCCGGCGGCGTGGTCGGGCACCGAGGCGGCGTCGTTCGAGGAGGACTCACCCGTGACCGCGTTCGTGTGCTTCCAGGCGCCGGTCGACTCGCCGATGCGCTCGACGAGTCCCGAGGCGAGCGTCCGCTCGTCGTCGAGCTCGATGAGCTGGTACTTGAACGAACTCGATCCGGAGTTCACGACGAGGGCTGCGGTCACGGGGTGGTTCCCTTCCGTTCGGACTGGAGGCGCGGTGCGCGGTGGTCGGTCCGGCTCGCGCCGGCGGGTGGCGGGCCGGGTGGTCCGGTGCGCCGGGCGGGTCAGGCCGGCTCGGCCGCGGTGCCGGCCTGGATGGCCGTGATCGCGACGGTGTTCACGATGTCGCTGACGAGCGCGCCGCGGGAGAGGTCGTTGATCGGCTTCCGGAGGCCCTGGAGCACCGGTCCGATCGCGACCGCACCGGCGGACCGCTGCACGGCCTTGTAGGTGTTGTTGCCGGTGTTGAGGTCGGGGAAGATGAAGACGGTCGCCCGTCCGGCCACGGGCGAGTCGGGCATCTTGGTGCTCGCGACGGTCGGGTCGGCTGCGGCGTCGTACTGGATCGGCCCCTCGACGAGGAGGTCGGGCCGCCGCTCGCGGACGAACGCGGTGCCCGCCCGGACCTTGTCGACGTCGGCGCCCGATCCGCTGTCGCCGGTCGAGTAGCTCAGCATCGCGACGCGCGGCTCGATGCCGAACTGGGTCGCGGTCTCGGCGGAGGAGATCGCGATGTCGGCGAGCTGCTCGCTCGTGGGGTCCGGGATGACCGCGCAGTCGCCGTAGACGAGCACGCGGTCGGCGAGCGCCATCAGGAACACGCTCGACACGATCGAGGTCTCGGGCCGGGTCTTGATGATCTCGAACGAGGGCCGGATCGTGTGGGCCGTGGTGTGCTTGGCGCCGGAGACCATGCCGTCGGCGAGACCGAGCTGCACCATGAGGGTCCCGAAGTAGGAGACGTCGGTCACGGTGTCGCGGGCGAGTTCGACCGACATGCCCTTGTGCGCACGGAGTCGGGCGTACTCGACGGCGAACCGTTCGCGGAGCTCGGGGTCGAACGGGCTGAGGAGCTGCGCCTCGTCGAGGTCGAGACCCAGCTCGGTCGCACGGGCCCGGATGGACACCGGGTCGCCGAGGATCGTGATCGCACAGACCTGCCGGGCGAGCAGGGTCGACGCTGCTCGGAGGATCCGGTCGTCGTCGCCCTCGGGCAGGACGATGTGCGTCCCGTAGCTGCGGGCGCGGTCGAGCAGGCCGTGCTCGAACATGAGCGGGGTGACGACCCCGGACGGCGTGACCTGCAGCCGGTCCCGGAGCTCGTCCGCGTCGACGTGCTGCTCGAACAGCGCCAGTGCGAGGTCCGCCTTGCGGGGCGAGTCCGCCGCGAGCCGCCCGCGGGTCTGGGTGATCCGGAGGGCGGTGTCGTACGTGCCGAGGGTGTTCTGCGCGATCGGGAGGCTGCTCGAGAGCCCCTCGAGCAGCCGGGTGATCTGGGGCGACGTCTCGAACCCGCCGTTGAGGATCACGCCCGCGAGGCTCGGGAAGGTCTCGGACTCGTTGGCCAGGAGCATCGCGACGAGGACGTCGCTGCGGTCGCCCGGGACGACGACGATGCCGCCCTCGATGAGCCGGGGCAGCACGTTCTCCATGCTCATGCCGGCGACGACGGTGCCGAGGGCCTCACGGTCGAGGAGGGCCTCGTCGCCGCGGACGAGCGTGGCGTCGGTGGCGTCGAGCAGGGCCCGGACGGTGGGGGCCACGAGCACCGGGTCCTCCGGGATCGCCCAGACCGGGACCCCCGCGTGGTGGTCGTGCACGGCCGCGCCGACGCTCGACACGATCTCCGCGAGCCGCGCCGGGTCCGAGCGGTTCACGACGACGCCGAGCAGCTGCGCGTGCGCGACCCGCAGCTCGCTCGTCGTGACGTCGGCGACCTGCGCCATCACCTCGGGCGTCCGCGCTCCCCGGTCGGCTGCGTCGCGCCCGCCGAGCACGAGCAGCACCGGCGCGCCGAGGTTGGTCGCGACCTTCGCGTTGAAGGAGAGCTCCGTGGGACTGCCCACGTCGGTGTAGTCGGACCCGAGGACCACGACGGCGTCGCACTGCTGCTCGACCAGGGCGAAGCGCCGCAGGATCGTCGCGAGGGCGGCGTCCGGGTCGGCGTGCACGTCGTCGTAGGTCACGCCGACGGCGTCGTCGTAGGAGATCCCGACGGCGGTGTGCTGCAGGAGGAGTTCGAGGACCCAGTCGGGCTCGGCGACCGAACGCGCCACCGGTCGGAAAACGCCGACCCGGCCGACCGTGCGTGCGAGCGTCTCGAGGACTCCGAGGGCGACGGTGCTCTTGCCCGTGTGGCCCTCCGCGGACGTGATGTAGATGCGGGTCGACACGGCTCCAGGGTATCCGCCGGCCCTCGCGACCCAGCCGAGAGGATTCCCACCTGTGGACGGGCGTGGTCATCCACACCCCCGCGGACCTGTACCATGGGGTGTCGTCACCGCGAGGTGGCGCCTGGAGGATTCGCCTAGTGGCCTATGGCGCACGCTTGGAAAGCGTGTTGGGTGCAAGCCCTCAGGGGTTCGAATCCCCTATCCTCCGCCAGCACGACGACGGCGCGGGACCGCTCGGTCCCGCGCCGTCGTCGGTCCCGACGAAGCCTCGACCGATCCGCGACCGCCGGTCCGCGCGTCGACGGCGCTGCGGTCCCCCTCCTGGCGGACCGCCGCGCACCCCGATCCGCACGCCGTGGCCAGGACACGCCGAGAAGGGGTGGAACGGGCTGTCCCCGGACCCCTCTGCTCCCCTATGCTGACCGGACGGCGACCCCGGGACGGGTCGTCTCGGGACACGTGCGGCAGGGGCGTCGCGCGGCAGTGTCGTCCGCTGCGCCCGCATCTCAGGAGGATCCGACGTGGGGGACATGACTGCGCAGGCGACGGTCCGACCACGTGCCCGTGCGTACGACCTGGTCGTCCGCCCGCGGAGCGCCCTCGTCCGCTCGACGGCGCTCAGCATCGTCTTCTCGGCGGTCCCGCTCGCCGTCGCGCTGGTCTGGGTGTCGTTCCCGTTCCGGCTCTGGGCGCTCATGGCGAGCATCGTCGTGGTCCTCGCCGGGGTCGTCGGCGCAGCGGTCGTCCGGCTGGGCACGGCCTACGTCGGCATCGACGCCCGGTCGATCGACGTGCGCGGCGTGTTCACCCCGCTTCGTCGGGTCCCCCGCGACCAGGTCGACCGCGTCCTGCTCGTCGAGACCCACGGCGCGTCGGTCGAACGCCCGGTCCGGGAGCTCGTCGCCTTCGCGGAGGACGGCACCCACCTGTTCCGGATGCGCGGCGACGTCTGGGGCGACTCCGGACTCGCCCGCGTCGTCGACGAACTCGACGTGACGGTCATCGAGGAGCCGCACCCGCTGTCGGCCCGCGAGTTCGCACGTCGCTGGCCCGCGAGCCGGGCGTGGTACGAGCGCTCCCGCGGGATCGTCGTCATCGGGCTGCTCGCCGTCCTGGTCGTCGGCGGTCTGCTCCTCGTCGAGACCGCCGGCCTCCTCTCGGCGTAACCCGACCGGGCCTGGCCCGCGACACGGGCAATGGCCCGATCATCGGCGCCGACGATCGGCGCCCAACCTCAGCGCCGACGACGCAGGGTCGAGAAGATGCCCTGCACGACCTCCTTCGCGATCGTCCGCCCCAGACCGGACCCGAGCAGGTCCGACAGTGGGTCGCCGGCCTTCCGGGACGCCGTCGTCCGTGTGCTCGTCCGCTTCGTCCGCCGCGCCTCGGCCGCCCGCTCGGCCCGCTCGAACTCGCGCTGCGCCTTCTCGTACTCCTGCTGCGCCGCCGCGCGGTCACGCTCTTCCCGCTTCGCTTCGGCGGCGGCTTCCTTCGCCGCGGCGGCCTGCGCCCGGGCGGCCTCCTTCTCGGCCTCGGCCTGGGCGGCAGCGGCCGCCTTCGCCGCGTCGGCGGCCGCAGCGTCGGCCGCTGCCGCCTCCATGCGGCGGGCGAGCATCTCGTACGCGGAATCGGGGTCGACGCGTGTCCCGTACGTGGCGAGGAGCGGAGAGGACTGCACCCGCGCCTCCAGGTCGGGTGACGGCATCGGGTCCATCGACCCCTGCGGCGCACGGAGGCGCGTCCAGGCCACGGGGGTCGGCGCGCCCTTCTCGTTCATCACGGTGACGATCGCCTCGCCGGTGGCGAGGGAGGTGAGCACCTCGCCGAGGTCGTAGTCACTCGTCGGGTAGGTCGAGACCGTCGCCCGGAGCGCCTTCGCGTCGTCCGGGGTGTGCGCGCGGAGCTGGTGCTGGATCCGCGACCCGAGCTGCGCGAGCACGTCGTTCGGCACGTCCTTCGGGGTCTGCGTCACGAAGAAGATGCCGACCCCCTTCGACCGGATGAGCCGGACCGTGCGCACGATCTGGTCGGTGAAGTCCTTCGACGCCCCGCTGAAGAGCAGGTGCGCCTCGTCGAAGAAGAACACGAGCTTCGGCTTGTCCTGGTCGCCCACCTCGGGCAGCTCGTTGAAGAGGTCCGCGAGCAGCCACATGAGGAACGTCGAGAAGACCTGCGGCTGGTCCTGGACGCCCGGGACCTCGAGCAGGCTCACGATCCCGCGGCCGTCGGTCGCCGTGCGGAGGAACTCACGCGTGTCGATCTCGGGTTCGCCGAAGAACTGGTCGGCGCCCTGGTCCGCGAAGGTGATGAGCTCCCGGAGGATCACCCCGGCGGTCTGCTTCGACAGGCCGCCCAGCTCCGCGAGTTCCTCCTTGCCCGCGTCGCTGGTGAGGAACGTGAGCACACTCCGCAGGTCCGACAGGTCGACGAGCGGCAGCCCGGCCTGCTCGGCGTAGTGGAAGACCAGTCCGAGCGACGACTCCTGCGTCTCGTTCAGGCCGAGCACCTTCGCGAGGAGCAGCGGACCGAAGCCCGAGACGGTCGCGCGGATCGGAACACCCGTGCCCTGTCCGCCGAGGCTGTAGAACTCCGCCTCGCTCGCGACCGGCTGCCACTCCTGCCCGATGCCCGCCGTCCGCGCGAGGAGCTTGTTACTCCCGGTCCCGGGGGCGGCCAGCCCGGAGAGGTCGCCCTTGATGTCGGCCGCGAACACCGGCACGCCGTTCGCCGCGATCTGCTCGGCGAGCAACTGGAGCGTCCGGGTCTTGCCGGTCCCGGTCGCGCCCGCGACGAGGCCGTGCCGGTTGAGCATGCCGAGCGGGATCCGGACCTGGACGTCCGGCAGGGCCTCGCCGTTGACCAGGGCTCCGAGCTCGAGGGCACTCCCGGCGACCTCGTACCCGGCGCGGACCGCCGCGACGGCGTCCACCCCGAGCGGACCCGTCGCGATGGACGGCACCGGTGCGGCGGGGGCAGCCGGCTCCGCGGACCCGACGGGCGCATCCGTGGCTCCGGTCGGCACAGCGGCGGCACGGCGGGGAGGCACGGCACCGGTCCCCGACGCGACCTCGGCTCCGGTCGGGGTCACCGCCTCGTCGTCGGCTGGTTCCCCGGCCGCTCCCCCGGGCGGGGCAGGGTCGCCGGCTCCTTCCCCGAGTGGGGCGGGGTCCCCGGCCACTCCCCCGGGCGTCTCCGCCGGAGCGCTCTGCGCGAGTGCCGCCGCGAGTTCCTCGGCCCGCGCCGCGGCCTCCTCCGCGAGGCGCGTGGCCTCCTCCGCTGCGGCCTTCGCCGCCGCTGCCGCCGCCCGTGCCTGCTCCACCGCGTCGCTCATGCGCTCAGCATACGAACGGCGGGGACGGCCGGTTCGGTGCCGGCTCGTGCCGCTGTCCGACGACACGGTCGACGTCGTCCGACAGCGGTCGCGTCGTCCGACAACGGTAGGGCTCGGTGCCCGCTCGCCGCGTCCGACAGCGGTACGACTCGGTGCCGGCTCGTGCCGCTGTCCGACGACACGGTCGACGTCGTCCGACAGCGGTCGCGTCATCCGACAGCGACGGCCAGCGCGGCACGCCGATCGTGCGACCACGACGACCCGCCCGACGCGTCGCCGAACCCGGCGTCAGTGCGACAGTGCCGGCACGGTCCGCGGCCGGACGACGACCCAGAGCAGGAGGATCGCGACCGCCGAGGTGCACGCCATCACCGCGGCCATCGGAGCCGCGGTCGTGATGCCGAGCCACCCGACGATCGGCGAGATGAGCCCGGCCACGCCGAAGTTCAGGGCGCCGAGGAGCGATGCGGCCGTACCCGCCTCCTTGCCGTGCGCGGCGAGGCCGATCACCTGCACGAGCGGGAACGAGAACCCGCAGGCAGCGATGAAGAACCACAGCGGCACGAGCACGCCGACGAGCCCGGCACCGAGGAGGTCGAGCACGATGATCGCCACCGCCGCGACGAACAGCGTCGCCGTCGAGCACGCGAGGATCCACTGCGGTCCGACCCGCTGCGCGATGCGCGACGAGACCTGCACGCCGACCACCACGCCGATGGAGTTGACCGCGAAGAGCAGGCCGTACTGCTGCGCGCTGAGGTCGTACACCTGCTGGAAGAGGAACGGCGACGCGCTGAGGTACGAGAACAGACCGCTGAAGACCATCGCGCCGATCAGCGCGACCCCCACGAAGATCCGGTCGGAGAAGAGCGCCCGGTACCGTTGCCCGACGCTCGAGTGCCCGGCCTCGTGGCGACGCGCCGGCGGGAGCGTCTCCACGATGAGCAGGAGCGAGGCGACCACGACGGCGAGCCCGTAGCAGGCGAGGAACACGAAGATCCCGCGCCAGCTCGTGAACCGGAGCATCTGCGACCCGATGAGCGGCGCCAGGATCGGCGCGAGGCCGTTCACCATCGCGAGCCGGGAGAGCATCCGCACGAGGGGCTTCCCGCCGAACAGGTCGCGCACGGTCGCCATGGCGACGACACCGCCCGCCGCGGCACCCATGCCCTGCAGGACGCGGAACACCGCGAGCAGCTCGATGTCCGGGGCGGTGGCCGCCCCGATCGACGCGAGGACGTGGAGGCTCGTGGCGACGATGAGCGGCAGCCTGCGGCCGACCTTGTCGCTCCACGGCCCGACGAGCAGCTGCCCCACGGCGAACCCGAGGGTCGTCGCCGTGAGCGTGAGCTGGACCGCGCCGTCCGTGACGCCGAACTGCTGCTTGAGCGAGGGGAACGCCGGCAGGTAGAGGTCGATGGTGAACGGCCCGAGCGCGGTGAGGGCGCCCAGGACGAAGACGTAGACGAGTCGCTGACTCCGGGAGAGCGAGTCCCCCGGGTGCAGGACGACACGGAGCGAACCGGTGGTGGCGGGCGCGGTCACGAGCGGGGTCCTTCGACGGTGCGGAGAGCGGGATGGGAGCGGGGCGACCACGACTCGAATCGATTCGTGCGCGGAACCATCCTAACCGCACCTGGGCGTCCCCTGACATGCGGTACGTTCGGACTGCCCGACGGACCGGGCGTTCCGGACAGAAGGGGGTGGGTGTCATGGTCGACGCCCGGATCCTGCACACGACCGCGGCCCTGCGCGAAGCGATCCTCCGGCTCGCCGCCGACCGCCCGGTCTCCCGCATCACGGTCGCCGACGTCACGCGCGCCGCCGGCATCAACCGCGCCACCTTCTACTCGCACGCGGTCTCCCCCGGGTCGCTGCTCGCCGACGTGCTCACGCCCGAGCTCGACCGCATCCGCGAGGACGACGTCGCCGCGCGCCGGGCGGCGTTCGAGCGTGGCGCCGGACCGGACGAACTGGCCGCCATCACCCGTCGCGGCATCGACGCGGTGGTCGAGCACGTCATCGCGCACCGGGACATCTACGGCAAGGCGCTCCCGGACCCCGAGGACGGCTCGCTGCACCGCCTGCTCGTCGACCACTTCACGGTGTCGAGCGCCCAGCACATCCGCGAGCTCCCCGCCGGACGACCGGAGCTCCTCGACGACGTCGCGGCCGGCTTCGTCGCGCAGGGCTTCGTCGGCGCGATCGAGGCGTGGCTGGCCGGCCCGCGCCGGTCGCGGAAGGCGCTGGTCGAGACGATCACGCTGTCGTTCCCGGCCTGGTGGCGCTGACGCACCACGGGTCGGACGGGAGGCCCGGTGCCAGCTGGCACCGGGCCTCCCGTCCGTCCGCCCCGCCGTCGGGGACGTGACGAGCGCTACCGGCGCGCCACCTGCGAGAGCGCGGTGAAGGACACCGCGCCCAGGCCCGTCACGTCGTCGTACCCCTTCGCGGTGGTGAGCGACGTGTCGTGGTCGAGCGTCACGAGGTAGTCCTTGCCGCTCGTTGCACTCGTGTAGGCGAGGGCGATCGGCGACCTCGGCGGCACGACGTCGACGAACGCCTTCGGGACCGCACGGTGGGTCGCGTAGATCGTCGGGTTCGCGAAGCCGAGCCGGGTGTGCGTCGACTGCTGCACGATCGCCATGAGCGCCGCCGTCAGCGGGGACGCGAGCGAGGTGCCGCCGTACGTCTCGTCGACGTAGTCCCCGGTCGCGAGGGTGGAGTCGTCGGTGATCGGCCGGATGCCGATCGCGAACCCGGTGTAGGGGTCGGCGAGCGCCGCGAGGTCCGGCGAGACGCGCTTGCCGTTCGCGAGCGACGACGGCACGACGCCCTTCTGGTAGGCGGGCTGGTCGAAGAGCGTGCTCCGTCCACCACCGGCACCACCGCCGACGAGGTCGCCGGGCAGCGGTGCTGCGTAGACGTCACCGCGGTCGCTCGACACGATCTGGTCGAGCACGTCGCCCCACCCGGTCTCGAAGGTCTTGCGACCGTCGGCGCCGATGCCGAGGCTCGTCCCGCCGACCGCGGTCACCCACGGGCTCGAGGCCGGGAAGTCCGGCTGCGCACTGCCGAGGGCGGCCGACTCGTCGCCGTCGTCCCCGCTCGAGAAGTACAGGCCGATGCCCTCGCCGGCAGCCTGGACGTGCAGGTTCTCCTGGCCACGGATGGCGGACAGCGGCACGTTCTCGCCGACGTCGCCGTAGCTGTTGCTCACGAGGTTCGCGAGCCCCTGGTCGAGGACCTTCGACATCGCGACGTCGAGGCCGCCGCCGCAGTTCGTCCCGCCGACGTAGAGGATCTTCGCGGCCGGCGCGACGGCGTGCACCGACTGCACGTCGAGCGTCTCCTCGCCCTGCCACCCGCTGGGCTGCTGGCACAGGACCTGGTCGGTGAACTGCGACGGCGACGGGATCTTCTGCTGGAAGGTCGCACTCGTGAGACCCGGCTCGCCGTTCCGCGCCGAGTACGTGTCCGTGTCGTGCACGATCGTCGGCGAGGCGTACGCGTCGATGATCGCCACCGTCTGTCCCTGACCCCGCACGCCCTTCGCGGCGAGCGCGTCGACGCCGTACGCGGACCGGATCTGCTTCGGCACGTAGCCGCACGCGAAGGTCCGGACGGTGGTCGTGCCGTAGGCCGCGGGGACGGTCGCCGTGTTCTGGCCGTCGTAGGCGGAGCACTTCGCCTGGATGCCGGTCGGGCCGGTCGCCTGTTCGCGGAGGGTCCGGGCCGGCGTCGAGGTGGCGGGCGTCTCGCCCTGCTGGACGAGTTCGGGGTGGGTCAGGAGGCGACCCTGATCGACCGTGACCCCGCTGACGAGGCCGGCGATCGAGGACGGCAGCGACGGCGCGGACGTCGGTGCGACAAGCGTCTTCCCCGCGTGGCGGTAGCTGTGCAGGCTCGTGCCGAGCACGCTGCCCACGACGGACGCGGGTCCGCGGAAGACCACGAACTCGTGGCTGGCCGGGACCGCCGTGATGGTGAGGCCCTGCGCCCGGAGGTACCCGGTGACCTCGTCCGCGGATGCCCTGGTGGGGGCGTACTCCGCGATCCACGCCGACGGGCTGAGGGGCTTGCGGTAGCGGGCGTTGCCGGGCGTCGACACGGCGGTCGCGAGCGCCTCGGCACCCCGCTGGTCCCGGAGGGGCAGGTAGACCTCGCCCTCGACGTCGGTGCTCGCGGCGACGGCGCCGGCGTCGTTCGCGCTCGTCGCCCAGGCCGGGGTGGAGTCGGGCAGGGTGTGCCGGGTCGCGGCGTCGGCGGGTCCGGCGGTCATCGCGACGGCACCGATCGTGCACGCTGCGGTGGCGATCGCGACGAGGGCGGTGCGGGTCCGCTGGGGTTCGGTCCGACCTGGGGTCGGTTGGCGTCGTTGCACTTCGGGTCCTCTCACCGGGGAGCTGGGGTGAGCCGAATGTAGTGAGCTTCCGGAACGATCGGACAGTCGGTCGTTCCACCGACGACCGGCGTCCCCCGTTCGAGGGACACCTCCTGTCGTTCCGCTCAGCGGTGCGGGGCCTCCCCGTGCGGGCGCTCGCGACCGTCCTGGGGAACCGCCGTGAGAGCGTGCCCGACCCTTGCGTCCCGGGTCAGCCGACGTCCGGCTTCTCGCCGCGCTGCAGGGACTCCACGACCGCGGTGGCGCGCGCGACCGTGGCGGCGTCGGAGTCGCTGCCCTGGACCCGGTAGTCCGCGGACACGCCGTCCCCGCCCGTGCCCGACGTCGGCAGCGGGTCGCCGACGGCGACGACCACCACGCCGGCGTCGTGGGCGACCTGGACCGCACCGGAGAGCGACGCCGGGTCGGCCGCCTGCACGAGGAGCGCCTTCGCGCCCCGCTGCACGAGCTGCCGGACCGCACGCTCCTGGTCCGTCGCCGCGTCGTCCGTCCCGGCGACCCGGACGTCCGGCCGGAAGCCGGCGGCGGTCAGGTCGTCGCGGAACCGTGTGGCGAGCGGCACCCCACCGGACGTCGAGCCGGGTGTCGCCGCGGTCTGCAGCAGGACGACGCCGACGAGTGCGTTCTGGTCGAAGCCGCCGTCGGAGCTCGTCAGGTCGCTGCTCTGGACGGGGGTCGGAGCGGCCGACGTCGTGCCCTGGCAGCCGGTCAGCGCGAGGGCCGCCGCGACGACGACGGCTGCGGCGACGATGCGAGCGGACACGAGCGTCAGGCTACCCGCCGTCGGTGGTCGAGGACGGCGGTGGCACGGGCCCGAGTCGTCGCACCGCAGCCCACGCGAGGAGCGAGACGACCACCATGCCGCCGAAGACGAGCGGGAACGCCACGTCGGTCCCGGCGCCGCCTGTCCCGACGAACAGCAGGCCGGTGACGGCGAGTCCGACCACGCTGCCCGCTGCGTCCGCGATCGTGAGCGCGCTCGACGCGAAGCCGTCGTCGCCCTCGCCCGAGAACCGCAGCGTCAGCATGGAGGTCCGCGGGTAGACCGCCCCCATCCCCGCGCCCCCGACGAACCAGCCGACGACGAGCAGCCACCACGGCAGGTCGAACGCCGCGACGGCGAACGCCGCGACGAGACTGACGAGCACGAGCCCGAGGCCGACCGTGAAGGTCCGCGCGGCGGTGAGCCGCTGCTCGCCGATCCGGCCGTGCAGCCAGCTCGCACCGGCCCAGCTCAGTGCCGCGACGGTGAGGGCGAGCCCCGCCGCCGACGCCGAGAGCCCGTGCTTCGCCTGCAGGAGGAACGGCACGTAGGCCTCGCTCCCGAAGAACGACGCCGCGACGAGCCCACGGAGCAGCACCACGGACGGCAGCCCCGGAGCCGCTCGGAACGTACCGGTGGGGACGAGCGGCCGGAGGGCGGCCCACGTGCCCACCACCCCGATCACGACCGCCGCCACGCGTGCCCACACGCCGAGGTCCGGCGCGACGTTGAGGAGCAGGATCGCGACGGCTGCCCCGACCGACCACCCGATGCGGGCGCGTTGCCACGGTGCTCGGACCTCGGCGACCGGTGCGTGCAGTCGCCGCAGGGTCGGCACGAGCACGCTGAAGCCGACGACCGCGATGACGAGCGCACCGGCGAAGACCCAGTGCCAGTTCCACACCTCGGCGACGAACCCGGCGATCGCTGGTCCGACGAGCGCCGGCAGCACCCACGCCGCGGCGAACCCGGCGAACACCGGGCCGTGCAGCTCGTCGGGGAAGATCCGCGCGACGAGCACGTACAGCACGACGTCGATCGCGCCGGCGCCGAAGCCCTCGACGAGCCGTCCGACGAGGAACAGCTCCATGGTCGGCGCGGTCATCACGACCGCGGTGCCGACGGCGAAGAACCCGGCGGACACCCACGCGACGACGCGTCCGCCGGAGCGGTCGGTCCAGTTGCCCGCGAGCACCATGCCCGGCACGCCCGCGGCGAGCGGCGCGGCGAAGGCGAGGGCGTAGAGCGTCTCGCCGTCGAGGTCGCGGCTGATCTCCGGCATCACCGTCGTCATCGCGAGGTTCTGGAACGCCGCCACCGCGACGATGGCGACCATGCCGACCGTCGCGAGCGCGTAGCGACCGCTCAGGATGCTGGTCCTCGTCGGCGCGGCGGTGCTCACCGCACCATCCTAGGAGCGGCCACCGACGGTCGTGGGGTCGGCACCGGACGGCATGGAGGCGCGGTGCAGGCCCGCACCGCGCCTCCAGGCCGCCTCCCAGCGCGTCAGCGCGTCAGCGCGTCAGCGCGTCAGCGCGTCAGCGCGTCAGCGCGTCAGCGCGTCAGCGCGTCAGCGCGTCAGCGCGTCAGCGCGTCAGCGCGTCAGCGCGTCAGCGCGTCAGC